>NZ_VSZS01000021.1 GCF_008180155.1 Neoaquamicrobium microcysteis | reverse complement strand
GGCTGCCGACGGCCCGATGCCGCAGACCCGCGAGCACATCCTGCTTGCCCGTCAGGTCGGCGTCCCGGCGATCGTGGTGTTCCTGAACAAGGTCGACCAGGTCGACGATCCTGAGCTGCTGGAGCTGGTCGAGCTCGAGGTTCGCGAGCTTCTGTCGATGTACGAATTCCCGGGCGACGACGTTCCGATCGTTCCGGGTTCGGCGCTGGCCGCTCTCGAAGACTCCAACAGGGAGATCGGCGAGAACGCGGTTCGCAAGCTGATGGCCGAGGTCGACGCCTACATCCCGACGCCCGAGCGTCCGATCGACCAGCCGTTCCTGATGCCGATCGAGGACGTGTTCTCGATCTCGGGCCGCGGCACGGTGGTGACGGGTCGCGTCGAGCGCGGTATCGTGAAGGTTGGCGAGGAAGTCGAGATCGTCGGCATCCGTGCGACGTCGAAGACGACGGTTACCGGCGTCGAGATGTTCCGCAAGCTGCTCGACCAGGGCCAGGCTGGC
>NZ_VSZS01000020.1 GCF_008180155.1 Neoaquamicrobium microcysteis | reverse complement strand
CGCAAGCGGGAAACTCTAGTCGGGCTACGCCCTCCCGCCGTTCCCCGCTTGCGGCGCCAAGTGGCCTACTTTTGCGCCGCCCAACGGCCTGGTTTTGCTCCGCCGTTGACAACTGAATGAAGTTGCCGACGTCGCGTTTTGAGCGGCAGGAGCCATGGACACCGCTGCCAACCTCGCCGGTCCGCGAACTGTCCACACAGTTTCTCTTGACGATGAGCCTGGTATTTGGCGCCTGGTATATAGGCTGGCGCTGGCTTTATTCGATCAACACCGAGGCGCTGTGGTTCTCACTGCCTCTGATCGTGGCAGAGACCGGCGCCTTCATAGGTCTTATCCTCTTCAGTATAAATCTTTGGAGTGGTGCGGCGCCACCCCGAGGCGATGGCCTGCCTCCTGAAAAGTGGTCCTCCCTGAAGTAGGCTATTTGGCCGATAGAGAGGACGTTGGAATGCCCCAGAAGAAGCACAAGCCCGAAGAGATCGTCGCGAAGCTG
>NZ_VSZS01000019.1 GCF_008180155.1 Neoaquamicrobium microcysteis | reverse complement strand
GGATCGTCGACCTGGTCGACCTTGTTCAGGAACACCACGATCGCCGGGACGCCGACCTGACGGGCAAGCAGGATGTGCTCGCGGGTCTGCGGCATCGGGCCGTCGGCAGCCGAAACCACCAGGATCGCACCGTCCATCTGCGCGGCGCCCGTGATCATGTTCTTCACATAGTCGGCGTGGCCGGGGCAGTCGACGTGGGCGTAGTGGCGCGCCTCGGTCTCGTACTCGACGTGCGCCGTCGAGATCGTGATGCCGCGGGCCCGCTCCTCGGGAGCAGCGTCGATCTGGTCATACGCCTTGAACTCGCCAAAATACTTCGTGATCGCCGCCGTCAGAGACGTCTTGCCATGATCGACGTGACCAATCGTGCCGATGTTCACATGCGGCTTGTTACGCTCAAATTTACCTTTGGCCAT
>NZ_VSZS01000018.1 GCF_008180155.1 Neoaquamicrobium microcysteis | reverse complement strand
TACCGGCGTCGAGATGTTCCGCAAGCTGCTCGACCAGGGCCAGGCTGGCGACAACATCGGCGCGCTGATCCGCGGCGTTGGCCGTGAGGACGTGGAGCGCGGCCAGGTGCTTTGCAAGCCGGGCACGGTGAAGCCGCACACGAAGTTCAAGGCGGAAGCCTACATCCTGACGAAGGAGGAGGGTGGCCGTCACACGCCGTTCTTCACCAACTACCGTCCGCAGTTCTACTTCCGCACGACGGACGTGACGGGCATCGTGACGCTGCCGGAAGGTACGGAGATGGTGATGCCGGGCGACAACATCACGGTCGACGTGACGCTGATCGTGCCGATCGCGATGGAAGAGAAGCTGCGCTTCGCCATCCGCGAAGGCGGCCGCACCGTC
>NZ_VSZS01000017.1 GCF_008180155.1 Neoaquamicrobium microcysteis | reverse complement strand
TACCGGCGTCGAGATGTTCCGCAAGCTGCTCGACCAGGGCCAGGCTGGCGACAACATCGGCGCGCTGATCCGCGGCGTTGGCCGTGAGGACGTGGAGCGCGGCCAGGTGCTGTGCAAGCCGGGCACGGTGAAGCCGCACACGAAGTTCAAGGCTGAAGCCTACATCCTGACGAAGGAGGAGGGTGGCCGTCACACGCCGTTCTTCACCAACTACCGTCCGCAGTTCTACTTCCGCACGACGGACGTGACGGGCATCGTGACGCTGCCGGAAGGCACGGAGATGGTGATGCCGGGCGACAACATCACGGTCGACGTGACGCTGATCGTGCCGATCGCGATGGAAGAGAAGCTGCGCTTCGCCATCCGCGAAGGCGGCCGCACCGTC
>NZ_VSZS01000016.1 GCF_008180155.1 Neoaquamicrobium microcysteis | reverse complement strand
GGCGGCGTGAGCTAACGGAGGCTCTGGTCCATCAGGTTTGTCACATTAGGCCGCTGCATCTCGATGAAGCAAGCGGCGCTGTTTGATGGTTTCGCGTTTGATCCTTTCCCTTTCCAGCGTGATGATATCGCCGCGCCCGAAGTAGACGTCGGCAGGGGTGAGATTGTCGAGGCTCTCGTGGTAGCGGCGGTGGTTGTAGTGATCGACGAACGCCGCGACCTGCTGCTCGAGATCACCCGGCAGGAAGTAGTTTTCGAGCAGGATGCGGTTCTTCAACGTCTGGTGCCATCGCTCGATCTTGCCTTGGGTCTGAGGATGGCAGGGCGCCCCGCGCGTATGTTCCATGCCCTTGTCGGATAGCCA
>NZ_VSZS01000015.1 GCF_008180155.1 Neoaquamicrobium microcysteis | reverse complement strand
CGCAGGGCCGACGAAAAGACGCTGTCGGTCATCTCCAACGAGATGAAGGACCTTGCCGCCCGCGCGCGCAGCCGCAAGCTGAAGCCTGAAGAATACCAGGGCGGCACGACGGCGGTGTCGAACCTTGGCATGTTCGGGATCAAGGACTTCGCGGCCGTCATCAACCCGCCGCATGCGACCATCCTGGCGGTGGGCGCGGGCGAGCAGCGGGCGGTGGTGAAGGGCGGTCAGCTTGCCGTAGCGACGGTGATGTCGGTGACGCTGTCGACCGACCATCGCGCCGTCGACGGCGCACTCGGCGCCGAATTGCTCGCGGCGTTCAAAAAGACCGTCGAAAACCCGATGTCGATGCTGGTCT
>NZ_VSZS01000014.1 GCF_008180155.1 Neoaquamicrobium microcysteis | reverse complement strand
GGTGCGGCTGCCGTCGCGATGACCACATCCGTGCTGGCCGCCGACATCGTCGATACCGCCAGCCAGGCCGGCAACTTCACAACCCTGCTTGCGGCTGCCGAGGCTGCGGGCCTGGTCGAGACACTGAAAGGCGACGGTCCGTTCACGGTCTTCGCACCGACCGACGAAGCATTCGCGGCGCTGCCGGCAGGCACGGTGGACGACCTGCTGAAGGAGGAGAACCGCGACCAGCTCGTGTCGATCCTGACCTATCACGTCGTACCCGGCAACGTGGCGTCGTCCGACCTCACCGAAGGCATGACCGCCGCCACCGTCCAGGGCAGCGACGTGACTTTCACCCTCGAAGGTGGTGCGAAG
>NZ_VSZS01000013.1 GCF_008180155.1 Neoaquamicrobium microcysteis | reverse complement strand
GGTGCGGCTGCCGTCGCGATGACCACATCCGTGCTGGCCGCCGACATCGTCGATACCGCCAGCCAGGCCGGCAACTTCACAACCCTGCTTGCGGCTGCCGAGGCTGCGGGCTTGGTCGAGACACTGCAAGGCGAGGGTCCGTTCACGGTCTTCGCACCCACCGACGAAGCATTCGCGGCGCTGCCGGAAGGTACGGTGGACGACCTGCTGAAGGAGGAGAACCGCGATCAGCTCGTGTCGATCCTCACCTATCACGTCGTACCCGGCAACGTGGCGTCGTCCGACCTCACCGAAGGCATGACCGCCGCCACCGTCCAGGGCAGCGACGTGACTTTCACCCTCGAAGGTGGTGCGAAG
>NZ_VSZS01000012.1 GCF_008180155.1 Neoaquamicrobium microcysteis | reverse complement strand
TGTCGACCGTGCTCGACGACTTCTCTCGCTACATCATCGCCTGGAAGCTGTGCACCACGATGAAGGCCGAGGACGTCACCGACACGCTGACCATCGCGCTGCAGGCTTCTGGCTGCGACAGCGCCAAGGTGGTGCAGCGGCCGCGGCTGTTGTCCGACAACGGCCCCTCCTACGTCTCTTCCGACCTGGCCGCGTGGCTATCCGACAAGGGCATGGAACATACGCGCGGGGCGCCCTGCCATCCTCAGACCCAAGGCAAGATCGAGCGATGGCACCAGACG
>NZ_VSZS01000011.1 GCF_008180155.1 Neoaquamicrobium microcysteis | reverse complement strand
TGTCGATTTACACTTCAAACAGGGACTGGCGCGGATTTAGAGAAAGTTGGATAGTTCAATTGAGACTTTTGCGCCCAGAGTCTCGATTGAAGTGTTAGGTTCACGGCTTGTGCAAAGGCGGCTTGAAGGGCAGAATTCAAACGCTGACCATGGTCGATCGACTGGTCGATCAATCCCATTTTGGGTGTAACAAATTTCTGCTCAGGTCCCATTTGAACTGCAAAGCGTTACACTCCAGTCTCGCGCAAACAATTGAAATTGCACAA
>NZ_VSZS01000010.1 GCF_008180155.1 Neoaquamicrobium microcysteis | reverse complement strand
TGCCGGGTCAGATCGGCAGCGCTGCTTTGGTAATAAACGATGCCCGACGGGCGCACACCGCCGACGCTGCTTGCCCCGCTACCGATCCCCTGTGCCCGAAGGCCGTAGGTCCTGGTCGCAGGCGGGGCCGGGACAGTGGAGCCTTGCGGAACGGCTTTCGCCCTCGCGCAATCCCCGACCCCGTCGACCGGACGAGGCCAATCCCGCACGCCGCTCTTCCCCTTTGGTCAGCCCGGTGGCCACCCAAGCCCTCCGGGTAA
>NZ_VSZS01000009.1 GCF_008180155.1 Neoaquamicrobium microcysteis | reverse complement strand
TGCCGGGTCAGATCGGCAGCGCTGCTTTGGTAATAAACGATGCCCGACGGGCGCACACCGCCGACGCTGCTTGCCCCGCTACCGATCCCCTGTGCCCGAAGGCCGTAGGTCTTGGTCGCAGGCGGGGCCGGGACAGTGGAGCCTTGCGAAACGGCTTTCGCCCTCGCGCAATCCCCGACCCCGTCGACCGGACGAGGCCAATCCCGCACGCCGCTCTTCCCCTTTGGTCAGCCCGGTGGCCACCCAAGCCCTCCGGGTAA
>NZ_VSZS01000008.1 GCF_008180155.1 Neoaquamicrobium microcysteis | reverse complement strand
CTCGACTGCGAGATCGACGCGCTTCTGGCGCTGCGCAAGCAGCTGAATGACGCAGCCCCCACCCTCAAGGGCGAGAAGGGCGAAGAGCCGGCCTACAAGCTGTCGGTCAACGACCTCGTCATCAAGGCGTTTGCCGCGGCACTCCGGCAGGTGCCCGACGCCAACGTCTCGTGGACCGAGGGCGGCATGCTGAAGCACAGGCATGCCGATGTCGGCGTCGCCGTCTCCATCCCGGGCGGTCTGATCACGCCGATCGT
>NZ_VSZS01000007.1 GCF_008180155.1 Neoaquamicrobium microcysteis | reverse complement strand
AGAAGCCTGCAGCGCGATGGTCAGCGTGTCGGTGACGTCCTCGGCCTTCATCGTGGTGCACAGCTTCCAGGCGATGATGTAGCGAGAGAAGTCGTCGAGCACGGTCGACAGGTAGAACCACCCCCAGCTGTCGATTTACGTTTCAATTGAGATCCGCGTATTGTGCAATTTCAATTGTTTGCGCGAGACTGGAGTGTAACGCTTTGCAGTTCAAATGGGACCTGAGCAGAAATTTGTT
>NZ_VSZS01000006.1 GCF_008180155.1 Neoaquamicrobium microcysteis | reverse complement strand
GCAGGTGCCCGACGCCAACGTCTCGTGGACCGAGGGCGGCATGCTGAAGCACAGGCATGCCGATGTCGGCGTCGCCGTCTCCATCCCGGGCGGTCTGATCACGCCGATCGTGCGCAGGGCCGACGAAAAGACGCTGTCGGTCATCTCCAACGAGATGAAGGACCTTGCCGCCCGCGCGCGCAGCCGCAAGCTGAAGCCTGAAGAATACCAGGGCGGCACGACG
>NZ_VSZS01000005.1 GCF_008180155.1 Neoaquamicrobium microcysteis | reverse complement strand
GCAGGTGCCCGACGCCAACGTCTCGTGGACCGAGGGCGGCATGCTGAAGCACAGGCATGCCGATGTCGGCGTCGCCGTCTCCATCCCGGGCGGTCTGATCACGCCGATCGTCCGCAGGGCCGACGAAAAGACGCTGTCGGTCATCTCCAACGAGATGAAGGACCTTGCCGCCCGCGCGCGCAGCCGCAAGCTGAAGCCTGAAGAATACCAGGGCGGCACGACG
>NZ_VSZS01000004.1 GCF_008180155.1 Neoaquamicrobium microcysteis | reverse complement strand
TTCGAGCAGGATGCGGTTCTTCAACGTCTGGTGCCATCGCTCGATCTTGCCTTGGGTCTGAGGATGGCAGGGCGCCCCGCGCGTATGTTCCATGCCCTTGTCGGATAGCCATGCGGCCAGGTCGGAAGAGACGTAAGAGGGGCCGTTGTCGGACAACAGCCGCGGCCGCTGCACCACCCTGGCGCTGTCGCAGGCAGAAGCCTGCAGCGCGATGGTCAGCGTG
>NZ_VSZS01000003.1 GCF_008180155.1 Neoaquamicrobium microcysteis | reverse complement strand
GCGCCGCTTGCTTCATCGAGATGCAGCGGCCTAATGTGACAAACCTGATGGACCAGAGCCTCCGTTAGCTCACGCCGCCGGTTGTCCCAAAAACCCTGACGACGGACACGCTTCACCAACCGATCGACCTTGCGACAACAAGACATCGACCTGGCGCAGCTTCGCGACGATCTCTTCGGGCTTGTGCTTCTTCTGGGGCATTCCAACGTCCTCTCTAAA
>NZ_VSZS01000002.1 GCF_008180155.1 Neoaquamicrobium microcysteis | reverse complement strand
GGCTTGGGCTAAGTTAAAAGGCATCTACGAAGGTCTTGGTATGTCACCGCCCGGGACCTGAAGTGCGGGACCTTCATGACCGCGTGCATGTAAACCTAGCGCGCCCCCCCCCACGAAGCCGGGCGATAATGGACCAAAAACTCAAAAAGCAGCTGCAGGATTTCGAGCGCCAGCTTGATGCGGCGCTTGACGCGCTTCCAACGCGGGGCTGGTCG
>NZ_VSZS01000001.1 GCF_008180155.1 Neoaquamicrobium microcysteis | reverse complement strand
GGCTTGGGCTAAGTTAAAAGGCATCTACGAAGGTCTTGGTATGTCACCGCCCGGGACCTGAAGTGCGGGACCTTCATGACCGCGTGCATGTAAACCTAGCGCGCCCCCCCCACGAAGCCGGGCGATAATGGACCAAAAACTCAAAAAGCAGCTGCAGGATTTCGAGCGCCAGCTTGATGCGGCGCTTGACGCGCTTCCAACGCGGGGCTGGTCG
>NZ_VSZS01000068.1 GCF_008180155.1 Neoaquamicrobium microcysteis | reverse complement strand
AGGGTTGTGAAGTTGCCGGCCTGGCTGGCGGTATCGACGATGTCGGCGGCCAGCACGGATGTGGTCATCGCGACGGCAGCCGCACCGGAAATCAACAATCTCTTGAGCATCCTTGCTTCCTCTCGGTTGGTTTCTGGGGGAGAGACCAGGGGTCGTCTCGGGCCAATCTACGGGCCCGGACCGCGCGCGGTTCATCGCAGCCAAGTCACAAAAACTTGTCGTCGGCGGGACGGTGAGGGGACTTGCCTTGCGCGGGTGTTGGCCTACCCAGCCGAACCCAGGCGTGCTTCACATTTCTTTACACTGGCCTGCAAAGGGCGAAACAGTTCAGGCCTAACCTGCTTCCATCGCGGCAATCGTTGCCGGGCAGGAAGGGAGTTTCAGGATGGAACAGGAAAAGGAAATCGAGATACTTCCGCCGCGGAGCCGAACCCGTGGCTGGGTCGTGGCAGGCGGCATCACCGTTCTGGTGCTTGGCGGCATCGGGGTTGCCGGTGCAATGGGCGGAGGGGACGGCATGGGCCGCTTCGTCATGAAGACGGGTATGAACCATGGCATGGGTTTTGCCGGCCGTGGGTTCGGTCGTGCGCTGGACGCCGTAAACGCGACGCCGGAGCAGGAAGAGCGAATCTGGGCGATCATCGACGACGCGCGGGCGGAATTGCGGCCGCTGATGCGCGAGTTCCGGCACACCAGGGAAGCGATCGTGGAGATTATCGGCGCCGAAACCATCGACCCGGCGGCTGCAGAAACGCTGCGGGCCGAACGCATCGGCGCGCTCGACGAGGCGTCGCGTCGCGTTACCGCCGCGCTGATCGAGGCCGCGGAAGTGCTGACGCCGGACCAGCGCGCGGCTCTTGCGGAACATTTCCAGGAGCGCGCATCGCAACGCCGGTGGTAAGGTCGCGCGAAGCGACCGAACCCGGAGACCGGCAGCGCATGGCGGATGACATACTGATCGTCGATGACGATACGCGGCTTTCCGCCATGCTCGTGGACTATCTTTCAGGCAGCGGCTTTGCCGTGCGCACTGCCCCGACCGCGACGGCCGGGTTGGCGGAGCTTGCCCGCAACGCCCCCGACGCGGTCATTCTAGACGTGATGCTGCCGGATCTGGACGGGTTCGAGACATGCCGGCGCATCCGGGCTGCGTCGGACGTTCCGGTACTCATGCTCACGGCCAAGGGGGAGGAAACCGACCGCATCGTCGGTTTGGAACTGGGCGCGGACGACTACCTGCCGAAGCCCTTCAACCCGCGTGAGTTGCTTGCCCGCCTCAAGGCCATTTTGCGCCGGCGCGGCGTCCGTGGCGTGGACAACAGGCTGCTGCGCTTCGGCCGGCTGGAGATCGACCCGGGCTCGCGTGCTGCCCGCATAGACGGTCGCGACTGCGTCATGACCGGTCATCAGTTTGATCTGCTCGTGGCGCTTGCAGAAAATGCCGGCCGCACCCTTTCGCGGGAGCAACTCATGGACAAGGTGAAGGGCGAGGCGTTCGACGCGTTCGACCGATCAATAGACGTCCACATATCGCGCATCCGCGCCGCCATCGAGGACGAGCCGAAACTGCCGCGCCGCATCATCACCGTGCGCGGCGCGGGCTACATCTTCGCACGCCGGCAGGATCAGGACTGATGAAGAGCAGCCTGTTCCTCAAGGTCTACCTGACGCTTCTCGCCAGCCTCGTCGTGCTGGCGATGGCGAGCGGTGCCTTTCTGTGGCTAAGCAACGACGAAGAGGATCGCAGCTGGTCGAGCAGGCGAGATGCGATCCTGTCGGCGATGCTGCCGTCCGACGCGACACCTGCGGAAACGCAAATCGTGCTCGACCGGCTGGGTGAGGCGTTTGACGCCGATATCGCGATCTTCGACGCCAATGGCGAGGCGCAGGCGACAGTCGGCGAGCCGCCTTCGTTTCCGCCGCCGGGCGAACGGCGCAAGCTTTTGAGCAGCAAGGGTCATCGGTTTACGGTGCAACTGGAGGATGGTCGCGTGCTGGTAGCGCGCGTCGGCACGCCTTTCGGCGCGCCACGCGGCAGTCCGCTGGTTTGGCTGGCCTTGATCGCCGGCGTGACCGCGTTGGCCGCATGGCCAGTCGTGCGTCACCTGACGCGGCGTCTGGAGGGATTGCGGCACGGTGTCGAGGCATGGGGTGAGGGCGACCTGTCGCGGCGCGTCCCGGTGCACGGCAAGGACGAAGTAGCGGCGGTCGCCGCAAGCTTCAACAATGCGGCGGCGCGTATCGAGCAACTGGTGACCTCCCACCGGTCGTTGCTGGCCAATGCCAGTCACGAACTGCGCTCGCCGCTGGCGCGGCTGAGGATGGCGAGCGACCTTCACGGGGAGCAACCGGAGGAACGGCACCGGCGGGAGATCATCCGCAACCTTGCCGAGCTCGACGAACTGGTGGAAGAAATATTGCTAGCGAGCCGCCTCGATCACGTCGAGAACCTCGAACTGACCGACAGGGTCGATCTGCTGGCGCTGGCAGCTGAGGAAGGCGCGCGCCACGGTATCCCGGTCACGGGGGAGGCCGTCATCGTGTCCGGCAATGCACGGCTTCTCGGGCGCCTCGCGCGCAACCTCATGCAGAATGCATTGCGCCACGGCGCGCCGCCTGTCGCGGTCGAGGTTACGCGCGCAGACGGTTTCGCCGAGCTCTCTGTCCGCGACCATGGCGCGGGCATTGCCCAGATTGAAGGAGATCGTCTCTTCGAGCCGTTCTATCGACCTTCGGGGCGAGGCGAGGCCGCCGGCGGCTGGGGGTTGGGTCTGGCGCTTGTTCGCCAGATAGCTGGGCGTCACCACGGCACAGTGCGCCACGAGACGCCGCCCGATGGCGGCGCACGTTTCGTCGTGACTCTGCCGGCAGCCTCGGAGTGACCGTCAGCGTCTGCGATAGAGCCAGAGCGTCACGGGCGCGAGCAGCAGCGTGAGCACGATCGGCGCGGCCAGCGCCAGCGCGATTTGTCCGGGCGTAGCATTGCCCGCCATCAGGCCGCGCATCGCGGTCGTCATCAGCGACACCGGGTTCACGTCCACGAAGGCGCGCAACCAGGCTGGCATGGTGGCGGGATCGACCATGATGTTCGACGCGAACACGACTGGAAACAGGAAGGTGAAGCCCAGCGTCATGACGGTCGTCGGCGTACGGACCATCAGCCCCAGAACGATGAACAGCCAGCCCGTTCCAAAGCCGATTGCGACCAGCAGCGCGAAGGCGGCGATTACGCCGACGATGCCGGCCTCCGGACGATAGCCGAGGATCAGCCCGATCGTCAGGATGATGCCGCCCGCGATCAGGTGGCGAAGCACATCCCCGACCATCAACCCGGCGAACGGGGAGAGCGACCAGATCGGCAACGAACGAAACCGGTCGAAAAGCCCTTTGGAAAGGTCTGTCGAAAGGCCCATGCCGGAATAGACGGCGTTGAAGACGATGGTCTGCACGAGAATGCCGGGCAGGAAGAACTGCAGATAGTCGCCCGTCGAGCCGGCCAGCGCGCCGCCGAAGACGAAGGTGAACAGCAGCGTGAACATGATCGGCGTCATCACCAGATCGAACAGCTGTTCGGGCACATGTTTGAACTTGAGGACGGCCCGCCAGCCGAAGACCAGCGCGTTTGAGAAGGCCGAAGGTGGTTCAGGCCGCGCCACCGGCCGCAGCATCAGGGCATCGGTCGCAGTACCGTTCATCGCTCCACCTCCTTCTGTCCGGCGGGCTGCGCCGGTCCGCCCGTCAAGGCGAAGAAGACCTCGTCGAGGCTCGGTGAGCCCATGGAAAAATCGGCAAGCTCGATGCCGGCGGCGATGAGAGCTGCCAGCGCCTCGTTGGCGCGTTGCGGCGAACCAGCCATCACGGAAAGCTCGGCGCCCTCCACGCTTCGCTGGACGCTGCCGCCGAGCTTGGCTTCAAGCAGGCGAGCGGCCTCGTCGATTCTTGCCGCGTCGGCAAGCGCGACGTGAAGGAAACCCGACCCGGTGGCGGCCTTCAGTTCGCGGCTTGTACCCTCCGCGATCTTGCGGCCATGGTCGATCACGGCGATGCGCGCGGCAAGCTGGTCGGCCTCGTCCAGGTACTGCGTGGTCAGCAGGATGGTGACGCCGGACGCCGCCAGCGATCGGATCATCCGCCATACGCTCTGCCGTGCCTTCGGATCGAGCCCGGTCGTGGGCTCGTCGAGGAACAGCACCCCGGGCGTGACGATCAGCGAGGCTGCTATGTCGAGCCTGCGGCGCATGCCGCCGGAATAGTCCTTCACCTGCTTGCCGCCCGCATCGGCAAGGTCGAAGGCGGCCAGCAACTCGTCGGCGCGATCCTTGGCCTGCCGCCGGCGAAACCCCCAAAGCCTGGATAGCAGGATAAGGTTCTCGCGACCGGTCAGATCCTCGTCCAGCGAGGCGAACTGGCCTGTCATGGCTATCGCCCCACGCACCGCATGTGGCTCCGTGACGAGGTCGTGGCCCATCACGGCGGCGCTGCCTGCATCGGGTGTAGCCAGTGTGGCAAGCATCCGCATGAGCGTCGTCTTGCCTGCGCCGTTCGGCCCGAGAATCGCGAAGATCACCCCGCGTGGGACGTCGAGGTCTATGCCGTCCACTGCACGCAGTTCGCCGAATATCTTGACCATGCCGCGGGCGGATATCGCAAGAGCGTCCTGCGCGGCATGGGTGAACGTTGCGCCGGGCGATGTAAGGTTCATCGGGATGGTTCCATGCTGCCGCTTTTGACGCAGGGGCGGATCGCCCCCGCGCACGGCGCACGCATATACCAGCTTCGTGACGGCTTTGCAGCCGCAGGCTCAAGCCATAGGCGACGCTGCTGACACCTCGCTGTCAGCGATCGCGCAGTCAGCCTTGCGGCACAGCCACCACGGCGGCGCAATCGCCCGCCTTCACTAGGCCCGGAAAATGGCGTGCAGCCAGAATGCCGTCCATCTTCGCCTTGATTTCGATCGGCGCGATGCCCGTGCGTCCCGTTCCGTGGATACGGGCAACAACCACGCCACGCTGGACCCGTTCTCCCAGATCGACAATGGTTTCGATCATCCCGTCGTCCTCCGCGAACGAGAAACAGTCGCCGTCCGGCATGTCGAGCCATGAAGTCGGCGTCCTCTCGACCGCACCGGCCACGATCCCTGTGTGGCGCAGCACGTTCATCACGCCCTTGCGCGCGATACGCACGGTTTCGGCACGTGCGGTGCCGCCACCGCCAAGCTCGGTGGTGACGAAAACCTTGCCCATTTCCTCGACTGCGGTATCGAACATGCCGACTGCATCGATCTCCAGCATCTTCACCGAGTAGGGTGCGGCAAACGCCTCCACTGCAGCGAAGGCCCTCGCTTCCTGCGCCTTGTCGGGCAGGATGTGGGCGGCGCAGAACGGCACGAAATCGAGTGTGCGCCCGCCGGAGTGAAAGTCGAGCACGATGTCGGCGCGCGGCAGCAGATGACGCTGCACGTAGTCGGCTATCTTCTGCGTAACCGTACCGTCCGGCGCTCCGGGAAAGGACCGGTTCATGTTGCCCTTGTCGATGGGCGATGTGCGGGTGCCGGCGCGAAAGGCCGGGTAGTTGAGCGCCGGCACGATGATGACCGTGCCCGAGACGTCCGCCGGGTCGAGCGTGCGCGCCAGCTCGTAGAGCGCCAGCGGGCCCTCATATTCGTCGCCATGGTTGCCGCCGGTCAGCAGTGCCGTCGGCCCGCTGCCGTTGCGGATCATGGCGATGGGGATCATCACCGATCCCCACGCGGAATCGTCGCGGCTGTGTGGAAGCCGCAGGAAGCCGTGCTGCACGCCTCGCGCATCGAGATCGATCGTTGGCGAGATGGGCGAGGGACGCTGGTTCTGGTCGAGCATCTCCACTCAATCCTTCACGAAGAGCTTTCGCGGCACGTTCGACAGGCACTCCACGCCCGTATCGGTAATCAGGATCGATTCGGTGATCTCGAGCCCCATATCTTCCAGCCAGAGCCCGGTCATGAAATGGAAGGTCATGCCGGGCCGGAGTTCGGTCTTGTCACCCGGCCGCAGGCTCATCGTGCGCTCGCCCCAGTCCGGCGGATAGGACAGGCCGATGGAGTAGCCGGTGCGGTTGTCCTTTACGATGCCGTACTTCTTCAGCACGGCAAAGAACGCGTTGGCTATGTCCTCGCAGGCGTTGCCCGGCTTCGCTGCGGCGAGCCCCGCCTCCATGCCTTCCAGCGTCGCCTTTTCGGCGTCGAGGAAGGCTTGCGTAGGTTTGCCGAGGAAGACAGTGCGCGACAGCGGCAGGTGATAACGGTTGTAGCAGCCTGCGATCTCGAAGAACGTGCCTTCGTTCGCGCGCATCGGCTTGTCGTCCCATGTGAGATGCGGGGCAGACGCATCCGCGCCAGAGGGCAGCAGGGGCACTATTGCCGGATAGTCACCGCCGATCCCGTCCACGCCGCGCGTGCCGGCGTCGTATATCTCGGCCACCAGATCGCATTTGCGCATGCCCACTTCGACTTTGTCGAGGATGCGCGCGTGCATGGCTTCCACGATGCGGCCGGCCTTGCGCATGTAGTCGATCTCGGTCGCGCTCTTCACCGCCCGCTGCCAGTTCACCAGCGCTGTGGCGTCAACGAAGCGCGCGTTTGGGAGCCCCTTCTGCAAGGCCGCGAAAGCTGCGGCCGAGAACCAGTAATTGTCCATCTCGACGCCGATAGTCAGCTTGTCGAGCTTTCGTTCGACCAGCACTTGCGAGAGGAAGTCCATCGGGTGTCGCTCGGTCGACTGCACGTAGTGATCGGCGTATCCGATGATGTTGTCGTGCGCGAGGTAGGCTGTGCGCTTGGCGCCGTTGGCATCCTGCCCCCGCCCGTACCACACCGGCTCGCCGGTCGGGGGAACGATCACGGCCTGATGCACGTAGAACGACCAGCCGTCATAGCCGGTCAGCCAAGCCATGTTCGAGGGGTCGCTGACGATCAGAACGTCGATGCCCTTGGCCTCCATCGCGCGGCGGGTCTTCGCCAGCCGCTCGGAATATTCCTCACGCGTGAACTTGAGATTTGGGGAACTCATGAAACGGGCTTTCCTCGATCAGCTTTCAAATGTCGTGCCTGCGCGGGCGGCTGCTGCGCGGTCGCGCGCAAGCGTGGCGATGGCCGTGTCCTGAACCCCGGTGCCGGTCAGGTCGCAGATGGTGATGGCAGACGGCGAGCGGCGTCCCGCCCTCTTTCGGGCAACGATCTGGCCCAGCTCCGGAAACTCCGTCTCTGCCTTCACGTGCCCGGCACTGATGGCGTGATGCAGTTCGCCCAGCAGGCGCGTCTGTTTTAGGCTGTCGGCAACATAGAGGCTGGCTGCGCCTATGGCCTTCGGGTCGATCTCGTTCTTGTGCTCGGCGTCGGAGCCCATCGCCGTGACGTGCTGCCCGGCCGACAGCCAATCAGCCTTTATGATCGGCGTTTCGCTGGGCGTGGTGGTGACGATGATGTCTGCGCCGGCGACGGCTTTCGCACCGTCGTTTTCCGCGCGCACGACAATGCCCAGTTCCTCGCGCAGCTTTGCGGCCAACGCCTCCGCCTTGACCCAGTCGCGTGCCCAGATGCGGGCTTCGCGGATCGGTCGCACCAGCATAAGCGCCTTGAGCTGCAGTCGCGCCTGCATGCCCGCGCCGAAGATCGCGGCGACACTGGAATCGGCCCGCGACAGATGTTTCGCCGCTACCGCACCGGCCGCTGCCGTGCGCACGTCGGTAAGGTAGCCGTTGTCGAGCAGCAACGCCTCCACCAGTCCGGTCCTCGCCGAGAGCAGCACCATCATGCCGTTGACGCTAGGCAGGCCGATCTGGGGATTGTCGAAGAAGCCGGGGCTGATCTTGATCGCGAACCCGTCGACCCCCGGAACATAGGCCGTCTTAACGTCGACCTCGCCGCGATGCTCGGGAATGTCGAGCCGCAGGATCGGCGGCATCGCGACCGGCTTGGTCGCCAGCGCTTCAAAAGCGTTTTCAACGCAGGCCACAGCTTGGAGGTCCAGCGGCACGATACGACGCAACTCCGCCTCGGTCAGGATGGTCATGCGGCTCATGCGGCCCGCTCCCCAGCAAAGGGTCTCTGGCCGCAGACAACGCGCCGGTGCACGCTCATGTCGATGTTGCGGCCGGAAAGGATGAGCACGATCGGCCCGGCAGGCTTCACCTTGCCCGCGAGCAGCGCGCCGATCCCCACCGCGCCGGCGCCTTCGACGATCTCTCGTTCCTGCTCATAGGCATGGACGACACCGGCGGCGATCTCGTCTTCGGAAAGCAGCACCACGTCGTCCAGCAGATCGCGGCACATGGCGAAGGTGAGGCTGTTGTCGAGGCCGATGCCGCCGCCAAGCGAATCCGCCAGTGTCGGCTCCTCGCGCACCTGTACCGGTCTGCCGGCGTCAAGGCTCGCCTTCATCGCAGCGCCCTGGGCCATGGTGACGCCGATGATTTTTGCCCGCGGGTGCATGCCCTTCACCGCAGCGGCCACACCGGCAGCAAGCCCGCCGCCAGAAAGCGGCACTAGAACGGTGTCGAGATCCGGTACCTGCTCACCAATTTCCAGCCCGAGCGTGCCTTGTCCCGCTATGACCCCGGCGTGGTCGAAAGGAGGCACCCTGGTCATGCCCTCGTCAGCCACCAGTCGCTCGACCTCCACTTGCGCGTCGTCCTGACTGTCTCCGACGATGCGGATGGAGGCGCTCAGGCGCTCGATCTCGTCCAGCTTGTTGCGCGGCACCAGCCGCGACATGCAGATAGTGGCGGAAATGCCTTCCAGTCTTGCTGCGTGGGCAAGTGCGCGTCCGTGATTGCCCGTTGACGCCGCCACGACCCCGCGGCGCTTCTCGTCGTCGCTGAGCGTCGCGACGGCATTCGATGCGCCGCGCAGCTTGAAACTGCCGGTCGTCTGACGATGTTCGAGCTTCAGATGCACTGGCGCACCGCAGAGCTGCGACAGCGATGGTGATACCACGCACGGCGTCTGCTCGACCTTGCCTGCGATCCGCTCGCGCGCGGCTTTGATCTCTCGGAGGGTGACGGTCATCGCGAAGCGTCCGGACACATAGACATGGTGCTACTTGCCCGCCCCCAGCGTCATCAGCCGGCCGAATTCCGGCCGTGGCGTCTCGTCGCCGCAAAGTCGCAGGCACATCCACGCCGACGCCTGGTTGCTGGTGACGACAGGCCGGGCGATCTCCGTCTCGATGTCGGCCGCCACCATCGCGGCGCGCAGCGCCGTGCAGGAAATAAACAGGGCGTCGGCGTCCGTTGCGGTAGCCTCTTTCGCAAGGTCGATGATCGATGCGGGCGGAATGCGCGCCATCTCGCGGTCGTCGTCGAAACCGAGACATGTAAAGCTGGAGATATCGAAGCCTTTGCCGGCGAAATAGTCCGCCATCGGGCGGCTCGTTTCGACCGTGTAAGGTGTCAGCACGCTGATCCGTTTCGCGCCCAGCGCACGCAGCCCGCGCACGGCGGCCATCGGCGGCGTCACTACCGTAGCGCCCGGCTTGCCGGCGACAATCGCACGTTCGACCTCTTCGTCGCCGATCACCACCGAGGCCGACGTGCAGGAATAGCAGATCGCATCCAGCCTCTCGTCGGGCAGGATCAGGCCCGCAGCCTGGCTCAGCGACGGCTGCATGCGGCGCAAATTGTCAGGCGTGGTCGGGTTGGCATAGGCGACGCGCGCGACATAGACGCCGATGCGCTCGCTTGCGACCATACGGGCGAAGTCCACCTCGCTCGTATGGTCCGTTGCAAGGATGATAAGGCCGACGCGCTTTTCCAGCGGGCGCGCATCCAGTGTCGGTTTCGTGGCGCGAAGGCTGATGTCTATCATCTCAGCGCTCCACACGGCCGTATCGGCGTTCCAGCCACCGCAGGCCGAAGACGGAGATGATGGAGATGACGAGGAAGAACACACCCACCATCGTCATCGGCTCGATATAGCGGTAGTTGGTGTTGGCGATGCTGCGTGCCTGGTTCATCAGTTCCAGCACGGTGATTGCCGAAAGCAGCGGCGTTTCCTTGAACATGGCGATGAAATAGTTCGCCAGCGCCGGGATCATCGGCGGGATCGCCTGCGGCAGGATCACGTGCAACCATGTCTGCGTAGGGTTGAGATTGCAGGCCTTCGCCGCCTCCCACTGGCCGCGGGGCACGTTGTCAATCCCGCCGCGATAGACCTCAGCCGTATAGGTGCCGTAGTGCAGGCCAAGGCCGATCACCCCGGCCACCAGCGGCGACAGCAATATGCCCGCGCCGGGAAGCACGTAGAACAGGAAATAGAGCTGCACCAGCAGCGGGGTGCCGCGGATGAACTCGGCGAACAAGCCGACCGGCCGCGAGATGAACCAGTTGGGCGAGCGGCGCAACAGTGCGATCACCAGCCCCACCACGGCTGCGACCAGCGAGCCCAGGATGGTGGCGAGGATGGTGATCTTCACGCCCTCGATCATCGTGGGCATGATGCTCCAGACGAATTCCCAATCCCATTCCATCACGAACGCACTCCGTCGAGGCCGCGTGCGAGCCGGCGTTCGAGCCAGCGCATCGCGGTGGAGATCGTCATCGCCATCATGAAATAGAGGATGAGGATCGTGGTGAACGGGACGAGCGTGTTGCCGGTCTGCGCGCGCACAACCTGCGCCTGGAACGTCATGTCGGACAGCGAGATCAGCGATACGATTGCCGTGGCCTTCAGAAGCTCGATGGCGTTGTTGCAGAAGGTCGGCAGCATCACGATCAGCGCTTGCGGCAGGATGACGTGGCGCATGGTCTGGAAACGCGAAAGGTTCAGCGCCACGCACGCCTCGAACTGCTCGCGGCCGATCGACTGTACCGCACCGCGCACCACCTCAGCGCCGTATGCTCCGACATTCAGTCCCAGCGCCAGAACCCCGGCCTGTAACGACGAAAGGTCGAAACCCATGATAGGCAGCACGAAATAGGCCCAGAAAAGCTGGACGAATATCGACGTGCCACGAAAGAACTCGATATAGGCGGTTGCCAGCCAGCGCACCGGCGCAAGGTGCGAAAGACGGCCCAGTCCGGCGATGAAGGCCATCGCCAGCGCCAGCGCGCATCCCATGATGGTGAGCTGGATCGTCACCAGCGCGCCCTGCAGGATGAGGCCGATATATCCGGACCAGTCGATCATCGATTGCTGTTTCCCCGCACGAAGACGGCCCCGCGCCTCATGATGAAGCGCGGGGCCGATCGCCTACTCCTGCGCGCAGAGCTGCTCGCGCGAGGTGGACATCGCTGCCGCAGCCGAGAAGCCGTAGGGCTCGATGATTTGGGCGAACTCGCCCGATTCCTTCAACTTCGCCAGTTCGACGTCGAAGGCGTCGCGCAGGGCCTCGTCACCCTTGCGGAAGGCCGCCCCGTCGCAATAGACCGGCGCGTCGGAGACGGGCGCGATCATCTCGAGGCTGTCGTCATTGGCGAGGCGAACCAGGTCGCTGATCGAAAGCACCGGCAGCGAATAGACGTCGATGCGGCCGTCCTGCACCATGCGCAGGCCGCTCTGTCCGTCAGGCACCACGACAACGCGGTCACGCGGCACGCCGGCTTCCAGCGCAAGCCTCTCCTCTGTGCCGCCGCCCGGCGCTCCGATGGTCGCGTCTGCATGGGCGGCGATGTCGGCGAAGGTATTCAGTCCCTTCGGGTTTCCGGCCTTCACCAGAAATGCCTCGGCATCGCACAGCACCGGCTCGGAATAGGCCACGGCCGCGCAGCGCTCGGGCCGCATGAACAGGCCAGCCGTCACCGCGTCGTGGCGCCGGGCTTGCAGGCCGGGGATCATCGCGCCGTATTCGGAGATGGAGGCGACGACTTCCGGCACGCCCAGACGCTCGAAGATGACGCGGGCGACATCGGGCGCCGCGCCCGAAACCTTGCCATCGGCCGCAACCGCGGTGAAAGGTGGCTCGTTGGCGATGGCGATGCGGGCAAAGCCCTGTTCCTTCAACTGCTCGAGCTTGGGGTTGTCCTGCGCCTGCGCGCCGAGCGCGATGGCGGCTATGGCTGCTGCGCCGGCCAGTCCTGCAACAATCAACTTCCTCATTGTCCTGCTCCCTGTTCCTCTGGAGTTCGTTATGTGCGTGGCGCGGTCAGACCCGGTGTCCGGCCGCGATGATCTTCCGCAGGAAGCTTTGCGTGCGCTCCTGCTTCGGATTGCGGAAAATGTCGTCGGGCGCGCCTTCTTCGACGATGCGGCCGCGGTCGAAGAACAGCACGCGGTCGGCGAAGTCGTGCGCGAAGCCCATTTCATGCGTGACGAGCAGCATGGTCATGTCCGTCTCTTCGGCCAGCCTGCGCATCACGTTGAGCACTTCCTCGACCAGTTCCGGGTCGAGCGCGGATGTCACCTCGTCGAACAGCATGATCCGCGGCGAGAGCGCCAGCGCGCGGGCGATCGCCACGCGCTGCTTCTGGCCGCCGGAGAGTTGAGAAGGCATATTCTTCGCCTTGTCGGCCATGCCCACCATGTCGAGCAGTTCCATGGCCCGCTTTTCGGCCGCCTCACGCGGCATCTTCTGAGTCAGCATGGGCGCGAGCGTCACGTTGTCGAGCACGGATTTGTGCGGAAACAGGTTGAACAGCTGGAAGACCATGCCGATCTTCCGCCGCATGCGCGCCAGATGCCGTTCATCTGCCGGCACCAGCTCGCCGCCGTTCTTCTGCATGTGGTAAAGCTGCTCGCCATCGATCTCGATGTGGCCGCCGTCGATGCGTTCCAGCGTCATCAGGATGCGCAGGATGGTGGTCTTGCCCGAGCCGGAAGGGCCGATCAGCGCCAGCTTTTCACCCGGCATCACCTGCATCGACAGGTCGTCCAGCACCTTCAGCGCGCCGAAGCTCTTGCTGATCGCGTCGATCTTGATGATGGGCGAAGCCATGCATTCCCCATGTCCGTCAGGAGTTGCCCTTACGATGAGGAAGGCCAGAAATCATGTCAATTGGAAAAATAATATCATGACAATATTCCCGAATCCGCACAATTAACGGGCATGTCCGCCTAGATGGCGAGCAGCAGATGCTCGGGATCGGCAAGCAGAAGCTTCGCGACCACGCCAAGCCCGACGTTCAATTCCGCCTCGTCGGTGGAGCCCAGCGAGATGCGCACGGCCGGCGTCCATGGTGCGTCGGATGTGCGGAATGATACGCCGGGCGCGATCGCCACCCCCTGGAGCCTTGCCTGCGAGACGAAACCATCCTCGGCCCGCCCGCCGGGCAGCGGCAACCAGATATGCAGGCTCTCGGGATGCGAGCGGAAATCGACACCGCCCAGCACTTCGGCTGCAATGGCATGGCGGCGGCGGATTGCAGCGCGCTGCCATTCGACCAGTTCGAGCGCCGTGCCGTCCTGCACCCAGCGCGTCGCGATCTCGGCCACCATGGGCGTCGCCATCCAGTTGGACACGAGATGGCGGTTGGCGACCGAGGCGACGAAGCGGTCCGGCGCGGCAAGGTAGCCGATCCGAAGGCCGGGCACGGTGATCTTGGTGAAGCTGGTGACGTACAGCGTACGCTCCGGCGCCAGCGCGGCAACTGGAGGCGGACGATGCTCGATCAATGGACCAAGCACGTCGTTCTCGATGATGGCCAGATCGTGCTTGCGCGCCACCGCCACCAGTGCGGCCCTTCGCGCCTCGCTCATCAGCGTCGCGGTAGGGTTGATGACCGATGGCTGGAGGAAGACGGCGCGGATGTCGGCGTGCACGCACGCCTCGTCCAGCGCCTCGGGAACCAGCCCTTCCGCGTCGATAGGCAGTCCTTGGAGATGGAAGCCGAGATAGGTGGCCAGCGGCACCAGCGTATGGTGGCCGATGGCCTCGGTCGCCACCGTCGATCCGGGCGGCGCGGCGGCCATCAGCGCCACCGTCATGCCGGCGGTGGCGCCATTGGTGACGCTCACATTGAGCGCGGAGACCTGCAGGCTGCACAGCCGCAGCCATTCCACCGCCGCCGCGCGGTGGCGCGGGAACACGACGTTCGGCCGGAAGGACAGCGCCGAACTCGCCGGCAGGTTCTCGGCCAGCCAGCCAAGCGCCTGCTTCATCTTGTCGAGATGCATCGGCTCGCACACGGGCTTGAGGATCGACAGATCGATCACCTCGCCCAGCCTTTCGGGCAGATAGGGCGGGTCCGGTTCCGGCCGCTGCGTCTGCACGAACGTACCCCGCCCGATCTCGCCGGCGATCAGGCCGCGGCGGATCAGTTCCTCATAGGCGCGGCTCACCGTTTGCACCGAAAGCTTCAGGTCATCGGCAAGCCGCCGATGGGTGGGCAGGCGCGCTCCGGTCTGGAGGCGTCCGTCGTGGATCGCGCGGGCGATCTGGTCGGCGAGCGAAAGGTAGGCGGGCCTTCGGATGAGAGACGAATCTGGACGCCACATTGTCATGACTTCATTAGAGAACAGAATCAGTGCAATTGACAATCGAAATCGCGCCGTCATGGTGGCGGAAATGAAAGCGCGCGGACCATGACGGCACTCAAGCTCGACCCGATCGACCTCAGGATACTGGACGCGATCCAGCGCGACGGGCGCATCACCAAACTGGCGCTGGCAGAAAGGGTCGGTCTCTCGCCCACCCCGTGCTGGATGCGGCTGCGCCGGCTTGAAAAGGCGGGCATCATCTCGGGCTACCACGCGCGCGTCGAACCGCGGCTGGTCGCTCCGATCGCGACCGTGCTGATGGAGGTGACGCTCGCAAGCCATCGCCAGGCCGATTTCGACCGCTTCGAGCGTGCCGTGCGCGCCAGCCCCGAAGTGGTGGCCTGCTGGTCTGTCGGTGGGGGTATCGATTACATGCTCAAAGTGGTCGCGCGCGACATCGACGCCTACCAGCGCTTCGTCGACGCACTGCTGGAACGCGAGATCGGTATCGACCGCTACTTCACCTACATCGTCACGCGGACCGTGAAGGACGAGCCGGCGTTGCCCATGGATGCGCTGCTGCCCACCGGAAATGCGGCATAGAGAAACTCTCTCTCGCGGCCTTTGAGGAAAGACAGATTGTCTCTCTTGGGGCGCCGGAACAGCCTCGATCTCTCGAAAGGCTGACCTACGCTTCGCTGATCCTTCAATCGCGAGGCCCCGATGTCCGCCCAGCTTGCCCGCACACTTCGTCACGACGCGCTCGACGGTCTCGCCGACCGAAGGCTTCTTCGCGAACTCGCCTATGTCGGCGGAAACTGGAAGGCCGGCGAGACCGGACAAAGCTTTGAGGTGACCGATCCTGCCACTAGGGCAACCATCGCCTGGGTGGCGTCGCTTGGCGAAAGCGACACGACCCTCGCGGTCGATGCGGCCGCGGCTGCCTTTGCAGGTTGGCGCGGGCTACTGCCCCAGCAACGCTCGGCCATCCTGCGCCGCTGGTTCGACATGATCGTCGCGGCGAAAGACGATCTCGCACTGCTGATGACGCTGGAACAGGGCAAGCCGCTGAAGGAGGCGCTGGGCGAGTTCGACTACGCCGCCTCCTTCGTCGAGTGGTATGCCGAGGAGGCCAAACGCGTGAACGCCGAAAGCGTCACGAGTCACCTGCCGGGCGCGGAGATGATCGTGCGGCGGGAGGCGCTGGGCGTCGTAGGCCTAGTCACACCGTGGAACTTTCCCTCCGCCATGCTGACGCGGAAGGCCGCGGCCGCCCTTGCTGCGGGCTGCACAGTGGTGGCGCACCCATCATCCGAGACGCCGCTTTCCGCGCTGGCGCTTGCCGAGCTTGGTGAGCGCGCTGGCCTGCCTGCCGGTGTCTTCAACATCGTCACGGGCGATGCGAAAGTCATCGTCGGCACCCTGTGTGACGATGCGCGCGTCCGGGCAATGAGCTTCACGGGCTCAACCGAGATCGGCCGGCTCATCGCTGCGCAATGCGCGCCGACGATGAAGCGGCTGGTGATGGAACTGGGCGGCCATGCGCCGCTGATCGTGTTCGACGATGCCGACATCAACCGGGCGGTTGAGATCGCGATCGACGCGAAGTTCGCGACCTCGGGTCAGGATTGCCTCGCCGCCAACCGCATCTACGTGCAACGCGCCCTCTACCAGCGGTTCTGCGCGGCGTTCGCAGCCCGCATCGAAGAACTCAAGGTCGGCCACGGCCTCGAGGATGGGGTGGAGATCGGCCCCCTGATGCATGACCGCGCGGTCAGCAAGGTGGAAGAGCAGGTGGCCGATGCCCTTGCGCGCGGCGCGCGGCTTCTTGCAGGCGGTGGCTGTCACCCCGCCGGCCCGCGCTTCTATCGTCCCACCTTGCTTGCCGACGTTCCTGATGAAGCGCTCATCATGCGCGAGGAAACATTCGGTCCGGTCGCCGCTGTTGCGCCGTTCGATAACGAAGACGAGGTCGTCACCCGCGCGAACGCTACCGAATACGGCCTCGTCGCCTATGTCGTCACCCAGAACGGGGCGCGGCAGTTTCGCATGGGTCGCGCGCTGGACTACGGCATGGTGGCCGTCAACCGCATCAAGATCACCGGCGCGCCGATCCCGTTCGGTGGCGTCAAGCAGTCCGGGCTTGGCCGAGAAGGGGCGCGCCACGGCCTCGAAGCCTTCACCGAACTCAAATATCTCTGCCTCGATGCAGCCTGAAGAAGGAAGAACGACGATGCTCGACCGCTCCAACGAACTGACCGCGTGGGATCGCGACCATTTCTTCCACCCGTCGACGCATATGGGTATGCACGCGCGCGGCGAGAGTCCGACTCGCGTGATCGCGGGCGGCGAAGGCGTGTGGATCACCGACACGTCCGGCCGAAAGAGCCTGGATGCCTTCGCCGGTCTCTACTGCGTCAATGTCGGATATGGCCGCACGGAGATCGCGGATGCCATCGGGGAGCAGGCGCGGGAACTGGCCTACTACCACGCCTATGTCGGCCACGGCACCGAGGCCTCGATCACGCTCGCCAAGATGATTATCGACCGCGCGCCTGAAGGCATGAGCCGGGTCTATTTCGGCCTCTCGGGATCTGATGCCAACGAGACCAACATCAAGCTGATTTGGTACTACAACAACGTTCTAGGCCGGCCGGAAAAGAAGAAGATCATTTCGCGCTGGCGGGGCTATCACGGCTCGGGCGTCATGACCGGCTCGCTGACGGGCCTCGAACTGTTTCACAACGCGTTCGACCTGCCTCGCGCGCCGATCCTGCACACCGAGGCCCCATACTATTTCCGCCGCTCGGACCGCTCGATGAGCGAAGAGCAGTTTTCCCAGCACTGCGCCGACAAGCTCGAGGAAATGATCCTTGCGGAAGGTCCGGACACGGTCGCGGCATTCATCGGCGAGCCAATACTGGGCACTGGCGGCATCGTGCCGCCGCCTGCGGGCTATTGGCAGAAGATCCAGGCCGTATTGAAGAAGTACGACGTTCTTCTGGTCGCCGACGAGGTGGTCACGGGCTTTGGCCGATTGGGCACCATGTTCGGTTCGGATCACTACCGCATGCAGCCCGACCTCATCACAATCGCCAAGGGGCTCACCTCGGCCTACGCGCCACTATCCGGCGTGATCGTCTCCGACAGGGTGTGGCAGGTGCTCGTGCAGGGTTCCGACCAGCTCGGCGCGCTCGGCCATGGATGGACCTATTCGGCCCATCCGATCTGCGCTGCGGCTGGCGTCGCCAATCTCGAGCTCATCGACACGCTGGATCTCGTGACGAACGCCGGCGAGACGGGTGCGTATTTCCGCAAGGCGCTGGCGGATGCCGTCGGCAGCCACGCCAATGTCGGCGATGTGCGTGGCGACGGCTTGATGGCCGCGGTCGAGTTTGTCGAGGACAGGGACGACCGCCAATTCTTCGACCCGTCCCGCAAAATCGGCCCGCAGGTCGCCGCCGCGCTGCTGGAGCGCGGCGTCATCGGCCGCGCCATGCCGCAGGGCGATATTCTGGGTTTCGCGCCTCCGCTCTGCCTGACGCGCGAGGAAGCCGACATCGTGGTGGAGCATACCGCAGATGCCGTGAAGCACGTCTTCGCATCGCTGTAAGCCGGCGTCGGCGGCCCGCATCGATGCGCGGGCCGCTCATTGCGTTGCTACCGGTTTAGTCCCAGCTCAGCGCGCCGCCGTTCTGGTATTCGATGACGCGGGTCTCGAAGAAGTTCTTTTCCTTCTTCAGGTCCATTGCCTCCGACATCCACGGGAACGGGTTTTCGACCTCCGCAAACACCGGCGCGAGACCGAGTTGTGCGCAGCGGCGGTTGGCGATGAAGTGCATGTACTGCTCGCAAAGCGCGGCATTGAGCCCGAGGAAACCGCGCGGCATGGTGTCTCGTCCGTAGGCCGCTTCCAGTTCGGCGGCGTCGGCGATCATGCCGCGCACCTCGTCCTGGAACGCCCTCGTCCACAGATGCGGGTTCTCGATCTTGATCTGGTTGATCACGTCGATGCCGAAGTTCAGATGGATCGATTCATCGCGCAGTATGTACTGGTACTGCTCGGCGATACCGACCATCTTGTTGCGCCGTCCGAGCGACAGGATTTGCGCGAAGCCGGTGTAGAACCACATGCCCTCGAAGATGACGTAGAACGCGACGAGGTCGCGCAGGAACGACTGGTCGGCTTCCGGCGTACCGGTCTTGAAGTCCGGATTGTCGAGGTTCTGGGTATGCTTCAGCGCCCACGCCGCCTTGTCGGTGATCGACGGCACCTCCCGATACATGTTGAACAACTCGCCCTCGTCCAGCGCCAGGCTTTCCACGATGTACTGGAAGGTGTGCGTGTGGATCGCTTCCTCGAACGCCTGACGCAGCAGATACTGCCGGCATTCCGGATTGGTCAGATGGCGGTAGATCGCCAGCACGATGTTGTTCGCCACCAGCGATTCCGACGCGGCGAAGAAGCCGAGATTGCGCTTCAGCATCCGGCGCTCGTCCTCGGTCAGCCCGTCTTTGGATTTCCACAGCGCGATGTCCGCCTGCATCGACACCTCGGTCGGCATCCAGTGATTGTTGCAGCCGGAAAGATATTTTTCCCACGCCCAGCGATATTTGAGCGGCAGCAGCTGGTTCACGTCCGCGCGCGCATTGATCATGCGCTTGTCGTCCACCGACACGCGCGCCGCACCCCGTTCGATCTCGCCGAGGCCGGTGGCGTCGGTTTCAGGGACGTTGGCGAGCGGTGGGATGGATGGAGCGGCCTTTGGTTCTGACCAGTCGAGCATTTTTTTGTTCCTTCAAATCGTGTCCGAGGCGTGTTGGCCGCCTCAAGCGCCGAAAATGGCGAAATGTGTGTTATCGGCACCACACCCACCCCGTCCTCTCAAGGGGAGATTCTGAGGCGTTTCCGCCTCCCTCCCCCTTGTGGGGAGGGGTAGGGGGGTAGGTAGCGGCGAGGGCGTCCGCCCTACTGACAGGCCTCGCACTCGGGATCGTCTACGGCGCAGGCCTTGCCCCACGCCGCATCGGGATTGATCGCGATGGGAGCCGCAGCCACCGTTGAAGACACGGCATTGAGCTTGCCGTCCGTGCCTTTCAGCGTCGATTTCTCGACATGCGTGGCCGAGCGAGAGCGGAGGTAGTAGGTCGTCTTGAGACCCTTCTTCCATGCGAAGCGATAGAGTTCGTCCAGCTTCCTGCCGCTCGGATTGGCGATGTAGAGGTTGAGCGACTGCGCCTGGTCGATCCATTTCTGCCGGCGCGATGCGGCCTCGATCAGCCAGGCTGAGTCGATCTCGAACGCGGTCGCATAGATCGCCTTCAAATCGTCGGGAATACGGTCGATCTGGCCGACGGAGCCGTCGAAATATTTCAGATCCGACACCATTACCTCGTCCCACAAGCCGCGCTGCTTCAGGTCGTGAACCAGCTGAGCGTTCACCACGGTAAAGTCGCCCGACATGTTCGATTTGACGAACAGGTTCTGGTAGCCGGGCTCGATAGACTGCGACACGCCGCAGATATTGGAGATGGTCGCCGTCGGCGCGATCGCCATCGTGTTGGAGTTGCGCATGCCGGTTTTCTTCACCCGTTTGCGCAAGGCGTCCCAGTCGAGGGTCGAGCCTGCATCCATCTCGACACCCGGCCGCGCGTCCTCCAGCAGCTTGATCGAGTCGATCGGCAGAATGCCCTTCGACCACAGCGAGCCCTCGAAGCTGGCATAGCGTCCACGCTCGGCGGCGAGTTCCACCGAGGCAGAGATCGCATGGTAGCTGATCGCCTCCATCGAGCGGTCGGCAAATTCCACCGCTGCATCCGAAGCATAGGCGATGCGCAGCTTCTGCAAGGCATCCTGGAAGCCCATCAGCCCGAGGCCGACCGGCCTGTGCTTGAGGTTCGAATTGCGTGCTTCGGGGATCGTGTAGAAATTGATGTCGATGACGTTGTCCAGCATCCGCATCGCGGTGCCGACGGTCCTCGCCAGCCGGTCGAGATCGAGGCCGTTTTCGCTGATATGGTTCAGAAGATTGACGGAGCCGAGATTGCACACCGCCACTTCGTCCCGCGAGGTGTTGAGCGTGATCTCGGTGCACAGGTTCGACGAATGCACCACGCCGATGTGTCCCTGCGGCGAGCGGATGTTGCACGGGTCCTTGAAGGTGACCCACGGATGCCCGGTCTCGAACAGCATGGTCAGCATCTTGCGCCACAAATCGAGCGCGCGAACCTTGCGGAACACCTTCAGCCCGCCGGAAGCCGCCTTTGCTTCATAAGCCTCGTAAGCCGCCCTGAAAGCCTTGCCGTAGAGGTCGTGCAGCTCAGGCGTCTCGTCGGGCGAAAACAGCGTCCACTCGCCGTCGCTTTCCACACGCTCCATGAACAGGTCCGGCACCCAGTTGGCGGTGTTCATGTCGTGGGTGCGACGGCGGTCGTCGCCGGTGTTTTTGCGCAGGTCGAGGAATTCCTCGATATCGACGTGCCACGTCTCCAGATAGGCGCAGACCGCGCCCTTGCGCTTGCCGCCCTGGTTGACGGCAATGGCCGTGTCGTTGGCGACCTTCAGGAACGGCACCACGCCCTGGCTCTCGCCGTTGGTGCCATTGATGTGGGCGCCGAGACCGCGCACCGGTGTCCAGTCGTTGCCGAGCCCGCCGGAATATTTCGCCAGCAGCGCGTTGTCCTTCACGCCCTTGAAGATGGCGTCGAGGTCGTCGCCGATCGTCGTCAGGAAGCATGAGGAAAGCTGCGGCCGCGTCGTGCCCGAGTTGAACAGCGTCGGTGTCGAAGCCATGAAGTCGAACGACGAAAGCAGGTCGTAGAACTCGATGGCGCGTGCTTCGCGGTCGATCTCGCGGATCGCCAGCCCCATAGCAACGCGCATGAAGAACGCCTGCGGCAGCTCGAAACGCTTGCCTTTCGTGTGCAGGAAATACCGGTCGTAGAGTGTCTGGAGGCCGAGATACTGGAAGTTCAGGTCGCGTTCCGGCTTCAGCGCCGCACCCAGCCGCGCAAGGTCGAACCGCGCCAACTCGGGATCGATCAGTTCGGCATCTATGCCGGTTTTCACGAAATCGGGGAAGTAGCTCGCATAGCGCGCGCTCATATCCGCCTGCGTTGCCTGTTCGGAGCGGCCCGAGACGAACGACAACGCCTCGCGGCGCAGCCGGTCCATCAGCAGGCGCGCGGAAACGTAGGTATAGTTCGGCTCCTGCTCCACCAGCGTGCGCGCCGCCAGGATCGACGCAAGCGAAAGCTCGTCCAGCGTGATGCCGTCATAGAGGTTTCGCTTCGCCTCCGTGACGATCGGAGCGGCCGAAACTGCGTCCAGCCCCTCGCAGGCTTCCTCCACAATGCGCGCCAGACGCAGCTCGTCCAGCGGCAGAAGCGTCCCGTCCTCGGCCTTCACACGCAGCGATGGCAGGGCGGGTTCAGCCGCCGCCGCCTTCTCCGCCGAGCGCTCGCGGGCGCGTTCCTCGCGGTAGAGCACATAGGCACGCGCGACCTTGTGGTGCTCGCCGCGCATCAGCGCGAGTTCCACCTGGTCCTGCACATCCTCTATATGGAAGAGGCGGCCCTCGCCGACCCGGCGGGTGAGGGCGGAGAAAACCTGCTCGGCAAGATCCTCCACCACATCGTGCACACGCCGCGAGCCTGCCGCGGTCGAGCCCTCGACGGCCAGGAACGCCTTGGTCAACGCAACCGTGATCTTGGTCGCATCGAACGGCGTGACCGCGCCGTTGCGGCGTATGACGCGATAGCCCGGCTGTGTAGGCGCGGCTTCCCGCAGGTCGATCGAAAACGGAGCCGTTGCGGCCCCGCTGGCTGGGTGGGTGGAAGTTGCAGGCATCATGTCCCCGTGGCGTTGTGGACGGGGATTGCGAGGGACGCATGCCGACGCGTGACGGCAGGGCCGCCACGCCAGTCAAGCGCACCTTCGGGACACCCCGCCCGAGGTTCGTTCATGTCGCGTCACGGCAGGTCTCCTGGCTCGCAGGTCGCCGCTTTCGTCGGCCTTCCCGATGCTGAAGCATCAGTGGCGTCACTCGACTCAAGCTCACTGCTTACAGTTGCGGGGGCAGCGCCGGTGTCGCACCGGCTTCCCTCTTAGCCTCCTCGCCGAACCCGACTCGGAAGACCATGACGACTACATCTAGTATGCCGATCGATCTGAATGTCAAATGGATGTGGTTGGGAAAAGCGCTCTCCCACAGCCCAAGAAATTGGGTGGGATTTTTCGGGACGCGCGAAGGACGGCTGGGCAGCAATCAAATGGCGGAGAGAGAGGGATTCGAACCCTCGATACGGTTTCCCGTATACACGCGTTCCAGGCGTGCGCCTTCAACCACTCGGCCACCTCTCCGCAGCACGTCCCCGCAGGTGCGGGGCGGTCGATGGCGCTCATCTAGTCGATCCTCGGCGGAATGCCAAGCCGTCAAAGCACTCTTTCGTTGCTTCATCACACGGGGTTGTCCGCAGCGGACGCGTCATGGGCCCACCGGGTGATTGCCAAGCGGCCCCGGGATGCCTATCTGATGGGACAAGAAGCCCGCTGCCGTGCCGGATCGGGCCAATGGTCGAGCCTTGCATGTTCAGAGCCCTGCTGCGCCTGCTTTCCATGGTCCTGCTAGCGGTTGCCGTCATCATGGCGGTGCTGGACGCGACGCGGTCCATCGCGGCCAATTCGATCGTGGCGACGCCTCTGTGGGCGTCCTGGGCGACGACGTCGCCGACGACGCTTCAGAGTTTCGAGCAGTCGGTGAGCGAGCGTCTGCCCGCTTTCGTACAGGACACGGTAATCGACGGGATACTGACGCTGCCCGGCTTCGCGGTGTTCGGCGCGCTGGCCCTGCTGTTTTACCTCGCAGGGCGCAGGCCCTCGCGCCGGGAAAACCGGTTCGCCGTGCAGCGCTGAAACGGCCCGGAAGGGCGGAAGGAGAGACGACATGTTCTTTCTGAGCGACATGCTGAACAAGAAGCTGAAACTGCCCACGCCGCAGGAGGCGCTGCCCGGACGCGACCGGCCGATACCGACTGCCACGAAGCACCACGTATCGAAGCGCCCGCTGCTCGGCCCCTACCCGGACGGGCTGGAGGCGGCTTATTTCGGCATGGGCTGCTTCTGGGGGGCGGAAAGACTTTTCTGGGAGACGCCGGGCGTGTGGGTAACGGCCGTCGGCTATCAGGGCGGGGTCACGCCCAACCCGACCTATCAGGAAACCTGCACCGGCCTGACCGGCCATGCCGAGATGGTGCTCGTCGTCTACGATCCACGGGAAGTGTCCTACGGCGAGTTGCTGCGCATTTTCTGGGAAAGCCACGATCCTACGCAGGGCATGCGGCAGGGCAACGATGTCGGCACGACCTACCGCTCCGCGATTTACACCACCTCCGATGCGCAGCTTGCCGAGGCGCTGGCCTCGAAGGAAGCCTACGAGGCGGCGCTGGGTGCGGCTGGCCGCTCGCGCATCACCACCGAGATCGCGCCGGCGGCCCAGTTCTACTTCGCCGAGGCCGAGCACCAGCAATATCTCGCCAAGAACCCGTTCGGCTATTGCGGGCTGAAGGGAACCGGCGTCGCATGTGCAGTGCCGGCATCCGCATCGGCATAGGCCTGACCGGCGGAGCTGTTCGCCCCGTCCGGCGCCGGGCTGTCCATGTTTTCCAAAGGGTCAAAATTCCGCGTGAATTTTCCCTTCGCCCGTGCAACAGTGAAATCTGAGCGGGGGCTCAAACCCCTGCCGGACGGGGCTCGGCGGCTTCCACGGCGGCTGCAGACCTTCGTTGCCAAACCAAAAAGCAACCGACAGGGTGTGGATCACATGAAGCGTTTTGTTCTCGGCCTTCTGGCCGCCACCGCGATGACCGCTACGGCCTTCGCGCAGGAAGATATCAAGCCGGGTCTCCTTTTCGACCTCGGCGGCAAGTTCGACAAGTCGTTCAACGAGGCCTCCTTCAACGGCGCCGAGCAGTTCAAGAACGAAACCGGCATCGAATATGTCGAGTTCGAGATTTCCAACGACGCCCAGCGTGAGCAGGCGCTGCGCCGCTTTGCAGAGGATGGCCGCAACCCGATCGTCATGGCCGGCTTCTCCTGGGCGTCCGCCCTCGAGGTCGTGGCCGAGGAGTTCCCGGAGACCAACTTCGCCATCATCGACATGGTCGTCGACAAGCCGAACGTTCGCTCGGTCGTCTACAAGGAGCAGGAAGGCTCCTACCTCGTGGGCGTGCTGGCCGCGATGGCGTCCGAAACCGGCACCGTCGGCTTCGTCGGCGGCATGCAGATCCCGCTGATCGGCAAGTTCGAGTGCGGCTACGCATCGGGCGTGATGGAAACCAACCCCGAGGCGACCGTCATCCGCAACTACACCGGCGATACGCCGGCTGCATGGAACGATCCGACACGCGGTGGCGAAATCACACGCTCGCAGATCGACCAGGGTGCAGACGTCGTCTATCACGCAGCCGGCGGCACGGGCGTTGGTGTCCTTCAGGCTGCTGCCGACGCAGGCAAGCTCGGCATCGGCGTCGATTCCAACCAGAACGGCCTGCACCCCGGCTCCGTTCTGACCTCGATGCTCAAGCGCGTGGACGTCGCCGTCTACAACGCCTTCACCGACGCGAAGAATGGCGAGTTCACGCCCGGCTTCAACGTACTCGGCCTGGCCGAGGACGGCGTGGGCTACGCGGTGGACGAAAACAATGAATCGCTCATCACCGAAGAGATGAAGGCTGCGGTCGAAGAGGCCAAGGCGAAGATCATCGCGGGTGAGATCGAGGTCCACGACTTCATGAGCGACAATTCCTGCCCCTACTGATAGGCAGCGACATTGGATCGAACCGCCGGGCATTGCCCGGCGGTTTTTCTTTGGCGCATGGCGTTCGGGTCGACCGGCTGTGCTGCCACGCAAGTTGATTTATGGTCCGCGCCATGACCGCTGATTCTGCCGCCATACCCGACCGCTCCGCGCGCCTCGCCGCGATCGTCCTGATCCTGCTCGCCGGTGTGCTCACCGGCGCGCAACTCGGCAAGATCGCGCCGCTGATACCGTGGTATCAGGCCGAGCTGGGCCTTTCGCTGGTGGCATCCGGCTGGCTGGCCGCGATCCTCGGTATCTTCATTGCGGTCGCCGCACTTCCGGCCGGCTGGGCGATCGATAGGCTGGGCCTTGCGCGCTCTATCCAGATCGGCGCCGTGGCGCTCGCCATCGGTGGCATTGCGCTGTCGGCTTCCGCGTCGCCGGCTGCCATCTTCGCCGCCCGGCTGGTCGAGGCCATTGGCTATCTGGCGCTGTGCGTCGGGCTCCCGGCAGCACTCAACGCGATCTCGCCCGTCAACTGGAAAGGCCCGGTTCTGGCGATCTGGTCCGGCTTCGTGCCGCTCGGCTTCGCCACGTCCGATTTTCTCGCCGCCTCGATGCTGCCCGCAGCGACGCCTCCGGGCTTCCTTCTGACCATCGTGCTGGTGTTCGCCGTCTTCGCGACGGCCGCTCTCATCCTGCTGCGCGGCTTCGACCTCAACGTTTCGGCCGGTGCCGCCGGCGGCATCAGGCAGACGCTGTCGCGTGAGGTGGTGCTGCTGGCGGTCTCGTTTGGCGCCTTCGTCGTCCTGTCGGTATCCATGTTCACCTTCCTGCCGTCCTTCGTGGCGGGCGAGGGCGCGCACTACCTTGTTTCGGCGGGCGCGGTGGCGCTGTCGGTACCGCTCGGCAACGTGGCGGCGAGTGTGCTGGTGCGCGGCAAGGGGCCGGCGCAGATGGCTCGGCTTGCGATCTTCGGTTTTGCGATCAGCGCGCTGACGGCGGTGCCGGCTTTCACGCTGGCAAGTCCGCTTCTGGCGACCCTCAGCGCGCTGCTGCTCGCCATCTCGGGCGCGCTGGTGGCCTCGGCGCAGTTTGCCGCGATCCCCTTTCTGACCCCGCGCGGCGGCTCGGTGTCGGTCGCGTTCGGCCTTGTCGCTCAGGCAGGCGGCATCGGCACGGTTTTCGGCCCGCCACTTGCCGCCGCCGTTGCCGAGAGCTTCGGCTGGGCGGGTTTCGGCTGGTTCCTGGCGGCTACCGCGCTGGTCGGCCTGGCCTGCATGCTGCCGATTGCGGGACGCCGCACCCTCAGCGCGGCGGGGTGATCGCCTCGCCGCTCAGCAGCGTGACGCCGGCGGGCTGCCCGGTCGTTGATCCCGGCGCATATTCCAGCGTGATTTCGTACACCTGACCAGCCACGGCGGCCGGAAGCTCGGGCCCCTGAAAGGTGATTTCGCTCGATCCGTCGAATGTGCCCAGCGGGGCCGGCGCGCCGTTGCGCCATGTCCACAGTTGCAGCACCTTGCCGGCGGGAACGTCCAGTGCGCTCAGCGGCAGGAAGCGCAGCGAGTAGTTGCCGTAGGTTTCTAGCATCGCGCTGCGCGCGCCGTTCTCGTCCTGCAGCAGCGTGACGGCTACGGGTTGCGGTGCCGGTGCGGAAGCCTGCCCGGCGAGATAGCCGACGACCATGGCCGCAACCAGCGCACCTGCCACCACGGTTCCCCGCCATCCGGCAAACTGGTGCGCGCCCGGCCGCTTGATGCGCAACAGGCCCTTCCGGTCGTCGTCGGGCGAAGGCACGCCCATCGCGGCCATGCGTGCCGCGACCTCCTTTCGGCCCATCTGGGGCATGTCGGAGATGCGCGCCGTGATCTCGTCCCACGTGTCGTCGGACATGGGCATCGGCCCCTTGGCGCGGTGCAGCTTGCGCAGCCTTTCGCCAAGCACCATCACGCAGTCGCGAAACTCGGCATCCACCTCCATGTCGCGCTCGGCGCGTGCGCGCTCGTGCTCGTCCATCAGTCCGAAGACGTAGTCTTCCGCGCGCGCCATGCGATCCTTGAAGCTCATCGCTTCCACTCCCCTGCGCCACGTTACCAGTGCGGCGGTTTCGTTACCGGCACGTCGGGCGCCGACTGCTCCTCCAGCGCCAGAAACCGCGTTGTCAGTGCATCGAGCTTGCGCTGCATTCTTTCCATGGTCTTCCATTGCTCGGCGATCTGCTCGGACAGCTCGGCAATGGTCTTTTCCTGCTCGGCAGCAAGCATCTCCAGTTGCACGATGCGTGCGTCGTCACTCATGCGGCGATGCCTTCCAATGCGCTGCGCAGCTTTGCGCCCAGCGGCTTCGGCTTTCTGGTTTCGCTGTCTACATAGACATGGATGAAGAAGCCTTCGGCTGCCGCGGTTTTCTCGTCATTGCGAAACAGCCCGACCTCGTAGCGCACCGAGGACGTACCCAGCCTGGCGACGCGAATGCCGGCGGTTACGACGTCTGGAAACGCCATCTCCGCGAAGTAGCGGCAACCGGTCTCGACCACAAGGCCGATCTGGTCGCCCCGATGGATGTCGAGCACGCCCTGCTCGATCAGCCAACCGTTCACTGCGGTGTCGAACAGCGAGTAATGGACCACGTTGTTCATGTGGCCGTAGGCGTCGTTGTCCATCCAACGCGTCGCGATGGTGCGGAACGCGCGATAGCCCTCGCGGGCCGATGGGGTTGCGCGGTCGTTCACCATGCGGCCCTGTAGATCGCGAGCGCATCGGCCTCGCCCACCTCGCGCGGGTTGTTGACCAGCAGGCGCTGCTGCTTCATCGCATCGGTCGCCATCTTGGCCAGCGCGTCCTCGCCGATGCCGACATCGCGCAGGCGCGGTTGCAGGCCGACGCGCGCGGACAGGGCCGCCATTTCCTCGATGAACGCCGCACAGCGCCCCTGCACGCTCTCTTCCCGCTCCAGATGCGGGAAGGCGTCGGCGGCGATCTCGGCATAGAGGTGTGCTGCGTCGGGCGCGTTGAAGCGCAGCACATGCGGCAGCACCAGCGCATTGGAAAGGCCATGCGGGATGTGAAACGTGCCACCGATGGGATAGGCAAGCGCATGAACGGCCGCCACCGGCGAATTGGCGAAGGCCTGTCCCGCCAGCATAGAGCCAAGCAGCATCGCGCCGCGCGCTTCCATGTTCCGCCCGTCCGATACGGCCGTCTCAATGTTGGCGCCCAGCAGTTGCAGCGCCTGTCTTGCCAGCATCCTCGACAGCGGATTGTTGTTTGCATTCTTCGATGCGTATGCCTCGATCGCGTGCACCATCGCGTCGATGCCGGTTGCTGCCGTGATGGAGGGCGGCAGGCCGAGCGTGAGTTCCGCATCCAGCACCGCCAGATCGGGCAGGATCACCGGGCTCGACACGCCGCGCTTTTCTTCCTCGCCCACGGTGATGATGGAGACTGGCGTCACCTCTGAGCCCGTGCCGGCCGTGGTGGGTACCAGAACCAGCGGCAGACGCGGCCCCTTGGCCTGCGCCACGCCCCACGCTTCGTCCAGATCCTCGCCCGACCCGATGAGCAGCGCCGCAAGCTTGCCCACGTCGAGCGACGAGCCGCCGCCGAAGCCGATCACGCCTGTCACACTTGCTGCGCGGCCGGCTTCCACCGCCTTCATCAGCGTCGAGCGGGAAGGGTCCGCCTCCACCTCGTCGAACACTGTGGCGATGATGCCGGACGCCTCCAGCGACGCAAGCGCCCGGTCGCATAGGCCCAGCCTTCGAAGCCCCGGATCGGTCACGAACAGCACGTTCGCGCCGAGCCTTTTCCCCGCAATCGTGCCGAGACGCTTGGTCGCGCCCGGCTCGAAGACCACCGACGGGGTCGTATTGAACGCGAAGGGAGCAAAAGCCTGTGTTTTCATGGCGGCGAAATTGACAAGCGCGCGCGCATTTGTCGAGAGTGAAGCGGGAGGGCGCATGCGGGTCGGATTGGCAAGCGCGAAAGCGCCATGCTAGATGTCTTGACCAAACGATAAAAACAAGAGTTCAGAGGGGTTGATCGGGCATATGGCAGACGCTGCGATCGAGCTTGCAGGCATAAACAAGAGTTTCGGCGCGGTTCACGCCAACCGCGACATTCATCTCGAAATCCCGCGCGGCACCATCCACGGCATCATCGGCGAGAACGGCGCGGGCAAATCGACGCTTATGTCGATCCTGTACGGGTTCTACCAGGCCGATAGCGGCGAAATCCGCGTCAACGGCAAGCCGACGACCATCAGCACCCCCAACGACGCCATAGCCACCGGCATCGGCATGGTTCATCAGCACTTCATGCTGGTTCAGAACTTCACGGTTCTGGAGAACGTCATGCTGGGCGCCGAGGGCGAGGCGCTGCTCAAATCGTCCATCGCCAAGGCGCGCTCCGAGTTGATCCGGCTGGAGAAGGAATACGGCCTTGAGGTCAACCCCAACGCCATCATCGAGGAACTGCCTGTCGGTCTCCAGCAGCGCGTGGAAATCCTCAAGGCGCTCTATCGTGGCGCCGACATTCTCATCCTCGACGAGCCGACGGGCGTGCTTACGCCGGCAGAGGCCGACCACCTGTTCCGCATCCTCGCCCAGCTCAAGGACGAGGGTAAGACGGTGGTCCTCATCACCCACAAGCTGCGCGAGATCATGGCGATCACCGACAACGTGTCGGTCATGCGGCAGGGCCAGATGGTCGCCACCCGCAAGACATCGGAAACGACGGTGGAGGAACTGGCCGAACTGATGGTCGGCCGCCGCGTGCTGCTGCGGGTGCAGAAGGACGAGGGCAAGCCCGGCGATTTCAAGCTGTCGGTGAAGAATCTGACTGTGAAGGATTCGCGCGGCGTCACCATGGTCGATGACGTGTCGTTGGATGTGCGGGCGGGCGAGATAGTCGGCATCGCGGGCGTGGCGGGCAACGGACAGTCCGAGCTGCTGGAGACGATCGCCGGCATCCGCCGGGCCGAATCCGGCACGGTGCTTCTCGACGGCAAGCCCATCGACGTCACCGGAACGGCCGATCCCGGCGAGCTTCGCGATCGCGGCCTGGCCCACGTGCCGGAAGACCGCCACTATGTCGGTCTCGTGCTGCCGTTCGAGGAGTATGAAAACTCCATCCTCGGCTATCACGACCACGCGCAATATCTGAAGGGCCCTTTTCTCGACATCGAGGCGATCCGGGCCGATGCGCGCGACAAGATCGAGAAGTACGATATCCGCCCTTCCAACGAGCGGCTGAAGACGGCCAACTTCTCCGGCGGCAATCAGCAGAAGATCGTGCTGGCGCGCGAGATCGAGAAGGATCCCGGCGTCCTCATCGTTGGTCAGCCGACGCGCGGCGTCGATGTGGGCGCGATCGAGTTCATCCACAAGCGGCTCATCGCCATGCGCGACGCCGGCAAGGCCGTGCTTCTGGTTTCGGTCGAGCTAGACGAGATACGTTCTCTGTCCGACCGCATTCTCGTGATGTTCGACGGCCGCGTCGTCGGCGAGCGTGACGGTGAAGCCAGCGAAGGCGAACTCGGTCTTCTCATGGCAGGTGTCGAGCGGCAGGAGGCGGCGCAATGAGCACGCCTTACGCCAGACTGCCCGCCTGGGCCGATTACGGTCTCATCCCCGTCATCAACCTCATCGTCGCTTTCGCGGTCGCCGGCCTCGTCGTGCTGCTGGTCGGCGAAAACCCCTTCCGCGCCGCCGCCATCATGGTGGAGGGCGCGTTCGGCTCCGGCCGCAACATCGCCTACACGCTCTACTATTCGACTTCCTTCATCTTCACCGGCCTGGCGGTGGCGGTCGCCTTCCATGGCGGGCTCTTCAACATCGGCGGCGAGGGGCAGGCCTATATCGGCGGGCTGGGCGTGGCGCTGGTGTGCCTAACTTTCGATTCCATCCTGCCGTGGTGGCTCACCTTCCCGCTCGCCATCATCGGTGCCGCCGCAGTCGGCGCTGCCTGGGCCTTAGTGCCGGCCTATCTTCAGGCAAAGCGCGGTTCGCACATCGTCATCACGACGATCATGTTCAACTTCATCGCGGCCAGCCTGATGGTCTACCTGTTGGTCGGGCCGCTCAAGCCGCAAGGCTCCATGGCCCCGCAGACCCGCACCTTCCTCGAGGGCGGCCAGCTCCCCAAGCTGAACTGGCTGATGGAATCCTTCGGCTTCGCCGTGCGATCCTCGCCCTTCAACATCTCGTTCCTGCTGGCTCTCGTCTGCGCCTTCCTCGTCTGGCTGCTCATCTGGCGCACGCGGCTCGGCTACGAGATCCGCACGCAGGGTTTCAGCCCGAAGGCCGCGCGCTATGCCGGCATCGGCGAGGCGCGCATCATCATCATCACCATGATGATCTCCGGCGCGCTGGCCGGCATGATGGCGCTCAACCCCGTGATGGGCGACCAGAACCGCCTGCAACTCGACTTCGTGACCGGCGCCGGCTTCGTCGGCATCGCGGTCGCGCTCATGGGGCGCTCGCATCCCGCCGGCATCGTGCCCGCGGCCATCCTGTTCGGCATGCTCTATCAGGGTGGTGCGGAACTCGCCTTCGAGATGCCTTCCATCAGCCGCGACATGATCGTCATCATCCAGGGTCTGGTAATCCTGTTTGCGGGCGCGCTGGAGCACATGTTCCGGCCCTCCATACAGGCTCTGTTCGCGAGCATCAGTCCACGGTCGGCGGGCGTCGTCGCCGCCAAGCGCGAGGGGGCGTGAGATGGAGTATTTCAATGCCCTCGTCGTCATCCTCGACTCCACAATCCGTCTGTCGATCCCGCTGCTTCTGGCCTGCCTCGCAGGTCTCTATTCGGAGCGCGCCGGCGTGTTCGATATCGGGCTCGAAGGCAAGATGCTGGCCGGCGCGTTTGCTGCCGGCGCGGCCGCGGCGGTCTATGGTTCCGCATGGTACGGGCTGGGTGCGGCCATTCTCGTGTCCGGCTTTCTGGCGCTAGTGCACGGCTTTGCCTCGATCACCCATCGCGGCAACCAGATCGTGTCCGGCGTGGCGATCAACTTCATCGCCGCCGGCTCCACCATCATTCTGGGGCAGGCATGGTTCAGCCAGGGCGGGCGCACGCCGTCGCTCGGCGCTGACAGCCGCTTCGGCGCGATCACGCTTCCCTTCGCCGAGGCCGCCCGCGACATACCGATCGTCGGCTACATCTACTACGAGCTGATTTCGGGCCACTCGATCATCGCCTATTTCGCCTTCTTCATGGTGTTCGCGACATGGTGGGTGCTGTTCCGCACCCGTTTCGGCCTGCGGATGCGAGCGGTCGGCGAGAACCCGTCGGCGGTGGACACGGCGGGCATTTCGGTGACGTGGCTGCGCTATCGCGCCGTCCTCATCACCGGCGCGCTGTGCGGCTTTGCTGGCAGCTACCTGGCGCTCACGCAGAATGCCGGCTTCGTCAAGGACATGACGGCCGGCCGCGGCTTCATCGCGCTTGCCGCTCTCATCTTCGCCAAGTGGCGGCCGGTGCCTGCCATGTTCGCCTGCCTGCTCTTCGGCTTCCTCGACGCGCTGGCGATCCGGTTGCAGGGAACGCCGCTGCCGCTGGTCGGCCGCGTTCCGGTGCAGTTCTTCCAGGCGCTGCCCTATGTGCTGACGGTGATCCTGCTTGCCGGCTTCATCGGCAAGGCCATCCCGCCGCGTGCCGGCGGTGTGCCCTACGTCAAGGAGCGTTGAGCATGACCCCGAAAAGTGCAGGCCGGTTTTCGGACCGGATCATGCGGAGGAAATAGCCATGTCGCACGATCTGTTCGAGGCCGCCACGGCGGCGATGGCGAAGTGCTATGCGCCCTATTCGAAGTTCCCGGTCGGAGCGGCGATCCGTACCGAGGATGGCCGCATCTATTCGGGCGCCAACATCGAGGTCGCGTCCTTCCCCGAGGGGTGGTGCGCCGAGACGACCGCGCTCGGCCACTACATCATGGGCGGCGGCGGCAGGATCACCGAGATCGCCGTCGTGGCCGAAAAGATGGCGCGGATCACGCCCTGCGGCGGGTGCCGTCAACGTCTGGCTGAGTTCGCCGGACCGGACGCGAAGCTGCATCTCTGCGACGAGACGGGCATCGTCGAGACATGGACCATGGGCGAGATACTGCCGCTCGGATTTGCCGGAGACACTTTGAAATGAATCGCACCATAGCGAAGATTACCGAAATGCTCGAAGGCCGGACGCCCAAGACGGCGCTGGTTCTCGGCTCCGGCCTCGGCGGGCTGGTGGATGAGGTGACGGATGCGGTGCGTATCCCCTACGGCGAACTGCCTGTGTTCCCGCAAAGCGGGGTCACCGGCCATGCTGGCCAGCTCGTCGCAGGCGATCTGGCCGGAACGCCGGTCATCATGCTCGCAGGCCGCGCGCATTATTACGAGCACGGCAACCCGGCCGCCATGCGGCCCGCGCTGGAAGCGCTGGCGGGCATCGGCATCGAGAAGCTGATCCTCACCAATGCGGCCGGCTCGCTGGAACCCGACATGGGCCCGGGCTCGGTGATGCTGATTACCGACCACATCAATTTTTCGGGCACCAATCCGCTCTTCGGCGAGCCGACCGACAAGCGCTTCGTCGGCCTCACGGAAGCCTACGATGCCGGCATCCGCGCCGCCTTCGAGAAGGCCGCCGAGGCCACCGGCACGCCGCTGCACCAGGGTGTCTATATGTGGTTCTCCGGGCCTTCCTTCGAGACCCCGGCCGAAATCCGCATGGCGCGGGTGATGGGTGCGAACGCGGTGGGCATGTCCACCGTGCCCGAAGTGATCCTTGCCCGTTTCCTCGGCCTGCGGGTCGCGGCCTGCTCCGTCGTCACCAATCTTGCCGCCGGCATGACGGGACAGGAGCTGTCGCATCAGGAAACCAAGGACATGGCCCCGCTCGGCGGAAAGCGGCTGGCTGCGATATTGAAGAAGATGTTCGCCGACGGAATGCTGGACGAATAGGCATAGCGATGCTGCCGCAGGAAATCGTCAGGAAGAAGCGCGATGGCCAGCCGCTGTCGAAGGCGGATATTGCGGCGTTCGTGACGGGCCTTAGCAAGGGTTCGTTCTCCGAAGGGCAGGTAGCCGCGCTCGCCATGGCCGTTTTCCTGAATGGCATGGAGCGCGACGAGGCGGTGGCGCTGACGCTGGCGATGCGCGATTCCGGCACGGTTCTCGACTGGTCCGACCTTCCGGGGCCGGTTACCGACAAGCACTCAACGGGCGGCGTCGGCGACAACGTCTCGCTGATGCTGGCGCCTATCGTCGCCGCCTGCGGTGCTTACGTGCCGATGATTTCGGGCCGGGGGCTGGGGCACACCGGCGGCACGCTCGACAAGATGGACGCGATACCGGGCTACGTAAGCCAGCCCGACAAGGCGCTGTTCCGCAAGGTAGTCCGCGAGGTTGGCTGCGCCATCATCGGCCAGACAGCGGATCTCGCTCCTGCCGACAAGCGGTTCTACGCGATCCGCGACGTGACCGCGACGGTCGAGTCCATCCCGCTCATCACCGCCTCGATCCTGTCGAAGAAGCTGGCGGCCGGCCTGCAGTCGCTCGTGCTGGACGTGAAGGCCGGCAACGGCGCGTTCATGGCGACCACCAAAGGCGCGGTCGCACTCGCTTCCAGCCTCGTCGAGGTGGCCAACGGCGCAGGCCTGCCGACCACGGCACTGATAACCGACATGAACCAGCCGCTCGCAAGCGCCGCCGGCAACGCGGTCGAGGTGGCCAACGCGGTCGATTTCCTGACCGGCCGCTTCCGCGACGCACGGCTTGAAGAGGTGACGCTGGCGCTGGCCGCCGAGATGCTGATGTCGTCAGGCATTGCCGGCACCCAGAAGGACGGCCTCGCGATGGCCCGCAACGCGCTGAATAACGGCCGGGCCGCCGACGTCTTCGGGCGCATGGTTGCCGCACTCGGCGGGCCCCGCGACTTCGTCGAGAACCACGCGAAATATCTGCCAAGGGCCGCTGTCGTTCGCCCGGTCAAGGCGCGCGAAGCAGGCTTCGTCACCGCGATCCGGTCGCGCGACATCGGCATCGCGGTCGTCGCACTGGGTGGCGGACGCACCAGGCCGGAAGATGCGATCGACCATTCCGTCGGCATCACCGCCCTGCTGCCCATACGCGCGGAGGTCGCAAGGGGCGAGACGCTGGCAATTGTTCATGCCGCGAATGAGGACCAGGCAGCGGCGGCGGAGGCCGCGGTGCTCGACGCTTATACGCTTGGCGACGCCCGGCCCCGTGCCGGCAAGACGGTTTTGCGGCGCGTGACGCCGTAGCTTCCCATCATCCCCAGCAACGCATCCGAGGTTACCGGAAAAGCACCTATCCTCGCCAAACCGTAAACCGAACGGTTGACTATTTTCGTGGCGACCCTTAATTAAACCGAATGGTTGAGATTGATCCCGTTCGGCTCGACGCCGTCTTCCACGCTTTGTCGGATACGACCCGTCGCGCGATGTTGCGGCAGCTGGCGACGGGCGAACGCAGTGTCGGCGAACTTGCTGCCCCCTACGCCATGTCGCTGGCCGGCGCTTCAAAGCATGTGAAGGTGCTGGAGGCGGCCGGTCTGGTACGCCGCGAGGTTAGGGGACGCACCCATCTGTGCCGGCTGGACGCGGCGCGGCTGGCGGAGGCGGAAGCGTGGCTCAGCTATTACGAGCGCTTCTGGACCCGCCATCTCGATGCGCTGGAAGGCCTGTTGCGCGCGGAAGATGCCGAAGGAGAAAAAGGATGACCCAAAACACCGTCTCTTTGCAGGTGACGCGACGTTTCGATGCAGCGCCCGAGCGCGTGTTCGACGCATGGCTGGACGTGGAGGTGGCGCGCCACTGGCTGTTCAGGGACGAAACCGGCGAGATCGTCGCGGCGCGAGCCGACCCGCGCGTGGGCGGCACGTTCAGCTTCGTCAGGCGCGATGCCGAAGGCGCGGATCTGGAGCATGTCGGCGAATATCTGGTGATAGACCGGCCGCGCAGGCTCGTCTTCACCTTCGCCGTACCGTCGATCAGCCCGGAATATGACCGCGTGACCATCGACATCGAGCGCCTGGACCGCGGCTGCGAACTCACGCTGACCAGCGAGATGTCGCCGGAAATCTTCGCCGAATGGGGCGAGCAGACGAAGGAGGGCTGGACGAAGTTGCTCGGCGGTCTTGCAGCACAGGTCGAAGGCTGATGTCGATGCGTGATCCTGAGAGCGACGGTCAGGGCATCGTCACCGAGCCCCGCACCGTGCGCATAGAGCGCCTGCTCCCCGGTCCCGCCGAGCGCGTGTGGGATTATCTGACGGATCCGCAAAAGCGCGGGCAGTGGCTGGCTGCGGGGCCCATGCAGGCTCATGCCGGCGGCCGCGTCGAGCATCTGTTTCGCCATCGCGAGCTTTCGCACGAGGAAACGCCTGCGCGCTACCGCGGCTTCGAGAACAGCCCGCCGATGTTCGGCGAGGTGACGCAATGGGACCCACCGCGCGTGCTCGCCTACACATGGCCGGGCGACAACGGATCGAGCGAGGTGACGTTCGAGCTCTACCCCGAGGGGCGCGACGTGCTGCTGGTGCTGACCCACAGGCGGCTCGCCGACAGCGACACGATGGTCAGCGTTGCTAGCGGCTGGGATGCGCATCTGGGCATCCTGATCGACCGCCTGAAAGGCGACACGCCACGCGGCTTCTGGAGCGCGCATGCCCGGCTCGAAGGCGTCTATCGCTGCCGCTTCCGTTTCCTGTCCGAACAGGGAACGACCCCGCAGCACGCGGTTCGGGTCGAGCGCGAATTCGATGCCACGCCCGCCGCACTTTATGCGGCATGGACGGACCTCGCAGTCATGAACCTCTGGTTCGGCCGCGTCGAGGCCGACATTCGCGTCGGCGGCAGCTATCGTGTCGAAAGCGACGGCGACGACGGCGAAGTCTTCGCCCACAAGGGCAAATATCTGGCTCTGGAGCCCGGCCGTTTCGTCAGGATGACTTTCGCGGTCGATACCGATGAGCCGAATCCGTACCTCGACGAGTTCATCCTGATCTCGTTTCACGGGAGGTCCGAGGGCCGCACGCTGCTGCGTCTCGACAATGGCTGGGATGGCCTAGGGCCGACCGAGCAGGATGTGGAGGCGGCAAGGGAGGGTTGGTCGATGTGGCTCGATCTCCTCGACCGGATGTTCGATCATAAACCCGAATTGAGGCAGCTACTGTGACGACGAATTTCGAAGGCGGGCGCAACATCGCGCTCAAGGTGCCGCCCCATCAGTATGACGACACCGTCCGGTTCTATCGCGAGACGCTGGGGCTCAGGATGATCGAAGGACACGAGCCGGCGGTTGGCTTCCACTTCGGCGCCAACCAGCTCTGGATCGACCGGATGCCGGGCATGAGCCAGGCCGAACTCTGGCTCGAGATCGTCACCGACGACATGGACACGGCAGCGGCTCATCTCGAACAGGCCGCCGTGGTGCGTTGCGACGAGATCGAGCCGTTGGGACCGAATTTTCGAGGGTTCTGGGTATCGAGCCCGTCCTCCATCATCCATCTCGTGGACGAGAAGGCGGGAGCCTGGTGAAATCGAGGGAGTAAGGCAATGATACGGTGCAACCTGTCCGACGTGATGGTTCTCGACCAGCAGAAGGCGGAAGACTTCTACGTCGGCAAGCTGGGTTTCGTGAAGAAGCACGACGTGCCTGCCGGCGGCGCGCGCTGGCTCACGGTGCAGGCCGCCGACGGTTCGGGCGTGGAACTGTTGCTGGAACCTGCGGGCATGGATTTCGCGCGGGAATACCAGAAGGCGCTCTACGATCGCGGCATCCCTTTCACCCAGCTTGGATGCGACGACGTGCAGGCAGAATACGAGCGTCTGACGAAGCTGGGTGTCACGTTTCGCAGCGAACCTGCCGCGCCGGCGCCGGGCTTGCCGGTGATGGCGACCTTCGAGGATGGCTGCGGCAACCTCATCTTGCTGGTCGAGGGCTAGAAATGCGGGCGGCGGCGGAAGTGGATCACCGTCGAGCCCAGATGCGGGCCGCGCGCTGTCTCGCGAAAGCCCAGCCGGTCGGCGAGGCTTATCGAGGCCGTGTTGCCTTCGCTGATGATGCAACTCTGCGGCGTTTCCGGATGGTGCGCATCGGCCCATCCCAGCACTGCCGTCATCGCCTCCCGTGCCAACCCGCGCCCGTGGGTGGAGGGAAGCAGCGCCCAGCCCGCTTCCAGCGTCCCGTCCAGCGAAGGCGTCATGTCCCGCTTGGCATCCATGATGCCGGCCTCGCCGATCACCTTGCCGCTTTGCCTGTGCTCGATGATCCAGAAACCGTAGCCGATTACCGCCCACATGCCGCGAAAGCGCAGGATGCGCGTCCAGCATTCCGCCCGGTCGAGCGGCTTGCCGGTGATGAACCGGACCACCTCGTGGTCGCTCCACAGCGCGGCATAGTCCGCTAGATCGTCCTCGCGATGCTCCCGCAGCACCAGACGTTCTGTGTCGAGAACGGGGACCGCGCTCATTCGCCCGTCAGCCGCTCTGCGATCAGCGCTGCAAGCCGCGCGGCAACCTCGTCCTTGGTCATTTCGGGCCACTCCTCGACACCATCGGCAGACACGATGCGGACGAGATTGCGGTCTCCTCCCATGACGCCGGTCGCGTTGACGCCGCTGTCGTGGGACACGTCGTTGGCGACGATGATGTCGGCTCCCTTCTTCGCCAGCTTTCTGCGTGCGTTGTCGACGAGGTTCTGCGTCTCGGCGGCAAAGCCGACAATCAGCCCGGGCCTTTGCGGGTGGTGGCCGATGGTGGCCAGTATGTCGGGGTTCTCGACCATCTGAAGGGCAGGTGGGGCCTTGCCCTCTTCCTTCTTGATCTTCTGGCCGGTCTCGCCCTCGGCTCGCCAGTCGGCGACGGCTGCGACGAAGACGCCTGCATCGGCAGGCAGTGCCGCTTCCACGGCGTCCTTCATCTGGCGGGCCGTCTCGACATGGGCGACCTTCACGCCGGCAGGATCGGGAACGTTGACCGGGCCGGCGACGAGCCGGACGTCTGCGCCCAGTCTCGCAAGCGCTGCCGCGATGGCGTGGCCCTGCTTGCCCGACGAGCGGTTGGCGATGTAGCGCACCGGGTCGATAGGTTCGTGGGTGGGGCCGGAGGTCACGACGATCCGCCTGCCGGCCAGCGGCCTTGCCGAAGGCGCCAGCCGCCCCTCAATGGCCGCTACGATGTCGAGAGGTTCGGCCATGCGGCCTTCGCCCGCCTCTCCGCTTTCGGCCATTTCACCGCGCGCAGGTCCGACGAAGGCGATGCCGTCGGCTTCCAGTGTCGTGCGGTTGCGCGCGGTCGCAGGATGGGCCCACATGCGCGGGTTCATCGCCGGCGCAACGAGCACCTTCTTGTCCGTCGCCATCAGCACGGTCGAGGCGAGATCGTTGGCAAGCCCGTTCGCCATCTTGGCCATCAGGTCGGCCGTCGCGGGCGCGACGACCAGCAGGTCGGCCTCCCGCGACAGGCGGATATGGCCGATATCGTGTTCGTCCTGCCGGTCGAACAGGTCGGTGAAGACGTGGTCGGCCGAAAGTGCACCGACCGCCAGCGGGGTGATGAACTCCTGAGCGGCGGATGTCATCACGCAGCGCACCGAAGCCCCGCGCTCGCGCAGGCGGCGGATGAGGTCGAGGCACTTATAGGCCGCGATGCCGCCACCGATGATGAGCAGGATGCGTTTGCCGGAAAGGGTCATGTCTGCGCCGCCTCAGGCCGGTTTGAGGGCCGGTTCGATGTCGGTATGGACGAAATCGTCGCCCTTGAACAGGAGCGGCAGGTTTCGCGATTTCGCCAGCGCGTAGGAGAAGCAGTCTCCGAAGTTTAGGCTGGCCGGATGTCCGGAACCGCGACCGTAGCGGCGATGTGCCTCGACACCGAGCAATGCCTGCCGTTCGTCGACTGGGACGAGTTCCACCCGCAAGTGTGCGAGGAGCGCGCGAAACTCCTTCATGCCCCGGTCGCCGAGCTTGGAGCCGATAACTATCGCGCATTCGATGTACGAACCGACGCTCATAAACAGTCGACGTTCTTCGGCAAGGGCTCGCGCGATCAGACCCGCATCCGACTCCTGCTTGAGGATTGCAACAATCGCAGAAGAATCAAGTGCGATCATTCGCGCTCAAGATATTCATAGAGTTCGTCGAAAACCTGCTTCTGGTCGAATTCGACGTTGGGTAGGCGCCGACCGAATGCAAGGATTTCATTGACCCTCGTCTGAACATCCACACTGTCGGAAGTAGGCACCTCGGCTTTCTCCGACTCCTGCAGCGGTCTGCGCAGACGGTCGCGCGCTTCCTGTTCCATGGATACGCCGCGCTTTGCCGCGCTGATCCGCAGGTCGCGCATCACCTCGTCATCGATCTTTCGAACGGTCATGCTGCCCATGGCTGCCTCCTGTCGATCGACAAGATATGACCGATAGGGTTTGATTGCAATGCTATCAATGATGGCGTTGCAATCACGTGATCTGCCAGGCAATGAACACGAGCGTCGCGGCAATGACCCAGAGCGCCACGCGTCCGGAGCGGGTGTGGCGTGCCTCGGCCTTGCCGATCCGCGCCGCCGTGTCGTCGTCGAAACGTAGCCCGTTTTCCGCCATCGCATCGATCTCGCGCGACAGCCTTTCGGTGCGCGCGGCGATCTCCGGGGCCTGGCGGGCGAGAGACAGAAGCGCTCCCGCACCATCCCTTGCATCCTCAAGAAGACCGCGGGGACCCAGATTGGCCCTGATCCAGTCGCCCACGACCGGCTCCGACGCCTTCCACATGTTGAAGGCCGGGTCCAGCGTGCGCGCCACGCCCTCCACCACCACCATGGTCTTCTGGAGCAGCACGAGTTCGGGCCGCGTCGCCATGTCGAAGAGTTCGGTTACCTCGAATAGCAGGGTGAGCAGGCGCGCCATCGAGATCGTCTCGGCAGGCTGCCCGTGGATCGGTTCGCCGATGGCGCGGATGGCCTGCGCGAAGGCGTGCACGTCATGGCTGCGCGGCACGTAGCCGGCCTCGAAATGCACCTCTGCCACGCGCAGATAGTCGCGCGTGATGAAACCGTAGAGGATTTCGGCGAGGAAGCGGCGCTCCTTCTTGCCCAGCCGGCCGGCGATGCCGAGGTCCACCGCCACGATGGTGCCGTCGGCTTCCACGAACAGGTTGCCGGGATGCATGTCGGCATGGAAGAAGCCGTCGCGCAGCGTGTGGCGCAGGAACGACTGGATCAGCGACGCCCCCAGTGCCTTCAGGTCGTGCCCTGCCGCTCGCAGCCCCTCGATGTCGTTCATCTTGACGCCGTCGATCCACTCCATGGTGACGACGTCGCGGCCGGTGCGCTCCCAGTCCACCCATGGCACGCGAAAACCGGGATCGTCCTTCGTGTTCTCGCCGAGCTCGGACAGGGCGGCCGCTTCCAGCCGCAGATCCATTTCGATCTTGGTGGTCTGCGCCAGCGTCTGGGTCACCTCCACCGGCTTCAGCCGCCTGGTGGCCGGCAAGAAACGTTCCTGCAGCCGCGCGGCGAGGAAGTAGCTTTCGAGATCGTTGTAGAAGCGCCGCCGCACGCCGGGACGGATGACCTTGACCGCCACCTTCTGCGGCGCCCCGTCGCGCGCAACCGAGGCCGGATGCACCTGCGCGATGGAGGCGGCCGCGATTGGCTCGTCGAAATGCGCGAAAAGCTCGCTCATCGGCCGGCCCAGCGATTCCTCGATCTCGGCCACCGCTTCCGCCGTCGGGAAGGTCTTCATCCGGTCCTGAAGGTTGGCGAGGTCGGTTGCCACCTCGGCGCCCACCACGTCGGGCCGCGTGGCGAGGAACTGCCCCAGCTTGACGTAGGACGGGCCGAGCTTGTCGATGGCGCGCGACATGCGCAGGCTGCGCTCGCTGCCCTTGGCTCTTCCCCGGGCAAGCAGCTTCGCCATCCGCCAGCCGGACTTGGGAAGGCCGGTGAGCTGGTCTCCGGGCAGGGAGGCGAAGACGCCCTCGCGTGTCAGGATCCAGCCGGCGCGGGCCAGCCGGAAATAGGCTGCTGGTGTGCTCATAGGGCCGGCCGCCTCACAGCTTCCAGCCGGAATGAAGCGCTGCGATGCCGCCCGAATAATCCCGCCACGTCACCCGGTCGAAGCCGGCCTTGCGGATCATCGCGGCGAAGTTCTGCTGGTTGGGGAAGCGAGCGATCGATTCGACCAGATAGCGGTAGGGCTCGCCCTCGCCGGCAACCATTTCGCCGATGCGCGGTATGGCGTTGAAAGACCAGGCCTCGTACGCCTTGTCCAGAAGCGGCATCTGGACCTCGGAAAATTCCAGGCACAGGAAACGCCCGCCGGGCTTGAGCACGCGATAGGCTTCTTCCAGCGCCTTTTCGATGCGCGGCACGTTGCGGATGCCGAACGCGATCGTATAGGCGTCGAAGCTGCGATCCTCGAACGGAAGCTCCTCGGCATTCGCCTCCACGAAGTCGATATTGTCGGCCAGCCCGCGCTTTTGCGCGCGCTCCTCGCCCACCCCAAGCATCGATCCGTTGATGTCGAGCACGGTCGCATGTCCGTTACGGCCGGACGCCTCGATCATGCGAAACGCGATGTCACCGGTGCCGCCGGCTACGTCCAGCACGCGCCAGCCCGGCTGCTTCGGCGGGTTCAGCCATGTCACCATGGCGTCCTTCCACAACCGGTGCAGCCCGCCCGACATCAGGTCGTTCATCAAATCGTAGCGGCCTGCGACCTTGTGGAAAACCTCGTTGACGAGGCCCTGCTTCTCGCCCGCGCCGACCTCGCGAAAGCCGTAGGCCGTTTCCATGCCGCCCGTGGCGGTCGTGCGCTGTTCCGACATATCTTCACCCGTTCGAATTTCGGCGGGACCATAGCCGATCGGGAAACGGGGCGCTATTGTCGATGCCGCGATGAACGGCCGCGCCTCGCGGCAGACGACACTGGAGACTGCGATGGCGCTGAAGGCCGAACTGCATTGCCACATCGAGGGGGCCGCCGCGCCCGAGCTGGTTATCCAGCAGGCGCGAAAATACAACCAGTCTACCGAGCCGTTCATCAAGGATGGCTCGTTCGTGTGGCACGACTTCACGTCCTTTCTGGCCGCCTACGACTTTGCAGCAGACCTTTTTCGCACCGAGGAAGACTATGCCCGGCTTTCCGAGCACTACCTTACCAGCCTTGCCCGCGACGGCGCGATCTATTCGGAGGTCTTCACCTCGCCCGACCATGCGATGAAGGCGGGCCTGTCGCCCAAGGCCTACACCGACGCGCTTGGCGAGGGCATGGCCCGCGCCAAGGCCAAGACCGGCATCGAGGGCAGGATGATCGTGACCGGCGTGCGCCATGTCGGCGTCGAATCGATCGAGAAGGCGGCGCGCTTTGCCGCCACCTGCGGCCATCCGCTGGTCACCGGCTTCGGCGTGGCGGGCGATGAGCGCATCGGTACTATGGAGGACTACGTCCGCGCCTTCGAGATCGCGCGCGAGGCTGGGCTGGGCATCACGATCCACGCGGGTGAGTTCGGCGGGGCGGAAAGCGTTCGCGACGCGCTGGACCATATCCGCCCGTCCCGCATCGGCCACGGCGTCCGCGCCATCGAGGATCCCGATCTCGTCAGGCGCATCGCGGAGGAGGGGATCGTGCTGGAGGTCTGTCCGGTCTCCAACATCGAGCTGAAGGTCTTTCCTTCGTTTGCCGAACATCCGTTCCCGGCCCTGCGCAAGGCGGGCTGCAAGGTCACGCTCAACTCCGACGACCCGCCCTATTTCTGGACGACGCTGAAACGCGAATACGAGGTCGCGGCCGAGCATTTCGGCCTGTCGCAGAAGGATTTGCATGCGGTGACGCGCACCGCCATCGAAGCCGCCTTCGTGGACAGGAAGACGCGCACCGCCCTGCTCGCCAGGCTGGACGCGGCCGCGCCCAAAGCCTGACAAAACTGTGGTTGCGGCAGCCGGCGCGGTATCTCGCCGGCGCATCTGCCGCTACTATCGCGCCGATCAATCTGTTCGGAGAGAAAGAAACATGAAGGGCGTCACGGTCGTCGATCACCCGCTTGTCCAGCACAAGCTCACCATCATGCGCGACAAGGAGACCTCGACGGCCGGCTTCCGGCGGCTGCTGCGCGAGATATCGCTGCTGCTGTGCTACGAGGTCACGCGCGACCTGGATTTGACGACGCGCACCATCGAGACCCCGCTGATGCCGATGGAGGCGCCCACCCTGGAAGGCAAGAAGCTGGTCTTCGCCTCGGTGCTTCGCGCCGGCAACGGGCTGCTTGACGGCATGCTCGATCTCGTCCCGGCGGCGCGCGTCGCCCATATCGGGCTTTACCGCGACCACGATACGCTTCAGGCGGTGGAGTATTTCTTCAAGGCGCCCAGCAATCTGGAAGATCGCCTCGTCATTGTGGTCGATCCCATGCTGGCGACCGCCAACTCCGCCATAGCAGCCATCGACAAGCTCAAGGAGCGCGGCGCGACCAACCTGCGCTTCCTGTGCCTTCTGGCCGCACCGGAGGGTATCGAGCGCTTCACGAAGGCGCATCCGGACGTGCCGGTCTTCACGGCGTCGATAGACGAGAAGCTCAACGAGAAGGGCTATATCGTGCCGGGCCTCGGCGATGCGGGCGACCGCATGTACGGCACCAAATAGCTTCAGGCCACGTCGCTGACCTTGGCGGGGCCGTGCGCCTCGCGGTCGTATACGACCATGCGGTTGCGGCCTTGCCGCTTGGCAGCATAGAGCGCGAGGTCGGCCTTGCTCGCCGCACTTTCCAGCGTATCGGCCGGCTCCACCAGATGCGCGCCGATCGACGTGCCGATGCGCAGCATCGTGCCGTCGAGAAGCTCGACCGGGCGGGCGCGGATCGCGTCGAGGATCTTGCTGCCGATGCCGGCCAGCGCGCGCGCATCGCAGGATTTTACGATCACGACGAACTCGTCGCCACCCCAGCGCGCGCACAGATCCTGCTCACGCGTGACGTCCAGCAGGCGCCTGGCTACCTCGGCGATCACCTCGTCGCCGACGATGTGGCCATGGTTGTCGTTGACCGTCTTGAAGTTGTCGATGTCGAGGATCAGGAGACCGGGCAGGGCCTCGTCGATGGCGAGGCGTCGCTCTTCCTGCGTATAGGCCTCGATGAAGCCGCGGCGGTTCAGCACGCCGCTCAGCTGGTCGACATAGGCGATGCGCTCGAGCTGTTCCGTGCGCTGGCGCACGGCCTCTTCCAGCTCTGCGCGATCCGTGCCGACGGCGAGCGCCATCCGGTTGAGGGCACGCGACAGCCGGGCGATCTCGTCCGTCCCCCGTTCCTCGACCGATTGCGAGAAGTCGCCTGCCTCGATGCGCTGCATCGACGCCTCCGCCCGTTGCAGCCTGTCGAGCACGCTGCGCTTGAACAGCAGGGTCACCAGTGCCGCTGCGGCCAGCATCATCAGGCCCAGCAGGCACGCGATGGGGCCGAACAGGCGGCGATCGATGATCTGGTCGACATCCATGATGGTGACGTTGTACCAGCCCAGCTCGCGCAGATGGCCGATCCCCACCAGCATCTTCGTGCCGTTGACGTTCATGAAGCGCGCCGACGCGGCATCGGTGCCCTGGTCGGTCACCTCGCGCATCATAGCCGCGAAGGCCGTGCGGTCGCCGGCGTTTTCGAGCAGCTGGAAGAAGGTCGTCTTGGCGTCGTCCTCCTTGGTCAGGCTGCGAAAGTCGATGAGGCTCTCGTCGCGGCTGGCCTGCACCGCGCCCGACCGGTCCACGAACATGCTCTCGACGCCGTTCTGGTCGGTCTCGACCACGTTGCGCAGGAACATCGTCAGGTCGATGCCGGTGCCCACGAGCCCGAGTATGCGCCCCTCATGCTCGACGACGCAGTTCATCCACACCTTGGTCACGCTCAGCACGTCGTCATGGTTGACGTTGAGGTGGCAGCCGGGGCCTGCCGCCAGCGTCTTGTAGTACCACTCGTCGTTGGGGTTGGCGGGCGAGACGGCATAGCGCCGCTGCGCGCCGGTATAGGTGCCGTCATGGTCGTTGAAATAGTAGTTGCCGGAAGCGCCGACGACAAAGAAGTAGCTGCGATCCACGAAGGTGCGTCGGAAATGCTCCAGCTCCGCGATGCCGCGCGCGTAGCGGTCGCGGTCGAATTCGTCGAGCGCCCAGTCGATGATGGTGGGTGAGCGCATCAGCGTCTCGGCCAGCGCCACCTCGCGGCGCAGCACCTCCAGCCCACGATAGCGGTCATAGAGAATCTGGCGCTCGGCGAACATGGTGCCCAGCGTCACCACCGTACGATCCACGATCCACACGAAGGCCGCAGCGGCCGGAACGGCAACCGCCACGAAGGCGGCAAGCGTGAGCATCAGGACGCGCAGGCGCAGGCTTGAACCGACTCTGCGGCTGATCGACGTGGTTATGCTGCCTGCCATGTGTTGCCTGTCATGTCGGCGACGATGCGCCACCCGCAACCGCCTAGCTCATTTAGCTGGCCGGAATCTTACGTCGGGTTAAGAAAGTCGGTGCTGGTACATGATCGCGGCCGCTCTGGCAACGCCTCGCGCTTGACGAAACGCGGCGGTGGGAGCAGATCGAAGATGCGCAAGCGTCGCATGCGCCGTCCTGTTCTGCCGGAGATACCGTGACCTATTCGGGCCTGCTTCAACTCGGTGCATCGACCGTGATTTTCGTTCTCGCGGCCAGCGCTGCCAAGGGCTGGACGATGGCGCCCACCCACTGGCGGCTTGCGCTCGTTCTTGCCCTCTACACGGCCGGAAACCTCATCATGCTGCGTCTGATACGCGAGTTCGGCATGGGCGTGGCGTTGAGCCTGTCGGCGGTCATCCAGCTGGTCGCGGTCAACCTCGTCGCCTTCCTGTGGTTCGGCGAGAAGGTGCATACGCTGCAGGGCCTCGGCATCCTCGCAGCCATCGTGGCGATAGGGCTCATCACGGTGGGCCCCTATCTTTCGGCTCGCTGACCGACGCTCACTTGCTGCGATAGAGCAGCCAGCTCTTGGAAAACGCACCCTCGTTGATCGACGAGAACCGCGTGACGCGGTTGCGTCCGGCCGCCTTGGAGGCATAGAGCGCCCGGTCGGCCTTCACGTAGAGATCGTCCGGCCCGCGCGCCTGCGTGGCCATGCATATGCCCAGCGAAACCGTGATCGGGCCGTAATTGGTGCCGTTCGACACGTTGACGAAGGGCGCTTCCATGATGGCCTGCCGGATTTCGTCGGCCAGCCTGTGGGTCGCGTCCTCGCCTGAGCCTTCCAGGATGACGGCGAATTCCTCGCCGCCCGTCCGCGCCACGAACGTCCCATCCTTGACGGTCGAGCGAATGATGCTCGCGACGATCTGGATGATGCGGTCGCCTACCGGATGGCCGAAACGGTCGTTGACGGTCTTGAAGCTGTCGATGTCCGCGAGGATCAGCGCGCCGAAGGCTATGCCCCGATTGCTTTCGTAGATCGCAGACACGGCACGGTCGAAAGCACGGCGATTCTGGATCTGCGTGAGTGCATCGGTGTCGGCCAGCCGCTTGTACTCCTCAAGCTTCGACTTGACCTCGTGCAGCTCCTGCGACTTGTCGGTTATAGACGAAACGATGTTGCTTTGGCTTTCGATCGAGGTGCGGGTGGCCGTGGCCGTCACGCTGACGATCTTTTCCAGGAACTCGCGGGTGATGGCCTGCCGGCCCGTCAGTCCGTTCGAGGTTTCGCCCAGGATTTTGCCGTAGGTCTCCATCGAATTGCGCTCTTTCTTGAGCAATCCGAGGATTTCGTCGAGCTTGGTGCTGATGGTGTCGCGCGCCTCATCGGCCGCATGCTCGTTGCCGCGATTGAGGAAGCGGTGCGCCACCTCGTCGATCTGCTTCTGGGTCGGCCGGCCGCCCAGTGCGGAAAGCGCGTCGGTTAGCTCCCGGTTTCCCGTGGTGACGGCTTCGTAGAACAGCTCGTAGTTGCGCGGCAGCGGCACGATGCCAAGCTGCCTCATGGTGAGCACGACGGTCGTGGCCGTGTCGGGACGGTTGACCATCGTGTCCGCACGGCGTGGTTCAGGCTGTTCCGAGGCCTGCATCATCAGTCTACCTATGCCCAACCCAGTTCCCCGCCACGCAGGGCCTACAGCCCGAGCGCAGACGTTCCTTTGCGCGAGCCCGATCCAGCCGAGCTGCGCCGTTCCATTAAAGCTAACCCTACGTAATTAAACGCTGGTTAAACAGTGAGGCGGGAATGCGATGGCAGGTTTCGCCGTGCCGATCCCGCGCCTCTGTAAGCAGCCTCTAATGCCCCAATCTTTACCAATTGGTATAGCCACTCCCATTTGGCACGTGCCAGGCGGGGCAGCGAGCCTGTGGCCATAGGTCATCACAATAGCGGGTCAACATTCCGTGAGGGGGAACCCCTGCGCCGCGGCCGCCTTACCTGTCTGCCTATCGAACGACAAAATAACAAAAGGACATTGACGATGTTGCGATCCGCATTCCTCATCACCGCTGCGCCGATGGCGCTTATGATCGCCAGCCCCGCCCATGCCGTGGACGAAACATTCGAAACCGAGCGCGGCACGATCCAGGTATCGACGGTCGTCGATGGGCTCGCAAATCCATGGGCCATTGCGTTCCTTCCGGGCGATGAGGGCATGCTGGTGACCGAGCGGGCCGGCGCGCTGCGGCTTGTGGATGCGGAAGGCAATCTGTCGGAGCCGATCGAGGGCGTGCCGCAGGTCGACGCGCGCGGGCAGGGCGGCCTGCTCGACGTCGCCCTCGACCCCGACTTTGCCGACAACCGGCTGGTCTATCTCTCATTTGCCGAGGCTGGCGACGGCGGCAACAGCACCGCGGTCGCACGCGGCCAGCTCAACGAAGATGCCACCGCGCTCGAAGAGGTCGAGGTCATCTTCTCCCAGCAGCCCAAGGTCCAGAGCACTGCCCATTTCGGCTCGCGCCTCGTCTTCGACAATGATGGCCATCTCTTCGTCACCATGGGCGACAGGAGCTCGCGCCAGTTCCGCGACATGGCGCAGGATACGGACTCGCACATCGGCACCATCGCGCGCATCAATCCCGACGGCTCGGTTCCGCAGGACAATCCCTTTGTCGGGCAGGATGGCGCGCTACCCGAAATCTGGGCCTATGGCGTGCGCAACGTGCAGGCGGCAGCCCTTCATCCCGAGACCGGCGTGCTCTGGGAGATCGAGCATGGTCCGCGCGGCGGTGACGAGCTGAACGTGATCGAGCCGGGCGCTAATTATGGCTGGCCGGTTGCCAGCTTCGGAGTGGAATACAGCGGCGACACCATCGGCGAAGGCATCAGCTCGGCCGAGGGCATGGTCGATCCGATCTACGAATGGACCCCGGTGATAGCCCCGTCCGGCATGGCTTTCTACTCCGGCGACGCGTTTCCGGAATGGCAGGGCAATCTTTTCGTCGGCGGCCTCGCCTCGACCGCGCTCGTGAGGCTCGAACTGGACGGCGACAGCGTCACCCACGAGGAGCGGCTGCTGGAGCCGCTGGGCCTGCGCATCCGCGATGTCGCGCAGGGTCCCGACGGGGCGATTTACGTCGCCACCGACGAGGCCAATGGCGGCATTCTGCGGGTCGCGCCGCAGACGGACTGAGCATTCAGTCGCGCAGTGCCGGGTCGCCTGCCTCCGGGCCGCCATGCGTGGCGGCTCCGGCTGGCGGCAAAGGTTCCGGGGCATCGCTCGCCCAAACCACCGCCTTGTAGTCGAAGCCGTAGACCAGCGTCGGCTTCACGATCTGGAAGTAGGGCGACAGGTCGAAATCGCGCGGGGTGTAGAGAGAGTGATGCCGTATGTGCATGATCTCGGCGCGCGAATAGTTCGACTGCGCCGAGGCACGGCCCGGCGCGCGGGTGATTTCGGGCAGGATCGGATAGCCGATCTCGCCATAGGCCTCCGCGATCATCGAGGAGCAGATCGCCCGTGTCGGGTCTCCAGAGCCGAAGGCCAGCATGCGCCTGCGCCAGCGCACCGGCACCGGCGGCGTCGGCAGGAAATAGCGCAGCATGTCGATGATGTTCTTGGTGTCGTATCGCAGGCCCAGCCGCGACACCATGAAATCCACGATGTGCTTCCTGTCCTCGGGCGTCAGGCCGGAGGCGCGGCAGATGCGCGTGTTGTAGCTGCGGTATTTGGATAGCGGGACGGCGACGCAGCCTTCGCCCAGATTGACCTCGACGAGACGCGGCCTCTCCGAGCCGTCCTCCGGCTCGGGCAGCGTGTCGCCGACATAGAGCGCTGCATGCGACCACGTGGACTGCGTCAGGTACTTGATCGCGGCGGAAATCTTCTGGTTGCCCTCGATCAGGAGGATGTCGCCCGATTGCAGCGTCCTGCGCAGCGTGTCCGGATCGGACGGCGTATAGGGCTCGTAACCCGACGATTCGCTTTGCAGCCGGCGTGCGAGGGAACGACCGAGACGGTCGAGCAGCGTGTCCTTTTTCGATGTCATCGATGGCGCGGTCGGTCTTGCTTCGGAAGCGCGGCACGCTATCAAGAGCCGTGGACAAGCGCAAAGCCCAAACGCCCCGTTTGCGGCGGACCTTGATATACGGCCCGGTCTGGTTTATATCAGCGTCAAATTCTTGGTCGGTAAGGCGAAGAGTGGGTCCACCCGGTCCCGCTCTTTTTTGTTAGCCGCCGGCCCTCTGGAGACGAGATGGCTGAACTGCAACAGGGCGACGACCGCCTTATTCGCGAAACCGGTATCGATGCGCGCGTTGCCGCGATCGTCGCGCCCGTGCTGTCTGCGATCGGTTTTCGCCTGGTGCGCGTGCGGCTGTCGGGCCAGAACGGGCTGACGCTGCAGATCATGGCGGAACGCCTCGACGGCACCATGGATGTCGAGGGCTGCGAAGAGGTCAGCCGCGCCGTCTCGCCGGTGCTGGACGTGGAAGACCCCATCGAGAAGGCGTATCATCTCGAGGTTTCGTCAGCCGGCATCGACAGGCCGCTCGTGCGAAAGAGCGATTTCGAGGCGGCTGTCGGCCATCTGGTGAAGATGGAGACCGCGGTCATGGTGGCGGAGCGCAAGCGCTTTCGCGGCAAGATCGCCGCGACCGACGAGGACGGCCTGACGATAGAGCGCGATCAGGCCAGCTACGGCGACGAGCCCGTCGTGCGGGTGCCGTGGGATGCCATCGCGGATGCCAAGCTGATCCTGACCGACGACCTCATCAGCGAGACGCTGAAGAAGGACAAGCAGGCCAAGAAGATGCGCGTGGAGGCCGAGGCCGACGTGCAGGACGAAGACGAAAACGCAAGCTAACGAGCAACCGGCCGCAAGGCCGGCGGAAATGCCCGAGGAGACCGAAATGGCAGTCAGTGCAAACAGGCTGGAGCTTCTGCAGATCGCCGATGCGGTCGCGCGCGAAAAGTCGATCGACAAGCAGATCGTCATCGCCGCGATGGCCGACGCCATCCAGAAGGCGGCGCGCTCGCGCTACGGCCAGGAGACCAACATCCGCGCCGACATCAACCCGAACACCGGCGAGATGAAGCTTCAGCGCCTGATGGAAGTGGTGGAGAACGTCGACGAATACGCCCGCGAGATTTCGCTGGTCGATGCCCGCACGCGCAACCCCGACGCGCAGGTCGGCGACTTCATTGCCGAGCAGCTGCCGCCGATGGATTTCGGTCGCATCGCCGCGCAGTCGGCCAAGCAGGTCATCGTGCAGAAGGTGCGCGAGGCCGAGCGCGACCGCCAGTATGACGAATACAAGGATCGCATCGGCGAGATCGTCAACGGCACGGTCAAGCGCGTGGAATACGGCAACGTGGTGGTCGATCTGGGCCGCGGCGAAGCCATCATCCGCCGCGACGAGCTGATCCCGCGCGAAAACTTCAAGTATGGTGACCGTGTCCGCGCCTATGTCTATGACGTGCGCCGCGAGCAGCGCGGCCCGCAGATTTTCCTGTCGCGCACCCATCCGCAGTTCATGGCGAAGCTGTTCACCATGGAAGTGCCGGAGATTTACGACGGCATCATCGAGATCAAGTCGGTGGCCCGCGATCCGGGTTCGCGCGCCAAGATCGCCGTGATCTCGCGTGACAGCTCGATCGACCCCGTGGGCGCCTGCGTCGGTATGCGCGGTTCGCGCGTGCAGGCAGTCGTCGGCGAGCTCCAGGGCGAGAAGATCGACATCATCCCGTGGTCGCAGGACGCGGCAGCCTTCATCGTCAACGCCCTGCAGCCGGCGGAAGTCGCCAAGGTCGTGCTGGACGAGGATGCCGAGCGCATCGAGGTGGTGGTGCCAGACGACCAGCTTTCACTGGCCATCGGCCGTCGCGGCCAGAACGTGCGTCTCGCCTCGCAGCTCACCGGCTGGGATATCGACATCCTGACCGAGGAAGAGGAATCGCAGCGCCGCCAGAAGGAATTCGTCGAGCGCTCGAACCTCTTCATGGACGCGCTCAACGTCGACGAGATGGTCGGCCAGGTGCTGGCCTCGGAAGGCTTCACCTCCGTCGAGGAAGTGGCTTACGTCGATGCCGACGAGATTTCCTCCATCGACGGTTTCGATGAGGGCACCGCCGAGGAAATCCAGATGCGCGCCCGCGAATATCTGGACCGGATTGAAGCCGAGCACGACGAGAAGCGCCGCGCGCTGGGCGTCGAGGACGAGCTTCGCGAAATCCCCGGCGTAACCACCGCGATGATGGTCACGCTTGGCGAGGACGGTGTGAAGACCATCGAGGACTTCGCCGGCTACGCGGTCGACGATCTCGTCGGCTGGAAGGAGCGCAAGGACGGGGAAACCAAGTTCTTCCCGGGCGTTCTGGCCGATTTCGGCGTCAGCCGCGCCGATGCCGAGCAGATGGTCGTCGCCGCCCGCCTGAAGATGGGCTGGATTTCCGAGGAAGACCTCGTCGCCGAAGGCGAAGAGGAAGAGAACGCAGAGGAAGCGGCCGGGGCATGATTATGCGTCCGGCCGGGAGACCCCTTGAACGAGATGAACGAACGCACATGTATAGTGACGCGCCAGGCGGGCGAGCCGGAAGGCTTGCTGCGCTTCGTCGCGGGTCCCGACATGTCCGTCGTTCCCGACCTCAAGCGGAAACTTCCCGGACGGGGCTGCTGGGTCACGGCTGACCGGCTTCACGTCGAGGAAGCCGCCCGAAAGAACCTGTTCTCCCGCGCCTTCAAGGCCAAGGTGACGCTGCCCGACGATCTGGGCGGCATGGTCGACATGCTTCTGGCGCGCGCGGCGCTGGGTTCGCTGGGGCTTGCGCGTAAGGCCGGGCAGGTCGTGCTCGGCGCTGCCAAGGTCGATAGTGCGGTGCGCACCGGCAAGGCGGCACTGGTGCTTCACGCCGTGGAGGCTTCGCCCGATGGCGTGCGCAAGATCGACCAGGCGCGGCGTGCCGTTGTCTGGCAGGAAGGGCCTTCCATCCCCTCATACAAACTCTTTTCGGAGGCCGAATTGGGTTTGGCATTGGGGGGTACAAATGTGATACATGCAGCCGTGCTCGCCGGAGATACGGGCAAGGCTGTGCTCAAGCGCGTGGTGGCGCTTGACCGATACAGGGGCGGTTCCCCCGAAGACCGGACGATGATTGCGGCAACCGGCGATCTCGATGACGCCGCAGAGGATACGGAATGAGCGATACCAAAGACGACAAGACGCTGAGCGTAAACCCGAAGAAGACGCTGACGATGAAGCGCCCAGGCATGGAGCAGGGCACGGTCCGGCAGAACTTCTCGCACGGGCGGACGAAGGCTGTCGTCGTCGAGACGAAAAAGCGCAAGTTCTCGATGCCCGGCGAGAAGCAGGAGACACCTGCGCCGGCCATCGCGTTGAAGCCGCGCGCCCCGCAGCCCGCCGCTGCTCCTGTTGTCGCCGCACCGCAGGCGCCACAGCCGGCTCCGCGCCCCGCCCCGCCTTCGTCGCGTTCGGGCATGGTTCTCAACGAGCTCTCCACCGAGGAGATGGAGGCGCGCCGCCGCGCGCTCCAGGACTCCAAGGTGCGCGAGGTCGAGGAGCGCAAGCGCGCCGCCGAGGACGCGCAGCGCCGTGCCGAGGACGAAGAGCGCCGCCGCCGCGAGCGCGAGGAAAGCGCGCGCCGTCAGGCCGACGAGGAAGCCCGGCTTCAGGCCGAGGCTGAATCGCGCCGCCGCGCCGAAGAGGAAGCCCGCCGCCGGGCGCCGGCTGCTGAGCCGGTTGTTGCCGAAGAAGAAGACGAGAAACCCAAGGGCGGCGCGGTCAAGCGCGGTCCCATCAAGCCCGAGGTCGCGGCGCCTAAGCCGGTCAAGACCAAGGGCGAGGATGACCGTCGCCGTGGCAAGCTCACCCTGAACGCCGCACTTTCCGGTGACGAGGCTCGCGGTCGCTCGTTGTCGTCGATGCGGCGCAGGCAGGAGAAGTTCAAGCGCGCCATGCATGGCGAGACGCGCGAGAAGATCCAGCGCGAGGTGATCCTCCCAGAGACGATCACCATTCAGGAACTCGCCAACCGTATGGCCGAGCGCGCCGTCGATATCGTCAAGTTCTTCATGAAGCAGGGCCAGATGATGAAGCCCGGCGACGTGATCGATGCCGACACCGCCGAGCTGGTCGCGTCCGAGTTTGGCCACACCGTCAAGCGCGTGGCCGAGTCCGACGTCGAAGAAGGCATGTTCAACATTGAGGACAAGTCCGAGGATCTGAAGTCGCGCCCGCCGGTGGTGACCATCATGGGTCACGTCGACCACGGCAAGACCTCGCTTCTGGACGCGATCCGCAACGCCAACGTGGTTGCCGGCGAAGCTGGCGGCATCACCCAGCATATCGGCGCCTATCAGGTCGAGCAGGACGGGCAGAAGATCACCTTCATCGATACGCCCGGCCACGCCGCCTTCACCCAAATGCGTGCCCGTGGCGCGCAGGCGACGGATATCGCGATCCTCGTGGTCGCCGCCGACGACAGCGTGATGCCGCAGACGATCGAGTCCATCAACCACGCCAAGGCGGCCGGTGTGCCGATCATCGTGGCGATCAACAAGATCGACAAGCCTGCCGCCAACGCCCAGAAGGTGCGCACCGAACTGCTCCAGCACGAGGTGTTCGTGGAATCGATGGGCGGCGAGGTGCTCGACGTCGAGGTTTCGGCCACCCAGAAGCTCAACCTCGACAAGCTGCTCGAGGCGATCCTGCTGCAGTCGGAAATTCTCGATCTCAAGGCCAATCCCGACCGCACCGCGGAAGGCGTGGTCATCGAGGCCAAGCTCGACAAGGGTCGCGGCCCGGTCGCGACCGTGCTGGTGCAGACCGGCACGCTCAAGACCGGCGACATCCTCGTGGCCGGCAACGAGTGGGGCCGCGTGCGCGCCCTGGTCGACGACCATGGCGGCCAGGTCAAGGAGGCCGGTCCCTCCATGCCGGTCGAGGTTCTGGGCCTTCAGGGCACGCCGCAGGCGGGCGACCGCTTCGCGGTGGTCGAGAACGAGGCACGCGCCCGCGAGATTTCCGAGTATCGCCAGCGTCTCGCCCGCGAGAAGTCGGTTGCCCGCCAGGCGGGTCAGCGCGGCTCGCTCGAACAGATGATGTCGCAGCTCCAGACCTCCGGTCTCAAGGAGTTCCCGCTTCTCATCAAGGGCGACGTGCAGGGTTCGATCGAGGCGATCGTCTCTGCACTCGACAAGCTGGGCACCGATGAGGTGCGTGCGCGCATCGTCCATTCGGGCGCAGGCGCCATCACCGAAAGCGATGTGTCGCTGGCGGAGACCTCGGGCGCGGCCATCATCGGGTTCAACGTTCGTGCCAACAAGCAGGCACGCGACGCATCCGAGCAGGCCGGCATCGAAATCCGCTACTACAACATCATCTACGATCTGGTGGACGACATCAAAGCGGCCATGTCCGGCCTGCTGTCGCCGGAGCGCCGCGAGACCTTCCTCGGCAACGCCGAAATTCTCGAGGTGTTCAACATCACCAAGGTCGGCAAGGTTGCGGGTTGCCGCGTCACGGAAGGCAAGATGGAGCGTGGTGCGGGCGTCCGCCTCATCCGCGACAACGTCGTCATCCACGAGGGCACGCTCAAGACGCTCAAGCGCTTCAAGGACGAAGTGTCCGAAGTGCCGGTGGGTCAGGAATGCGGCATGGCATTCGCCAACTACGAGGACATTCGCGCCGGCGATGTTATCGAGGCATTCCGCGTCGAGATGGTGAAGCGCACGCTCTAGCGCTGCCGCACGATACGCATTGCAAGGCGGCGGGGCGACCCGCCGCCCCGCAGGCGTGGAAGGGATGACCGGTTCAAGCCCGGACGCCACGACCGAGGATACCAAGACCATGTCCCGCTTCGACAGTTCAGGACCATCCCAGCGCCAACTCCGCGTCGGCGAGCAGGTGCGCCATGCGTTGTCCGACGTGCTCCAGCGCGGCGAGGTGCGCGACGATCTTCTGGAGACGACGGTGATCTCCATCTCGGAGGTGCGCATGTCGCCCGACCTGAAGATCGCCACGGCTTTCGTCACGCCGCTCGGCGCTGCCGACGACCAAGCCATCATCAAGGCATTGGCAAGAAATGCGAAATTCATCCGCGGCCGGGTTTCGGGTGCGCTGAGACAGATGAAATACATGCCGGAGTTCCGTTTCCGGCTCGACACCAGCTACGACAACATGGCCCGGATCGACGATCTGCTGCGCTCGCCCGAAGTAGCGCGCGATCTCGACACCGACGGCGACGAAAAGGAATAAGGATGGCCCGCCATCGCAAGAAGAAGGGCCGGCCGGTTTCCGGCTGGATGATCCTCGACAAGCCGCTTGGCATGGGCTCCACCGAGGCCGTGTCCAAGATCAAATGGCTTTTCGGCGCCGACAAGGCCGGCCATGCCGGCACGCTCGACCCGCTCGCCTCCGGCATGCTGCCGATCGCGCTGGGCGAGGCGACCAAGACCGTGCCCTACGTGCAGGACGGCGCGAAGGTGTATCGCTTTACCGTGACGTGGGGCGAGGAGCGTTCGACCGACGATCTCGAAGGCGAGGTCACGAAGCGTTCCGACACGCGGCCTACCGAGGCGGAAATCCGCGCGACCATGCCGAAATATACCGGCGTCATCATGCAGACCCCGCCGCAGTTCTCCGCCATCAAGATCGCCGGCGAGCGCGCTTACGATCTGGCGCGAGGGGGAGAGACGATCGAAATCCCCGCCCGCGAGGTCGAGATCGGACGCTTCGACCTGATCGAGATGCGCGGCGACGAGGCCACCGTGTTCGAGATCGAGTGCGGCAAGGGCACCTATGTGCGCTCGCTGGCGCGCGACATGGGCCGCGACCTCGGCTGCTTCGGGCACATCTCCGAGTTGCGCCGCACCGAGGTCGATCCCTTCACCACGGACGATCTGGTCACCCTGGCGGAAATCGAGGAGGCGATGGCCTCCGTGCCGCAGGAAGCCGAACCCGCCGCCGAGGGCGAGGAGCCCCGCAAGCCGCGCCCTGGTCCCGACCAGTGGAAGGTGATGGACGCGCTTCTCATCGACACGGGAGCCGCGCTTGATTGCCTGCCGCAGGTTGTCGTCAACGACGATGCGGCGGCCCGCCTGCGCCTGGGCAATGCGGTGATCGTGCGCGGACGCGATGCGCCGGCGCAATCCGACGAGGCCTGCGCCTTCGCGCGCGGCCGGCTCGTCGCCATCGGAGCCATCGAGGCGGGCATGTTCAAGCCGAAACGGGTCTTCACGGCTTGATTTTTTCTGGCGGCGCACGGCATGTGCGGGCATTGTTTCCACATGACGTGCATCGACGAGCCATGAGATGAGCGCGACCACAGGACAGAGCCCCGACGGGCAGCCCACCGCGCAGCGCGCCCCGGCCAGCGCCTCCCGTCGCTATGGGCATGTTTCCATCAGTGCGATGCTGTCCCTTTTGATGGCGGCGATTATCATTCCCGCCCTCGTCTTCGCCGTCGTTCTCCTGCAGCGCAACAACCAGGCCCAGCAGGCCATGGTGACCACGCTTGCCGAAGCAACCGCCGGGTCGATTACCGAGACGGTTGACCGGCAATTGACCGGTATGCTCACGACACTGCGCGTTCTGGCGACCTCGCGGTCGCTGGGGCAGGGCGACCTGCGCGACTTCTACATGAGGGCCAACAAGGCGCTGGAGGGCACGGACGCCTATCTCATCGCCGTCGATGGCGACATGAACCAGTTGATGAACACGCGCGTCCCGTTTGGAACGCCGCTTCAGCCGATCTCGGATATCGAGACCGCCGAACGTGCGCTGGCCACCGGTGAGCCGGCAATTTCGGACGGGTTCCTCGGGCAGACGGCGCAAAGGTGGGTGTTCAACGTCTTGCTGCCGCTGCCCGACGACGAAAGCCGAGTGCGGCTGCTCATCCTGACACAGGATGCGGAGCGGCTGTCGGGTTCGCTGGCCAGCCAGAACCTGCGCGGCGGCTGGAACGCGGTGCTTGTGGATCGTGCGGGCGCGGTTCTGGCCTCGTCCTACATGTCCTCCGACATCGGCAAGCCGTTCTTCCTCTCGGAAGCGGTCCAGCCCACGGAAACCGCAGTGCGCAGGACGGTTCGGTTCGATGGCCGCGACTACGACACGATACGCGCTTCTTCCCCCACCAGCGGCTGGGAGACCATCGTCTGGGCGCCTACCGCCGTGGTGCAGGGTCCGATGGTGCGGTCGCTTCGGGTGCTGGCGCTTGGCGGGCTGGCCATCATTGCCTTGGGAGGCCTCTTGGCGTGGGTGCTCGGGCGCCAGATCGCCCGGCCCATCCGCAGGCTGGCACGCGATGCCCAGCGTCTGGGCGCCGGCGAGAAGGTGGACGCGATCGAGTATCCGGTCGTGGAAATCGCAACCGTCTCGCATGCACTGGCGCAGGCTTCCAGCGACCGGCAGGCGGCCGAGAACGAAATCCGCTTCCTGATGCGCGAAGTCGCCCATCGCTCCAAGAACCAGCTTACGGTCGTGTCGTCCATCGCCAAGCAGACCGCGCGCCACGCCCGCACATTCGCCGCCTTTCAGGATGCGTTCCAGAAGCGCGTGCACGGACTTGCCCGCTCCACCGACCTGCTGATCGCTGGCGGCGTGGCGGGCGTCGAGCTGCGCGAATTGCTCAGCGTGCAGATAGGACCGTTCCGCCCCAGCGACGCGAGCCGACTGGAGATCGATGGCGAGCCGTTCCGCCTCTCCAATCAGGCAGCCCAGACCATCGGTCTGGCGCTTCACGAGCTGGCGACCAACGCGGCCAAATACGGCGCGTTCGCCTCGACCTCCGGCAGGCTCAAGGTCACGTGGACGCGTGCTGGCGACAATCTGGAACTCGTCTGGCGGGAGGTCGTCCCGCGCCTGCGCCGGCGTGCCGTCACCACCGGCTTCGGCACCGAAGTCATCGAGCGCATGCTGGGCGGCACGCTGGACGCCGAGATCGAGCGCATCTTCCATCGCGACGGGCTGGAATGCCGCTTCACCATGCCGGTGGCCAAGCTGGAGCCTGAAATGGTCGAGAGCGCGGAACCCGAACACGCGTCCTGAGCCGGCGCCGGCGCAATCCTGCGATTTTGCTGGCAATCGCGCCGCTTTTACACTATATGCCGCGCAACATTCGCTCTTGAGCGCATGTTCACCGGCCCCCGCTGGACGACATCCTGGCCGTGGGCGACCCGTTTCCTCAAACATAAAAGGAAAAGCGCGATGTCGATTACCGCAGAGCGTAAGCAGGAACTGATGGGCGAATTCGCGACCCAGAAGGGCGACACCGGTTCTCCGGAAGTCCAGGTCGCGATCCTTTCGGAGCGCATCAAGAACCTGACCGAACACTTCAAGGATCACAAGAAGGACAATCATTCCCGTCGTGGTCTGCTTGCCCTCGTCTCCCAGCGCCGCAGTCTGCTTGATTACCTCAAGCGCAAGGACGAAGGCCGCTACCAGACGCTGATCGAGAAGCTCGGCTTGCGCCGTTAAGACAGTTTGGCCGGCGGGCGCTGCAAAGCCTCGCCGGCCGATCATATGGGCCGCTGAGGCCCGACGGCTCCGCATCGACAAAGGTAGTATCGCGGAGCAGCCCCAGGACAGGGTCATGGGGCAGGATTGCAGGGCGCTTTCGGCGGTTGACCGTCGCCCCGTTCAGAGCATCGTTCCGAAAGGTGGAAGCCGGTTTTCGGACGAAGCGGTGCTCAAATGAAGAAGAGAAGCGTCCCGTTGTCTTGCCCGTGGCTCGTCCTGCAACGAAGCCAGGGATCGTCCCGTGCCGCAACGCGGCGCGGCGCTTTCCCGCATTGAAGGACAAGACATGTTCAATCACCACAAAGTGGAAATCGAGTGGGGCGGCCGTCCGCTCATTTTGGAAACCGGCAAGGTCGCGCGTCAGGCTGACGGCGCTGTGCTGGCGACCTACGGCGAGACCGTTGTGCTTGCCACGGTCGTTTCCGCTAAGGAACCCAAGCCCGGCCTCGACTTCTTCCCCCTGACCGTCAACTACCAGGAAAAGACCTTCGCGGCCGGCAAGATCCCCGGCGGCTACTTCAAGCGCGAAGGCCGTCCGAGCGAGAAGGAGACGCTGGTCTCCCGCCTCATCGACCGTCCGATCCGTCCCCTCTTCGCCGACGGCTACAAGAACGACACCCAGATCGTCGTCACCGTTCTCCAGCATGACCTGGAGAACGATCCGGACGTTCTGGCCATGGTCGCCACCAGCGCTGCGCTGACGCTTTCCGGCGTGCCCTTCATGGGCCCCATCGGCGCTGCCCGCGTCGGCTACATCAACGGCGAGTACGTCTTCAACCCGCACATCGACGAGATGCCAGAGTCGAAGCTCGATCTGGTCATCGCCGGCACCTCCGACGCGGTGATGATGGTCGAGTCGGAAGCCCATGAGCTTTCCGAGGAAGTCATGCTCGGCGCGGTCATGTTCGGCCACAAGGCGTTCCAGCCGGTGATCGACGCGATCATCAAGCTGGCGGAAGTTGCCGCCAAGGACCCGCGCGATTTCACCTCGCCCGACTATTCCGAGCTCGAGGGCGAGATGCTCAAGCTCGTCGAGGGTGAGCTGCGCGAAGCCTACAAGAACACGCAGAAGGCCGAACGCTACGCTGCCGTCGACGCCGTGAAGGCGAAAGTCAAGGCGCACTTCGCGCCTGCCGAAGGCGAGACGCCCAAGTGGTCGCCCGAGCAGGTCGGCACCGTGTTCAAGGAGCTTCAGGCGAAGATCGTTCGCTGGAATATCCTCGACACCAAGAGCCGCATCGACGGCCGCGACCTGTCGACCGTTCGCCCCATCGTGTCGGAAGTCGGCATCCTGCCGCGCACCCATGGCTCGGCCCTGTTCACCCGCGGCGAGACGCAGGCGATCGTTGTCGCCACGCTCGGCACCGGCGAGGACGAGCAGTACATCGATGCCCTGACCGGCACCTACAAGGAAACCTTCCTCCTCCACTACAACTTCCCGCCCTATTCGGTGGGTGAGACCGGCCGCATGGGTTCGCCCGGCCGTCGCGAAATCGGTCATGGCAAGCTTGCATGGCGCGCCATCCGCCCGATGCTGCCGGCGGCAGAGCAGTTCCCCTACACGCTGCGTGTCGTCTCCGAGATCACCGAGTCGAACGGCTCGTCCTCGATGGCAACCGTCTGCGGCACCTCGCTGGCTCTCATGGATGCCGGCGTGCCGCTCCAGAAACCGGTTGCGGGCATCGCCATGGGCCTCATCAAGGAAGGCGAGCGTTTTGCCGTCCTGTCCGACATCCTGGGCGACGAGGATCACCTCGGCGACATGGACTTCAAGGTGGCGGGCACGACTGCCGGCATCACCTCGCTGCAGATGGACATCAAGATTTCCGGCATCACCGAGGAAATCATGAAGATCGCTCTCGAGCAGGCGAAGGGCGGTCGCGAGCACATTCTTGGCGAGATGGCCAACGCCATCACCGAGGGCCGCTCCGAGCTGGGCGAGTTCGCTCCGCGCATCGAGGTGATGCAGATCCCGACCGACAAGATCCGCGACGTGATCGGCTCGGGCGGCAAGGTCATCCGCGAGATCGTGGAAAAGACCGGCGCCAAGATCAACATCGAGGACGACGGCACGGTCAAGATCGCTTCTTCCAACGCCAAGGAGATCGAGGCGGCGAAGAAGTGGATCCACACCATCGTTGCCGAGCCGGAAGTGGGCGAGATCTACGAGGGCACGGTCGTCAAGACCGCCGACTTCGGCGCCTTCGTCAACTTCTTCGGTCCTAAGGACGGTCTGGTCCACATTTCCCAGCTGGCCGCCGACCGCGTCCAGAAGACCACCGACGTGGTCAAGGAAGGCCAGAAGGTCTGGGTCAAGCTGATGGGCTTCGACGAGCGCGGCAAGGTCCGCCTGTCCATGAAGGTCGTCGATCAGGAGACCGGCAAGGAACTCGTCAGGGAAAAGAAGAGCGCCGACGCCGAAGAGGCTGACGCCTGATTTTCTGACGCTTGAAATTTAAGGGGGCGGGCGCAGCCGAAAGGCTTGCGCCCGTTTCTCATGAAGGAATGCCCATGAACGACGGATCGCTCAAGACGCTCTTCCATCCCTTCGAGGCAGGCATGCTCGAAGGTCCCGGCGCCGAAGCGAAAGTGCTCTTCCTCAACGCAGCTCCCGGCTTTGCTCTCCCGGAAGCCTTTCCCGCCGTGCTCACGCTGCAGCAGGATTTCCGCCCGGCCTTCAGGGCGCTGGAGGGTGAGACCCACGCGCTTGCCCCGCAGGCGGAAGGCGAGGGCTACGATCTTGCGATGGTGCTGGCGGGCCGCCACAGGGGGCAGAACGAGTTGTGGGTGGGCGAGGCGCTGAAGCGCACGCGGCCCGGCGGCCGCATCATGGTGGCCGGCGGCAAGACCGACGGCATCGCAAGCCTGCGCAAGCGCATTGCCGGCCTGCTTCCCGGCGACGACCATGCCTCCAAGAACCATGGCGTCGTCTTCTGGCTGACGCGGCCCAACGATGCCGACGCTTTCGTCGAGGCGCTTGAAGCGGCCAACCCCCCGCTTATTCTTGACGGCGGCTTTCTCACGGTTCCGGGCGTCTTCTCGCAGGATCATGCCGACGAAGGCTCGAAGCTGCTCGCCGAGCATTTGCCGGCCGGACTCAAGGGCCATGCCGCCGATTTCGGCGCCGGCTGGGGCTATCTGTCGGTCAAGCTTGCCGAACGTGCTCCGGGCATAAATTCCATCGACCTGTTCGAGGCGAGCTTTCCTGCTTGCGTGGCGGCCAAGGCCAACATGAACACGCTGGTGCGCGACGTCGAGAGCAAGGTGCAGTGGTACGATCTGCTGGGCGAGCCGGTGGAGCGCCGCTACGATCTGGTCGTGATGAACCCGCCCTTCCACCAGGGGCGTGCCGCCGAGCCTTCCATAGGCGAGGGCTTCATCCGTGCGGCGTCCGCAGCGCTTAAGCCGGGCGGCAAGCTCTACCTCGTCGCCAACCGCTCGCTGCCCTACGAGGCCACGCTCGAAACAGGCTTCGCGCGCCACGGCGAACTCGTCCGCGACGAGCGCTTCAAGGTTCTCTGGGCGGTGAGGTAGCTGTAGCCTGGGAAGAGTTAGTGCAGGGCGGCCCTGCGCAGCGGTTCCAGCTGTTCCTTGTTCACCACCAGCGGTCCCGGCTTGCCGAAGAGATAGCCCTGCACGACCTCGCACCCGGCGGCCTTCAGCAGCGTCGCCTGGTTCTCGGTCTCCACGCCCTCGGCGATGGTGTGCACGCCCAGCGCACGCGACAGGCCCACGATCGTTGACACGACCGCGCCCGAGTTGGCGTCGGTTTCCAGCCTTTTGACGAACGACTGGTCGATCTTCAGCTTCTTGAACGAGAAGTCGATCAGATAGGAAAGGTTTGAGTAGCCGGTGCCGAAATCGTCCACCGCGACGGAGATGCCCATGCTGGCAAGCTCGTCGAGTATGTAGGCGGCGCGGACGCGATCCTGCATCATCGCCGTCTCGGTCACTTCCAGTTCCAGCCGATGCGGCTCGATCCCGGTCGCCTCGATCACGTTGCGCACGAGTGCCAGAAAATCCTTGGTCATGAACTGGACCGGCGAGATGTTGACGGCCACGAAGCAGTCGGCCGGCAGCAGGTGCGCGTCCGAGCAGGCCTTGCGCAGCACCCATTCGCCGATGGGGCCGATCATGCCGGTCTCTTCCGCGATGGGCACGAACTCCTGCGGCGGGATCATGCCGCGTTCCGGGTGCCGCCAGCGCACCAGCGCCTCGTAGCCCACGGTCTTGCCCTTCAGCAGGTCGAGCTGCGGCTGGTAGTGCACGACGAAATCGCCCCGCTTGAAGGCGATGTGCAGTTCGGATTCGATCCACTGCCGGTATTCGGCGACCAGCCCCATTTCCTGATGGAACACCGACCAGTTGCCGATTCCGCCGGCCCGCGCGTGCTGGAGCGCGAGGTTGGAGCGGCGCAGCAGGATCACCGGGTCGAGCCCGTCCTTCGGCATGGCGACGATGCCGACCGACAGGTTCACCGACTGCAGGTGAGAGGGAAGCTGATAGGGCTGCATCAGCTTGTCGATCATGTCTTCGACCAGCCGGTCGACAGGGCCCATCTCGGGCGTATCGTGCACCATCACCGCAAACTCGCCGGCGCCGATGCGGCCCATCTCGGTGCCTTCCGGCATGATTTCCTTCAGCCGCTTGGCGAAGGCGCGGATCAGCTGGTCGCCCTGGCTGTAGCCGATGGAATCGTTGATCTGCTTGAAGCGGTCGATGTCGATGTCGATCAGGAAAACGGGTTCGCCCGTGCGGATCGTCGCGGATGCCGCTTCTGCGATCTTGCCGACCATCGCGGTGCGTGCATGCAGCCCGGTCAGCTTGTCGATCTGGGTTTCCTGATAGACATAGCTGGCGGATTCGTCGATGCCTGCAAAGAACGACATGGCGGCCAGCGACGCCGCCAGCGCACATAGCGCGGAGAGCATGCCGCCGATGATCTCGGCCGGCATGCCGGCGATCTCGTTTCCGAAGCCGCCCTTGATGGCCCACAGGCACAGGATGAAGCTGCCAATGCCGGAGACGGCAATGGTCAACAGGCGGAATGCCGCGCTGCGCTTCGGGTTGACGTTTGCATCCATGTCAGGCCGGGGAATCCATTCAACCCTGCCATGATATATCTGCCAGTCCTTAAGAACCGTTTCGATTGATGGTTACAATTCTCGAAACGTGTTCAGCCTTCGTCGGTGCGCTTCAGCTCGTCCAGCGTCGGCATCGAAACGATGTGATAGCCAGAATCGACATAGTGGATTTCGCCCGTCACGCCTGAAGACAGGTCCGACAGGAGGTAGAGCGCCGAGCGGCCCACCTCCTCGTGCGTCACGGTGCGGCGCAGCGGCGAGTTGCGCTGCTGGTAGGAGTACATCAGCCGAGCATCCGAGATGCCCGCGCCGGCCAGCGTGCGCACGGGGCCCGCCGACAGCCCGTTGACGCGGATGCCGCGCGGGCCGTAGTCGTTCGCCAGATACCGCACGCTTGCTTCCAGTCCAGCCTTGGCCACGCCCATCACGTTGTAGTTGGGCATGACGCGCACCGAGCCGGCATAGGTCAGCGTAATCATCGACCCGCCTTCCGCCATCAGCGGCGCGGCCGCGCGCGCCACTTCCGTGAACGAGAAGCACGAGATCACCATCGTGCGCACGAAATTCTCGCGGCTGGTGTCGGCGTAGAGGCCCTTGAGCTCGTTGCGGTCGGAGAAGCCGATGGCGTGTACGACGAAGTCGAGCGTGCCCCACTCCGCCTTCAGCGTGTCGAACGCGGCGTTCACGGTGGCCAGGTCTTCCACGTCGCAGGGCAGCACCAGCTTCGCGCCGACCTGCTCGGCCAGCGGCTTGACGCGCCGGCCAAACGCGTCGCCCTGATAGGTGAAGGCCAGTTCCGCGCCGTGCTCGGCGAGCTGGCGTGCGATGCCCCATGCGATCGAATGGTCGTTGGCGACCCCCATGATGAGGCCGCGCTTGCCTTTCATCAGTCCGTCCATGCGAGATATCCCGATCAGGCGTTGTAGCGCTGGAACACCAGCGTTGCGTTGGTGCCGCCGAAGCCGAAGGAGTTGGAGAGCACCGTGTCGATCTTTGCATTGTCGATGCGCTTGCGCACCACCGGCATGCCCTCGAACTCGGGGTCGAACTCCTCGATATGGGCGCTCTCGCCGATGAAACCGCCCTGCATCATCAGGATCGAATAGATCGATTCCTGCACGCCTGCAGCGCCCAGCGAATGGCCGGTCAGCGACTTGGTCGACGAGATGTTCGGGATCTTGTCGCCGAAGACCTCGCGGATCGCGCTCATCTCCTTGGAATCGCCCACCGGCGTCGAGGTGCCGTGCGTGTTGATGTAGTCGACATCGCCCTTCACGGTCGACAGCGCCTGCTTCATGCAGCGGATCGCGCCTTCGCCGGACGGGGCGACCATGTCGTAGCCGTCCGAGGTCGCGCCGTATCCGACGACTTCGGCGTAGATCGTCGCGCCGCGTGCTTTCGCATGCTCCAGCTCTTCCAGCACCAGCACGCCCGCGCCGCCTGCGATCACGAAGCCGTCGCGGTTGACGTCATAGGCGCGCGAGGCCACGGCAGGCGTGTCGTTGTACTTGGACGACATCGCGCCCATGGCGTCGAACAGGTTGGACATGGTCCAGTCGAGGTCTTCGTGGCCGCCTGCGAAGATGATGTCCTGCTTGCCCCACTGGATCAGCTCGTAGGCATTGCCGATGCAGTGCGCCGAGGTGGAGCAGGCCGACGAGATCGAGTAGTTCACGCCGTGGATCTTGAACGAGGTGGCGAGCGTTGCCGACGCGGTCGAAGACATCGCCTTAGGCACGGCGAACGGCCCGATGCGCTTGGGCGAATTGTTCTTCTCGGTAATCTCAGCCGCCTCGACGATGGTCTTGGTCGAGGGGCCCCCCGAGCCCATGATGATGCCGGTGCGCTCGTTGGTGATGTCGCCTTCCTCGAGGCCCGCCGAGGCGATCGCCTGCTGCATGGCGACATGGTTCCACGCGCCGCCCTTGTGCAGGAAGCGCATGGCGCGGCGGTCCACCAGTTCGGACGGGTCGAGCGTCGGAGCACCCCATACCTGGCACTTGAACCCGTGCTCGGCGAAGTCGGGCGAAAAGCTGATGCCGGATTTGGCGTCGCGCAGCGATGCCTGCACTTCGTCAGCGTTGTTTCCGATGGAGGAAACGATGCCCAGCCCGGTAACGACAACCCGTCTCATATGGCGCTCCTTGAATTGCGTGTGTGCGGATGCCGCTCAGGCGGCTTCCTGCTTGGACAGGCCGACGCGCAGGTCGGTCGCCTTGTAGATCTGCTCGCCGTCGGCCTTGAGCCAGCCGTCGGCCGTGCCGAGCACGAGGCGGCCGCGCATCACGCGCTTGAAATCGACGCCGTACTCCACCTTCTTGACCGAAGGCGTCACCATGCCCTTGAACTTAACCTCGCCGGTGGAAAGCGCCATGCCCTTGCCGGGCTCGCCCAGCCAGCCGAGGAAGAAGCCGGTCATCTGCCACATGGCGTCGAGGCCGAGGCAGCCGGGCATGATCGGGTTGCCCGGGAAATGGCAGGGGAAGAACCAGAGGTCGGGATGGATGTCGAGCTCGGCGCGGATGAAGCCCTTGTCGAACTCGCCGCCCGTCTCGCTGATTTCCGTGATGCGGTCGAACATCAGCATCGGCGGAGCCGGAAGCTGGGCATTGCCGGGGCCGAAAAGCTCCCCGCGCGAGCACGCCAGCAGTTCCTCGTAATCGTAGCTCGACTTCTGTTCGAACATATTGTCTCCGTCCCCTTCGGCCGCTCGCGGCCCGGTCTGGCCGCCTTTCGAGGTCATCCCCTATCACAGTCTGTTTCTGACAGGAAACTGCCGCAGCGCTCTATATCGCACCTTCGGCGGGGTCAATGTGCCGCTATTGATCGCATATCGGCTACCGAATATATATTGACAAGGTGGCGGCACGAAGGTTCTCGCGAATCGTCGGCTGACAGAGGCAAGGAAAGCGCATCGGCTTGATGGAATCTCACGGCAAGCAGGCACCCTGCGTGGAGCAGCGGGTACGCGACGCGGGGCTGAGACCCACGCGTCAGCGCGTGGCGCTGGCCGATCTCCTCTTCGCCAAGGGCGACCGTCACCTGTCGGCGGAAGAGCTGCACGAGGAAGCGGTGGTTGCTGGCGTCGCCGTTTCGCTGGCGACGGTCTACAACACGCTGCACCAGTTCACCGATGCAGGCCTGTTGCGCATTCTGGCGGTGGAAGGGTCGAAGACCTACTTCGACACCAACACGTCGGACCACCACCACTTCTTCATCGAAGGCGAAAACCGCGTCATGGACATCGACACCGGCGCGGTCACGGTCCACAACCTGCCTGAGCCCCCGGAAGGCATGGAAATCGCCAACGTCGACATCATCGTGCGCCTGCGCCCGAAGGCCCGGTAGGCCAGCCGGGAACCCGGAATTGCGATTCGCCTGTCCGGATTTTCAGTCCTTGTAGGTTTCGCCCGGATAGGCGCCCCATATCTGCGTCTGGCTGAGCCAGCCGCGATGGCCGGAAAACTCCATCTCGCACCACTGCCCGTTGCAGGCCCTGATCGTGCCGATCACGCCCGGTTCCAGCTTGGCGACGATGCGCGACGTCGTGTCCGGCTGCGCGCGCAGCAGCAGTTCGGTCGTCCCGTCACGCTGCCAGGGGGCGGCGATGGCGGTGCGGCGGCCCGACAGCAGCGACTGGTTGATCCAGCCTTCCGCCCCGTCGGCGTCGCGCACGCGCCGCCAGTTGTCGTACTCCTGGATGATCTCCATCGGCACGCCCGACTTCAGATACAGCCAGTCCACGGGATAGTTGATTCCAGGCCCTATGCGCAGGTTGACCCGGTTCGACTTGAGGCTGACGAAGCGCGGCAGCGGCAGGCCGCTCGGCCCTACGGCCGCGCTCTGCGCCTGCGCGGCGCTCGACGGCGCAGAAACGGATATGGCCGCAAGACCGACCAGCGCCAGCGCGCCGCTCAGCACCACACGAAACACAACGCGTGAAGACATCACCTTATCCACGGTAATCCACTCGAACTGTGCCGGAGCCCTTCGCGCCGGCTTTTTCTTTGTCATCGGCAGGGTGGCTTGATACACAGGATCGCTACCCGGCCGACGCCATTTCCAAGTGTCGCCATTCTTGGTTAAAGAGGTCTCAACAAGACCCGGATTCGAGGAACTTATGGCCGGCAGGAAGAAGCCTCTCGTCGTGATAAGCCGCAAGTTGCCGGACGCGATCGAGACCCGAATGCGGGAGCTCTTCGATGCACGGCTCAATGTGTACGACAAGGCGCTCACCCAGCCTGAGTTGGTCGCCGCCGTCAGGGAAGCCGACGTGCTGGTTCCCACGGTCACCGACCGCATCGACGCGGCGCTGATCGCCCAGGCGGGCCCCAACCTCAAGCTCATCGCCAATTTCGGCAACGGCGTCGACAACATCGACGTTGCGGCCGCCGCCGCGAAAGGTATCGTCGTCACCAACACCCCCAACGTGCTGACGGAAGACACCGCCGACATGACCATGGCGCTCATGCTGGCGGTGCCGCGCCGGCTGACGGAAGGCGCGGCCGTTCTGCAGGGCGACGGCAAATGGGCCGGCTGGTCGCCGACATGGATGCTCGGCCACCGCATTTGGGGCAAGCGCCTCGGCATCGTCGGCATGGGCCGCATCGGCACGGCCGTGGCGCGCCGCGCCAAGGCGTTCGGCCTGTCGATCCACTACCACAACCGCCGCCGCGTCGCCCCGGCCACCGAGGACGCGCTGGAGGCGACCTACTGGGAAAGCCTCGACCAGATGCTGGCCCGAATGGATATCATTTCGGTCAACTGTCCCTCCACGCCCGCGACCTTCCACCTGCTTTCGGCGCGTCGGCTGGCGCTGATGCAGCCGACCGCCTATGTGGTCAACACCGCTCGCGGCGATATCATCGACGAGGACGCGCTCGTGAAGATGCTGGAGAGCGGCAAGCTCGCCGGCGCCGGGCTCGACGTGTTCCAGCACGAGCCCGCGGTCAATCCTAGGCTGGTGAAACTGGCGGGCAAGGGCAGGGTGGTGATCCTGCCGCACATGGGATCGGCCACCATCGAGGGCCGCATCGACATGGGCGAGAAGGTCATCATCAACATCCGCACCTTCTTCGACGGCCACCGCCCGCCCGACCGCGTCCTGCCCTCACGAGTGTAGCGTCGCACGCACACTTCCATCAGCTGCGATGCTGACCTGCGTGCCGGAGAACCCGGCAAACGAGGATCGCTCCATCTTCACCGCCGCCGGCGTCTCCCAGCCCATCTCCTTCGCCACGACGAGGCCGAGCAGCAGGATCGCGTCCGGCTCGTTCAACACCAGCGCGGCTGGGGCCAACCCGGCCTTCACCAGTTCGAGCAGCACGGCGGATGCAGAAGAGGAGCCTATCGTACCGGGCAGGAACAGCACCTTGCCGGCGACGCACTCGCCATGCTGCGGGTGGCGTACATCGGTAATCATGCCGGTTGCTGGGTCTACGCCACCCCAGAAGCTGATGGGCGCGGTCAAAACAAGCGCTTCGCCCTCACCGGCCTGCCCCTCGACGAGAATTTCGGCCCTCATGTCCATGACGACAGGCTCTCCGCCACGGGCCGGCCGCTGACCGCGCTTTCCACGCACTCGGCAAGCGAGCCGTAGAGCACGGCATAGCCGGTGTTGCCCGGCGCGTAGTGAGCGAACTTGCCCGAGTTGGTCATCAGCACGCCGCCTGCCTGGTCGGGCAGGATCGGCGTGACGACGACGCAGGTGTCCGCGACCAGCTTCACGCCGGCGGCCTCCAGCCCGGCCCTTCGCGCGTCGTCCAGCGTGGCCAGCACATGCCTGCCGGTGCAGGTGTAGAGCGGCACGGTGACGCGGCGACCGGCCAGCAACGCCTCCAGCCGCGCAAGCTCGTCTGCCGACAGATGCGGACTGCCGATCGCGACGGCGTCGATGCGATCGGGCTTTTCGGCCGTGGAAAGGCGCGCCCTTGCGTCGGCTGCCATAGCCTCCGTCACGCGGATGACGTGGTCAGGTTCCAGGCTGCCCAGAGCGGTATCGAGGTCGGGCGCTTCCGGCGTCACGCCGGCCACGTGGAACAGCCCCACCGCGCCGGACGACGCAGCCGCTGCGCCAAATGCCTTCAGCGCATCTTCGCCGGGATGCCCGCTCACGCCCGCAACCACGCCGATGGCGGAACCCGTTTCGCGGCCGTAAAGGCTGCCCAGCACAGGCCACGCGATTTCGGATGCCATGAATGCGGCGGGCAGGGCGGACACGTCGAACAGCACCGTCGCGCGCCTGTTCTCCGCTCTATGCAGCCCGTAATCGGGCGCGCGGCCGGCGATGGCGCAGGCGATGTCGAGGAAGTCGCCATAGCGGTTGGTGCGCGCGCCCAGCACCGAATTGCAGAACACCACCGCGTTCGATTCGCCCCACGCCACGTCCGTGCCGTGCTCGGGCCGGTGTCCGGCCTGATAGGGCGCACAGGTCCATGTCGTCTCGCAGCCCAGCGCGCGATAGGCGTCCATCATCCGCCGCGCCATGGTCCGGTTCGGTTCGGCCAGCCGCACCTGCGCGCAGCCGGTCAGGTCCAGCGCGCCGACATTGAGCGTCGAGCGCACGGCCACCTTTGCCCCGCCCTGCACGAGCCGTTCGGCAAAAAGCGTGCCGGAATCGCCGTGATAGAGCGCGCCGTCGATATGCGCGGAGCGTATGGGGATCAGCCCCGGCGCGCCCATTAGCCGGGCGGCTTCGGCCACGATGCGCATGGCCATGCCCGCGCCGTCGTCGCCCGCCGCAATCACCCGCTCCTCGGCGGTCAGCGTCACGGTCATGCAAGCGCCTTGCGCATGGTGATGGAAGTCGGGCGGTCGAAGCCTGCATGTGCGCTGCGGCCCGTCTCGACAAAGCCCATTTGTGCGAAGGCCGTCTGGTTGGCCGTCAGTTCCACACGCGTCTGCAATTCGATACGCGGCTTTCCCCCCGCAACCGCCGCTTCTTCGGCGGCCTTCAGCAGAAGCCGACCGGTCCCACGCCCCTGATACGAAGGATCGACCGCCAGCTTGCCCAGATAGAAATGGTCAGTTCGCTCGGCTAGAAAAACGCACCCGACGAGCCGCTCGCCCTCCAGCGCGACGAAGGCGATCTCCGCCGCGCATTTCTCGCGCAGGTTCTCGACGGTCAGACGGTGCGCCGAAGAAGGCGGGTCAATCACGCCGTCCATATAGGCGAATGCGCGCATGATGAGATCGAGCAGTTCTTCCATCCTGCCGAAATCGGCAGGTATTCGCGAGATCGACACAGGATAAAGCGTAAGCAAGGGCTAACCTTCTGCCCTGTAGCGCACCGTCTCGAAGCGCGCGCCGAGGCCGTCATACATCAGCAGCCGGCCGACCAGCGGTTCGCCGATGCCGGTAATCAGCTTGATCGCCTCCATCGCCTGCAAGGTGCCGATCACACCCACCAGCGCGCCCAGCACGCCGGCCTCCGCGCAGGAGGGCACCAGATCGCGCGGCGGCGGCTCGGGAAACAGATCGCGATAGGAAGGGTTGCGGCGGCCGTCCGGCCCCTTCTCGAAAGGCTTCAACACCGTCACCGACCCGTCGAACCGCCCGACCGCGCCCGTCACCAGCGGGCGGCCGATGGCTGCGCACGCATCCGCCAGCGCGTAGCGCGTGTCGAAATTGTCGGTGCCGTCTATGGCGAGGTCGTAAGCCGATACCAGATCCTCGACATTGCCGGCATCGAGTCGCAGGCGATGCTGCTCGACGGTCACGTGCGGGTTGATGCGGGCGATCGCCGCTGCGGCGCTTTCCGCCTTTGGTAAGCCAACACTTTCGCTTGAATGGATTACCTGCCGCTGCAGGTTGGAAAGCGAAACCTCGTCGTCATCCACGATGCCGAGCGTTCCGACGCCTGCGGCCGCCAGATAGTGCAGCACCGGCGCGCCCAACCCGCCCGCGCCGACCACGAGGACGCGCGCCCGTTTCAGCTTCTGCTGGCCGGGGCCGCCCACTTCGGGCAGCACGATGTGGCGGGCGTAGCGCTCGAGTTCTTCCGGCGAAAGCGGCGGCGTGGGTGGCTGGTTCATGGCCACACCATAGCGCCGGCGCAGGCCGATGTCAGCGCGTCAGCCTTGTCGAACTGTTCCGCCAGAAACGGTCAGGAACTGCGCGCGCCCTTCGAGGCTCGAAAACAGCGCCGCGTCGGTGCCCGTCATGAAAGCCTGACAGTCCAGGTCTTCGAGGATCGAGAACAGTGCCGCACGCCTTCCGGCATCGAGATGCGCGGCGATTTCGTCGAGCAGAAGGATCGGCGGCGCGCCGGCCAGTTCGGCCACCAGCCTTGCATGCGAAAGCACCAGCCCGGTCAGAAGCGCCTTCTGCTCGCCTGTCGAGCATAGCTCGGCCTGCATGTTCTTCGGCCGATGTCTCACCAGAAGGTCCGAGCGGTGCGGCCCTTCCAGCGTGCGGCCCGCGGCGCGGTCGCGATGGCGCTTGTCGGCAAGTGACCGGCGGAAGCCCTCTTCCACGTCCACGGCGGCCTGCGTGCCGAGCGCTTCTTCCAGCGTGCCGGAAAGCGCGATGTCGGCCTTGGGGAAGGGGCTGTCGTCGGGCAGCCGCTCGACCATAGCCTGCAGCAGCCGGACGATCTCGACGCGCGCTGCGGCGATGGCCGTGCCGGTCTCCGCCATCTGCGTCTCGATCGCCTCGAACCACGCATCGTCATGCGCGTTTTCGGCAAGCAGCCGGTTGCGCCCGCGCATCGCCTTTTCGTAGTCGAGCGCGCGGCGGCCATGGGCGGGGTCGATGGCAAGCACCAGCCGGTCGATGAAGCGTCGCCTGTCGGCGGCCGGCCCGGTGAACAGCGCGTCCATCGCCGGCACCAGCCAGATCACGCGCAGCCATTGCAGCACGTCGTCGGCCGAGCGTGCGGGCGCGCCATTGATGCGGACCCTGCGCCCGGCCGTCTCTCCGTCGGACCCAAGCGTGCCGGTGCCGATCTCAACCTCGCCGAACGCGCCTTCGATGCGCGCATGCACCGCGAAGCCGTCGGTCTGTGCGCGTGCAACGTCGTCCAGCGTCGCCCTCCGCAGGCCGCGCCCCGGCGTCAGCAGCGATATGGCTTCCAGAAGATTGGTCTTGCCCGCGCCGTTCTCGCCCGTCAGCACCACCGCGCCGGGCGAAAACTCCAGCGCCAGCGCTTCGTAATTGCGGAAGTCCGTGAGGATCAGCCGCGAGACGTGGGTTTGCATGGTGCTTTGTCTGAGGCCGGCGCTACACGCGCATCGGCATCAGAACGTAGAGCGCGTGGTCGTCAGTGGTGTCGTGGATCAGCGTCGGTGCGCCGGCGTCGGCCAGCATGAAGCGCGCCTCGCTGCCGGAAAGCTGCGCTGCCACGTCCAGCAGGTACTTGGCGTTGAAGCCGATCTCGATCGGGTCGGCGTCGTAGTCGGCGGCGACCTCCTCGGTGGCACTTCCCGAATCGGGGTTGTTGACCGTCAGCGTCACCTGGCCCGAGGCGATCGACAGCTTCACCGCGCGCCCGCGCTCCGACGAAATGGTCGACACGCGGTCCACCGCCTGCGCGAAGGATTGGCGGTCGATCACCAGCTTCTTGTCGTTGCCGGTGGGGATGACGCGTTGATAGTCGGGGAACGTGCCGTCGATCAGCTTGGACGTCAGCACCACGCTGCCGATGGTAAAGCGGATCTTGGTGTCCGAAAGCTCGGTCGTCACCGCCACGTCGGGATCGTCGACCAGCTTCTGCAGTTCGCTCACCGTCTTGCGCGGGATGATGATGCCGGGCATGCCTTCGGAGCCGGCGGGCGCCTCCACCTCGGCGCGCGCCAGCCTGTGGCCGTCGGTGGCCACCGAGCGCAGCATCAGCTTGCCGCCTTCCTCGTGGGCGTGCAGGTAGATGCCGTTGAGGTAGTAGCGGGTTTCCTCGGTCGAGATCGCAAACTGCGTCTTTTCGATCAGGCCCTTCAGCGCTGGCGCGTCCAGGCGGAAGATGTGGCTGAACGAACCGGCAGACAGTTCGGGGAAATCGGCCTGCGGCAGGCACTGCAGGCGGAACGACGAACGCCCGGAGATGACCGACATCGCGTTTCCGCTCTCGTCCACCTTCAGCATCACCTCCGCCCCGTCGGGCAGCTTGCGCACGATGTCGTACAAAAGATGCGCGGGAACGGTGGTCGCGCCGGCCTGCTCGATATTCGCGGCCGTAGCCTCGGTGATCTCGAGGTCGAGGTCGGTCGCCTTCATCTCCAGGCTCGCGCCGGAGGCCGACAGCAGCACGTTCGACAGGATCGGGATCGTGTTGCGGCGTTCCACCACGCGGTGCACGTGGTTCAGCGACTTCAGGAGATTGGAGCGTTCGAGGGTAACTCGCATGACACGTCGGTCTCGCAGGCAAATAATTTCGGGGTTCGCGTCCCGTGCCGTGCACGTCTGAAGGTTCGGCGGGGCGCGCAAATGGACGACGAACCTGACAGGAAAATGCAGGTAAAGGCAAGCCCGCAGGGCGATGCAAAGGGCGCTGTCGCAGGGTTTCCCAAGGGAAAAAGGGGAAGGGGAGGCCGGCGGCGCGAACCTTTCGCCGCCGGCCTCCCTTCGTGCGTCAGGCCTGCTCGGCGATCAGCCGCTTCAGCAGCTCTATTTCCTGCGCCATCGTGTTGTCAGCGCCCGAAAGACCCTCGATCTTGCGCACCGCATGAAGAACCGTCGTATGGTCTCGACCACCGAAGCGGCGGCCGATTTCGGGTAAGGAGCGGGGCGTCATCACCTTTGCCAGATACATCGCCACCTGCCTCGGCTTGACGATGGTGCGCGTGCGCCGGTTGGACAGAAGCTCGGTCTTCGACACGTTGTAGTGGCGCGCCACGATGCGCTGGATGTCCTCTATGCGCACCCGCTTGGGCTCGCCGGCGCGGTAGACGTTGCCAAGCACCTCTTCCACCCAGGCGATCGACATCTCGGGCTCGAACGACTGGCGGAACAGGATCTGGTTGAATGCGCCTTCGAGCTCGCGCCCGCTGCCCGTCACGGCCTGCGCGACATGCGACAGGATGTCCTCGGGAATGTTCAGCGAGGGGTCTTCGCTCGCGGCCGTCTCGTAGCGCTGGCGCAGGATGGAGAGCCGCATCGAATAGTCCGGCGTCGCCATTTCCAGCGCCACGCCGCCATTGAGGCGCGAGCGCACGCGCGGCTCCAGCGATTCCAGCTCGGCCGGCGGGCGGTCGGCTGCCACCACCACCTGCTTGGCGCTGTCCAGCAGCATGTTGATGAGGTGGCAGAACTCGTGCTGGATCGACTTGCCCTGCAGGAACTGCATGTCGTCGATAATCAGCAGGTCGATGTCGCGCAGCTGCTCCTTGAGGTGCAGCGCATAGTTGTCGCGGATCGCGGTGGCGAAGCGCCACATGAAGTATTCGGCCGTCAGGTATACGACGCGCGCATTCGGCTTGAGCCGGATGGCTTCAGCCGCAATCGCCTGCAGCAGGTGCGTCTTGCCGAGGCCCACCGATGCGTGGATGAAAAGCGGGTTGAAGCGCAGCGCGCTTGAAGAGCTTTCCGCGACCGCGCGGGCCGCCGCGAAGGCGACGCGGTTGGAAGGGCCTTCCACGAAGGAGCCGAAGGTGTAGCGGCTGTCCAGCGGCGAACCCAGAACCGCCTGCTTGCCCGGCTGTTCCGCGCCGTTGAGGCGCGAGGGCGTGGCCTTTTCGGCGCGCTGGTAGCTCGGCGTCGGCGTCGTCGAACCCGCGGGCGCATTGCGCTCAGGCTTGCGTGCTGCCGGCCGCTCGTCCTCGATGGACGGCGCGGTGCTGCGGGTGGTTGAGCGCACGACGATCTCAACCTTCAGTGCGGTCGGGTCGCCCTGCTTCCACAACTCGTTGATGAGGTCGAGGTAGTGGCTGTTGATCCACTGGCGCAGGAATGCGGTGGGTACGGAAAGCCGGATCAGGCCACGCGAGGTCTCCGCGATCATCATCCGTCCGAACCAGCTGGAATAGACGTCGTTGCCGAGCCTAGCCTTGAGCTGCGCTTTTACACGCTCGAAATTGGCCTCGGGCCCGCTCTGCGGCGTCATCCCCTTCCCCTCCTCGATATGTTTTTCTGGAACAAACGTGACCGTACCGGCCCGTTGTGCAATGCCGCTTTGCATGCTCGATGACTTTCCCTGATTTAACCGCCGCTTTCGCGCCGCCGCCGGTCTTATGTTTCGCAACCGACTTCACGACGCGCTTTTCTTTTTGTCCTTGCCGATACTCTTGTACGCTTTCCGGCGCTATCGCTCCCTTCCCGTTCGCGGCCACCCACACGGCCACGTTGTAGATTTCCAAAGACGCACAAACACGCGCTCCGGAATGATCCGGAGTCCGCAACGCCTTACAAAATTGCAGTCCCCTGTGCATCGATCCGGCAAAAAGAACCCACCGCGGACTCGCGTCCACGTTGTGCTGTCGCCTGTGTATGGCTGGATCAGCAGGGCTTTTTGCCGGCCCCATTCGATGTCCGGACTGTACAAAAAAGCCTGTGGGAAGAGCAAGAGACGGGTAAGGAATTTTTCACGATTCGGGCGCCACATTTGGCTTGACTCGGGGTGTTGCTCGCCGGCCAAGAACACAAAGTCGTTTTGATTCAAAACGTTTCGCGTAAGACTCCCGAAAACTAAATTTCGCCACAAAAATTACTTGACAGCCGGGTATCGAGCCGAGACTCGCCAATGCTCGGGCTTGGGAATCGAAACCGCAAACAAGTGTCTGATTTCAAACGATATTTTTTTGCGAGCTTTTATCCCGCCTGCCGCTGCGTCAGACGTGCGGCTGCCTGAAAAGCCTAAGCTGCTGATATGTGCCGGCAAACGGCATTTGCCCCGCACTGCGGCACGGAAGGCCGGCTATATGGCCTCGCAGCAACGAACAGCCCGGCACTTTCGTACCGGGCTTTCATTCCTGCCGAACCTGGCGTGGTCGCTCAGGCGGTCAGCGTCTTGAGCCGCTGGGCCAGGCGCGAAACCTTGCGGGAGGCTGTGTTGCGGTGAAGGACGCCCTTGGAGGCGGCGCGCATCAGTTCCGGCTGCACGACGGTGAAGGCGGCCTGTGCGGCTTCCTTGTCGCCGGCGGCCAGCGCTTCCTCGACCTTGCGGATGAAGGTGCGCACGCGCGACCGGCGGTTCTTGTTGACCGCGGTGCGACGGGCGATCTTGCGCGTTGCCTTTTTGGCCGAAGACGTATTGGCCATGATGCCTCTCTCTCAATGTGTCCGTATGAACGCGCCGGGGGCGATTGGTCCCGAAACCGGATTTATCGTCTGGCGCAACAACAAAGGGGCGGCCACAGGCCGCCTCAGTTGGGCTGGCTTATAGATGAGCTTTTCCGGCACGTCAACGCTTCAATGTCCGGTCCTGCTCAACGATTGCGGAAATTGGGCGGCCGCTTTTCGGAGAAGGCCGCCATGCCTTCCTTCTGGTCGTCGAAGGCGAACAGCGAGTGGAACACCCGGCGCTCGAAACGCAGCCCCTCGGTCAGCGTGGTCTCGTAGGCGCGGTTGACCGCCTCCTTGTTCATCATGACGGATGGAAGCGAGAAGGAGGCGATCTTTTCGGCCGCCTTCAATGCCTCGTCCAAGAGTTCGGCGGCCGGCACCACGCGCGAGACGAGGCCGCAGCGCTCGGCCTCGGCGGCGTCCATCATGCGCCCGGTCAGGCACATGTCCATCGCCTTGGACTTGCCGACGAAGCGCGTCAGCCGCTGCGAGCCGCCCATGCCCGGCATGACGCCCAGCGTGATCTCCGGCTGGCCGAACTTCGCGTTGTCGCCGGCGATGATGAAGTCGCACATCATCGCAAGCTCGCACCCGCCACCCAGCGCATAGCCCGAAACGGCCGCGATGATCGGCTTGCGGATGCGCAGCATGGCATCCCAGCCGGCGAAGAAGTCGGCCTTGTACATGTCGATGTAGGATTTTTCCTGCATCTCCTTGATGTCGGCGCCCGCCGCGAAGGCCTTCTCGGAACCGGTCAGCACGATCGCGCCGATATTGTCGTCCGCCTCGAAGCGGTCGAGCGCTGCCAGCACTTCCTTCTGCACCACGCTGTTGAGCGCGTTGAGCGCCTTTGGCCGGTTGAGCGTTATCAGGCCGGCCTTGCCGCGCGTTTCAACGAGGATCGTTTCATAGGCCATGGCTTCTCTCTCCCTTGGGGTTGCGTGCCAAATAGCTAACGCTGGCAGGACGGGCAATAGAAGGTCGAGCGGCCGCTTTGCACGATGCGCGCGATCGTGCCGCCGCAGCCCGGCTTCGGGCATGGGTGACCCTCACGGTCGTAGACGCTGAAGGAGTGCTGGAAATAGCCGAGCGAGCCGTCCACCTGCGCATGATCGCGCAGGGAGGAGCCGCCTGCGGCGATCGCTTCGGCGATCACGTCGCGGATCGCGCCGGCCAGCCGCTCGCAGCGAACGCTGGTCCTGCCCGTTGTTGCGACAATGGAGCCCGCCTCGCGGCGCGGCGACAGGCCCGCGCGCCACAGCGCCTCGCATACATAGATGTTGCCCAGCCCGGCGATCAGCCGCTGGTCCAGCAGTGCCGCCTTCAGCGGTGCGCGCTTTCCGCGCAGCAACTCCGCCAGCAGCGCCCCGCCCAGCGCGTTGCCGGTAGGCTCGACCCCGAGCCCGGCAAGCGAGGGATGCTCGTTCAGCGCCGCGGCGGTGGAAAACAGCATGAAGCCGAACCGGCGCGGGTCGTTGAAGACGATCCTGTGCGAAGCGCCGTGCGCGTCCTGGAGGTGAAACACGACATGGTCGTGCGCTTCGTTCTTGGAGCGCTCGTAATGGAAATCGCCCGGTATCGTCGCCGTGCTTTCGGAGAGGACGCGGAACGAGCCCGACATGCCGAGATGGCAGATCAGCACGGGGTCGCGGTCGAGGTGGATGGTGAGGTATTTCGCGCGCCGCCCCAGCGAGACGACGGAGCGCCCCGTCAGGCTGGCGACGAAGTCAGGCGGAAAGGGAAAGCGCAGGTCCGGCCGTCTCTGTTCGACAGCCACGATGCGCGAACCCTCGAACACGGGCTGAAGCCCGCGCCGGACGGTTTCGACCTCGGGAAGTTCAGGCATCGGCGGAAAGCTGCTTCCTGAAAGATGTTCCGTGGCGGCCGGGCTCTATGCCCAGATGGTGGGCCACGCTCTCGCCGATGTCGGCGAAGCTGGCGCGTATGCCCAGCGGGCCCGCCGAAAGGCCCGGCCCCGTGCCGATCACGGGCACGCGCTCGCGCGTATGATCCGTGCCCTTCCATGTCGGGTCGCAGCCGTGGTCGGCCGTCAGCATCAGCATGTCGCCGTCTCGCAGTTGCGCCAGCGCCTCCGGCAGCCGCGCATCGAAGGCCTCCAGCGCGGCCGCATAGCCTGCGACATCGCGCCGGTGGCCGAAATTGGTGTCGAAATCGACGAAGTTGGCGAAGACGAAATCCCCGTCTCCCGCCTCGCGCATGGCGGCGAGCGCTGCGTCGAACATCGCCATGTTGTCGGGGGCCTTGCGCAGGTTGGAAATGCCGCGATGGGCGAAGATGTCACCGATCTTGCCGACCGCGAAGACCTTGCGCCCTTCCCCGGTCAGCCGGTCGAGCAGCGTGGCCTCCGGCGGCGGCGTGGCGAAATCCTTGCGGTTGGGCGTGCGCTGGAAGTCGGCCGGGCTTTCGCCCACGAACGGGCGTGCGATCACGCGGCCGACATTGAGCGGGTCGGCCAGCTTGCGCGCGACCTTGCACAGTTCGTAGAGCCGTTCGAGGCCGAAATGCTCTTCATGCGCTGCGATCTGGATCACCGAATCCACGGAGGTGTAGCAGATCGGCTTGCCCGTCCTGATGTGCTCCTCGCCGAACTCCTCGATCACACCCACGCCCGAGGCGTGGCAATTGGCCAGAATGCCGGGCACCTTCGCCTCGCGGATCAGCGCGTCAGTGAAATCTGCCGGAAAGGCGGGTTTAGTATCGGGGAAATAGCCCCAGTCGAAACTGACCGGCAGGCCCGCTATCTCCCAGTGGCCGGACGGCGTGTCCTTGCCGCTCGAGGTCTCGGTGGCCGCGCCGTAGAAGCCCGTGGGCGTGCCCTCGGGCGCGTCGCGGCCGGTGGCGAGCGCGGCTGCATGCGCAAGCCCCAGCGCGCGCATGTTTGGCAGGTGCAGCGGGCCCTCCCGCAGGCCGGGCACGTCGGCCTTGCCGGCGGCGCAGGCGGCCTCGATATGGCCGTAGGTGTCGGCCCCGTCGTCGCCATACGCGGCCGCGTCAGGCGCGCCGCCAATGCCGAAGGAATCAAGCACGAAAAGGAAGGCGCGAGCCATGATCCGTGAGGCTTTCTGCTGATTGAGTTTCCGCCCAGACATAGGTTCCCGTGCGGCTCTTGGCAATTCGGAAACCCTGATGGGCCAGAATGCCATGCCGGATGACGGCGGGAGCTCGATATGGTGTTTCATCGCGTCAGTATATTGCCGCCCTTCATGGCGTTGCTGGCCGGCCTGCTACCCGGCGTAGCTGCGGGCGAGGAAACGCGTCCGTTCCACATCGGCATGCTGGCGGCAGGCGCGGACCCTGCCGCCATCGAAGGGTTGGGCGACATAAGGGCGGCGTTTTCCACGGCGCTGGCGATGCCCGTCGAGGTGCTTGTCGCGCGGGACTATGCCGCGCTGATGGAAGCGCAGATCGCGGGCCGCATCGACTACGCCATCTACACGGCCGCGGCCTACGCTGCAGCGCAATCGCGATGCGAATGCCTGCTGCCGCTTGCCGCTCCGGTCGATGCCGATGGTGCTGTCGGCTTCCGCTCCGTGCTGATCCTCAGGAGCGGGCCCGATGACGCCGCGCCGCCGGTCATTGCCGTCGGCCCGGCAGACAGTCTCGCCGGGCGGCTCGTCCCGCTCGCCGCATGGCCGGGCGCGCAGGATGCCGTCGGCTCCGGCAGGCTGGTGGCGACCGAAGGCGCCAGCGCGGCGCTTGCTCTGTTTGCCGAAGGCGAAGTGGACGGATTCTTCGGCTGGTTACCGGCCGCTGCGGAAGAAGAGCTGCCCATGGGCGGTACGCTGGAACGTCTCGAGGCGGCTGGGATCGCCGGCGACACGTACGAGATCGCGTGGCGTTCGGATTTGCTGCGCTACGGTCCCCACGCCGTGCGCGCAGACCTGCCGGAAGACCGCGTGGCGGCGCTCTCGCAATTTCTGGCCACGCTCGGCGGCAACCCCGACCTCCACTATCTTCTGACGCGCCGATATGGGGGCGGGCTTTCACCCGTCACGTCGCAAGACTACGCCCCGGTGATGGAAGCGCTTTCGGCCATCGGCCGCGACATCGCCTCGGCCGCGCCGGATTGACCCGTCAGCAGTTGCTGCAGCCGATTTCCGAGCTCATGCGCGGCCGCAGATAGTAGCTTTCCTTCATCTGTATGTTGTCGAAGGCGGCTGCCAGGCCCAGCGACGCCTTCTGCTGCGCCGTCCAGGTTATGACCGGGCGGTAGTTCAGCCCGCCCGAAACGCGAATGAGGAACGTGTTGCGGATCAGGAGCTGGTCGGGAACCTTCGTTTCCGACTTCTTGGGCGCACCTGCGCCGAAGAGGCCGTTGTTCATGCGCCGCGACCACGCCACCTCGGCCTTCGGGTCGGCCTCGTCGGTGATCTTGATTGCGGTGATGATGATGTCGGGCTGAGTACGGTTGTAGGGCTGGAGGATCGCCCCGCCGATCCGCATGATGGCGTCCAGCTCCTGCGTGGTGATCGCCTGCTGCTGGGTCACGAGGTCGGCGACCATAGAGCCGATGCGGCCCACCTTCTTGTTGGTCTCGATTCCCTGCGCCACTTCCATCGTCACGAAATACAGCGACAGCAGCACGGGCGCGATGAACGCGAACTCGATCGCGGCCACGCCGCGCCTGTCGCGCAGCAGCGAGGCGACGCGGCCCTTCGCCTCGGCCAGCCAGTCCACAACTGTCTTCTTCATGTCCATCCCGCGCTCTCCCCGATGGAGCAAGGTGGTTTCGTTTCGACGGGCATGCGCCCGTCAGTCGTCGAACGGTTCGTTCTGCCAGGTCACGGTGGCGTAGTGCAGCGTCTTGCCGTCCTTCAGGTTCGACATCGACTTGCGCAGAAAATCGGTCATCACCGGCCAGCGGTAGAACACCCGCAGCTGGTTCTTCGACAGCGACTGGCCCGGCTCCACCTTGAAGTCGGTCGTGTCGATGTCGTTGTCGTCGGTAAAGCGGATGCGCGCGGCGGCAGCTTCCGAGAAGGTCGCGTAGCTGCGCAGGTCGATGGCCAGCCCCGGACACCCGTTCGAGACCACCACCTCCATCCGCTCGCAGATCATGTTGCGCACCAGATCCTCGTCGGCGTTCACGTCGGCGATCTTGATCTGGCCGGTGCGGAACTGCCGCGCCACGTCGTCGGTCACGCTCGAAAGCATCTGCTGGGCGGCAAACGAGATGCAGCTTTCCAGAATGGCGAAGACCAGCATCGAGAAGGGAAGGGCGAGCGCGGTGAATTCGATGGCGACGCTGCCCTTTGCGTCGCGCGCGAAACGGCGAAGAAAGCCCCGCCGGCGCGGTTCGTCGCGTCGCTTGGTTTCGTCCGGTGTCTTCGCGCTGCTCATCTTCCAGCCCTGCTATGGAACCCCATGGCAGGGACACTACAGCAAGCGGGTTGAAGTCCGGTTTTGCGGGTTCTTAGAATTGAGCGCGCGGCGTTAGCGTCTGGTCAACCATGCCGCCCGGAAGAACTATTGCGCGGACCGTCTCATATCGGCCTCAGACTGCGTTTCGGCCGCGTTCTTGAACGAGCTTTCGCAATAAGGCGTGCAGGAAAGGGTCTGCATGTCGGAGCGGCGATAGACTCGCACCGAGTTGACGAAATTGCGCGAAACCACGATCTGCTCGTCCACGATCGCGGCACCTTCCTGGTCCAGCACCACGATGTTGGTGACGCCGAAGCCCTTTCCGGTCAGCACGATGGTCGAGGCGTCCTGCACCGACGCGTCGGCGATTTCCGGGTTTCCGATCACGATGGTGTCGGCCGGGCGCGCCAGCTTGACGATCTTGGCCTGGTTCATCAGCACCTGGATCGGTTCGCTCGCCTGCGCGGCATGGGAGAACAGCACGGCGCCGGCCGCCACGATGGCCGATCCGGCAAACTTGTTCCACAGGCGCGCCATGCGTCGATCTCCGGCTTTTCTACGGTTCAACGAAAAATGAACGATATTGGTGAACCAAGGGTTAAGCGGAGCCGCCTTTGTCCGCCGCGCTGCGCCCCAACCCATCTGTTTTTTGTCGCAGAAAGGGGGTAGAGACGCGCCATGGAACTGAATGACACGATTGCGCCCATCGAGCGCCCGGCAGACGAGGCGGCCGGTGCGCCGCCCAGGAAGGTCTTCCTGAAGACCTATGGCTGCCAGATGAACGTCTACGATTCCCAGCGCATGGCCGATGCGCTGGCCGCCGACGGCTATCAGCCGACGGAGGCGATCGAGGACGCGGATCTGGTCCTGCTCAACACCTGCCATATCCGCGAGAAGGCGGCCGAGAAGGTCTATTCCGAGCTTGGCCGCATCCGGCAGCTCAAGGCCGATCGCGCCGCTGAGGGTCGCGAGACGCTGGTGGGCGTTGCCGGCTGCGTGGCGCAGGCTGAAGGCGATGAGATCCTTCGCCGCGCCCCCGTCGTCGATCTCGTCATCGGGCCGCAGACCTATCACCGCCTGCCGCAGGTGGTGCGCAAAGCGCGCGCCGGCGAGAAGGTGGTGGAGACCGAATACGCCATCGAGGACAAGTTCGACCACCTGCCCGCGCTGCGCGAGAAGGCGGTACGCAGCAGGGGCGTCACCGCTTTTCTCACCGTGCAGGAAGGCTGCGACAAGTTCTGCACCTTCTGCGTGGTGCCTTACACCCGTGGCTCCGAGGTCTCCCGCCCGGTGGCGCAGATCGTCGCCGAAGCGCAGAGGCTGGCCGAAGCCGGCGTTCGCGAGGTCACGCTACTGGGCCAGAACGTCAACGCCTGGCACGGCGAAGGCCCGGATGGGGCGGAGTGGGGACTGGGGCAGCTTCTGTTCCGGCTTGCCGAAATCCCCGGCATCGCGCGCCTGCGCTACACCACCAGCCACCCGCGCGACATGGACGATGCGCTGATCGCCGCGCATCGCGATCTGCCCTCGCTCATGCCCTATCTGCACCTGCCGGTGCAGTCCGGGTCCGACGCCATCCTCAAGGCCATGAACCGCAAGCATACGGCGGCGGACTATCTGCGCCTCGTGGACCGCATCCGCGCCGTGCGCCCCGACATCGCCATGTCGGGCGATTTCATCGTCGGTTTCCCCGGCGAGACCGACGAGGATTTCGAGGCCACGATGCAGATCATTCGCGACGTGTCCTATGCACAGGCTTTCTCGTTCAAATATTCGCCGCGCCCCGGAACGCCTGGGGCCGATCTGGCGTTTCATATCGATGAAGACGTCAAGGACGAAAGGCTTCAGCGGCTGCAGGCTCTGCTCGGAGAACAGCAGAAGGCGTTCGCCGCAAGTCTCGTCGGTACGCAGATGGATTTGCTGATTGAAAAGCCCGGCCGCAACACCGGTCAGCGCGTCGGTCGCTCGCCTTGGCTGCAGCCAGTAATTGTTGATGAAAAGGCCGGCGAAATCGGTGACATTATCAAGGTACGAATCACGAAGGCCGGCACCAACAGCCTCTTCTCCGAGCCCGTATAACCGGAGAAGGGCATTTTCCAGGAGAGACGTTTGAGCGCCACGACAGAACTGAAATCGCCGCCTTCCGGGGCGTCCGACATGGCGCATATCGTTCTGACCTTCGACAACAACAAGCACGCTAGCGCGCTTTATGGCCAGTTCGACGAAAACCTCGCGCGGCTGGAGCAGAAGCTGGGCGTAGACATACGTTCCAAGGGCAACCAGCTTTCCATCAAGGGTGATCCCACGGCTGCCGAGCAGGCGCGCCGAGCGCTCGATTATCTCTACGATCTGCTGCAGAAGGGCGCGGACGTATCGCCGTCCGAGGTCGACGGCGCGATCCGTATGGCAATCGCCGCCGACGACCAGCTCACGCTGCCCACGCTGGAGCGCAAGGGCAAGGTTGCCGCCGCGCAGATTTCCACGCGCAAGCGCTCCATCTATGCCCGTTCGCTCAATCAGGACGCGTATATGCGCGCCCTGGAGCGCTCCGAATTGGTGTTCGGCATCGGGCCCGCCGGCACCGGCAAGACCTATCTAGCCGTCGCCCATGCCGCCATGCTGCTGGAGCGCGGGATGGTAGAGCGCATCGTGCTGTCGCGTCCCGCGGTCGAGGCGGGCGAGCGTCTGGGCTTCCTGCCCGGCGACATGAAGGAGAAGGTCGATCCCTATCTGCGTCCGCTTTACGACGCGCTCTACGACATGATCCCCGCCGATAAGGTCGAGAGGGCCATCGCCGCCGAGGTCATCGAGATCGCGCCGCTGGCCTTCATGCGCGGGCGCACGCTGCGCAACGCCGCCATCATCCTGGACGAGGCCCAGAACACCACGCCGATGCAGATGAAGATGTTCCTCACGCGCCTGGGCGAGGGCGGGCGCATGATCGTCACCGGCGATCCGAGCCAGATCGATCTGCCGCCCAACACCAAGTCGGGGCTGGTCGAGGCGCTTCAGGTGCTGGACGGTGTGCCGGGCATCGTCACCGTTCGCTTCAACGACGTCGACGTGGTGCGCCACCCGCTCGTTGCCGAGATCGTCAAGGCCTATGACCGCCATGGCGGCGGCGCGGACCGCAAGGGACGCATCGACGTCTGAACACGCATGATCGATATCGACATTTCGGCCGAGGCCGGCGACTGGGCGGGGGAGGAAACCCTCCGGCAGACTGCGGCCCGCGCCGTCGAGGCCGCGCTGGCCGAGCTCGGCCTGGCCGGGGACAGCGAGCTTTCGCTGCTTTTCACCGACGACGCGCATATCCGGGTGCTCAATCGCGAGTGGCGCGGCAAGGACAAGCCCACCAACGTGCTGTCCTTTCCCGCTTTCGACGTGGCCCCCGGCGATCCGCTGCCCGCGATGCTGGGTGACATCGTGCTGGCCCACGAGACGGTTTCTTCGGAAGCGGTACTGGAACACAAGCCCTTCGATCACCATGTGACCCATCTTGTCGTGCATGGATTGCTGCATCTCCTCGGCTACGATCACGAGACCGACGAAGAGGCCGAGGAAATGGAGGGGCTTGAGCGACGTGTGCTGGAGAGGCTTGCCATTCCCGATCCATATGGGTAACTGGGAAAGTCCAACGACTACGAGACGATGAACGAGAACGCACAAACGGCCGCCCTCTCAGAGCAGGGTGGCGATCAGGGGTCCGACCAGTCAGGCGAACCCCAGAGTACGCCCGCCGGACGATCCGGCGCCAAACCCACCCTGTTTGAACGGCTGGCTGCCCGCTTCCGCTCGCGCAACGGTTCGAGCCTGCGCGAGGATTTGGCCGACGCCCTGTCGGAGAAGACGACGCAGACCGCGTTTTCCGCGGGCGAGCGCGCCATGCTCAACAACATCCTGCGCCTGCGCGAGCTGCGGGTCGAGGACGTGATGGTGCCGCGCGCCGACATCGAGGCGATCGACCTGTCCACGCGGCTGGCGGATTTGCTCAAGCTGTTCGAGGAATCGGGCCGCTCGCGCATGCCGGTCTATCATGAGACGCTGGATGACCCGCGCGGCATGGTCCACATCCGCGACGTGGTCGCCTACGTCACCCGCGCGGCCAAGCAGAAGAAGGGGCGCCCCGGCCGCAAGACGGTCGCCGCGTCGCAATTCGACCTTGCCAATGTCGATCTCGACAGGTCGGTCGAGGATCTCGGCATCGTCCGGCCGGTCCTTTTCGTGCCGCCGTCCATGCTTGCATCCGATCTGATGGCGCGCATGCAGGCCGCCCGCATCCAGATGGCGCTGGTCATCGACGAATATGGCGGCACGGATGGCCTCGTCTCGCTGGAAGACATCGTCGAGATGGTCGTCGGCGACATCGAGGACGAGCACGACGAAGACGAAGAGCCGATGATCACCCAGACCGGCGACGGCGTCTTCGTGGTCGACGCCAAGGCCGAGATCGAGGACGTCGCCGAGACCATCGGCGAGGCCTTCACGGCCGGCGAGCACGAGGATTACGTCGATACCATCGGCGGCATGATCTTCAATGCGCTGGGGCGCGTTCCCGCGCGCGGCGAGGTCGTTCAGGCCATCCCCGGCTTCGAGTTCCACGTGCTGGATGCCGATCCGCGCCGCGTCAAGCGCGTGCGCATCGTGCAGGGCAGGACGGCCGACCGCCGCCGGGCCCGCGTCGTGGCGCGCGAGGAGCCCGCAGCCTCCAAACCTTCTGCCACGCCCCCTGCCAGCCCGGACGCCTGATCGGGGCGTCCGTCTTTCGCTCTAGTTGTTGAAGACGCCCTGTTCGGCCACCTGGATGCCGGCTGGGCCGAGGATGACGGCGAACAGCACTGGCAGGAAGAACAGGATCATCGGCACGGTCAGCTTGGGCGGCAGCGCGGCGGCCTTCTTTTCGGCCGCGTTCATTCGCATGTCGCGGCTTTCGGCCGAAAGCACGCGCAGCGCGTGCGCCACCGGTGTGCCGTAGCGTTCCGCCTGCACCAGCGCCTGCGACACCGCCTTCACCGAATCCAGCCCGGTGCGCGAGGCGAGGTTTTCATAGGCCTGCTTGCGTTCCTGCAGGAAGGAAAGCTCGGCATTGGTCAGCACGAACTCCTCGGCCAGGTCGACCGACTGCGTGCCGATCTCGTCGGCCACGCGCCTGAACGCGGCTTCCACCGACATGCCCGATTCCACGCAGATCAGCATCAGGTCGAGCGCATCCGGCCACGCCTTCTGGATCGATTCCTTGCGCTTGGTGGCGCGGTTGGACACGTAGATGATGGGGGCGTAGAAGCCGCCATAGGCCAGCAGGATGCAGATGAAGAGCTTCACGAAGGGCGGCTGGTCCGGAAACCCGCCCAGCACGAAGATATAGACCACCCCGATCGCGAAGCCCACGAAGGGCAGCACCAGCCGGAAGAACAGGAATTTGGTCAGCGGGTTCTGGCCGCGAAAGCCGGCGACCTTCAGCTTGGCGATGGTTGCTTCGTCGGCCAGCGCGCGCTTCAGGTCCAGGCGCTCGACGATGCTCTTCATGCCCAGCGACTGCTCCTCGCGCAGGCCGCGGCGCTTTCGGTCGGCTTCGGCGGCCAGCCTCGCGCGCTGCTTCGCGCGCAACTCGTCGCGCTCCAGCGCCACCGATTTCATGCGCGTGCGCAGCGGGTTGCCGCCGAGCGCGGGCAGCGCGGTGAACATGGTCACGAACACGGCGGCTGCCACCACCAGCGCGATCATGAAGGTCGGGTCGATGAGCGATTTGACGATCTGGTCGATCATGTCGGCTTCTTCCTAGATGTCGAAGTTCATCATCTTGCGCATGACGAAGATGCCCATCGACATCCAGATGCCCGATACCACCAGGATCAGGTGCCCGGTCGAGTGGGTGAACAGCGGCATGATGTAGTTGGGGCTCGAAAGGTAGACGAGGAAGGCGACGATGAAGGGCAGCGCGCCGATGATGACGGCCGACGCCTTGGCTTCCATCGACAGCGCGTTGATCTTCGCCTTCATCTTCTTGCGGTCGCGCAGCACCTTGGAAAGGTTGCCCAGCGCTTCCGAGAGGTTGCCGCCGGCTTGGCTCTGGATCTGGATGACGATGCCGAAGAAGCTCGCTTCCGAGCACGGCATGGTCTCGGGCATGCGCAGCACGGCTTCAGGCAGCGACAGGCCGAGCTGCTGACTTTCCACGATGCGGCGGAACTCGGTCTTCACCGGCTCTGGCGATTCCGAGGCGATCAGGCGCACCGCGTCGTTCAGCGGCAGGCCGGATTTCACCGCACGCACGATCACGTCCAGCGAATTGGGAAACTCCTCCAGGAAGGCCTTCACGCGGCGCGCGCGCTTGAAGCCGACGAACCAGCGCGGCAGGCCGAAGATGCCTGCAACCAGCGCGCCCGGCAGCACCAGCAGCGGTGCGCCGACGACGAACAGCACCGCGGTCAGCACCACGCCGCACAGTACCGAATAGAGGTAGAAGCGCTCCACCGTCACGTCCATGCCGGCCTGCCGAAGCTGCACCTTCAGCGGCGGCTTGCGCGTGTTCGCGCTGCGCGCCTTCTGCTTGTCCTCTAGGTCCTTGAGCGAATCCTGCACCGACTTGCGCCTGCGGGCCGCCTCCGCCACGCGGTCGCGAGACGCCTTGATCGTGGCGCGGTCGGTGTCGGCGCGCTTGATCGTCTCCAGCCGCTTTCCGGCCTTCTTCTCGTTCTCGATGGAGGTGAACAGCAATGCGTAGGCGAGCGCGCCGACGCTCATGGTCGCGAGCGCGATGAAGGCCAGAACCGTATTGTCCAGTCCGAACATCTCCGTCTCCTACGCTACGCCGGCGCTCGTTCTCACGTCTCTTTTTCCATCGCTTCCAGTGCGTTGGCGAGGCGCGCCTCTTCACCGTAGTAGCGGGCGCGGTCCCAGAAGGACGGCCGGCCGATGCCGGTCGAGACATGCTGGCCGATGATGCGGCCCTGCGCGTCCTCGCCCCTGATCTGGTAGAGCACCAGATCCTGCGTGATGATGACGTCGCCTTCCATGCCGATCACTTCGGTGATGTGGGTGATGCGGCGCGAGCCGTCGCGCAGGCGCGCGGCCTGGATGATGACGTCGATGGAGCCGACGACGATCTCGCGCACGGTCTTCTGCGGCAACTGGAAGCCGCCCATGGCGATCATCGATTCGATACGGTTGAGACACTCGCGCGGGCTGTTGGAGTGGATCGTGCCCATCGAGCCGTCATGGCCGGTGTTCATCGCCTGCAGAAGGTCGAACACTTCGGGTCCGCGCACCTCGCCCACCACGATGCGTTCCGGACGCATGCGCAGGCAGTTCTTGACGAGGTCGCGCATGGTGATCTCGCCCTCGCCTTCGAGGTTGGGCGGGCGCGTTTCGAGGCGCACCACATGCGGCTGCTGGAGCTGCAGTTCGGCCGAGTCCTCGCAGGTGATGATGCGCTCGTCGCGGTCGATATAGTTGGTCAGGCAGTTCAGCAGCGTCGTCTTGCCCGAGCCCGTGCCGCCCGAGATCACGACGTTGCAGCGCACGCGGCCGATGATCTTCAGCACCTCCGCGCCTTCTGGCGTGATCGCGCCGAAGCGGACGAGCTGGTCGAGCGTCAGCTTGTCCTTCTTGAATTTTCGGATGGTGAGCGCGGCGCCGTCGATGGCCAGCGGCGGTGCGATCACGTTGACGCGCGAGCCGTCGGGAAGGCGCGCGTCGCAGATCGGTGAGGATTCGTCGACGCGGCGGCCCACCTGGCTGACGATGCGCTGGCAGATGTTCAGGAGCTGCTGGTTGTCGCGAAACCGGATGCCGGTCTGCTCGACCTTGCCGTTCACCTCGATGTAGACGTGCTTGGAGCCGTTCACCATGATGTCGGCGATGTCGTCGCGCGCCAGCAGCGGCTCCAGCGGGCCGTAGCCCAGCACGTCGTTGCAGATGTCCTCCAGCAGCTCTTCCTGCTCGGAGATCGACATCGCGAAATTCTTGATCGCGATGATGTCGTTGACGATGTCGCGGATTTCCTCGCGCGCCGAATCCGGGTCCAGCTTGGCCAGCTGCGACAGGTCGATCGTGTCGATCAGCGCCGAGAACACCTGGCTCTTGGTGTCGTAGTAGCTGTCGCCACGCTCGCGCGGCGCGCGCTTGGGCTGCTCGGGCGCCAGCGGCGGCGGTGCGTCGATGCTGCGCTTGGGTGCGGCGGGCGCCGGGGCGCCCTTGGCGGCGGCAGGTTCCGGACGGGACGGCGGCGCCGCCACGCTTGCCTCGCGCACCGGTGCGGGGTCGGATACGGCTGCGCCCGGCTGCCGGTTGCCCGGTGCCTCGCGCTGCCCGCCATCATTGCCTCTTCTGCCGAACATGTGCCCGCCTGATCCGCTTTTCCCGAATTATTTCCTGCGCTTGAGCCGCTCGAGCAGATCGCCCAGCCCTGCCTTCTTCTTGGCCTTGAGCTCCGAACGGCCGGTCAGCACATGCGCCATCTCGTTGATCGTCTTGACCACCGCGTGCTGCGCATCCATCTCGCCCAGCATGCGACCGTTATTGGCGCTGTTGCCGAACAGTGCGGGCTCGAACGGGATCACCGCCATCGGCGTCAGGTCCAGCGGCTCGGCAAAATCGCTCGGGCTGATCTCGGGACGCTTGGGAACGCCGGCCTGGTTGATCACCAGCTTGGGCGGCGCGTCGTTTGGGCGCAGCTTCTTCAGCGTATCCAGCAGGTTCTTGGTGTTGCGCAGATTGGCCAGCTCGGGCGTCGCGGTGATGACCACCTCGTCGGCCTGCGTCAGCACGCTGCGCGACCAGCCGGACCAGATGTGCGGCACGTCCAGCACCAGCAGCGGCGCGGTGCGCTGCGCCACGTCGATCACCTGCGTGAACGCTTCCGCGTCGAAGTCGTAGGTGCGGTCGAGCATCGACGGCGCGGCAAGCAGCGACAGCCGCTCGGCGCACTGGGCCAGCAGGCGGTCGAGATAGGTCTCGTCGATGCGCTCGGGCGAAAACACCGCTTCGGCGATGCCCTGCGTCGGGTCCTGATCGAAATTGATATTCGCCGTGCCGAAGGCGAGGTCGAGGTCTGCCACCACCACCTCAGAGCTGAACAGCGTCGACATGCTCCACGCGACGTTGTGCGCCACCGTTGACGAGCCCACGCCGCCCTTCGCGCCGATGAAGGCGATGGAACGGCCGATCGGCTCGGCTTGCGGGTCGACGAAGATGGAGGAGATGACGGAGAGGATATCGGCCATCGAGATCGGCGCGACCACATATTCGGAGATGCCGAAACGGATGAGCTCGCGATAGAGCCACACGTCGTTGTAGTGGCCGATCACCACCACCTTGGACGACGGATCGCACACTTCGGCCAGCCGGCTCAGCGTGGCGATGAGCTGCTTTGGCTCGTCGCGCGATTCCACGATGATGAGGTTCGGCGTCTGCGCCGACTGGTAGAACTCGATCGCCGTGCCGATGCCGCCCATATGCACCTTGAGGTGCGCCTTGGACATGCGCCGGTCGGCGGCCGCGCGTTCGATGGGCGCGGCGATGCTTTCGGTTTCGCAGAAGGCCTGGATCGAGATGCGCGGCACCGGCCGCAGCTCCCGCATCGCGGCGATTTCGGTTTCGCTTGCGGCCTCGATGTCGGCCGATGCGTCATAGGCGAGATTGCTCATGTCATGCGCCCCCGAGGTGCATCAGTAATCGACTTCCGATTCCCATTGCGTCACGCGCCGCCGGTAGTCGTCGAGCGTCACGCCGCGGCGCGTCGTATCGATCTCTGTCGGCTTGCGCGGACCGAGGAAATCGGCCGGATTGGCAACCTGGGCGGCCAGGTTGTTCTGGTAGGAACAGCCGAAATTGGCCCAGTGCTTGTTGTTGCTGTCGTCGAGCATGTCGGCGGGCCACCGCCCGCACTGGCCGACCGAAGCGGTCATCTCCGAATAGGCGAGGCGGATAGGCGCGCTGTCGCCGTAGTCCGCCGCCTGATAGGGCTGGTGCAGCACCCGGCCTTCGGGCACGCCGGCGGCGCGCAGCCGCTTCACCATGTCGGCTGCCACCAGTGAGGCTGCGTGCTGGTTGCCCGAGCCATGCGGCGTCATCACCGTCACCACCGGCGCGGCCGAGCGGTCGTAATTGGCGATGAAGCCGTCCACCGCCACGCGCTGAACGCGCGAAAGCCTTGTGTCGGAGTAGGCGACGGGAATGTCGACCTTCTTCTCCTTCTCGCCGATCACGATCGGATGGCTGGTGCGGTAGTCGTCCGGTATCGAGCCGACATGGACGCTGTCGCGGTTGGCGCATCCCGCCATCAGCGCTGCTGCTGCAATCACGAGAACCGAAAGACGCGGCGCGTTCTTCGAGAGCACTTCAGGCATGATCCACTCCGATCACTTGTAGATGAAGCCGACGACACCGTGGTATCGCCCGGCCGGCCTGTCGGTATTCATGGTCCCGTAGACGCGGTTCACGCGGCCCAGGAAGATGCCCGCGCCGTCGCTGGCGGGGGTGAAGTTGTCGTCAGGCTTGGCCAGCGCGGTGCGCGCGGTCGGCTTGGAAATGTAGGGGGTCACGATGATGACCAGTTCCGTCTCGCTGCGGTTGAAGTCGCGGCTGCGGAACAGCGTGCCCAGCACCGGGATCTTGGAGAGACCCGGAATCCGGTTGTAGTTCTGGCGGACGTTGTCGCTGACGAGGCCGGCGATCATCATCGAGCCGCCGGAAGGAAGCTCGACCGTCGTGTCGGCCATGCGGCGGCGCAGCGATAGGATGTTGCGGCCGCTCGCCACCTGCTCTGCGCCCTCGGTCGTCGGTTCCGACACCGAGGTGCGCACCTTCAGACTGATGCGGCCCGGAGAAAGCACCACCGGCTGGAACTCCAGCCCGATGCCGTATTCGATCTGGCGGATCGTCGTGACGAACAGGCCGTTGTTGTTTTCTTCCTCGCCCGCGACGACGTTGTATTCGCCGCCCGCGCGGAAGGTCGCCTTCTCGCCGGAAACTGCGGTCAGCGTCGGTTCGGCCAGCGTGCGCATCACACCCGACTGTTCCATCGCGTTGATGTAGCCCTGCAAGAGGTCTGCGCCGCCGAGCCCCGTGCCCGCGCGCACCAGCTGCGTCGGGTCGAGCATGTCGAAGCGGAAGCCTTCGGTCTGCGCCACCATGTTGACGCCCAGCTGCTTCATTACCGACCGGCTGACCTCGGCGACCGTGACCTTCAGCGTCACCTGGTCCTCGCCCACGATCTGCAGCATGTTGACGATGCTGCTGCCGCGGCGCGATCCGTCGGGATTGTTGATGCTGACGCCGCTGGCCGAGCTGCCGCCCGCCGCCGTCATCGAATACTGGCCTGTCGTGGCCTCGCCGCCCGAGACGAAGATGCTCGCCAGGTCGGTCGCGCGCTTGGCGTCCAGAGGCGTGTCCACCGTTCCCGTCAGCACCACGTTGTCGTTGATGAGTTCGGCCTTGATGTCCGAATTGAGCAGGAAGCGCTTTAGATATTCTTCGAGGCCGGCAACATCGCGCTCGACCCGCAGGTCGAGGCTGGCGATCTGCTCGCCATTGGGCCCGAAGACGAAGATGTTGGTCTCTCCGACCTGCTTGCCGAAGAGATAGATGCGGCGGGCCGTGCGGGTCACGGCATCGGCCACGCCCGGATTGGCGACCAGGATGTCATAGGCGTCGCGCGGCAGGTCGATCACGATCGACTTGTTGAGGCCGAGCTTGATGCGCTGGCTGGCAGCGCTCGATCCGATTGTCACCACGCCCTGCGCATGCGCCTCGCTCGCCGGCGCGAAGAGCGAAAGGCCCATGCCGGCGCTAAGCGTGATGGACAGCGCCAGAAGAGGGGCTGCCGCCGCGCGCAGGGATGGCAGTTTCTTGCTCGCTATCATTGACGTGCCCCCATCTCGGTCACTTCTCCCGACCGGATCACCCGCACGGTTCCGCGCCTTCCCTGGCCCGAAACGAGGTAATCCGCCTCGTCCTCGATCACTTCCTGCGTGTCGACCACCGCGCGCAGCGCCAGCGTCAGCCGGTCGGCCATTTGGCGGGCAACGGTGATGATTTCCGCCTGTTGCGGCGTCAGCTCAAGCGTGGCGGTGTCGCCCACGCGAACGCGCCGTCCTTCCTCGTCCTCCTGGATCGCCTGGTCGATGGCGAGCACGCGGATGTTCTTGAGGATGGTTTCCGTGATGTATCCGTCGCCCGCGCCCTCGTTGGTGTTCCGGCGCGTCATGATGACGTCGACATAGTCGTTCGGCAGGATGAAGCCGCCGGCCGACGTGTCGGCCGCGATCTGCGTGGCCACCGCCCGCTTGCCCGAGGGCAGGATCGACGACATGAAGCTCTGGCCTTCGCCGATGAGCTTGGAGCGGCGCAGCGGCTCGCCTTCATAGATCGGAACGCGCGCGATGGCGCCCTTCAGCTCTTCGAGCGCCTGGGGCTCGGCTTCGCGCGTGATGAAATTCTCGGTGATGCCCGACGATGGCCAGGACTGCCAGGAAAGCTGGTCGCCGATCGTCGTGCCCATGGCCACGTCGCCCTGCAGCACCAGCACTTCGGTCAGCCTTATCGCGGGCTGGCTGGGCGCGTTGTTGATGACCACGGGAGGCGGCGGTGTCGCCATGTTCTTGGCCACATAGCCGGCGCCTATCGCCGTCACGACGGCAACGCCCAGAATTATTACGCGCGATGGAGCCATTCGTCCGCACCTCGTCCCCGGCAAACCACAAGCCGAGCCGGACTTTGCGGCCCCAATCGTCAAATTAGGGTTAATAGAGCGCTTACAATCGTGATTAATCTAAAGTTTATGCAAGGCTGTTTGCTGCCGCACAACTAGACTTCATCTCGGTCTAGATCGCGACTAGACGTGCAAGCGCCCACTGCATCGGCGCGGTGGCGGGATAGACGAGCAACCCGCTGATGCCCAGTGCCACGCCGTAAGGCACGCCGGCCTTCTCGTTGGCGAAGTTGCGCAGGAACAGGTTGGTGCCCGTCAGCGTCGCTATGTTTGACCCGCGATAGAAGACGAGCGCTATCGTCAGCAGCCCGCCGATGATGGCGGCGTAGACGAGATAGGCGACCAGCTCGACCGAGAAACCCATCCATAGTGCGGTGGCGGCCAGCAGCTTCGCGTCACCGCCGCCCATGCCGCCCATCGCGAACATGGCGAAGGTCACGCACAGCACCAGCCCGGCCGCTGCGAAGTGCCAGCCATAGGTCGCCCAGTCCATGCCCGTCAGCGGGGCGACGACCGCGAAGGTTGCGATCAGGATGAGCGAAACCCGGTTGGCGATCGTCATGGACAGCATGTCGGAGACGGCCGCAAACAGCATGCAGAATGGAAAGACGACGAAGATCAGCGCTTCAAGCATTGGTGCACCATCGGGACGAACGACCGTACGTATAGTCTATGCCGGCCGCGCTTAAACTTTGGTGAAGCGTCGGCCTCGAATACAAACGAAAATGGCCGCCCGTTGGGGCGGCCATTCTCTTGAACTATGCGATGCAGGTTACGGCGTGGTCGTCTGGCTCTCGCTCAGCTTCGTCGACAGGAAGGTGAACTGGTTGTCGAGCGCATTGCCGAGGGCGCCGGCGCCGGCGACGATGGCAAGTGCGATCAGGGCGGCGATCAGACCGTATTCGATGGCGGTCGCGCCGGATTCGTCCTTCACAAAACGTGCAACGATCTTGGACATGATAGAGCTCCTTACTCCATGTGTTTACAGCACTTCCGTCAACGTTTCTGCTGTGTCGATCGGATGCTGGCACACTATCGGGAAGCTCTTTCGATCGGCTTAAGGAACAGCGTTACCGAATTCTTTAGGAGCCGCAGTACGCGATCTGGTTAACCGGCGATTAATAAAAACAATTGTCTTTTCTGCTTTGTTTTTGTCCCGTTGCTTTGTTTTCGCGACTGCGCCAGGTTCTAGATCGGGTTGCGCAGCGCGGCCGCCATCATGGACCGCACGCGCGCCTCCACCTCGCGCGCCACCTCCTTGCGGCTGCTGCCGGCTGCGAACTCCACCGGCTCGCCGAAATGCACCTCGAGGTCGACCGCGCCTTCCGACAGAAGCTCGCGGATATGCGGCAGCAGCACCCGGTCGCCTATCCACGCCGCATGGCCGCGATGCTGCCGGCCCATCGGCATGCCCTGCAGGCGTGTGTATACGATGGCGACCGGCTGGATCGTCACCGGCTCGCCGCCATTGGCTTCAAGCGCCATGTGGGCGGCGGCAAACAGGGTGGACTTGAACGGCAGCAGCAGGTTGCCGTCGGAGGTGCTGCCTTCGGCGAACAGCACCATCGGGTCGCCCTTGCCGAGCCGCTGGGCGATCTCGCCGGCCTGTTGGCCAGACTTGCGCCTGCGCTCGCGCTCGACGAACACGGTGCGCTGCAGCCGCGACAGCTTGCCCATGATCGGCCAGCCGCCGAGTTCCGACTTGGCGATGAAGTGCACGTCGGCCAGCGAACCGATCACCATGATGTCGGTCCACGAGACATGGTTGGAAACGATCAGCAGAGGTCGGTCGGCGGCCGGCTTGCCGCGCACTTGGATGCGGAAGCCGAGCAGCTTCGTCACCAGCCTGTGCCATGCCCGGGGCGCGGGGCGTTCGTCGAGCAGGCCGGTCCGCATCGCGACCACCTGATAGAGCGCCAGAGACGGCGTCGCCACCGCCGCGATCAGGAGCGCCAGCGTCAGCCGGATCGTTCCTACCATGTCCCCCGAAATCCCCTCATGGCATTGCGGCTAGCGAAGATCGCGCCGCATGACAAGCGCGGCGCTCTTCGGTCCGTCCTCATGCGCATAGTATGCGGGCCGCCGGGCAACCTCGCGAAAGCCGAGGCGCCGATAGAGCGCGATGGCCGCCCTGTTGTTCTCGTCCACCTCGAGGAACAGCGCCTCGGCGCGTTCGGCATGCAGCTCGCGCAGCACCGCCTCCATCAGGTCGCGGCCGAGCCCGAGACGACGGTAGGCGCGCGCGACGGCGATCGTCAGGATTTCGCCTTCGCCGGCCGCCAGCCGCGCCAGCACGAAGCCGGCCGGCCCGGCCTTGCGGTTGCCGACGCGCCATGCGGCGAAGCCGAACACCGGCGGCTGGTCCAGCAGCGAGGCGAACTCGTGTTCAGCCCAGGGGCGCTGGAAGTCTTCTGCATGAAGGTCGGGCAACTGGCTGGCATCGTCCGCCGAAAGCGGCTCGAGCACGAACTCGATCGGGCCGGCGAAGAAGGGCAGCTTCATGCGCCCTCCTTTCGCGGCAGGGCGAAAGCCTCCTGCGGCCTGGCGTCGGCGTCGCGAAGGTAGAGCGGCTTCGGCTTCGTGGCGACGATGCCGGGGGCGGCGGCGAGCTTCTGCGCGGCCAGCCTTGCATAGACCGCGATGTCGGCCGTCTGCCCTTCGGCAATGATCGTATCAGGCCCGGCGTCCGCCACCAGTCTGCCGGCGTCCTCGATGCTCAACGCCGCAGGTTCGAGCGTCGGCCTGCCGTCGGCGGCATACGCCGCGACATAGGCCTGTCCCCTGCCGGCCTCGATCCGGGCAAGCGTGGCCCGGCCCGGCTGGCCGTCTCGCGCCTGCGTCGCCATGGCCTCCAGCGTCGTGATGCCGATGGCCGGCACGCCGAGCGCCAGCGCCAGCCCGCGTGCCGTCGCAACGCCGACGCGAACCCCGGTGAACGAGCCCGGCCCGATGGAAACCGCGATCGCGCCGATATCCGCATAGGCACAGCCCGCCCGCTCCAGCGCGGCCTCGATGACGCCCATCAGATGCTCGGCATGGCCCTTGCCGAGATCGAGCACCGCGCGTCCCAGCTCCCCGCCTGCATCGTCGAAAACGCACGCGGCGCAAAGGTTCGCTGCGGTGTCCAGGGCGAGGATGCGCACGGCGTGCCGGGCCTCGTCTCAGGCAGCCTTGCCGCTGGCTTTCAGCTCCAGTCGGCGGGCGTGAAGCACCGGCTCGGTATAGCCGTTCGGCTGCTCGCGGCCCTTGAAGACCAGATCGAGGGCGGCGAGGAAGGCGATGGAGTTGTCGAAGTCGGGCGCCATCGGCCGGTAGAGCGGGTCGCCGGCGTTCTGGCGATCGACGATGGTGGCCATGCGCTTCATCGTCTCCATCACCTGATCGCGCGAGCAGACGCCGTGGTGCAGCCAGTTGGCCATGTGCTGTGCCGAGATGCGCAGCGTGGCGCGATCCTCCATCAGTCCGACATCGTTGATGTCCGGCACCTTCGAGCAGCCGACGCCCTGATCGACCCAGCGCACCACATAGCCGAGAATGCCCTGCGCGTTGTTGTCCAGTTCGCGCTGGATGTCCTGAGCGCTCCAGTTGGGGCGGGTTGCGACCGGCACGGAAAGAATGTCGGACAGCCTGGCGCGGCTACGCGTCTTCAACTGCTCCTGCACAGCATGAACATCGACCGTGTGATAGTGCGTGGCGTGCAGGGTGGCGGCGGTGGGCGAGGGCACCCATGCCGTGTTTGCTCCCGCCTTGGGATGCCCGATCTTTTGCTCCAGCATCGCGGCCATCAAGTCCGGCATGGCCCACATGCCCTTGCCGATCTGCGCGTGGCCGGCAAGCCCGCATTCCAGCCCGATATCGACGTTCCATGCTTCGTAGGCGGCAATCCACGCCGCCTGCTTCATGTCGCCCTTGCGGATCATCGGGCCGGCTTCCATCGAGGTATGGATTTCGTCGCCGGTGCGGTCGAGAAAGCCGGTGTTGATGAAGACGACGCGCGAGGAGGCCGCGCGGATGCATTCCTTGAGGTTGACCGTCGTGCGGCGCTCCTCGTCCATGATGCCCATCTTCATGGTGTTGGGCGCCATGCCCAGCATCGCCTCGACGCGCGAGAACAGCTCGACCGCGAAGGCCACTTCCTCCGGCCCGTGCATCTTGGGCTTCACGACATACATCGAGCCTTCGCGCGAATTGGCACGGCGGCCGTTCGGTCCGATGTCGTGAAGGGCGATGAGCGCCGTGATCGCGGCGTCCATGATGCCTTCGGGAATTTCCGAACCGTCATCCAGCAGGATCGCCGGATTGGTCATCAGGTGGCCGACATTGCGCACCAGCATCAGCGAGCGGCACTTGGCAACGAAGGTCGAGCCGTCCGGGGCGGTATAGTCGAGGTCCGGGTTGAGCTTGCGGGTGAAGCTCTTGCCGCCCTTGGAAACTTCCTCGGTGAGGTCTCCCTTCATCAGGCCCAGCCAGTTGCGGTAGACGACCACCTTGTCCTCCGCATCGACGGCGGCGACGGAATCCTCGCAGTCCATGATCGTGGTCAGCGCCGATTCAAGCCACACGTCGGAGATATGGGCGGGATCGTTCTTGCCGATGTCGGAGGTGGCGTCGATCAGCACCTCGGCATGCAGGCCGTTTCGCTTGAGCAGGAACTGGGTGGGTGCTGCCGCATCGCCGAGATAGCCGGCAAACTGCGCGCCGTCCGTCAGCCCGGTCATCTTGCCGTCGAGCAGCGTGACGACGAGGCGGCCTTCGGCAACGACGAAGGACTTCGCATCAGTCCAGCTTGCGCCGTCGAGCGGCGCGCTGCGGTCGAGAAAGTTGCGCGCCCACGCGATCACCTTTTCGCCGCGCGCAGGGTTGTAGCCCTTGCCCTTTTCCGCGCCATCGGTTTCGGGAATGGCGTCGGTGCCGTAGAGCGCATCGTAGAGAGAGCCCCAGCGGGCGTTGGCCGCGTTCAGCGCGTAGCGCGCGTTCATCACCGGCACGACAAGCTGAGGCCCCGCGATCTGCGCGATCTCTGGATCGACGTTTTCTGTCGAGACGGAGAAGGCGGGCCCTTCCGGAAGCAGATAGCCGATCTCGCGCAGGAACGCCTCGTAGACCTCCATGTCCGAGGGCGCGCCGTTCTCGCGATGCCACGCGTCGATCTTCGCCTGCATGTCGTCGCGCTTGGCCAGCAGCGCCCGGTTCTTCGGCGCAAGCTCATGCGCCAGCTTCGACAGCCCGGACCAGAACGCCTCTGCCTCGACGCCGGTGCCGGCCAGCGCCTCGTCGTCGATGAACCGGCGAAGGGCCGGCGCGACCTTGAGGCCATGGGTCTCTATGTGGTCCGTCATCGATGTTTCTCCGGTGCTGCAGAAAAGGGCTGGCGGGTTGTCGGTCGCTTTCACCATGACGGGCGCGCCGGGTCAATTAATCCTTGTGCGAAGGCCGTGGACGCCGCGTGTGCCGGGCCTCCACGACGGCATTCTGCGGTTGTAAGCCGGTTGCATCGGGTGGATAGTCGCATATCGGCGCATCGGGCGGGGCGCGTCCGCGACGGGGTGATGTTCGGCCGGCGGCGAGGCAGTAGCCTTGCGTACAGGAGAGGGACAGGAAAATGGAACTCGTCACTAGCTTCTTTTCGCTTATCGAAGACCTGACATGGGGCTGGTCGCTCATCCCGATACTGGTGATCTTCGGCGTCTTCATCACCACCATGAGCGGCTTCGTCCAGTTCGAGTATTTCACCCGGATGTTCCGGGTGCTTTCGTCGAAGAACCAGAGCGGCGACCCCAATGCGATCAGCGCGCGCGAGGCGCTGCTGGTTTCGGTCGGCGGCCGCGTCGGCGGCGGCAACATCGCCGGCGTCGCGGTCGCGATAACGCTGGGCGGGCCGGGCGCGGTGTTCTGGATGTGGGCGATCGCGCTGGTCGGCATGGCGACGAGCCTCGTCGAGTCGTCGCTGGCGCAGCTCTACAAGCGCTCCGTCGGCGATGGCACCTATCGCGGCGGCCCCGCCAGCTACATCATCCACGGTCTCGGCGCGCAGTATCGCTGGCTGGCGATCATCTATGCGCTGTGCCTGATGGCTGCCTTCTCCTTCGGCTTCAACGCGTTCCAGGGCAACACCTTCGCCGGCGCCGCCCATGACAGCCTCGGCATCGAGCGCGTGTGGACGGGCATCTTCCTCGCCGTCATCACCGGCTTCATCGTCTATGGCGGCATCAGGCGCATCGCCAAGGTGGCCGACGTCATCATCCCCATCATGGCGCTGGGCTACATGGCGATGGCGCTGCTCATCATCGTGCTCAACATCACCGAGCTGCCGGGCGTGATCTGGACCATCGTCGCCAACGCATTCGGGTTTGAAGAGGCCGTCAGCGGCGGAGTGGGCGCCGCGTTGGCTCAGGGCCTGCGCCGCGGCCTTTTCTCCAACGAGGCCGGTCTCGGCTCCGCCCCCAACGTCGCCGCCACTGCCGATGTGCGCCATCCCATCAGCCAGGGCATCACGCAATCCTTCTCCGTTTTCATCGACACGATCATCATCTGCTCGTGCACGGCCTTCATCATCCTGCTGAGCCCGGTCTACCAGCCGGGAGCGGAAGGCATCGACGGCGTGGTGCTGACGCAGCAGTCTCTGGTGAGCCATGTCGGCGGATGGGCCCAATACTTCCTCACCTTCGCGATCCTGCTGTTTGCCTTCAGCTCGATCATCTACAACTACTATCTGGGCGAGACGGCGCTTGGGGTGATGACCAGCCAGCCGACGGCGCTGCATATCCTGCGGCTGGCGATCGTCGGCATCGTGTTCCTCGGCGCGACCGCGCCCGGAGCAACGGCGGTGTTCTTCTTCTCCGACCCGCTGATGGGCATACTGGCGCTGGTCAACCTCATGGCCATCATGATGCTCTTCCCGGTCGCGCTGCGCATCCTCAACGACTTTCGCGCGCAGCTGAAGGCCGGCATCGCGCGCCCGGTCTTCGACCCGAAGAGGTTCGCCGATCTGGACCTCGACCACACGGCGTGGCCGCATGCCCACCTGGCTTCCGCGCAGAACCCTGTGGCCGACGAAGGCTCGGTCTCCCCGGCGCGCGCCTGACGCGCCCGGTTGCCGGTGGAGCCCCAGGCGGCCCACCGGCATCACCCCGCGATGCGCGGCCGGCCCGCCGCCGTCGCGGTCACGAACGCCTCGATGAAGGAACGCTGCCCTTCCACGGTGGCGGCCCGCACATCGCGGGTGACCGATATCTCGGCATCCGCCGCGCCCGCCTCGGCAACGCGGGCGGCAACCGCGGCGCGCGCCACGCGGTCGGCCTCGTCCAGCGCTTCGCCCTCGCTGCGGAAATCGCGGACGCCTTCCGGTGACGACACCCTGAACCGGCCTTCCTGCGGCTGGCTCACCTGCGCCTCGACGGCCACCCGCACCTGGCCGACAACCGCGCCCAGCGCATTGGCGACATCGGTGTCGACCGGCACGATGCAGCGGTTGCCCACCAGCTCGCCCAGCCCCGCGTAGTGCAGCGGGGCGGATGCACCCAGCCCGATCACCGGCCGGTCGAGCGCTACGGTGAGCTTCGCGATGCCGTGCCGCGCATCCACCGCACGCTGCACCAGCGCGTGCGCCACCGTCTCGGCCCCTTCCAGCCCGTCCTCGGCAAACGCGGTCTCGAGGATCACTTCGGCAGACCGCCTTGTCAGAGCACGCAGCACACGCGCCGAGATCGCCTCGGCGTCCGGCTCGATCGGGTTGCCGCGCCCATCGCGACGGCGGGCGAAGAGCGCTGCACCGAGCCGGGCGGCAGCCGCATCCCAGTTGTCCTGACGCGCTAGCACATGGGCTGCATCCGATGGGGTGAAGCCGCAGATCTGGATCAGCCCGCGCGTCACCAGCCGGTTGAGCGTCGCCGCCTGCGCGGTGGACGAAAGCAGCCGGTCGAGCGGCAGGGGCACCGCGCCGATGGCGTCGTAGAGCTTCTGTTCGGCCCCCGAAAGTCCGGCCGCCAGCTTTTCCGGCACGCCGGTGCGCAGGGCCAGGCGCCCGTCGAGCCGGCCGGGGTTGGGCGTGCGCAATTGACGCTCCAGTTCGGCCGTGACCGCTTCGCCGTGCGCGTGGGCGGCCAGCGCCAGAGGCACCAGCCGGCGCGGGCCGAGCACGATGTGCGGGCGCAGGCCGCCATCCTCGAGCCCGACTTCCGAATCGCCGCCCAGCCCGAAGGTGCGCATGGCGACCGCCTCCACCATGGTGCGGTAGCCGCCGACGGTCGCGCCCTCCGGATCGAGGCGCGGGCGGCCGCCATCGAGCACGGCGACGTCGGTGGTGGTGCCGCCGATGTCGGACACCATGGCATTGTCGAGCCCGGTCATGTGCCGCGCGCCGACGAGGCTGGCGGCCGGTCCGGACAGGATGGTTTCGATGGGCCGCTGGCGGGCGAAGGCGGCCGAGACCAGCGCGCCGTCGCCGCGCACCACCATCAGCGGCGCGGCGATGCCGCGCGCGGCAAGAAAGCCTTCCGTCGCCGCCACCAGCCGGTCGATCATCGAGATGAGCCGCGCGTTGAGCAGCGTGGTGAGCGCACGGCGCGGCCCGCCCAGCTTGGCCGAAAGCTCGTGGCTGGCCGTGACCGGCAGGCCCGTGCGCTCGCGGATGAGGCCGGCCGCAGAAAGCTCATGCGCCGGGTTGCGCACCGCGAAATAGGCACAGACGGCGAACCCCGAAACGGAAGCGGCCAGCGAGGGCAGGGCGTCTTCCAAAGCGTCGAGTATAAGCGCTGCCGCGTTGCCGTGGACATCATGACCGCCGGGCACGAAGACGACAGGGTCGGAGCCCAGCGCGGAACGCAGGCCGGCGCGGTCGAGATCGTCCTCGCCGAAGCCGACCATCACCAGCGCCACACGCCCGCCCTGACCCTCCACCAGCGCGTTGGTGGCGAGCGTGGTCGACATCGAGACGAGCCGCACGGCAGAAGGCGGGACGCCCGCCCGGGCGAGCACCGCATCGACAGCGCCCGAAATGCCCACGGCGAGGTCGTGGCGGGTCGTCAGCGCCTTCGCCTTGGCGACGACGCCGGCCGCTTCCGCCCACAGCACGGCATCGGTGTAGGTGCCGCCCGTGTCGATGCCGAGGAACAGGGCGTCGGAAGAAGGGGCCGGCGACGTCACCCGCGGATCTCCCATTCCTGCTCCAGCGTCAGCGGAACGATCTCCGGATCGTGGACGGGAGCGGGGGGCTGGCGGGCGCCGGAGGTACAGGCGGAAAGGATGAGGGCGAAGGCGAGGACAGGTAGGATGCGCATTCAGTCTTCCGTATCGAGCCAGATGGTGACGGGGCCGTCATTGACGAGCGCGACCTTCATGTCCGCGCCGAAGATGCCGTTGGCGACCGCGATGCCCTGCGACGCCATCGCGGCCGAAAAATGTTCGTAGAGGCGCTGGCCCTCGGCGGGCGGGGCGGCCGTCGAGAAGCCCGGCCGGTTGCCCTTCGTCTCGGCCGCCAGCGTGAACTGGCTGACGACGAGCGCCGCGCCGCCGGTGTCGAGCAGCGAGCGGTTCATCCGCCCCTCATCGTCGCGGAAGATGCGCAGCTTGGCGATCTTCTGCGCCAGCCAGCCGGACTGCCGCTCGCCGTCGCCCTGCATGGCGCAGACCAGCACCAGCAGCCCCGGCCCGATCTCGCCCGCCACGACGCCATCGACGGTGACGGAAGCGGACGACACACGTTGCACCAGCGCGCGCATCAGACCTTGCCGTCCGTCTCGGCGCCGCCGCCCATCCCGGCACCCATGCCCATGCCCATTCCGCCCCCGCCTGCGCCCATCCCACCACCACCGCCGCCGCGCCCGCCACCCTCGCGCTGCCCGCCGCGACCGCCGGAGCCGGAGGGGCGCAGCGGTCCCTGGTTGGGGATGACGACGCCGGCGGGCACGGGGTCGAGGTCGAGCACGGCGCGGATGTAGTCGCGCAGCGAGACCACCAGCTCGTGCACCGGCACCGGCCGCCCCGCCACCATGTCGCGCATGGCCGCAGCCGCGAGCTCGACCTGCCGCTCGGTGCCGAACAGCACGATGTCGGACAGCGCCGCCTCCACCGCGTCGCGCACGCGCCGGGCGCGTTCCGAGCCGGGGAAGGCCTCGCCGCCCGGCTGCTCGCCGCCGCCGGCTTCGCTTTCGCCCGCAAGCCGTTTCAGGTCGCGCAGATGCAGCGGGCTGACGGTGAGCGTGCCGGTGAACGAGCCGCCCAGCGTCTTGTAGGCGGCGATCAGCGCCTTGAGCCGCTCGTTGATCTGGCGGTTCTGGCGCTCGCGCCGCTGCTGCAGCGTCATCATCATCAGCAGCCTGATGCCCATGCCGATGAGCGTGACGAGCAGGATCGCGGCGACCGAGGTGAGGATCGCCTGCCAGGAACTGAAATCGAAGAATCGCATCGCGCAGGCTCCGTTGCGCGGCGACGTTAGCATTGCGGCCCGCGCTGGGCGATGCCCGGCGGGCGCGAACCGTCAGGAGGTGTCGGCGCGCTCCATGGCCATGAGGGCGACGCCGTGGAGATCGTCCAGAAGGACGTGGATTTCGTGGCCGCCCCGCCTGCTCAATCCGGGCCTGCGCCAGCCGGGCGGCCTGCCCGGGCGCAGCGGCCACACACGCCGCGCTACACCGCGCCGGGCACCCGCATCGCGCCGCGCCCGCCAGCGGACAAAGCGGCGCGCATGGCCGGGCAGGTCGTCGAGCGCGGCTTCAAGCGCGTGCAGGCGCTGGCCCAGACGCGCCGCGTCGATGGCATCGTGCGGCATGGGCGCAAGGCGCGGGGCGATGGGCGCCGGCACGGTGTAGCCGGGAAGCGAGATGCGCGGCACGCCGGGGGAGGCCGACCGCCGCGTGGCCCGCCAGCGGGGCAGCGGATCGAACAGCGGCAAAGCGGGAACGGGTTTGCGCCGGCCCGCCTCGTCGCGGTGCCTGCGCCGGGCGAGGCGCGCTTTATGGCTGTGGGCCGGCGGGTGGGGTTCAGTCCCGCGCTGCCCTTCGAGGCCCGCGCTCTGCCCTCGCAGCTCAGGATCAGGCAACTCGCGCGCCATGACGATGATGAGCCGCCGCGCGGCCGACTCGGCCGGACGCAGCAGCCGCAGCACGGCGCGGTGGAGATGGCGGGGCAGGGTGGGGCGGCAGTCGGCGCTCGGCAATCGGCAATCGGGCGGGCCACCGGCAGCCGGTGTCGACCCCGACTGCGGACCGGCGGTCTTCGACTGCCCCGCCGCCAGCCCGGCCATGGCGACGAGCATCGCCAGAACGCGCCCCAGCGCCTCCCGGTTTCTCTCGATCGCCCTGTTCCAGTCCATCGCCGCCTTCTCCGGTTCGCTGGCGGGATTGTGAGGCGAGGTTGGATGGGGGTGGATAGATGGAGGGGATGATGGGGAGGGCAGTCGGGTTTCTGCCTTACGTCCGTGCGTTGGCTCGACTGCCGACCGTGGCGGCGTCCCCGCTTCCGTATCTGAACGCCCCCTCCACCACTTCGTGGTCCTTCAGGGCGAGCCGCTTGTCTCGCCCGTCCTTCGGACCCCCCGTAAACGGAGGAGGATCCGCGTTGCGGACTTCCTCCACCGAAGCACCTCTCCCATCAGGTATAGGTATCGGCGTTGCGGCCGCCCGCGACCTGGGTTCCTCCCCTGTTTACGGGGGAGGGGGACCACGAAGTGGTGGAGGGGGCGTTTGTCTCTCCGCCTTCTTCAGGAAAGGGGTGCGCTATTTCGCCAGCGCCGCGTAGACGCCAGCCCATCGCTTCGCGCTCTCGGCATGCAGGCACTCGACGGCGGGATTGACCTTGCCGCGCGCGGCTGCGGCGAGGCGGCGGAACTCGCCCGGCGACATGACGATGGCGACATCGCGGCATGGCGCGTGATGCGGACGGGCTCGGATTGAGCCATGTCGAGGAGGTTGCCGAAGCGATTCTTGGGGTCGGTGGCGGAGAAGGATTTTATGGGAGGAGATTGGCTGAATTGGCTAATTTGGGCAAATCCAATGCCGAAGCCGTCCCTACGGCTTTAAATGGCCAGCCTGGATAATAGATTCAAATGCTTCGTCAGGAATATGCGCAATCGACTGAGGTGCCGATTTTACAGCTCCAAAATCGACAAGGCGGTGTAATGGAATTGGTGTTTGGAAATGCCCTATCAAAAGGAAGTCCAAGACTTTAACAGGCGACGTGTTGTCGTTGAACATGTCGCCAAGGAATTCATCCGAGAAGACAGACCTTTTGGAGGTCATCTTAACCAACTCATCCCGCGTCAATGCCTCTGAATAGCCCTCTACCACCCCCAATGTCGTCGCGCATTGTGAATGATCGTCGCCCTCGCGTTGCGATTTATAAAAGACAATGACGTCGCCCGGTCGCACGCGCTCCGAATTCGAACGGCAGACGTAGACTTTCCTAATCGTATTCCCCGGTATCCGCTTCTGATTCAGCATGGGGGTCGATAGCTCTCCCGGCCTAAATAGCTCGCCCTGCCGCTTGCCATCGTTTTCGGGAAACAACCGATCGAAATAGTCTCCTTGTATAGGAACAGCGAATTTCGAGTTTTCTTTTCCGTGATAGTATCTTGGGTAGTTGATAAGCGTTGCCTCAAGCGGCAGCATATCTTTCGGCTTATTTACGTCTTTAGAGATCGATTTTTCAAGAACGAACTCACCTCTCTTGTTTCTATAAGTGATACGAAAGCCAAAATGATTCAGCAGGTTTATAAGTACAGCTTGATCTTCGAACGCAGTAATGTAGATAACATCGAATGCATTGGAAGCGGCGTGCCAGAGAGCCTGCTTAAGAAGCTGCTCGCCAAATCTCTCGCCACGATAGGAGGGGCTCATCTTAAAAGTGCAGAGTTTAAGAAATTTTGACCCCGTCGACAGCGCATCGGTCGCACCACTTGACTCTACTTTATAGATTACAATGCCGACAATTTCCTCGTCGACCTCAATTACCCAGCAGTCTCGCTGAGCCCGCTGACACTTCTCTACAAACCAGTCGTCAAATTCGGGGTAACCCTCTCTGAGGGAGTCGAATATCTCTGCGCGAATGTCTAGCTCATAGGCCTTTTTGTGCGAGATGTACGGAAGCTTTACGGTATTGGGTTCGAATTTCTTCTCTATTATTCGTATTGCATCGGGAACGAAAAGCACGCGATCAACGATACCTGATCGCGACGCACGACGATGGATACCGTCATCTTGAGTGACGAGGAAATCCACCGCATTTGCCGTTAATGCGGCCAAGAAATGCGAGTCGATTGTGCTATTCCGCCGACTGTCAGGAGGAAGATCCGCCGATACTTCGTCGAGAAATCGGGACGGAACTGGACCTAGGCGTTGATATTTCTCAAGTTTGGAGAGGGTGGCGCGCCTGCGGCCCTCGTCCCTATCGTTCTCTATGTCGCGGAACGTGGCATCCGAAATGAACAACCGAATACCATATAGACTGCAAAGACGAAAAAAACGGGCAAAAGTTGCCTTTATCGGCGTGTTATCTTCGAGCCCAAAGACGACATTAGTATCAATAAGAATGTGCAATCTTTGCCCCTATAGCGCGCTTATATAAATGCGCTGGAGCATAACAGTACGATTGAGGAGGCGTAAACTGCCATCGTTCCCGCAAGATTTCCAAGGGGACCGGCTCAGAGAGGGGGGACACCGACGCTAGTCTTATTGCGTATCCAGCAGCTAGACCTCTGAAGTAGCGCTCAAATTCCTCGCGACCAATTCCGACAGAATTTTGGTGGCGTAACCAAATTTCCTCAATATCAAGCATCACGCTTGATGCAATCGAGCATGTCGCCACCAACGCCTTGTCAACCCTTGATGAATAGATCAGCGCCTTTTGCGGTTGGTCCACTGTCGGAAACCGGCGACGGAGTTCGATAGTTTTGTCGCCACTCAATATCTGCTGCACGAATGGGGTTGCGATGCTTAAGACCATTATTCTGTCAGGATCAACGGTCGTGGGTGGGTGATGCAACAAAGTTAGCCATCCCCCATTTTCAGCGCCTCAATAAACGCCGCCTGGGGTATCTCCACCTTGCCGAACTGGCGCATGCGCTTTTTGCCTTCCTTCTGTTTTTCCAGAAGTTTGCGCTTGCGGGTCACGTCGCCGCCGTAGCACTTGGCCGTCACGTCCTTGCGCAGCGCCGAGATGGTTTCGCGGGCGATGACCTTGCCGCCGATGGCCGCCTGGATCGGGATCTTGAACATGTGCTTGGGGATCAGGTCCTTGAGCTTTTCGCACATGACGCGGCCGCGCTTTTCGGCGGCCGAGCGGTGGACGAGCATGGAGAGCGCGTCGACCGGCTCCTCGTTGACGAGGATCGACATCTTCACGAGGTCGCCCTCGCGATAGTCGGTGAGCTGGTAGTCGAACGAGGCGTAGCCCTTGGAGATCGACTTGAGGCGGTCGTAGAAGTCGAACACGACCTCGTTGAGCGGCAGGTCGTAGGTGGCCATGGCGCGCTTGCCGACGTAGCTGAGGTCGACCTGGATGCCGCGCCGCTCCTGGCAGAGCTTGAGGATCGCGCCGAGATAGTCGTCGGGGGTCAGGATGGTCGCCCTGATCCACGGCTCCTCGATATGCTCGATCTTGACCACGTCGGGCATGTCGGCCGGGTTGTGCAGATCCTTCATGGAACCGTCGGTCATGTGAAGCTGGTAGACCACCGAAGGCGCGGTGGCGATGAGGTCGAGGTCGAACTCGCGCTCCAGCCGCTCCTGGATGATCTCGAGGTGGAGCAGGCCGAGGAAGCCGCAGCGGAAGCCGAAGCCGAGCGCAGCCGACGTTTCCATTTCGAACGAGAACGAGGCGTCGTTGAGGCGCAGCTTGCCCATGGCGGCGCGCAGATCCTCGAAGTCGGCCGCATCGACCGGGAACAGGCCGCAGAAGACGACGGGCTGGGCCGGCTTGAAGCCGGGCAGGGGCTCGGCGGTCGGGCGGCGCTCGTCGGTGATGGTGTCGCCGACGCGGGTGTCGGCCACCTCCTTGATGGAGGCAGTGATGAAGCCGATCTCGCCGGGGCCGAGCTCGTCGACCATGACCATCTTGGGCGTGATGACGCCGACGCGGTCGATGCCGTACTTCGCGCCGGTGCCCATCATGCGCACCTGCTGGCCCTTTTTCAGCGTGCCGTCGATGACGCGCACCAGCACGATGACGCCGAGATAGACGTCGTACCATGAATCGACCAGCATCGCCTTGAGCGGCGCGTCGCGGTCGCCATGCTTGGGCGCGGGCAGCTTGTGGACGATGGCTTCCAGCACGTCCTCGATGCCGATGCCGGTCTTGGCCGAGATCATCACGGCTTCCGACGCGTCGAGGCCGATGACCTCCTCTACCTGCTCCTTGATGCGGTCGGGCTCGGCGGCGGGCAGGTCGATCTTGTTGAGCACCACGACGATCTCGTGATCGGCGTCGATGGCCTGGTAGACGTTGGCGAGCGTCTGCGCTTCGACGCCCTGCGAGGCGTCGACCACCAGCAGCGAGCCTTCGCAGGCGCGCAGGCTGCGCGAGACCTCGTAGGCGAAATCGACGTGGCCGGGCGTGTCGATGAGGTTGAGGACGTAGTCCTCGCCGTTCTTCGCCTTGTATTCGAGGCGCACGGTATTGGCCTTGATGGTGATGCCGCGCTCGCGCTCGATGTCCATGGCATCGAGCACCTGGTCCTTCATCTCGCGCTCCTCCAGCGAGCCGGTCATCTGGATGAGCCGGTCGGCCAGCGTGGATTTGCCGTGGTCGATATGCGCGACGATGGAGAAATTGCGGATGTGGGAGAGCGGTGTCTTCATGCGCGGCGCTTTAGCAGGGGGCGCGAGGGTTAACAAGCGCCGCGCATGAGAGGGTCAGTCGCCCTTGGCCACCTCGGGCGGGCCTTCGAGCGCGTGCTCGTCCTTGTAGGCCTTCGGCAGGTTGGCCTCCGCCTCCTGCTCGGTCGCGTACCACTGCTCGTAGCGGTAGAGCACGAGGTGGTCGCGCGACAGGCCGCGCATCAGCCCGTAGAGCATGACGAGGATGACGAAGGCGAAGGGGAAGCCGGCCACCACGGCCGCCGCCTGCAGCGCCGACAGGCCGCCCGCCGCAAGCAGGATCGCCGCGATCGCGCCTTCCGACACCGACCAGAACAGGCGCTGGATCTTGGGCGGGTCGGAATGGCCGCCGGCCGTCAGCATGTCGATGACGAAGGAGCCGGAATCCGACGAGGTGACGAACCACATCACGATCATCACGATGACCAGCCCGGTGACGAGCGGGGTGAACGGAAAGAACTCCAGCAGCCGGAAGATGGCGTTGCCGTAGTCTTCCTGCGTGGCGGCGACCAGGCCGGGATCGCCCGTCAGCTCCATGTTGAGCGCCGTGCCGCCGAACGCCGTGAACCAGAAGAACAGGATGAAGCACGGGATGAGCAGCACGCCCAGCACGAACTCGCGCACCGTGCGCCCGCGCGAGATGCGCGCGATGAAGATGCCGACGAACGGCGCCCACGAAATCCACCACGCCCAGTAGAACAGCGTCCAGTCGACCTGCCATTCGGTGCCGGAATACGCCTCCGACCAGAACGAGAAGTAGATGAAGCGGTCGAGATAGTTGCCGACATTCTCCACGAACGAGTTGAGGATGAAGAGCAGCGGCCCCACCGCCAGCACGAAGGCCAGAAGCACGAAGGACAGCGTGATGTTGATGTTGCTGATCGTCTTGATGCCCTTGTCGAGGCCGAGCATGACCGACATCGTCGCAAGCGCCGTGATGCCCGCGATCAGCGCCAGCTGGATGACGAGGCTGTTGCCGACGCCGAACAGGTTGTCGAGGCCGGCATTGATCTGCATGACGCCGAGGCCGAGCGAGGTGACGATGCCGAAGATGGTGCCGAACACGGCCAGGATGTCGACGGCATGTCCCCACGGCCCGTAGATGCGCTCTCCGATGATGGGATAGAGCGCCGAGCGCACCGACAGCGGCAGGCCCTTGCGGTAGTGGAAATAGGCGAGCGACAGGCCGACCACGCAGTAGACCGCCCAGCCGTGGATGCCCCAGTGCAGGAACGACAGCACCATCGCCTGCTCGGCCGCCTCGACCGTCTCGGCTTCGCCGATGGGCGGCGCGAGATAGTGGTAGAGCGGTTCGGCCACGCCCCAGTAGAGCAGGCCGATGCCGATGCCGGCCGAAAACATCATCGCCGTCCACGAATAGATGCCGTATTGCGGCCTCTCGGTCTGCGCGCCCAGCCGGATCATGCCGTAGGGCCCGAGCGCCAGATAGAGGCACGCGACGATGCACAGATTGACGGTGAGGATGAGGAACCAGCCGAAATAATCGGCGATGCCGCTCTGCGCGCCCTCGAAGATGAGGCCGGCGGTCTCGGTGAAGAAGGCGCCGAACAGGATGAACCCCAGTATCAGCGCTGCGGAGATGGAAAAGACCGGAACGCTGACATGGGGAAAGGGCCCCAGCCTGCGGGTCTCGACTTCGTTTGCCATGAAATGTCCCCTCAATAAAATACGCCGGCGGGACACGCCACGAGCCTTTCCGGGCGCGCCCCGCCTTTGGCTAAACAGGACCGGCTCCGAAACGTTCCAATTTTCGCCACTATTGGCGTGGCGACCGCGCCGTTGATCGCGCGGGCAGGGCGTGGTTGAGTGCGCACACGGCGAGGCCGGGGGAAGATTGTTGGACGTAGAAACCTTTATCCAGCGCTGGACGGCGCGCGAAGGCGGCGCGGAACGCGCGAACTACCAGATGTTCCTGTCGAACTGTGCGACGTGATCGGCGTGGAGCGCCCGGACCCGGCTGGCGCGGAGCGCGCGGCCAACGACTATGTCTTCGAGCGCGCGGTGAAGCGGCGGGCGAGCGACGAGATCGCCTCGTCGAAGCGCATCGATCTCTACAAGAAGGGCTGCTTTATCCTCGAGGCCAAGCAGTCGCGGTTGCCCGGTGGCAAGAACGCGCTGCCCGGCCAGTTGACGATGCTGCCCGACGAACCCGAAACGCTGGGCCGTCGCTCGATCGCTCGCGGCTGGGACGTGATGATGCAGAATGCGCGGCGGCAGGCGGAGGAATATGTCTTCCTGCTCGACGCCGACCACCCGGCCCCGCCCTTCCTGATTACATGCGATGTCGGCCACGCGTTCGAAATCTTCGCCGATTTCACCGGCACCGGCCGCGCCTACGGCCAGTTTCCCGACCGCAAGGGCTTCCGCATCTATATGGAGGATTTGCGCCGGGAGGAAATCCGCGCGCTGCTGGCGACGATCTTCACCGATCCGTCGAGCCTCGATCCGGCCAGGGAAGCGGCACGGGTCACGCGTGCGATCGCCAAGCGGCTGGCGGAGGTGAGCAAGGCACTGGAGGAAAAGCACCCGCCCGAAGAGGTCGCGCATTTCCTGATGCGATGCATCTTCACGATGTTCGCCGAGGACGTCGACCTCCTGCCGAGGGGCAAGTTCACCGAGCTTCTCTCCGACTGCATCGCCTCGCCCGCAGCCTTCCTGCCGATGATCGAGGAATTGTGGGCGAAGATGGACGAGCCGGCGCAGGACAAGCGCTTCTTCTCGGCCTTCAAGGAGCGCCTGCGTCACTTCAACGGCAATCTGTTCAAGGAAGCGCGCGCCTTCCCGCTCGGCCGCGAGGAAATCGGCGAGTTGCTGGAAGCGGCAAGGGCGAAATGGACCGAGGTCGATCCGGCGATTTTCGGCACGCTGCTGGAACAGGCGCTGGAGCCCGGCGAGCGCCGCAAGCTGGGCGCGCACTATACGCCGCGCGCCTATGTGCAGCGTCTGGTGGAAGTGACGGTGATGGAACCGTTGCGGGCCGACTGGCAAAAGGCGCTGACCCAAGCGGAAGATGCCAAGGAAAGCGGCGACGAGGACAAGGCCGTCGCCATCGTGCGTGGCTACCACCACCAGCTTTGCACGACGCGGGTGCTGGACCCGGCGTGCGGCACGGGCAATTTCCTCTATGTCAGCCTTGAACTGATGAAGAAGCTGGAAGGCGAGGTGCTGGAAACGCTGGCGCGGCTGGGCGTGCCGGAATCGCTCGGGCTCGAGCGCGAGACGGTCGACCCGCACCAGTTTCTGGGGCTTGAGCTGAACCCGCGCGCGGCGGCTATTGCCGAACTGGTCGTCTGGATCGGCTATCTGCAACAGCACTACCGCACGCGCGACGGGCACCCGTCCGAGCCGATTTTGAAGGCGTTCAGGAACATCAATTTCGGCCGCCGCGAAGGGTATGACGCGGTGCTGACATGGGACGGCTATCCCGTGCCGACGGTGGTGGACCAGGACGGCAAGCGGGCGGAGACCTATCCGAATGCGCGCCGCCCGGACTGGCCGGACGCGGAGTTCATCGTGGGCAACCCGCCGTTCATGGGCGGCAAGGATTTGCGCTCGCGGCTGGGCGGAGGCTATGTCGAGACGCTGTGGCGGGTTCACAAGCACATGAACGAAAGTGCGGATTTCGTCATGTACTGGTGGGACCGCGCGGCCGAACTGCTGACGGCGAAGAAGACGCCGCTCAAGCGCTTCGGACTGGTGACGACCAACTCCATCAGCCAGGTGTTCCAGCGCCGGGTGATGGAGCGGCACCTGACGGCCAAGAAGCCTGTCAGCCTGATCTACGCCATTCCGGACCATCCATGGACCAAGGCGACCAAGGACAGCGCCGCCGTGCGGATCGCCATGACGGTCGGCGAAGCGGGCAAGCGCAATGGGTTGTTGCTGGAGACGACGCGCGAGGATGGGCTGGGCAGCGACGAACCGCTGATCGAGTATGTGGGGCGGACGGGTGCGGTTAATTCTGACCTATCCGTTGGATTGAACCTCACACGGGCAGAGGGGTTGCAGGCGACTCGCGGCCTTAGTTCGCGTGGTGTCCAATTGATGGGCGCTGGCTTCATCATCACGCCTACGCAAGCGAAGCATCTCGGTCTCGGCCGCATCGACGGGCTGGAGCACCATATCCGCGAATACCGAAACGGGCGCGATCTGACCGCGCGGTCCCGAAACGCGATGGTCATCGATCTGTTCGGATTGTCAGCCTCGGACCTGCGGCATCGATTTCCGGAGGTGTATCAGCATCTGATGGAACGCGTACGATACGACCTCGAAGAAAACGGGCAGCCACGTGTAGACAAAGACGGTCGCAAGCTTGGCCGAGAATGGAACGCGCGGCAGAGCTACAAAGACAATTGGTGGATATTCGGGGAGCCTCGGAAGGATTTGCGCCCAGCCTTAGAAGGGCTTCCGCGCTACATCGCAACGGTCGAGACGACGAAGCACCGTGTCTTTCAGTTTCTGAACGCGTCGGTGATGGCCGACAACATGATCGTTGTAGTCGCCGATGCCGACGCTGCCACGCTGGCAATTCTGTCGAGCCGTATCCATACGAGTTGGGCACCGGTCATGGGTGGCTGGCTCGGCTATGGCAACGACCCGCGCTATTCAAAATCGCGCTGCTTCGACCCCTTCCCCTTCCCTGATCCCTCGGAAGATCTGCGCCAGCAACTCCGCGACGCAGGCGAGGAACTGGATGCGTTGCGCAAGAAGGTGCTGGCCGACCATCCCGATCTGACGCTGACGGGGCTCTACAACGTGCTCGAAAAGCTGAAGGCGGGAACCGAGCTGACCGACAAGGACGAGGATGTGAAGGAGCGCGGGCTGGTGCTGATCCTCAAGGAACTGCACGAGACGATCGACCGGCTGACGGCGCAGGCCTATGGCTGGCCGGAGGACTTGTCGGACGAGCAGATTCTGGAGCGGCTGGTGGCGCTGAATGCCGAGCGCGCGCGTGAGGAGGCAGACGGCCATGTGCGCTGGCTGCGGCCCGACTATCAGGTGCCGCGCTTCGCCAAGGGCGCCAAGGCCAGGACCGGAGAGCTCGACCTGGGCGAGACCGTGGTGGCGATTGATGCGGGCAAGCCGGTCTTTCCCAAGGATCGCCACGAACAGCCACTGGCCATCGAGGCGCTTCTGGCCGCCAATGCCGGTGCCATGGACGCCGGCGCGATCGCCCGGGCGTTCAAGGGCGGGGGCAAGCGTATCGAGGCGCGCGTCGGGCAGGTTCTGGTCACGCTGGCGCGCTACGGCCGCGTGACCGCGCTGCCTGACGGCAAATTCACCGCGCGCCGCGCCGCCTGAGCCTCAACCGGACCACAGGTCGCCGGCCGTGCCGGAAAAATATCGGACCATGGTCGCGCGTGCTGGCCGAGGAGGTCTGAACCGCCCGCGCAGAGGTCCCGGACGGATGGATTTGCGACGCTGACGGGTCTTGTCTCGCGCCAGGTGATCGATCCGGATCACCCGACCGACAAGAGAGGACCGTGTCATGAAAGAACTTTCAAGCAGACTTTTGCGCACCAGCGCGCTGGGCGCGGCAATCGCGATTGCGGCGATGCCGGTTGCGCTCTCGATGCAGAACGGCGTTCCGGCGCTCAAATGGTCGAGCGCATACGCGCATGGCAGCGATGACGGCGGCAACAGCGGCCGCGGCGGCGGAGACGACCGCGGCGGCGATGACCATGGCGGAGACGACCGCGGTGGTGACGACCATGGCGGCGATGACCGCGGCGGCGATGACCACGGCGGCAGAGGCGGCGATGACCGCGGCGGCGATGACCACGGCGGCAGAGGCGGTGACGACCGTGGTGGTGACGACCACGGCGGCAGAGGTGGTGACGACCGAGGCGGTGACGATCGCGGCGGCGGCGGTGGTGGTTCGACGGACGACGACGGTACGCCGGACCAGGGCCCGGGCGACGCGCCGGGTACGGGTGGCTCCGGGGATGATGACGGCACGCCCGACCAGGGGCGAGGGGACCGGCCGCGCGCATCCGGCAATTCGCCCGATGACGACGGAACGCCCGACCAGGGGCATGGCGACCGATAGGCCGGCAGCGCCACCATGGACTTGCGCCGCCGTCACGTCGGACCTTGGTCCCATGACGGCGGCGCGCTTCGGCGCTAGGATGGTGGCAGCCGAACGCCCACCCAACCGGAGATCGGGCAATCGATACGCGCATGAACACGATCAAGGGCCTTGCAGTCGTGCTGGCGGTGACCCTGGGAGCTGGCGTCCCGCTGGCCCTCCTTGCCACTGCGCATCCCGCTCACGCGGAAAGCGGCAGCGGTTCGGACGGCGACGGAGGGGATGGTTCCGGACACGGCTCGGACGGCTCCGGCGATGGGGACGGCGACAACTCCGGCCATGGCTCGGACGGTTCTGGCGATGGGGACGGCGACAATTCGGGCAGCCGAGATTCGGATGGAGAGGATGATGGCGGCGGGCGATCGGGTCATCGGTCGGGCGACGACCGTGCGGGCAACGATGCCGTAAGCCGGTTCAAGAGCGCGCTCGACGCCTTCGGCTCCGTGGCACGCTCCCGCACCAGCGGATCGTCGATAGAGCTGCAATACAGCGACGGCTGGCGCGAAGTGATCTCCAACGGCCGCTACGGGCTCTTCGACGGCCAGGGAAGGCAGGTGGTGGGCCGCGCGGCCAGCCGCCTCGACTTCCAGCGGATGGAGGCGGCCCGGCGCTGAGCGCCCGCCGCCGCGCTCAAGGCCCGAGGCGCTCGCGGCGCAGGCGGGCGAACACCGCGGCCTCGACGCGGTTGCGCACCCGCAGCTTCTGCATGATCTGCGTCATATGGTGCTTGACGGTCTTTTCCTGAAGGCCCAGCCGCAGCCCGATCTCCTTGTTGCTGAGCCCGTCCGAAAGGAGGTCGAGCACGCCTCGCTCACGCGGCGACAGAAGGTCCAGCGCATCGCCCGGACCATGGCCTGCCCGCGACTGGCCCTGCTTGAGCAACCGTCCGGCAAGCTTGGGCGAGACATAGGTCTCGCCGGCATGGATGTCGCGAATTATGGCGATGAGGTCGTCGCCGCCGATGCCCTTGAGCGCGTAGCCGGCCGCGCCGTTCTTCAGTGCGTTCATCACGTCGTCGTCGTCTTCGGAGACGGTGAGCATCACCACCCGGGCGTCGGGTTTCTCGGCCAGTATCGCGCCTACCGCCGCGACGCCGTTGCCGGGCATCGAAATGTCGAGAAGAGCCACATCGGGCCTTGCGGTGCGCATGAGCTCGATCGCGTCGCTCGCCGAGGCGCCCTGACCGACGACAGCGATGTCGTCGTAGTCTCGCAGGGTAGCGATGACGCCGGAGCGGTAGATGGGATGGTCATCGACCACCACCAGGCGGATGGTCTGTCTGTCGCTAGCCACTTGCGGCGTCCTTTCGCAGCTCGATATCCATCGCAAGAAGCGCCTCGCTGCCATCGATCTCGAAGCGCAGCGTGCCCCCCAGGCTTTCGACACGCTCTCGCAGCCCCGGAAGCCCCATGCCCTGGGCCGGTTCACGCGCCGGGTCGGCGGGCTGCGGCACAGGATTGCGGATGGAGAGATACAGACGCCCATCGCGCAAGCCGCCCGCAACGCGCTGGTCGCCACCGCCGGCATGCCTCCAGGCGTTGTTCAGACCCTCCTGCACAAAACGGTAGGCGCATATCTTCAGGGCGGGCGCGGCATCGATCTGCTGGAGGTGCAGATCGCGCCCGACAGTCGAGTGGCTGCGCATCTCGTGCGAGTCGATGGCGCGCTCGACGGTGCCTCCAAGGTCGAGGTGGGTGAGCTCGGGCAGTACGAGGCCACGCGAGATTTCGCGTATCTCGTCCATAGCCTTCGACAGAGCCTCGGCCACCTCCGTCAGCGCCTCGCCGCTTCGCGACGTGCGGCCGCTGCGCACCGCCGCAAGACGCATCGACGCAAAGCCGACGAGTTGCGCCGGGCCATCGTGGAGGTCGGCGCTCACGCGGCGCAGATTGGCCTCGTTGATCTCCACCACACGACGCGAGGCGTCTTCGGCGCGCCGGCGCAGGCGGTTGTTCTGCTCGGCGAGCGCCTTCATGTCGGCGAAGCGCTGGGCCAGGGCTTTGCGCTGCTGCGTGATGATGCGTTCGCCCCGGTGGACGACGCCGAAAAGCGCCAGCCCGATCGCCAACGTGGCCAGCCCGGTGACCGCCCAGCCCTGCAGGCGCGCGCGGTTGACCTCCGCCGCAAGCGTGGTGGCGTTCTCGTAAAACTCCGCGACCGCGATGACGTTGCCGCTCCAGGCCGCCCTGATCGGGCTGTATATCTCCAGCAGCGGGATACCCAGCCTCGCGTCGCGGGCGTTTTCGGCGTCTTCGAGCCGGTCAAGCTCGGTGACGGTCGCCCCGGCGAACGCGGCGCGCAGGCTTTCGCCCGGTTCGAACCTGAGCCCGACCTGCGACAGGTCTTGCGCGTAGGCCAGCGTTCCGTCCGGCTTCCAAAGCTTGATCGAGACGACGCGGCCCCTCAGCGCCTCGCTTTCGAGAATCTCCTCGATTGCTCGGATAGGGCCGATGGACAGCGTGTCGCGTTCGGCAAGCTCCTGGGCGAGAGGGGCGATGAAGCTGTCCATGTAACGGGCGCTCGCCACAGCGGACGCTTCCACGAGATCGACCGAAATGCGGGCCGCGACCCAGTTGCCGATCGCCAGCATCGCGGTCGCGGCGACGATGCTCCCGGCGATGGCGAACTGCGCGCGCAGGTCGAGCGCGGTAAACCGGTCCCGAACGGTGCGCAGCCAGGCGAGACGCGACGAGTGGAGCATGGCTGGATGCTAAACCTCGGCCATGCCGCCCGCAATCGGACAAAGGAGCGAGGAGGGCCGGACCTTGGTCTGACATCCCGTCAGATATTATCAATCGTACCGCAGGTCGCCGGCCTTGCCGGAAAAGACGCTGTAGACGTAGAAGGACGCGCCGATCATGACCGGCAGCACGAAGGCCGTGCCGACGAGGATGATGCCGAGGCTTTCGGTGGCCGATGCGGCCTCCCACAGGGTGAACCGGTCGGGCACCACATAGGGGTAGAACGAATAGGCGAGCCCCGCGAAGCCGAGCGCGAAGATGGCGGCCAGCGTGAGGAACGGGGTGAGCGCGTGGCGGTCGCCTTTGGCCGGCAGGCGGAAGGTGAGCAGCCACAGGCCCAGGAAGGCCACGCCCGTGATGACCGGCAGCGGCGACAGCAGCGCCATGTCGGGCCAGGTGAACCATTTTTCAAAGATGCGCGGGCTGGCGAACGGGGTGGCCAGCGACACGGCCACCATGCCGACGGCGGTGAAGACGAGCGCCGAGCGCAGGAAGCGCACCGCCTTGCGCTGGAGGTCGCCCTCGGTCTTGTAGATCAGCCATGCCGCGCCCATTGCCGCGTAGGAAGCGGCCAGGCACAGCGCCACCAGAACGCCGAAGCCGAAGGCCGCGAACCCGGTGTCGAGCCCCAGCACGTAGACGCCCAGCATGTAGCCCTGCGCCAGCGAGGCGGTGAGCGAACCCGCGAAGAACAGGAAATCCCAGCGGTGCTTGCGGTGCACCGGCACCTTGGCGCGGAAATCGAACGCCACGCCGCGCAGGATGAGCCCGACCAGCAGCGCGAAAACCGGCAGGTAGAGCGCGGTGAGGATGACGCCGTGCGCGATGGGAAACGCCACCAGCAGCAGGCCCACCGACAGCACCAGCCACGTCTCGTTGGCATCCCAGAACGGGCCTATGGCCGCGATCATCGTGTCCTTCTCCTGCTCGTCGGCCATGGCAAAGAGGATGCCGATGCCGAGGTCGAACCCGTCGAGGATGACGTAGATCAGGATCGACAGGCCCATCAGCCCGGCAAAGATGAGCGGCAGAAGGAACGGCCAGTCGAGGGTCATGGGGCAGCTTCCTTGCTGATTGGGAGATGGCCGGCAGGCCAGAGGGGGGTGGCTGCCACAAGCATGTCCCTCACTCCCCCGCCATGGGCTGGGCCAGCGCACGGTCTTCGACGCCAGGGAGCGGGGATTGGTCGCCGTCTTCTGCGGCCTTGAGCGCCAGATAGGTGAGCACGCTGAGATAGACGATCATCAGCACGACGTAGAGCACGACATAGACCGCGAGCGTGAAGCCGACATGGGAGGCGGCGACGGGACCGACGGCGTCTTCGGTGCGCAGCACGCCCGTAACCAGCCATGGCTGGCGGCCGATCTCGGTGGTGTACCAGCCGGCGAGCGTCGCGACCCAGCCGGAGAATGCCATCGGGGCGTAGGCGTAGGCGAGAAGCTTCGGCATCTGCGCGCGGCGGATGAGGAAGAAGCTGGTCACCCATGACAGCGCGAGCATGGCCATGCCTACACCGACCATGATGCGGAAGCCCCAGAATACAGGCGCGACCGGCGGATGCTCGCCGACATAATCGTTGAGGCCGGGCACGACGCCGTCGAGGCTGTGCTTGAGGATCAGGCTGGCGCCGTTGGGAATGGCGATCTCGAAACGGTTTTCGCGCGCTTCCTCGTCGGGCCAGGCAAACAGGACGAGCGGGACGTTGCCGCGCGTTTCCCAGTTGGCCTCCATGGCGGCGATCTTCTGGGGCTGGTGCTCGAGCGTGTTGAGGCCGTGCATGTCGCCGGCGAGGATCTGCAGCGGGATGAGGCCGGCGCCAAGGAAGACGCCGGTGCGCAAAGCCTTCCACATGGATTCGGAGCGGTCGCCCTTGAGATAGCGCAGGGAAGACATGCCGGCGATGAGGAAGGCGACGGTGAGCCCGGACGCCAGCAGCATGTGCACGAGGCGGTAGGGGAAGGAGGGGTTGAAGACGATCGCCCACCAGTCGAGCGCGTAGGCGACGCCGTCGCGCATCTCGAAGCCGGCCGGCGTCTGCATCCACGAGTTGAGCGCGAGAATCCAGAAGGCCGACAGCGTCGTGCCGAAGGCGACGAGGAAGGTCGCCAGCGTGTGGATGCGGTTGGACACGCGGCGGAAGCCGAACAGCATGATGCCGACGAAAACGGCCTCCAGGAAGAAGGCGGTGAGAACCTCGTAGGCGAGAAGGGGGCCGGCGATGTTGCCGACCGTCTCCATGAAGCCCGGCCAGTTGGTGCCGAACTGGAAGCTCATGGTGATGCCGGACACGACGCCCAGCGCGAAGGAGAGCGCGAAAACCTTCACCCAGAAGAAATAGGCGCGCATCCAGGCCGTGTCGCCGGTGGCGTTGTAGCGCAGCTTGAAGAACAGCAGCACCCAGCCGAGCGCGATGGTGATGGTTGGAAACAGGATGTGAAAGGAGATGTTTGCCGCGAATTGCAGGCGGGAAAGGATCAGTGCGTCCATGTCCGGTTTCCGGCTCCTTGCTACTCCCGGATGCAAGATAGGCCGCGCGGCGCGAAGGGTCAAAGTGCGCCCTGTCGCAGGGGCGGAGTGTCGCGGTGCGGCAGGCTGGCGCAGCGGGCAGGCGGGACCGCCCGGGCGGCGTGCGGCTTGCGCGGCATTTAAAGTCGGGCTTTGATGTCGCCATGGCCAAGGAGATCGAGCGCAAGTTTCTGGTGAACGGCTCCGCCTGGCGCGCCGATGCGGGCGCGGGCGTGGCCATCACCCAGTTCTACGTAGCCACCGGCGAGGCGCGCTCGGTGCGGGTGCGGATTGCCGACGACGCGAAGGCGAAGCTGACCGTGAAGTTCGGCGGCGCGGCGCGGGAGCGCGACGAGTTCGAATATGCGATACCGGTGGAAGACGCGCGCGACATGCAACGCTTCGCCATCGGCAACGTGATCGACAAGACCCGGCGCGAGGTGGTCCATCGCGGGCGGGTCTACGAGGTCGACAGCTTCGCCGGCGCGCTGGACGGGCTGGTGATCGCCGAGCTGGAGACGGCGGACGAGGTGGCCGACGACGAGTTGCCCGCATGGCTGGGGCGCGAGGTGACGGGCGAGGAGGGGTTCTACAACCTCTCGCTCGCCCTGAGGGGGCTGCGGTGAAGCCCGCACCCGCCTTCCGCATCGACCCGGCACGCAAGCTGCGCGACGAGTTCGGGCGCATCGTGGAGGAGACGTGCGACGCGGTGGCCGTGCATCTGAATGCTGCCGACCACCGGCGGGGCCTGCACGAGGCGCGCAAGGCGCTCAAGAAGCTGCGCGCGCTGCTGCGGCTGGTGCGTGCCGCGGAGCCGAAGTCGCTGAAGGTGCAGGAGCACCGGTTTCGCGATGCCGCGCGCGCGATCGCAGGCTCGCGGGAGGCGACCGCCGCCGTCGAGACGCTGGAGCGCCTGATCGCGGCCCATCCGGACAGGATCGTCGATTGCAGGCTGGGCGAGATACGGTGCCACCTTCTGGCGCGATGCGCGCAGGCCGGGGCCGGACTGGACGAAGCGCGCGGCGAGGCGAGCGCTTTGTGCATCGAGGCGCGCGACGAACTGCGGGGACTGGCGTTCGACGAGAAGCTTTCGGACGACGCGGTGCTGGCCGAAGGCATGGAGCGGACGCTGCGCCACTGGAAGAAGGCGCTGGAGGCCGCAGGCAAGGACGGCGAGGCGGAAGATTTCCACGAACTGCGCAAGGCGGTGAAGGCGCATTGGGCGCAGCTGGGCCTGCTGCGGGCGTTCGGCCTGCGCGGCGTGGGCCAAAGGCGCGAGGCGGTGGAGGCGCTGGGCGAGCGTCTGGGCGAGCTCAACGACATCCACGTGATGCGCGAAGCGGTGGCGCGGGGCACGCTCGGCCCGCCGGCCGACCTCGATACGCGCGCCTTCGACAGGCTCCTGAAGAAGGAGGCGAAGGCGCTTGCCGCCGCGGCGCTGCCGCAGGCGAAGAAGTTGCTTCAAAGCCGGCCGGACGGGCTGCGCAGGCGGATGCGCAAGGCTGCAGCAAAGCTGGCGGCGTGAGGCCGGTGCAAGGTTGGATTTGGAGCCGAAACACCCGCCTGATAGAACGTCTCTGGTATTGATTCGCGCTATTCCGGGGACTTGATGGAGCGCCTTGCCGGCAAGATCATATTGCTGTGGGGATGGCGCAGGGCCGGAGCCGCATTTATTGCCGGCGCGGTTGCTGCGCTTGGCCAGCCGCCCTTCGACTTCTTCGCCGCCTGCCTGATAGCCTTCCCGGTGCTGGTATGGCTGCTCGACGGCGCCGCAAGCCCCGTCGGCGAGCGGCTTTTGCGCCGCATGCTGCGCCCGTTCATGATCGGCTGGTGGTTCGGCTTCGGCTATTTCCTCGCAGGGCTGTGGTGGACCGGCAACGCGCTTCTGGTGGAAGCCGAGCTGTTCGCCTGGGCGCTGCCTTTCGCCGTCTTCGGGCTGCCTGCACTGCTGGCCGTGTTCTACGGCGTCGCGACCCTCATCGCGCGGCTCTTGTGGAGCGACGGCATCGCGCGGATCGCCGCGCTCGCCTTCGCCTTCGGCCTCGTCGAATGGTTGCGCACCTTCGTGTTGACCGGCTTTCCGTGGAACGCCATCGGCCAGGCGGCGATGCCCGTGCCGCTGCTGATGCAGTCTGTGGGCGTGGTCGGCATGGCCGGCATGAACGCGCTGGCGGTCTTCGTCTTCGCGATGCCGGCGCTGCTGGCCGCGCGCCGGGGCAGGCGCGCCGGGCTGGCGATGGCGCTGGCGCTCGTCGCCGCGCATGTCGGCTACGGCGCGTGGCGGCTTTCGTCGGCGCCGGAGACCACGGAAGACCTCGTCAACGTGCGCGTCGTTCAGCCCTCGATCGACCAGAGCGAGAAGTGGGACAACACGGTGCGCGACCGCATCTTCGCCACCTATCTCGACCTTTCCGCCCGGCCGCCGGCGGATGGCGCGCCGCAGCCCGACATGATCGTGTGGCCGGAAACGTCGGTGCCCTTCATCCTGACCGAGCGGGCCGACGCGCTGGTGGCGCTGGGCGAGCTTGTGCAGGAGGGGCAGGTGCTGCTGGTCGGCGCGGTGCGCGTGGAGGGCGAAAGCCAGGGATCGTCCGGCCGCTACTACAACGCCGTCGTGGCCATCAACGCCGAGGGCGAGACCTACGACGCGGTCGACAAGGTGCGGCTGGTGCCGTTCGGCGAATACCTGCCTATGTCGGATCTGCTGGGCAGGCTGGGCATGCGGCAGCTGGTGCAGTCGGTATCGGCCTTCTCGCCCGGCGGGCCGCGCCGCGCCATAGAGACGGTGAACGGCGTGCGCGCGCTGCCCTTCATCTGCTACGAGATCATCTTTCCCGGCATCGCGGGCAATGGCGATGCCGACGCCGACCTGATCCTCAACGTGACCAACGACGCCTGGTTCGGCGACACGCCCGGCCCCTACCAGCATTTCAGGCAGGCGCAGATCCGCGCGGTGGAAGCCGGACGGCCGCTGGTGCGCGCCGCCAACAACGGCATCTCGGGCGTTGTGGACGCCTATGGCCGCATCGTCGACGCCTTCGCGATCGACGCGGTGGGCGTGCTGGACGTGGCCGTGCCGCGCCAGAAGATCGCCGCAATTGCGGCTCCTCATCTGGTCGGGCTCGCGTTGCTCGCGATCTTCGGCCTTTGGGCTGCGACGATCAGCCTGATTGCTGCTCGGGAGCCGATTGACAGTAGGTATATTAGAGATTCATAGTGTACGCGCCGTATGCCGAGGGATTCGCAAATGCTGGGTCGATGGGGGAACCAGCCAAACCGTCCCGGTGAAGGATTGACAGAAGAGCAGCCTTGACTGGCAGCGGCGAGGAAAGAAATGTTGGAAAACAAGAAGAAACCCAACCCGATCGACATCCATGTCGGTGGCCGCATCCGTTTGCGCAGAAACATGCTGGGCATGAGCCAGGAGAGGCTGGGGGAGAACCTCGGCATCACCTTCCAGCAAATCCAGAAATACGAGAAGGGCACCAATCGCGTGGGCGCGAGCAGGCTTCAGGCCATCGCCTCCATCCTCGAAGTGCCGGTGGCCTTCTTCTTCGAGGATGCGCCGGGCGGAGCCAAGGTCGAAGGGCTCTCGGAAGAAAGCGCGACGACCTACGTGGTCGATTTCCTGTCCAGTACGGAGGGGCTGCGGCTCAACCGCGCCTTCGTGCGGATTTCCGACCCGAAGGTCAGGAGCAGGATCATCGATCTGGTGCGCGCGCTGGCCGACGAAGACTGAGCCAACACAAATCCACCGACCGACCACGGTGTGGGGTCAAGCGCATATAATTCCATATGCGCATGGCGACGCATGCGTTTGTTTGCTTGACGGGGCAAGGCGCGCACAGATAACAAATTGCCGCCTGAGCCGGATAGTTCCGGCTTTTTCTTTCAAGAGGGGATACCCGTGTCACGCCAGAACTACCTTTTCACCAGCGAATCCGTTTCGGAAGGCCATCCCGACAAGGTCTGCGACCGCATCTCGGACGAGATCGTCGATCTGGTCTATCGCGAGGCCAAGAAGACCGGCGTCGACCCCTGGACGGTGCGCGTCGCCTGCGAAACGCTGGCGACCACCAACCGCGTCGTGATCGCGGGCGAGGTGCGCATCCCCGAATCGCTGTTCAAGACCGACAAGAACGGCAACAAGGTCATCAACCCCTCCAAGTTCAAGTCGGCCGCGCGCAAGGCTATCCGCGCCATCGGCTACGAGCAGGACGGCTTCCACTGGAAGAACGCCAAGATCGACGTGCTGCTGCACCCGCAGTCGGCCGACATCGCGCAGGGCGTGGACAACGCTTCCGACAGGCAGGGCGAGGAAGGCGCCGGCGACCAGGGCATCATGTTCGGTTATGCCTGCAACGAGACGCCCGACCTCATGCCGGCGCCGATCTACTACAGCCACAAGATCCTCGAGCTGCTTTCGGCCGCCCGCCACAAGGGCGAGGGCGACGTGGGCAAGCTCGGCCCCGACGCCAAGAGCCAAGTGACGGTGCGCTACAAGGACGGCAAGGCCGCCGAGGTCGCCTCGATCGTGCTTTCCACCCAGCACATGGATGAGAGCTGGGATTCCAAGAAGGTGCGCAAGGTCGTGGAGCCCTACATCCGCGAGGCGCTGGGCGACCTGAAGATCGCCGACGACTGCAACTGGTACATCAACCCGACGGGCAAGTTCGTCATCGGCGGACCGGACGGCGACGCGGGCCTCACCGGCCGCAAGATCATCGTCGACACCTATGGCGGCGCGGCCCCGCATGGCGGCGGCGCGTTCTCGGGCAAGGACACCACCAAGGTGGACCGCTCGGCCGCCTATGCCGCGCGCTATCTGGCCAAGAACGTGGTCGCAGCCAAGCTGGCCGACCGCTGCAGCATCCAGCTCGCCTACGCCATCGGCGTCGCCCAGCCGCTGTCGGTCTATGTCGACCTGTACGGAACCGGCAAGGGCGTGACGGAAGAGCAGGTCGAGGACGCCGTGCGCAAGGTGATGGACCTGTCGCCGAGCGGCATCCGCAAGCATCTCGACCTGAACAAGCCGATCTATGCGCGCACCTCCGCCTACGGCCATTTCGGCCGCAAGCCGGGCCGCGACGGTTCGTTCTCCTGGGAGAAGACGGACCTCGTCAAGGCGCTCAAGGAAGCCATCGCGGCCTGATCGCGGCTACAAGGCATGAGGGGCGGCCTTCGGGCCGCCCGTTGCAATACGGAGTATCGAGGATGGCTGAAGAGCGGCGCACGCGCGCGACGGAGGCCTTCTTCGGCCGCCGCCACGGCAAGACGCTGCGCTCTGCGCAGGCGGATGCGATGGCGCGCCTGCTGCCGGCGCTGAAGCTGGACCTCGACGCACCCGCCCCAATCGACCTGAAGACGCTTTTTGCCGTGCCGGTGGACGGCGTGAGGCTGGAGATCGGGTTTGGCGGCGGCGAGCACCTGCATCACGAGACGGGGCGCTTTCCCGGCACCGGCTTCATCGGCGTGGAGCCCTTCGTCAACGGCATGGCGAAGCTGGTGGCGCAACTGGACGCCGAGCCGCGCCCCAACCTGCGCCTGCACGACGACGACGCGACGCGGCTGCTCGACTGGCTGCCGGAGGCCTCGCTGGACGGGATCGACCTGTTCTATCCCGATCCGTGGCCGAAGAAGCGGCACTGGAAGCGGCGCTTCGTCAGCGCCGTCAACCTCGACCGGTTCGCGCGCGTGCTGAAGCCGGGCGCACGCTTCCGCTTCGCTTCCGACATCGACACCTATGTGAACTGGACGCTGCTGGCGTGCCGCGCACATCGGGCCTTCGCATGGCAGGCGCATTCGCCGCTCGACTGGCATACGCCCTACGAGGCGTGGCCCGGCACGCGCTACGAGGCCAAGGCGATGCGCGAGGGGCGCAGGCCGGCGTACCTGACGTTTTTGCGGGATTGAGAAGCCGTAAGGCTGAACAAGCAAAACCGGCCCGTCTCACCCCTGCGGGAGACGGGCCGGCTGCTTGTGCGGGCAAGATGCCCGCCTGACCGTCAGGCGACGCGTTCGAGGCTCAAGGCCGATCGACGCCGCCTGCGGTCGCTAGATGTCCACACACCCTTGCGGGCGCCAAAGACGATCCAGCACTTTCGATGGAAGCCGGAACAGACCGAACGCTAGAAGCGCTTGATCTCGCGGAACTGGACCGGGTCGATACCCAGCCGCTGCAGGTCGGCATCGCGCGGGGCGCGGTGTTCGCGCGTGGCGGCCGAAACGGCGATCGCGCTGCCGAAAATATCGAAGAATTCGCCGATTCCCCGGGTGAATGATCTCTTGGACATCGTTGTTGCCTCTTTCGCGTTGTGCGATGCAACACAGATAGGTGGCCCGATGTCGTAGCGGTAGCCCTGATTTTACATGGCTTCCATGCGCTTTGTGCAATGCAGCATTAAGAGACCGTTACGGCCGGTCAGTTCGTGTTGGTTTCCTCGTCGCGAAGCTGGCTCCACGCGTTCTGCTGGGCGAGCATGGAGCGCAGATAGGCGACGTTGGCCTGCGCCTGCTCAGGCGAAAGCTCGCGGGTGGCGATCTGCTCGGCCTCCTGGAAGCGGCCCTGAAGGCCGACGACGAGGGCGAGGTTCTGGCGCACGCGGCTGTCCGCGCCCGGCGCCTCGGATGCCTGCCGCATATAGGTCTCGGCCGTCTTGAGGTCGCCTTCCAGCACGTGCGACATGCCCAGATTGGACAGGATGGACGGCTCGCCGGGCTTCATGTCGAGCGCGCGGCGGTAGAGCGCGCGGGCCTCAGCGGACTTGCCGAGCTGGTCGAGGATGGCGGCTTCGGCCGAGACGAGCTTCCAGTCTGGATATTCGGGCGTCTGGGCGCGGCGCACGGCGTCGAGCGCGGGCTCCAGCTCGCCGGCCGAGGCCAGTGCCTTGCCGTAGGCGGCCAGCACCTGCCGCTCGCGCGGGTAGTCGATGGCGAGCTTGCGCATGACGGCCAGCGACTGGTCGGTGCGGCCGTTCATCTGAAGCACCGACGCGTAGCTCATCGCCACGTTCATGTCCTTGGGGTTGCGCGTATAGGCCTTGCCCAGCGAATCGGCCTGAGAGGCAAGCTGCTGCGACGACATGTTGGCGACCGGCGCGCCCGTGTCGCGGCTGATCGAACCCGTGGTGAGCTGGCTCTTGGCGCAGCCGGCGAGGGCGAGCGCGGCGATGAGGGCGACGGTTGCGCCGCAGATGCGTTTTCCCGTCGCGTTCGTGTCGCGGTTGATCAACATCGGCGCCCGGTCTCCCTTTAACTGTCCGGCCTGAAGGTATGGATTCGGAGACGAGCAATAGTCTGTTAACCCTAACGGAGGGTTAAGGCGGCAATCGCGCCCAGCGGTGTGGGCACCAACCCAAGATTGCGTTCTGGCTAAAAGGCGAGCGGCAGATCACACGAAACCTTAAGGTCCGACCTTCTAGGACGGGGTGTCTATGCACGCATAGTTTGGGTGAACCAATCAGGGGTTGAACACGTGACTTTCCGTTCTCAGTTTACGAATTTGCCTGCCGCAGCGATTGCGGTGGCCATCGCCGTCGGGTCGACGCAGGTCCACGCGAGCAGTTTTCCGCAGGGCTACGCCGCCGATGTAAGCGGCCTCACCAGCGGTATGCACAGCGCGACGGCGTTGGAAATGATCTCGGCGCAGAGCGAGCGGGAAGGTGCGACGACGGCGAAGGTCAATTCCAGATTCCAGCGTGACGAGACGGTGTTTCTGTCCTCGGCATGGGGCAGTTCGCCGGAAGCTTTCGGCAGCCGCAGCAGCATCGACCTGCTGGCCGCCGGCTTCTCGAGCCATCTGAGCGGAGAAGAGCTTTTCTACGCCAGCCGGGTCAGCTTCTTTGCGAAGGGCAAGGAAGCCGACACCGAGCAGACGCTGGAGAACGTCCGCGCGAAGTACGGCGAGCCGAGCATCGTCCGTACCAAGAACGACGAGACGACGCTGGCGTATTTCTTCAAGGACGGGAAGCAACTGACCGGCGACGACAAGGAAGCACGGGGATGCAGCGCCTTCGAGAACCGTATTCACCTCCAGCCCGGCCGCTGGTCGATGCAGAACAGAGGCGAGAACTTTATTCTCGACGAAGCCTTCCGCCGTTTCCAGGTGAGCACCCGAAACGGCAGGTGTGACGCGATCCTTGCGGTCACGCTGGAATATGGCCGGGTCGATGGGCTGGTAACGGACAAGCTCGTCCAGCGCATCAATGTCTCGATGCACGACCACAAGCGTTTCGTGGAGAACCAGCAGGCGGAAGAGGCCGCCCTGAAAGCGGTCACTGACAAGATCACAAACGAGGTGCGGTCCACCACCGGCGGTGCCGATTTCTGAGGACGGTTGCAACACGTGATGCCCCGCAGGCTGGCGCCGGCGGGGCATCCGAATGTAATGATGAACGCCTGATCGCCATATGCCGTTGTTCCATCCGGGAAGCCCTTCATGCCTCTCAAACTGACCGACAAAGCCGCCCGTGACGCGCGCGCAGTGCGCCTCGTGACCAAGAAGAGTTTCGCGGATATCGACATCGGCGCGCAGGCGCGCGCATGGGCGAAGGCCAATGGCTTTGCGGGGCAGGCGGGGCGTTTGCTGGTGCTGCCGGGCGAGGCAGGCGAGGTTGCGGGCGCGCTGTTCGGCCTGCCGGAACGCGCCGACGGCTTCTCGCCGCTGGCGACGGGTGCGCTGGCGCGGCAACTGCCTGACGGCGCGTGGCGCTTCCATGAGATGCCGGATGCGCCCGACCTTGCCGCGCTGGGTCTCGCGCTGGGAAGCTATGCGTTCTCGCGCTACCGCAAGAACGAGATGCCGGAGATCGCGTTTGCGCTGCCCGAGGGTGTCGACAAGGCGGCGGTGGAGCGCCGTGCCGAGGCCGTGTTTCTGGTGCGCGACCTCATCAACACGCCGACGAGCGATATGGGGCCGGGCGCGCTGGAGGACGCCGCGCGCAAGCTTGCCGCCGCGCACAAGGCGAACGTGACGGTGATCGTCGGTGACGATCTGCTGAAGAAGAACTTCCCGATGATCCACGCGGTGGGGCGCGCCTCGGCGGAAGCGCCGCGGCTGATCGACCTGACATGGGGCCGCAAGGACGCACGGAAGGTGACGCTGGTGGGCAAGGGCGTGTGCTTCGACACCGGCGGGCTCGACATCAAGCCCGCCTCGGGCATGCTGCTGATGAAGAAGGACATGGGCGGGGCCGCAAACGTTCTTGGACTCGCTTCGATGATTATGGCCGGCAAGCTGGACGTGCGCCTGCGCGTGCTGATCCCGGCCGTGGAGAACTCGATCGCCGGCAATGCCTTCAGGCCCGGCGACGTGCTGACCAGCCGCAAGGGGCTGACGGTGGAGATCGGCAACACGGACGCCGAGGGGCGGCTGGTGCTGGCCGACGCGCTGGCGCTGGCCGACGAGGAAGAGCCGGAGCTTCTGATCGACATGGCGACGCTGACGGGTGCCGCGCGCGTGGCGCTGGGTCCCGACCTGCCGCCCTTCTTCACCGATGACGAGGACCTGGCCGCCGAGCTTTCAGCCGCGTCGGCGCGCGTGGCCGACCCGCTGTGGCGCATGCCGCTGTGGTCGCCCTACGACAAGAAGCTGTCGTCGAAGGTGGCCGACTTCAACAACGTCACGCCGGACGGCTTTGCCGGTGCGGTGACGGCGGCGCTGTTCCTGCGCCGGTTCGTGGAGAAGGCCAAAAGCTGGGCGCATCTCGACGTGTTCGGCTGGTGCCCGGTCGAAAAGCCCCATTGCCCCGTCGGCGGCGAGGCGCAGGGCATCCGCGCCATCGAGGGCGTGCTGACGCGGCGGTTCGGCTGAAGCGTCGCTGCGCCTACGATCCCGCCAGCAGGGCCTTCAGCTTCGCGACGAGCAGATCGACTTCCTCGTCGGTGAGGATGTCGAGGTTGAGGAGCGAGGCGCTGCGGACGCCCTGGACGGCCAGGAAGACCAGCAGCGCCATGGCGGGGTCGCTGGCGTTCAGCTTCATCCGGTCGAGCAGGTCGCGCTCGAAGCGGCCGGCGGGCTTGAGAAATTCCGGGTTTTCGGCCAAAGCCGCCAGCAGGCCCGATGGCGGCGGCTTGCGGCAGTCGTGGTCCTCGATGAAAAGGTCGAGATAGGTCTCGGCGAGGCTGTTGGGTTCGTCCTTCCTCGGCGCGGCGCGCTCGGCAAGCGTCTCGCCGAAGGTTTCGACGAACATCTCGACCACGCCTTCCATGAGGCTCGCCTTGCTGGGGAAGTGGTAGAGCAGGCCGCCCTTGGAAACGCCCGCCTTGGCGGCGACGGCGTCGAGCGAAAGGTTGCCCGGACCCGCGTCGCGCGCGATCTCTGCCGCCGCTTCGAGGATGCGATGCCGGGTGCCGGATTTGCCTGAGGCCATTTCATTCCCTGTGATACTTGACAATACCGTCCAGACGGTACAGTAGAGCGCGTTCGAATTGCAAGGATAATATATGGTGCGCGCGCGCTGCCTGCATGGGGCGTGTAGAAGCACTCACTTCAGGCAGGAAAGTGCCAATCCCATGATCAAGCGTTTTCTCATAGCGATCGTTCTGCTGGCTCTGCTGGGCGGCGGGGTGGTCGGCTTCAACATGTTCCGCGATCAGGCGATCGAGAACTTCTTCGCCAACATGCCGGTCGCGACCGTGACGGTATCGACGGTGACGACGGAGGAGGCGACCTGGACCCCTTCCATCGACACGATCGGCACCGTGAGCGCGTCGCGCGGCGTGGACCTGACCGTCGAGGTGACGGGCATCGTCAGGGAGCTGGACTTCAGCGCCAACCAGAAGGTGGAGCAGGGGCAGGTTCTGGTGCAGCTCGACGACGTGGTGCAGCAGGCCAATCTGGCGGCAGCCCGCACGCAGGCCGCACTGGACAAGCAGGCGCTCGACCGCGCGGTCGAGCTGCAGCAGCGCGGCGTCGGCTCGACGGTCTCGTTGCAGGCCGCAGAGGCCGCCGCAGCAGCGTCCGCCGCGCAGGTGGAAGGGCTGGAAGCCGTTCTCCAGCAAAAGCAGCTTCGCGCCCCGTTCGCCGGCACTGTGGGCATCCCGCGCGTCGACGAGGGCCAGTATCTGTCGCCCGGCGTCAGCGTCGTGACGTTGCAGGACCTCGATACGATGCGCGCCGACTTCACGGTGCCCGAGCAGCGGCTTTCGCAGCTCAGCATCGGCCAACCGGTGAGGCTGACGGTGGAAGGCGTGGAAGACGCCTTCACGGGCGAGATCGCCGGCATCGACCCGAAGATCGACCCGGCCAGCAGGCTCGTCTCGATCCGCGCAACCATCGAGAACACCGACGGCCGCCTGACACCCGGCCAGTTCGCGCGCATATTCGTGGAACTGCCGAGTGAAGAGGGCGTGATCGCGCTGCCGCAGACGGCGGTCGTGACCAGCCTCTACGGCGACTACGTCTATGTGGTGCGCGATGCTGAGGGCGAGGAAGAAAAGCTGGAAACCCGGCAGGTGTTCGTGACCGTCGGCCGTCGCTCGGGCAGCCAGGTCGAGATCAGCGACGGGCTGGAGCCCGGCCAGCAGGTGGTGACGGCGGGGCAGAACCGGCTGTCGAACGGCACGCCGGTGGCGGTGGACAACACCGTCAACCCCGGCCAGACGCAGGCGGCGGCACAATGAGTTTCTCCGACATCTTCATCCGCCGCCCGGTGCTGTCTACGGTACTGGGCGTCCTCATCCTGCTGCTGGGCTTCCAGGGGCTGTTCAATCTTCAGGTGCGCCAGTATCCGGAGGTCGAGGAGACGGTCATCACCATCACCACGATCTATCCGGGCGCGAGCGCGGAGCTGATCCAGGGCTTCATCACCGCGCCGATCGCGTCGGCCGTCTCGACCACCGAGAATGTCGATTACGTGACCTCGCAGAGCCGGCCTTCGGCCAGCGTGGTGACGGTGCAGATGCGGCTCGGCTCCAACCCCGACGTGGCGCTGACCGAGGTGATGTCGAAGGTGCAGCAGGTGCGCAGCCAGCTGCCCGGCGATGCCGAGGACCCGACCATCGTCAAGGGCACGGGCATGCAGTTCGCCACCATGTATCTGGCGCTGCAAAACCCGAACATGACCGACGAGCAGGTGACCGAATATATCGAGCGCGTCATCCGCCCGCGCATGTCGACCATTCCGGGCGTCGCCGAAGTCCAGATCATGGGTGCGGCGAACTATTCGATGCGCGTGTGGGTCGATCCGGTGAAGCTCGCCTCGCGCGGGCTGACGGCTGCCGAGGTGATGGCCGCGATCAACTCATCCAACTTCCTCGCGGCCCCCGGGCGCACGAAGAACGAGTTCGTGACTTATGCGGTGTCGATGGAATCGACGCTGCAGACGCCTGAGGCGTTTGCGCTTCTGCCGCTGAAATCCAGCGGCGACGAGGTGGTGCGTCTGCGCGACGTGGCCGAAGTGGAGCTTGCCGCCGAAAGCTCGGACATGGTCGTCAACTTCAACGGCCAGCCGGGCACTTTCATCGGCGTATTCCCCACGCCGTCGGCCAACCCGCTCGACACGGCCTCCGCCGTGATCGAGGAACTGCCGGCGATCCAGGCGAGCCTGCCCGACGGCATGACGATGACGATGATGTTCGACGCGACCGAGCAGATCAGCGCGTCGATCCGCGAGGTGTTCGTGACGATCGCGGAAGCGGTGCTGATCGTCGTCGCCATCATCCTCCTGTTCCTGGGCTCGTTCCGCTCGGTGCTGATGCCGATCGTCACGATCCCGCTGTCGCTGATCGGCGTCTGCTTCGTTCTGTTCCTGCTGGGCTACTCGATCAACCTCCTGTCGCTGCTGGCGATGGTTCTTGCGATCGGCCTCGTGGTGGACGACGCAATCGTGGTGGTGGAGAACATCCACCGGCATATCGAGGAAGGGCTGAGCCCGCGGCAGGCGGCCTTCGTGGGCATGAAGGAGATCACCGGGCCGGTGGTCGCGATGACGATCACGCTGGCGGCCGTGTTCGCGCCGCTGGCGTTCACCGGCGGCCTGACCGGATCGCTGTTCCGCGAATTCGCCATGACGCTGGCGGGCGCCGTCATCATCTCGGGCATCGTCGCACTGACGATCACGCCGATGATGTCGGCGCGGCTCTTGAAGCGCGGCAACCACAGCCGGTTCCAGATCTTCGTCGACCGCACGTTCGACCGGATCTCCAACCGCTACGAGCGGCTGGTGGCAGGCTCGCTGAAGTTCCGGCCGGTGACGGTGCTGGTCGTGCTCGTGCTCATGGGGCTCACCGGCTTCATGTTCATGAAGACGTCGAGCGAACTGGCGCCGGAAGAGGACCAGGGCGCCCTGTTCGCGCTGGTCAACGCGCCGTCCTACGCGACGACGGAGTACACCAAGATGTACACCGACCAGATGCGCGAGCTGACCAAGGACCTGCCCGAGCTGGACGCGAACTTCTCCATCGTCGGCTTCGGCGGCGCGACCAATTCCGGCATCGCGCTGTGGGCGCTGAAGGACTGGGCGGAGCGTGACCGCTCGCAGAGCGAAATCCAGCAGGACATCACCGCGCGCCTGTCGAAGGTGGCGGGCGTGCAGGCGCTGGTGTTCTCGCCGCCATCGCTGCCGGGCGCCGGCGGCGGCCTGCCGATCTCGCTCGTGGTCCAGTCGACCGGCGATCCGAGCCAGGTGTTTGAGGTGGCCGAGCAGATCAAGCAGGAAGCCGAAGCCAGCGGCCGCTTCATCGTGGTGCAGAACTCACTCGCCTTCAACGCGCAGCAGGTGACGATCACCGTGGACCGTGAGAGGGCGGCGGCGCTGAACCTGCCGGTGCGCGACATCGGCACGACGCTGAGCCTGCTGGTGGGCGGTGGCGCGATCGCGCAGTTCGACCGCGACTCCAACAGCTACGACATCATCATGCAGGTGCCGCAGGAGTATCGCGAGAACCCCGAACGGCTGGGCGACTTCTTCGTGCGCAGCTCGACCGGGCAGATGGTGCCGCTATCGGCGGTCGTCACGATCTCGACCGGTGTGGCCGCGACGGCCATCGAGCAGTTCAACCAGCTCAACTCGGCGACGATCTCGGCCCTGCCGCTGCCCGGCGTGACCACCGGCGATGGCCTCGCCCTGATCGAGAACATCGCGCGGCCGCTGCTGCCCGACGGTTTCTTCATCGACTATGCGGGCCAGTCGCGGCTGGAGATCGAGCAGGGCAACACCATCGTCATCGCGTTCGCGCTGGCCGTGGTGGTGATCTATCTGGTGCTGGCGGCACAGTTCGAGAGCTTTCGCGATCCGCTCATCATCCTGATGACCGTGCCGCTGTCGATCTTCGGTGCGATGCTGCCGCTGAACCTCGGCCTGTCGACGCTGAACATCTACACGCAGGTGGGCCTCATCACGCTGATCGGCCTGATTACCAAGCACGGCATCCTGATGGTGGAGTTCGCCAACCAGCAGCGCGAGGCCCACGGGCTCGACCGCTTCGAGGCGATCGTCGCGTCGGCGAAGGTGCGTCTGCGGCCGATCCTGATGACCACGGCGGCGATGTCGCTGGGCGTGATACCGCTCATCATCGCGTCTGGCGCGGGTGCGGCGGCGCGCTACTCGATGGGTCTCGTCATCTTCACCGGCCTGATCGTGGGCACGGCCTTCACGCTGTTCGTGGTGCCGATGTTCTACACCTTCATCGCCAGGAAAGAGCTGGCGCATGTGGAGGACGATGCCGCGGAGCCGAGACCCGCACCGGCCGCGCACTGATTGCTGGATCAATCCAATGAAGCGGCCGGTGCCTTGCGCCGGCCGCTTTTTCGCGCTTGGATGGAACGGTACCGAAACGAATTTTCCGGAGCTTCGATGGCCATCGTCATGCGTCCCAGCCAGTCGCTGCGGCTCTGGCAGCAGGTTACGCTGGCGGAGGTGAAAGCCGCCGCGCACGACCTGACCATGCGCCAGATGGCGATATTGCTGACGGTGTATCTCGACCCGCCGCCGCATACGGTGCGCGGGCTGGCCGAGAAGCTGGGCGTGACCAAGCCCGTCATCACGCGGGCGCTGGACACGATGGGTGCGCTGAAGCTGGTTTCGCGCCACCGCGACGAGAAGGACAAGCGCAACGTGCTGGTGAAACGGACGGTGGAGGGGGCGCTCTTCGTCGAGCGCTTCGGCGACGTGGTGATCGACAAGGCCGCGGAGCTGCCGATATGAGCGCGCTCGACAGACGGCTCAACGCGTTCCGGCCGGACCTTGCCGACGAGCGGCTCAGCGGGCAGGTCGAGGCGCGCAACTTCGCGGCCGGAAGACCCGCGCGCGTGGCGGTGCCGGTGCTCGGCGTTCTGGATGCGCCACGCCCCGATGCGGGGCTGGATACGCAGCTTCTGGCAGGCGACACGGTGCGCGTGTTCGACGAGGCGGAGGGCTTCTCCTGGGTGCAGGCGGAGCGGGACGGATATGTCGGCTATGTGTCGGGTGCCGGGCTGGCCCCGGTGGGCGACGCACCAACGCATGTGGTCGTCGCGCCGCGCACCTTCACCTACCGCGAGCCGAACATGAAGAAGGGCGCGACGGGCGCGCTGTCGATGGGAAGCCACGTTCGCATCGTGGGTAGCGCTTCGGCGCGCGGCACCGACTATGCGCTGCTTGAAAGCGGCGAGGCGCTGATCGCCGCGCATCTGCGACCGGCTGGCGAGGTGAGCGGCGACTATGTCGCGGTGGCCGAGATGCTGGAGCACACGCCCTATCTGTGGGGCGGGGCGAGCGCCTTCGGCATCGACTGCTCAGGGCTGGTGCAGCTTTCGATGCGCATGACCGGGCAGGGCGTGAGGCGCGACACCGACATGCAGGCGGCGACGGTGGGCACGGCGCTGGGCGACGATCCGGCGGGGCTGCGGCGCGGCGACCTCGTCTTCTGGAAAGGGCACGTGGCGATCATGGCCGACGACGAAACCATCATCCACGCCAACGGCCACACGATGATGGTGTCGCGCGAGAAGCTGGCCCCTGCGATAGAGCGGATCGCGTATCTGTACGGACCGCCGACCGGGTTCAGGCGGGCGTGAGGATAAGCCCAATTTGGACCATGATGCCGAAAAGCGGGAACCGGTTTTCGGACGACGCGATGGTCTGATTGATTTAGCTGCAGGTATGCGGTGCTGTCGTGGCTTTGATTGAGGGACACCGTTCATCACACCCCCACCCCTAACCCCTCCCCTCAAGGGGGAGGGGGATTCTGAGGCGCTGGCGTCCCCGTTCCCTTGAGGGGAGGGGTATCAAACCGTCGAGTTCGGCGCGAATGCCCAAGACGACTACTGGCTGACCACGTCCGCAGGCGCGGTGGCGATGTCGAAGGCGGCGGCGATGAGGGCCTTGGTGTAGTCGGTCTGCGGGTTATCGAAAATCTGCTGCGCGGTGCCGTGCTCGACCACCTTGCCGTTGCGCATGACGATGACGTCGTTCGACAGCGCGCGCACGACCTTCAGGTCGTGGCTGATGAACAGGTAGGCGAGGTCGTGCTTCTTCTGCAGGTCGCGCAGCAGGTCGACCACCTGCGCCTGCACGCTCATGTCGAGCGCAGACGTCGGCTCGTCGAGCATCACGAAGCGCGGCTTGAGCACCATGGCGCGGGCGATGGCGATGCGCTGGCGCTGGCCGCCGGAGAATTCGTGCGGGTAGCGGAAGCGCGTGGACGGGTCGAGCCCGACCTCGTTTAGCACATCCACGACCATCGCGTCGCGCTCGTCGTCCGACAGCTTCGGTTCGTGGATCTTCAGCCCTTCCTCGATGATCTCGGACACCGACATGCGCGGCGATAGCGAGCCGAACGGGTCCTGGAACACGATCTGCATCTCGCGCCGCAAAGGGCGCATCTGCTTGAAGGAATAGTCGTCGATGGCCTGCTGGCCGAGCCTGATCCTGCCCTCCGACGAGATCATGCGCGACAGGGCGAGACCGAGCGTGGTCTTGCCGGAGCCCGATTCGCCGACGACGCCGAGCGTCTGGCCTGCCTTGACCGTCACGTCCACCCCGTCGACGGCCTTCACATGGTCCACCGTGCGGCGGAAGAAGCCCTGCTTGATCGGGAACCAGACCTTGATGTCGTCGCCGGAGATCACCGTCTCAGCGTTCGGGTCGGGCTTCGGAGGCTGACCCTTGGGCTCGGCCGCCAGCAGGTGACGCGTGTATTCGTGCTGGGGATTGGCGAAAATTTCGGCCGTGGGGCCGGTCTCTACGATCTTGCCCTTTGTCATGACGCAGACGCGGTCGGCGATGCGGCGCACGATGCCGAGATCGTGGGTGATGAACAGCATCGACATGCCGTTCTTTTCCTTCAGCTTCGCCAGAAGCTCGAGGATCTGCGCCTGCACGGTCACGTCGAGTGCGGTCGTGGGCTCGTCGGCGATCAGCAGGTCGGGCTCGTTAGCGAGCGCCATGGCGATCATGACGCGCTGGCGCTGGCCGCCGGACATCTGGTGGGGATAGGCGCCGAGGCGTTTTTCGGGCTCACGGATGCCCACCTCGTGCAGCAGCTCCAGCGTGCGCTTGCGTGCCGCGCTGTCGCCCATGCCGCGATGGATTTTCAGGATTTCGCCGATCTGCTGCTCGATCGTGTGCAGCGGGTTGAGCGAGGTCATCGGCTCCTGGAAGATCATCGTGATCTTGTTGCCGCGCACCTTGCGCAGTTCCTTCTCGCCCTTGGCCAGCAGGTCGTTGCCGGAAAACAGGATTTCGCCGGACGGATGGCTGGCCGCCGGGTAGGGCAGGAGCTTGAGCACCGACAGAGCGGAGACGGATTTGCCGGAACCGGATTCGCCGACCAGCGCGACCGTCTCGCCCTTGTCGACATCGAAGGAGATGTGATCGACGGCGAGCGAGTGCTTGCCGCCCTGCGTGAAGGCGACGGAGAGATCGCGGACGGAGAGAAGGGGGGAGGTCAAAGGGCGGCCTCTATGTCGGTCTGGCGGAAATCGTCACCCTTGAAGAGCAACGGTTCGTTGCGCGCTCTGGCGAGCGCATAGGCGAAGCAGTCGCCGAGATTGAGCTTCGCGGCGTGATTGCCCCTGCCGTAGCGTTGATAGGCTTGGCGGGCGAATTTGGCTTGATCTTCCGTGACAGAAACGATCTGAACGCCGAATTCCGCTAGCAAGACATCCAGTTCCGGCCCTTTTCCCGGATGCCGTTTGTCGTCGGCGCGAACGGATGCCTCCAGATAGTTCACAGGCGACATCGCCAGTTCGGGCGTCATCAGAAGCAGGTCGCGAAACTCGGCCTTCTCGGGCTCGTCAAAGAGTATGGCAAGGACCGCCGAAGCATCCACGATCATTTAGGCAGCCCGATCTCATCATAGAGATCCGAATGATCGCTGGTAACGCCGGGCGCGGTCGGGCCAGACCGGCGAATGATCTCATCGATCCGAGCCCTCCGCTCTTCGAAATTTGCCTCACGCTTCAATCGCTCCAGCCGCTCCTTCAGGGCGGTCAGGACCGCCGAAGTCAGTGTTTCGCCCGTATGATCGGCGATCTGCCTGGCGATCCTCTGCGCTTCGTCACTCTTGATGTTCATGCCCATGATGATCTCCATGGTAGAAAGTTCATCAATTTATACCACACATCTCACTTGAACGTCTTGCGCGGATCGAAGGCGTCGCGGGTGGCTTCGCCGATGAAGATCAGCAGGGACAGCATGATCGACAGGGTCATGAAGCCGGTGATGCCGAGCCATGGCGCGTTGAGGTTGCGCTGGCCCTGACGCAGCATCTCGCCAAGCGAGGCCGAGCCGGGGGGCAGGCCGAAGCCGAGGAAGTCGAGCGAGGTGAGCGTCGTGATCGAGCCGTTGAGGATGAAGGGCAGGAAGGTGAGCGTCGCGACCATCGCGTTGGGCAGCAGGTGGCGGAACATGATGGTGCGGTTGGACACGCCGAGCGCGCGCGCCGCGTTGACGTATTCGAAATTGCGCGCGCGCAGGAACTCGGCCCGCACGACGCCTACGAACGCCACCCACGAGAACAAAAGCATGATGCCGAGCAATATGAAGAAGCCCGGCGGCAGTACCGCCGCGATGATGAGGATGAGGTAGAGAACCGGGATGGACGACCAGATTTCGATGACGCGCTGGAAAAGCAGGTCGGTCCAGCCGCCGAAATAGCCCTGCACCGCGCCGGCCGAAACGCCGATGACGGCAGACGCCAGCGTCAGCACGAGGCCGAAGATGACCGAGATGCGGAAGCCGTAGATGACGCGCGCCAGCACGTCGCGGGCCTGATCGTCCGTGCCGAGCCAGTTCCAGTTGCCGCGCGTGCAGGCGGGGTCGTTGACGCCTTCGAAATAGCGCGCGCAGCGTGTTTCGGCGTCATACATCCATGAAGGCTTTGCGGGCGCGGCCTCGGGAATGTCGTTGTTGACCGTGCGATAGGAATAGCGGATCGGCGGCCAGATCATCCAGCCGTTCGCCTCGATCTCCTCGCTGATGACCGGGTCGCGATAGTCGGTGACGGCGAGGAAGCCGCCGAACTTCTCCTCCGGGTAGTCCACCAGCACGGGAAACAGGATCTCGCCGTTGTAGGAGGCGATGATCGGCTTGTCGTTGGCGATGAATTCGGCAAACAGCGACAGGCCGAACAGGACGAGGAATATCCAGAGCGACCAGTAGCCGCGACGGTTGGCCTTGAAGTTCTGCCAGCGGCGCTGGTTGAGTGGCGAAAGCCACGGCTTGCGCGCCCTGTGGCGAACCTGTTCGACCTCGCCCTTGAGGATGGTCTCCGACATCAGACATCCCTCCGCTCGAAGTCGATGCGCGGATCGATCCACGTATAGACGAGATCGGACAGGAGACTGACGAAGAGGCCGATCAGCGAGAAGATGTAGAGCGTGGCGAACACGACGGCATAGTCGCGGTCGAGCACCGAGCGGAAGCCCAGAAGGCCGAGCCCGTCGAGCGAGAAGATGTTCTCGATCAGAAGCGAGCCGGTGAAGAAGGCCGAGATGAACGCGCCGGGAAAGCCCGCGATGATGATGAGCATGGCGTTGCGGAACACGTGGCCGTAGAGCACCTGCCGCTCGGAAAGACCCTTGGCGCGGGCGGTCACGACATACTGCTTGCGGATTTCATCGAGGAAGGAGTTCTTGGTCAGGAGCGTGGTGGTGGCGAACGCGCCAAGCACCATCGCCGTCAAGGGCAGCGTCAGGTGCCAGAAATAGTCGAGTATGCGCTCCGGCCACGACAGCTCGCTCCAGTTTTCCGACGTGAGCCCACGAAGCGGGAACCAGTCGAAGAAGGAGCCGCCGGCAAACAGCACCATCAGCAGGATCGCGAACAGGAAGCCCGGTATGGCGTAGCCGATGATGACGATGCCGCTGGTCCACACGTCGAAGGCCGAGCCGTCCTTGACCGCCTTGCGAATGCCGAGCGGGATCGAGATGAGGTACGAGATAAGCGTGAGCCAGAGGCCGAGCGAGATGGAGACGGGCATCTTCTCGATGATGAGGTCTATGACCGATATGTCGCGAAAGTAGCTCTCGCCGAAATCGAAGCGGATGTAGTTCCAGATCATCGTGAAGAATCGCTCGAGCGGCGGCTTGTCGAAGCCGAACTGCTGTTCGAGCTGGGCTATGAAGGCGGGGTCGAGCCCCTGCGCACCACGATATTGCGAGTGGTTCTCGAACGACTGGTTCATCTCGCCGCCGCCGCCGGAAATCCGGTCCATGGCCCCGCCGCCTTCGCCGCTCATGCGGGCGATGACCTGCTCGACGGGCCCGCCGGGCGCGAACTGGATGACGATGAAGGACACGGCCATGATGCCGAACAGCGTCGGTATCATCAAAAGCACGCGTCGGAGGATGTAGGCGCCCATCAGGTCCCTTCACACTGCGATCTGATTACGTGTAGCAAAACTGGATATCACATAAAGAGCTTGCGTCAGGCCCGCATGCCGGTGGCCTGAATGCGGTCCGGTCGGGTCCACCATGTGTCGAGCACGCCGGTATCGTATTTCGGACTTGTGGCCGGGCGGTCGTAATTGTCCCAGTAGGCGAGCCAGCGCGTCGCCTTGTGCCACTGGAACACCACGTAGTGCTCGGCGCGAATGATGCGGTCGAGGGCCCGGTTGGCCGTGACGTACTCCTCCTGCGTCTTCGCGTCGATAATCTTCTCAAGCACGGCGTCGATGGCCGGATTTGCAATGCCGGCCATGTTGAACGAACCCGGCGAGTTGGCACCAGCCGAACCGAAGACAAGCCGGATGAAGGGCGACGGGAACATCGCCATGGTGAAGCGCGACACGACAACGTCGAAATCGAACTCTCGCTGGCGGAGCGAATATTGCGCGGCATCGACGATACGATAATTCGCCTGGATACCGAGCTGGCTTAGATTGCGGATATAGGCGTTGTGGTGCGGCTCGAACGTGTCGGAGTTGCCAAGAAACTCCATGGTCAGATGCTCGCCCGAAGGCAGGAGCATGCGGCGGCCTTCGAGCCGGCAGCCGGCCTCCTCGAAAAGCGCCAGCGCACGCCGCATCATGTCGCGGTCGCGGCCCGTGCCGTTCGTGACCGGCGCGATATAGGGCTCCTCGAACACGGTCGGCGGCAGGTCGTCGCGGAAGGGCTCAAGCAGCGCCAGCTCGGCCTCAGAAGGCAGGCCGGACGCCATGCTCTCCGACTTCTCGAAGAAGGAGTTCGAGCGCTCGAACGAGTTGTACATGATGTTGGCGTTGGTCCATTCGAAGTCGAACAGCAGCCCCAGCGCCTGACGCACGCGCCGGTCGGCGAATTTCGGCCGGCGCAGGTTGAAGAACCAGCCCTGGCCGCCGGATGGCGTTTCGTCGGGATATTCCTCGATCTTGACCCGCCCGTCGGTAACGGCGGGGAAATTGTAGTCGTTGGCCCAGTTGCGCGAGGTGAATTCCTCGCGAAACAGGATGCTGCCGCCCTTGAACGCCTCGAAGGAGGCGGTGCGGTCGCGGTAGTATTCGTAGCGGATGCGGTCGAAATTGTAGCGGCCGATCATCACCGGGCGCTTGACGGCCCAATGGTCGGGCACGCGGTCGAACTCTATGAACGTGCCGAAATTGAAGCGGCCGACCTTGTACGGGCCGGAGCCGAGCGGCGCTTCGGACAGGGTGCCCTGGAAGTCGCGGCCTTCCCACCACGCCGCCGAAAAGATGGGGCAGCCGGCAGTCGTGAGGATGGTGGAGATGCCCGCATCCTCAACCAGCTTCACCGAGACGGTGCGCTCGTCGACCGCCTCGACGCTTTCGATGCCGCGCAGCGTGCTGGCGAGGTTCTCGTGCCCCTTGTCGCGCAGTGTGGTGAGGCTGAAGACGACATCGGCAGCGGTGATCGGCGTGCCATCATGGAAAGCGGCGTCGGGGTGAAGCGTGAAGCGCCAAATGAGGCGATCTTCGCTGATGGAGACGGTTTCGGCCGCGTAGCCGTACATCGAGCTGGTCTCGTCGGACGAGCCGGTCATCAGGGTCGCATAGGTGAGCGTCATGCCGTAGGCGCCGTTGCCGCGCAGGACGTGCATGTTGAGCGTGTCGAAGGTGTCGAAGTTCTGGTTGTAGATGCGCACCGGCGACTGGGTGACGATGCGCCCGCCAGACGGGGCCTCGGGGTCCGCATAGTCGAAATGGGGAAAGTCCGGCCCGTATTTCAGGTCGCCGAAGACGGATATGCCATGCAGGGGCGTATCGGTCTCCAGTTGCGCGAAGGCGTCCCGCACGAGAAGCGGCGCGAACGCCGCAGCGCCGCCGAGAGCCAGGAAGCTGCGGCGCGACAGGTCGGGGCCGCCCATCATTGCTGCACCTCGTCGGCATATTCCTCGTCGATCTCGGCCTCGCGATCCTGAAGGATCCACCACGAATCGATGTCGACGCCGACATAGGACGGCTGCGTCTCAGGAATGCCGAACTTGTTCCAGTAGGCGATCCAGATTTCCGCGTTGTGATACTGGGGCACGTAGTAGTAGCCCCACAGAAGCACGCGATCGAGCGCGTGGGTGGCGGCGACCAGCTCCTCGCGGTCCTTGGCGAAGATGACGCGGTCTACCAGCTTGTCGACGGCGGGGTTCTTGATGCCGGCATAGTTGCGCGTGTCGGGCATGTCGGCGGCCTGCGAGCTCCAGAACTCGCGCTGCTCGTTTCCGGGCGACTGCGACTGCATCATGATGCCGGTGATGATGTCGTAGTCGTAGTCGCGCACGCGGTTGACGTACTGGCTGGGGTCGATGATGCGCAGCGAGGCGTCGATGCCGAGGCGGCGCAGCGTGTTGATGTAGGGGCCGGACGTGCGTTCCGAATCGGGATTGTTCGACAGGAACTCAATACGGAAAGGCTCGCCTTTCTCGTTGAACAGCCTGCCGCCCTGCTGCCGCCAGCCGGCCTCGGCCAGAAGCTCGGACGCGCGGCGCAGATGCAGGCGCTGCGCCTGCGGGCTGTCGTAGACCGGAAGGGTGAATTCCTCGGTGAAGACCTCCGGGGGAACCTCGTCGCGCACGGTCTCGAGGATTTCGAGTTCCAGGCCCTGGGGGAGACCGCTGGAGGCGAGCTCACCGCCCTGGAAGAAGCTGTTCGTGCGCGCATAGAGGCCGTGGAACTGCACGCGATTCAGGCTCTCGAAATCGTAGGCGAGCGTGAGGGCCTCGCGCACGCGCCTGTCCTGAAACTGCGGCCGGCGGGTGTTGAGCGTGAAGCCCTGCATCGGCTCGCCCGACGTCGTCTCGTAGGTGCGCTTGAGCACGTCGCCGCGCTCGAAGGCGGGGAAGTTGTATTCGTTGGCCCAGCGCGAAGCGCGGTTCTCGGCACGAATGTCGTGCAACCCGCCCTTGGTGAAGGCCTGCCAGGCGGCGTTGTCGTCCTGGATGTAGGTGTAGCGGCGGCGGTCGAAATTGTAGCGGCCCACATTCACCGGAAGCTCGGCGGCCCAGTAATCCTCGACGCGCGTCCAGGTGATGTCCGAGCCGGGGCGGAAGCTGTCGATACGGTATGCGCCCGATCCCAGCGGCGGCTCCAGCGTGGGCTGGGTGAAGTCGCGCTTCTGGCCCTGCGCGTTGGTGCCTTCCCACCAGTGCTTAGGGAGCACAGGCAGGTCGCCCATGATGTGCGGCAGCTCGCGGTTGCCGGTCTGGTCGAATTTGAACTCGACCTCGCGCTCCGAGATCGCCACCGCCTCGGTCACGTTGGCGTAGTAGCGGTTGTGCATCTGGCTGTGCTGCTTGAGCATGTCGAAGGACCAGACCACGTCCTCGGCCGTGATCGGCTCGCCGTCGTGCCAGCGGGCGCGCTCGTCGATGCGGTATGTGGCCGACGAATAGTCGTCGGGATATTTGAAGGCGTCGGCGATGAGCGCGTGGCTGGTGCCGGGGTCGGAAAGCGACTGCTGCATCAGCGTGTCCCACAGCAGGCCGCCGAAATAGTTCAGCCCGGCCGCCGCCGTGCCACGTACGATGAAGGGATTGAAGCTGTCGAAGGTGCCGGCCGTCACCGTGTTGAGCTGGCCGCCCTTGGGCGCGTCGGGATTGACGTGGTCGTAGCGTTCGAAGGTTTCGGTTTCAGCGTCGGGATTTATCAGCGAGGAGGTGGTGCGCCACTCGACCGCGCCGGCAATGCCGCCGGAGGCCGAGACGAGGACGGCGGCCAGCGCCGTGGCGGCCAGAGTGCGGAAACCGGAAAATCCCATTATTGTCCTCTTCGCTATGTCCGTCGTGTCGGCGTCTAAGTTAGCTTCTGCTGCGGGGATGGGAACCGCCCCGGCGCGGATTCGTTCGCCGGATGCCCGCAGCGTAACAAAAAAGCCGGGCGAAACCCGGCTTTTTCGTGATCGAAAGATTACATCTTCGTCATTGTTGCTGCGGCAGCTCTTCTTCCGTCTCGGTGCCGGCGTCGGTCTCGGGCGATGCGGAGGTGCCGTCATCCGGTGTGCTTGGCTGCGCCGGCTCGGCCTCGGTTTCGTCCTGCGCAGGAGCGGCATCGTCTTCGGCGGGAGCTGCTTCCTCGGCGGGCGCGGCTTCATCGTCAGCCGGAGCGGCATCTTCCGCGGGCGCGGCGTCTTCGGCAGGTGCGGCGCCATCCTCGGCAGGCGCTGCCGCGTCGTCGGCCGGAGCCTCTTCGGTTGCGGCGGCCGGCTCCGGCAGCGGGGCCGGATTGTCGGACAGCGTGCGCAGATAGGCGATCAGGTTCGCTTCCTGCTCCGGGTTGCGGATGCCGGCAAACGCCATCGACGTGCCCGACACGTAGTTGCGGGGCGACTTGAGGAACTCGCTCAGGTGCTCGTAGTCCCAAACGACCGAACCGCCCTGCGAGAACTCGCGCATGCCGGCCGAGTAGTTGAAACCTTCATGCGAGGCGATCGGGCGGTTGACGATGTCCCACAGGTTCGGGCCGACGCGGTTGGCGCCGCCTTCCTCTGGCGTGTGGCAGGCTGCGCACGGACGGAAGGCGGCCTGGCCGGCCTCCGCATCGGCGGTCTGCAGAAGCTCCATCACGGAGGGGCCTTCCTCGACCGGGGCTGCACCGCCGGCCTCTTCCTCGACCACCTCGATGGCGTAGCCCGGATTTTCAGGCGCGTGAGTGGCGAAGATGGCATCGGACACAAGGCTGACCGAAAACACCACGAACACCACCGCGAGAAGTGCGCCGATCAGCTTGTTGAGTTCGAAAGAATCCATCATCTGCCAAAAGCTCCCTTGTCCGACCGCTCCGTCGGGCACACGCGCCGCTTGCGCGCAAGCCACATCCCCCGTGCGGTAGATGCCGGTGAAATCGCGCGGAAACTAGGTCTTTTGCTCGGTCCTTGCAACACATATAAGGGCGCTTCCTAGTGAGACGTTTTGCCACTTTAAAACTGCCCTCATCCGCCGCTCCGGAGCGCCTTTTCCCATGTCGATCCTCGTTCTCATCCCCGCGCGCATGGCTGCGACACGCCTGCCGGGCAAGCCGCTGGCCGATATCGCCGGGCGGCCGATGATCGCGCATGTGGCCGATCGCGCGGCGGAAAGCGGCGTCGGGCGGGTGGTAGTCGCAACCGATTCGGCTGAAATCCGCGACGCGGTGACGGCCTGCGGGCACGAGGCGGTGATGACCGGAACGCACCACCAGTCGGGCTCAGACCGCATCCATGAAGCGCTGGAAGCGCTCGACCCGGAAGGCAGGGTGGAGATCGTCGTCAATCTGCAGGGCGACCTGCCGACAATCGAGACGAGCGCGGTGCGCGCAGCGCTGGAGCCGCTGGAAGACCCGACGGTCGATATCGCCACGCTGGCGGTGGCGATCACCCGCGACGAGGAAAAGACCAACCCCAACGTGGTCAAGGTCGTTGGATCGCCGCGCGGGGAGGGGTTTCTGCGGGCGCTCTACTTTACGCGCGCGACCGCCCCGTGGGGCGAAGGGCCGCTCTACCACCATGTCGGTCTCTATGCCTATCGCCGCGCCGCACTTGCACGCTTCGTTTCGCTGTCTCCCTCAACGCTTGAAAGGCGCGAGAAGCTGGAGCAGCTGCGTGCGCTGGAGGACGGCATGCGCATCGACGCGCGGATCGTCGCCACCGTTCCGCTGGGCGTCGACACGCCCGAGGATCTGGAGCGCGCCCGCATCATGATTTCACAAGGCCTGAACCGATGATCGCAAAGACCAACAGGATTTCCTTCCAGGGCGAGCCCGGCGCGAACTCCGACACTGCGTGCCGCGACATGTACCCGACGATGGAGCCGATGCCGTGCCCGACCTTCGAGGACGCGTTCAACGCGGTCGAAAGCGGCAAGGCCGATCTTGCGATGATCCCGATCGAGAACACGCTGGCGGGGCGCGTGGCCGACATCCACTACCTGCTGCCGGAATCGAAGCTGCACATCGTCGCCGAATATTTCCTGCCGATCCATTTCCAGCTCATGGTGCTGCCGGGCGTGAAGATGGAGGAGATCAAGTCGGTCCACAGCCACATCCACGCGCTGGGCCAGTGCCGCAAGGTGATTCGCCGCCATCGCTGGAAGCCGGTGGTGGCGGGCGACACGGCCGGCGCGGCCCGCATCGTGGCGGAGGAGGGCGACAGGACGCGCGCGGCCCTCGCACCTCGGCTGGCCTCCTCGCTCTACGGGCTCGACATCATTGCCGAGAACGTCGAGGATTCGGAAAACAACGTCACCCGCTTCGTGGTGCTGTCGAAGGAAAAGAGCTGGGCGCCGCGCACGGACCCCGACCAGCTGATGATGACGACCTTCGTCTATCGCGTGCACAACATTCCCGCCGCGCTCTACAAGGCGATGGGCGGGTTCGCCACCAACGGCGTCAACATGACCAAGCTGGAGAGCTACCAGCTCGGCGGCAAGTTCTTCTCGACCCAGTTCTACGCCGATATCGAAGGCCACCCCGACGACAAGAACGTCGCCCAGGCGCTCAAGGAGCTGGCCTTCTTCTCGCGCGAGGTGCGCATCCTCGGCGTCTACCCGGCCCACCCGTTCCGGGCGACGCAGAACACAGACGAGGACTGAGCGTCAAAGCTCCCAGCTGCGGCGCGGGTCTTCCTCGGCCATCACGTCGAAACTGTCGTCGCGCAGGAGGCCGAACAGCCGGAAGCGCCGCGTGTGGACCATGTGCGGGTCGAAGCCGGCCTTGCGGCAACCCTTGAGCGAGGGCACGTTTTCGGTGCCGACGAAGGTGTGCACGTAGCGCGCGTCGAAATCGAGCGCGTGTTCGGCAAACAGCGCCATGGCCGCCGACATGATGCCGAGCCCGCGATGGCTGGGCGGCGTGTAGGCGCATTCGAGCAGCGCCTCGTCGCGCCCGAAGCGCGGGAAGCCGCCGAGATCCTCGACGATGTCCGCTTCCGACTGCCCGAACAGCCACTGCATGTAGCAGGGCGAGCCGTCGCGCTCGTCGATGGCGACGTAGCCGTTCTCGATGCCTGCCTTGTCGAGGAACAGCCTGCGCCACTTGACCTCCAACTGATCGGCGGGCGGCAGCGCGGAGGCGTCTTCCGGCAGCATGATGTCGATGTCGCGCTGCGTCATGCGGCGAGACGAGATCGGGATCTTCGCGGTGACGTGTTCGATCGGCTTCGTCAGGTCGCGGCGAAGCCCGTAGCGCACCGTGCGCGCGACGAGGGTGGGCTTGAGGCGGCCCCTGATGCGCTGCGCCAGATGGTCGATCTGGTGCAGGAGGTCCGGCGTCTTGCCTGAAAGAGGTGTGGCTGTGTCCATGCTCATGATGGTTCCTCCGGGGAAAAGGTGCCCCGAAAGGAACTCAGCAAGTTTCGTGCCGTCCCGATAAGGAACAGGTCGCGGGGATCAGCCGGCGTCGGCCCAGGCGCGGATGAGGTGGCTGGCGATGGCACCGGCGGGCGGGACGCCGAGACCGTCGGGATGACGGCCGTCGATCATCAGCCGCACTTCGTCGCGGGCGAACCAGCGGCAGTCCTCCAGCTCCTTGCCGTCGAAATCCACGTCGTCGTTCAGCGCCTCGCCGAAGCAGCCGATCATCAGCGAATGGGGAAACGGCCAGGGCTGGCTGGCATGGTAGGCGACGCGTCCGAGCCGGATGCCGGCCTCCTCCAGCGTCTCGCGGCGAACCGCGTTCTCGATGGTCTCGCCGGGTTCGATGAAGCCTGCGAGGCAGGAATACATGCCCGGTGCGAAATGCGGGCTGCGGCCGAGCAGGCACTTGTCCTGCGCGACGGTGAGCATGATCGCGACCGGATCGGTGCGGGGGAAATGCTCTGCCGAGCAGGAGGGGCAGGTGCGCTTGTAGCCGCCGATGCGCATCTGCGTCTCGGCCCCGCAGCGCCCGCAGAAGCGATGATTGCGATGCCACGCCAGAAGCGCGGCACCTTGTGCGAGTTCGCCCAGCGTCTCGGGGCCGACCAGCCCCTGCACATAGACCGAGCGGTGATCGATCGCCTTGATGCCTTCGGGCAGATCGTCGGGCTCGACCGCGCCGGGAGCCATGATGACGGGGCCGCCCTCGGCCATGCCGAGCAGCACTGCGTGTTCAAGCTTCGCGCCCATCGCGCGGGCGTCCGCCAGGCTGAAATAGGCGTCGAACCCGCCGCCGTTGAGCTTGAGGTAGAGGCGGCCACCGCGTGTCTGGAGGATGCGCAGCCGCGGATCGCCGAGCGCGTTCTCCAGTGCGTCGTCGGTGCGGTTCTCGGACTGTCGGTCGATGCGGTTGCCGGAAAAGCCCACGAACTGGCTGGGCTCGCGCTCGGGCGCGGAAAACAGGAAGAAGGTCATGAAATGCGGTCGCCGTTCTATGGAGAGAGCGCGGACCTTATCGCGTTGACGAACTGGTGCAAATCCTCGCGCCGATATGGCTCGCGATGACCGTGGCCCCAGACGGGGCCGGGCCAGTTCGGGTCGCCCTCGTTGCGCGCGATGACGTGCATGTGGAGTTGCGGCACGACGTTGCCCAGAGCCGCGATGTTGATCTTGAGACAGCCGGTGACGCGCTTGAGTGCCTGGCTGACCATGTTGGTCTCGAAGGTGAGCATGGTCTGGTCAAGCGGCGTGAGATCGTGGATTTCCACCGCGCCGGGACGCTGCGGCACCAGAAGCAGCCACGGCCAGCGCTTGTCGTCCATGAGACGCAGTTCGCAAAGGCCGAGCCACATCAGTTGCTGGCTGTCGCGCTCGATGCGCGGATCGAGTTCGAATCCGGCCGGTGCGGCTGGCATGACGGCGTTTCCCCTAGGTTTTGCGTGAGGCTAGATGTGCGCCGTGCCGGCTGCAAGCGAATCATTCGCGAAACCGGCATCCGCCCTTGCAATCGCGCCGCGAATTGCCGATATGGACCTCGGGAGGTTGGTGGTGGACGAGCCACTCGCCAACCGGGTCAGGTCCGGAAGGAAGCAGCCCTAACGAGCCACGGCACGGGTCATCGTGCCAGCCTCCCACCCTTTCTCCGTCCACCGGGCGCCATCCACCGGGCCGTGACGCGAAGCGGTTGACGCCGCCGGCTTGCGGGGGCGAAACTCGTGCCTCGCGCACGGAATGAGGGAGCGGATTCTACGCGCCATGGAAAAGAGCGGACCAGACGAGACGGGCAAACCCGCCGCCTACCGCGTGCTGGCGCGGAAATATCGCCCGCGCGACTTTTCCGGCCTCATCGGCCAGGAGCCGATGGTGCGGACGCTCACCAACGCCTTCTCGACGGGCCGCATCGCGCAGGCCTGGATGCTGACCGGCGTGCGCGGCGTCGGCAAGACGACCACGGCACGCATCCTGGCGCGCGCGCTCAACTACAAGACCGCAGAGACGGACCAGCCCTCGGTCGACCTGACGGTTCCCGGCCTGCACTGCGAAGCGATCATGGAAGGCCGCCATGTCGACGTGATCGAGATGGACGCGGCCTCGCATACCGGCATCGACGACATCCGCGACATCATCGAGCAGGTGCGCTACGCGCCGGTCTCCGCGCGCTACAAGGTCTACATCATCGATGAGGTCCACATGCTGTCGAACCAGGCCTTCAACGGCCTGCTGAAGACGCTTGAGGAACCGCCGCCGCACGTGAAGTTCATCTTCGCGACGACAGAAATCCGCAAGGTGCCGATCACCATCCTGTCACGCTGCCAGCGCTTCGACCTGCGCCGCATCGACGCCGCGCTCATCAAGCAGCATCTGGCGCATATCGGCGGGCTGGAAGGCGTGGAGGCCGAGGACGACGCGCTGGCGATGATCGCGCGCGCAGCCGAGGGCTCGATGCGCGACGCGCAGTCGATCTTCGACCAGGCCATCGCGCATTCTTCGGGCAAGGTGACGGCCGAAACCGTGCGCGACATGCTGGGCCTTGCCGACCGGGCGCGCATCATCGACCTGTTCGAGGTGCTGATGAAGGGCGACGTGGCGGCAGCGCTGGGCGAGTTTCGCGCCCAGTACGATGCGGGCGCCGACCCGGCGACGGTGCTGACGGAGCTTGCCGAGTTCAACCATCTGGTCACGCGCATGCGCTTCGTGCCGTCGGCGGCAGACGACCCTTCGCTGTCGCAGGACGAGCGCACACGGGGCACGGAGTTCTCGAAGACGCTGTCGATCCGCGTGCTGTCTCGCACGTGGCAGATGCTGCTCAAGGGCATCTCCGAGGTTCAGGCGGCCAACCGGCCGATCAACGCCGCCGAGATGGTGCTGATCCGCATTGCCCACGCGGCGGGATTGCCGACGCTGGACGAGGCGCTCAAGGCGATCGAGAACGGCGCGCCGGTCTCGAACGGCGGGGCTCCGCGCGCCAATGGCGGCGGGGCGGCGGCACCTTCCGGCGCGCCGGCATCGGCCGTGGGCGCATCCTTCATGCCGTCCTCCAACGGCGGCGGCGGGCAGACGATGCGGCTCGTCGCCTCCCAGCCGGTGGCCGAAAGCCGACCGGTAGTCGAAGCGCCGCCGGTCGAGGAGCAGGCCGAGCCGCAGGTGCGCATCCGCACCATCGCCGACATCGCTGCGCTGGCCGACGCCAACCGCGACAAGCTGTTTGAGATCAACCTCAAGAAATATGTGCGCCCCGTAAACATCCAGGACGGCCATATCGAGGTGGCCCTTACCGACAATGCACCCAAGAGCCTGCTGAACGACCTAGCTGTACGGCTGAAGGAATGGACGGGCCGGCGGTGGTTGATAACCACGTCCAAGGAGCAGGGCGGGCAGACGCTGTCGGAAATTGCAACGGCCAGGCGGGATGCTCAATTCACGGATGCGCGCAACGATCCGGCTGTGGCCGCCATACTGTCGCGCTTTCCCGGCGCGAAGATCATAGACGTGCGCATCCCCGACGCTCCGGAAGCCGAGGGAGACGAGACTGCCGCCGCGATGCCCGACCCCGGCATCGGCGACGATGACGAAGATATCTAGACGAGTTCGGAGAAGACCATGAAAGACCTCCTCGGCATGATGAGCAAGGCGAAGGAAATGCAGGCCAAGTTCCAGGCCATGCAGGAAGAGATCGCCAACATGGAAGCCAGCGGCCAGGCCGGCGGCGGGCTGGTGCAGATCACGTTGTCCGGCAAGTTCGACATGCGCTCGCTGAAGATCGACCCGTCGCTGTTCAAGGAAGACGACGTGGAGGTGCTGGAAGACCTGATCCTCGCCGCCCACAACGATGCCAAGACCAAGGTGGAAGCGGTGATGCAGGAAAAGTCGCGCGAGCTGACCGCCGGCCTGCCGATCCCGCCCGGCATGAAGCTGCCTTTTTAGCAACGAAAAGACGGCCTTGTCGCCGTGCGGTCATCGCACGGCCACTTTTTTGCCCGAAAAATCCTTTTCTTCTGACTCATCCGACGTGGCGGGGACCATTCGGAGAGGGTTAGTATAGTGTACCGGAAATTCCCGTTCGCGCGGCGTTCGCCGCTGTGCGCAATCGCGCTGTCTTTGACGCTTGCAGCATGCTCCCAAAGTACGGGTGCGCTCGACGGGGTCACGACCTCGTCGATCGACAAGCGTTCGTCCACCCACGCCTATTCGACCAAGGACCGCGACTGCCTTGCGCGCGCGATGTTCTTCGAATCGATCCGGTCCAGCCGCGAGGGGCTGGTGGCCGTCGGCACGGTGGTGATGAACAGGCTCGAATCGGGCCAGTATCCCGAGACGGTCTGCGGCGTCGTCGGCCAGAAAAACCAGTTCGCGCCGGGCGTGCTTTCGCGCCAGATGAATTCCAAGGCGATGCCGGACGTGATGGCGGCCGCCGACGCGGTGCTGAAGGGCGAGCGCCACCCGGCGGTGAAGAACGCGCACCACTTCCACCAGGCCGGCCTGACCTTCCCCTACAAGAACATGCACTACGTGCTGGAAGCCGGCGGTAACGCCTTCTACGAGAAGCGCAGCCGGCGCAGCAGGCAGGCGGACCAGCAGGTGGCCGAGGCGAAGCCCGCGCAGGAGGCGGTCGATACGGCCAATGCGGTGGTGGATAGCTCCACGACGATGATGTCCTACGACGTGAAGCCGCAGGCGGCCGACGCGATCGGCGCGCTGCTGGCGAACCAGACGCGGCCGGGCACCGAATAAAGGTTCTAAGACAGCGCCCGCTCCATCTCCACGACCGGCAGGGTGACGCCCTTGCCGGCCTCGACCTCGATTACGCGTATGCGCCGGAAACCGGCCGACGCGTAGAACGGCTCGGCCGGCAGGGTCGACTGGCTCTTCATCAATCCGATGCCGCTGGCGGCGGCTTCCGCAAGGCAGCGGTCCAGCAGCGCGCGGGCGACGCCCTTGCGCAGATGCGCGGGATGGGTGGCGAAATGGCGGATATGTGCAACGCCGTCGACCGTTTCGCCGCTGCCCGGCTTCGTCTTGGTCCAGCCGCCGCAGCCGGCGGCTTCGCCGTCGATCTCGGCGACGAAATAGGTGCCGCTGGCGAGCAGCGCGGGATTGGCGCGCGAGATAGCAGGCATCGCGGATGCCAGCCGCGCGGGGTCGTAGGAACCGTCGTCGAGCGTGGCATAGGAAGCCGCTATGAGGAGGTCGAGCATCTCGCGATCCTCGGGACCGGCGACGCGGATGGTGATTGCGGGCATGGCGAAGCTCCCGTTCCGATGGAGCATCACGATGCACCGAGGGCGATGCCGGCGCTATCCAATTTCGCCGTTCCCGGCTAAACCGGCACCATGTCCAAGCGAATCGCCGGCCCGGAGATCGAACGCCTGATCCAGCTTCTGGCCAAGGTGCCGGGGCTCGGTCCGCGCTCGGCCCGACGCGCGGCATTGCACCTCATCAAGAAGAAGGAGCAGCTTCTCGTGCCGCTGGCCGCCTCGATGAACGATGCGGTCGACAAGGTGCGCGTCTGCTCCACCTGCGGCAATGTCGATACCAGCGACCCGTGCACCATCTGCACCGACCCGCGCCGCGACGGGGCAACGCTGATCGTCGTGGAGGACGTGGCCGACCTGTGGGCGCTGGAGCGCGCCTCGGCGATGAACGTGCGCTACCACGTGCTGGGCGGCACGCTGTCGCCGCTGGACGGCGTGCGCCCGGAAGACCTCAACATCCGCTCGCTGATCGCGCGGATCGCGGAGGGCGGCGTGTCGGAGGTGATCCTTGCCGTGAACGCCACCGTCGAGGGCCAGACCACCGCGCACTACATCACCGACCAGCTCTCCGGCATGGACGTGAAGGTGACGCGGCTTGCCCACGGCGTGCCGGTGGGCGGGGAACTCGACTATCTCGACGAAGGAACGCTCGCCGCCGCGCTGAAGTCGCGAACCGCGTTTTGACCAACCTTACCGCAGGAGGATGCCCATGAGACATCTCGCCTACGCTCTCTGCCTGTCGCTTGCCGGCATGTTCGCAGCGTTGCCCGCCGCCGCGCAGAACGTGACGGCGCAGTTTCAGACATGGCTGCAGAACGATCTGTGGCCGGCGGCCCGGGCGAGGGGGATCTCGCAGCAGACGTTCAACGCGGCTTTCAACGGCGTGAGCCCGAACCTCAAGCTGCCCGATCTGGTGACGCCGGGGCAGACGGCCGAGCCGCCAAGGGTGCAGCATCAGGCCGAGTTTGGCGCGCCGGGCAACTATTTTGCCGAAAACACGGTGGCGGGCGTCAGTTCGGGTGGGCGCAGCCGGGTGGCACGGCTGCAGCAGCCTCTGGACGCGATAGAGCGCCGATTCGGCGTGCCGGCAGGGATATTGGTGGCGATCTGGGGACGCGAGTCCGGCTTCGGCGGCGCGAACATCCCGCACAACGCCTTCGAGGTGCTGGGCACCAAGGCGTTCATGGCGCGGCGCAAGGACATGTTCCGCGAGGAAGTGCTGGCCGCACTCGAGATGGTGCAGAGAGGGCACGTGTCGGTTTCCGCGATGAAATCGTCCTGGGCGGGAGCGCTGGGGCAGCCGCAATTCCTGCCGACCTCCTACCTCAAATACGCCTATGACGCCGACGGCGACGGCCGCGCCGACATATGGGACTCGCAGGTCGATACGCTGGCCTCCATCGCCAACTATCTGGCCGCGCATGGCTGGGTGAAGGGCCGTGACTGGGGCTTCGAGGTGACGGTGCCGGACAGCGTTTCGTGCGCGCTGGAGGGGCCGGATCGCGGCAAGCGCATTTCGGAATGGGCGTCGATGGGCATCACGCGCGTCAGCGGCAGGCCGTTTCCCGACCATGAGGCACGGCAGGAAGGCTACCTCCTGATGCCGGCGGGCCGTTCCGGCCCGGCTTTCATCGTCACGCCGAACTTCTACGTGCTCAAGGAGTACAACGAGAGCGACCTCTACGCACTGTTCGTGGGCCATGCCGCCGACCGCATCGCCTATGGCGACCGGCGCTTTGCCAGCTCGTGGGGCAGCGTGGACAAGCTCTACCGCTCCGACATCGCCGCCATGCAGCGCGGGCTGGAACGTCAGGGCTACGATGTCGGCGGCGCGGACGGGCTGCCGGGCTTTCGAACGCGGCGCTCGATCGGCGACTGGCAGGCAAAGAACGGCCGGGCGCCGACCTGCTTTCCCGATGCCGGACTGGTGCGTTCGCTCGGTTAGGTTGAAGCGGGACTTGCAATTGCCATCCATATAGGGATCGAATGGGTGGCTGGGGCATTGTGGGGTTTCGAGGGGACATCAGGAGGACGAGGAATGCGTTTCCTTTCATTTGCGAAAATGTCGGCCGCGCTGGCCGTTGTCGCGACCGTGCTTGCGGCCTGCGTGGTGGTGGAGGAGGGACCGGGACCGCGCCCGCCGCGCCCTGACAGGCCGCCGGAGATGTGCACCCGCGAATATGCGCCGGTCTGCGGCGAGCGCCGCGGCGAACGCCAGACCTTCGGCAATGCCTGCATGGCGCGCGCCGACGGTTTCCGCATCGTAGGCCAGGGCGAGTGCCGCAGGGAGCGACCGCCCCAGCAGCAGACCGCATGCCCGATGATCTACCAGCCGGTCTGCGGCGAGCGTCGCGGTGAGCGCCGCACGTTCGGCAATTCCTGCTCGGCCGGCGCCGAAGGCTTCCGCGTGGTCGGTCAGGGCGAGTGCCGTGGTGACGGCCGTCCGGGTGGCGGACGCCCCGGTGACGGTCGCCCGGGTGATGGGCGCCCCGGCGATGGCGGTGGCCGTCCCGGCGCAGGCGGACCCGGCGGCGGCAACCAGCAGGTGGCATGTCCGATGATCTTCGACCCGGTCTGCGCCCGTCGCGGCAACGACCAGAGGACCTTCGGCAACTCCTGCGAGGCCAACAGCGCCAACTATCGGGTGGTTCGCGCCGGCTCCTGCTGACGCATAAACGCCACGAAAATGCAAAAACCCTCCCCGTTCCATGCGGGGAGGGCGTTTTTCGTCTTGAATTGCGGCCGGGGAGTCATCATTAAAGCGCCCGGACACCCCCACGCAAACCGAGAAGGCGAAGAGTGGCGATCTACAAGGAAAAGAATTTCGCGGAGCGCAGGCAGACTGCGATGGACGCGAAGAAGGCGCTTCTGGAGAAGGTCAAGGCAAAGATGCCGGCGGCCGACGATCCGGCGGCAGTGGCCCGACGCGAGGAGCGCAAGGCCATCGCGGAGGCACGCGCCCAGCGCGAGGCCGAGCGGCTGCGCCTGAAGAAGGAAAAGGCGGAGCAGGACGCGCGCGAGAAGGCCGAACGCGAGGCCGCTGCCGAAGCGGCAGCCAAGGCCGAGGCCGAGGCGAAGGAAAACGCCGAGAAGGACATGGTCTCGCGGCTTCTGGCCGACGAGGCCGAGCGCAAGGCCAAGCGCGACGCGCGCTATGCCGCGCGCAAGGCGCGCCAGCGCTAAGCCATCTTCGCTATCGCTATGAATCGAACCGCTCGATGCCGAAAGGTGTCGGGTCGGTCATCGGTGCGTCGCCCGCGATCATCTGCGACAGCAGCAGGCCCGACACCGGCCCGAGCGTCAGCCCGTGATGGGCGTGGCCGAAGGAAAACCATAGGCCGTCATGCCTCGGTGCCGGGCCGATGATCGGCCGCATGTCGGGCAGGCACGGCCGCCGCCCGAGCCACGGAGCGGGATCGAGCCGCCGCCCAAGCGACGGAACGAGGCGGCGCGCGATCCTCTCGGCACGGTCGAGCTGGATGGTATTGGCGGGCGCGTCGAAGGGCGCGAACTCCGCCCCCGTGGTCAGCCGCAGCCCGCGCGCCATCGGCGCCAGCACGTAGCCGCCTTCCTCGTCCAGTATCGTGTGCCGGATCTCCGCGCCGTCATCCAGCGCGTAGTGCATGTGATAGCCGCGCTTGATCGCCATCGGCACGCGATAGCCGAGCCGGCGCGCGAACGCGCCCGACCACGGGCCGAGCGCGACGACGACCTGCGATGCCGTGACATCGCCGCCTTCCGTAGTCACCCGCCAGTTCCCGTTTTCTTGCCGCACCGTGGCGGCGTCGCCGCGAAGCAGGCTTCCGCCGAGTTTGACGAAGGCTGCCGCATGCGCCTTCACCAGCGCGCCGGGATCGCTGACCGACCAGGGGTCGAGCCAGTGGACCGCGCCTTCGACGCGCGGCGACAGGGCAGGCTCCAGCGCGGCCAGCGCGTCGCGGCCGAGCAGGACGCCGGTGACGCCGTGGACGCGCCGGCGCTCCATGCTGGTTTTCGCTTCCGCGGCGGCGGCGGGCGACTGGGTGAGCTCGATCCAGCCGGTCTTGCGGAACAGCGGCTGGGCATCGGAAAGCTCCGCCAGTTCCTGATGCGTCGAAAGGCTGGCGGCGATGAGCGGGCGGAGTGCGGCCGCCGACGCGGCGAGGCGGCCGGGCGCCGAATGCCACCAGTAGCGCGCCAGCCACGGCGCGATGCGCGGCAGGTGCGTGAGGTCGTAGCGCATGTCGGAACGGTTGTTGAAGGCGTAGCGCGCCAGCTTGCGCAGCGAGCGGGGAAAGCCGTAGGGCTCGATGGTCGAACGCTCGATCAGCCCGGCATTGCCGAAGCTGGTTTCCTCGCCCGGATCGCGGCGGTCGACCAGCGCGACCTGCATGCCCCGACGTTGAAGCTGCAACGCCGTTGCCGTTCCCACCGCGCCGGCCCCCAGCACCAGAATATCGACCCGCATCACTTCCGTTCCCCTGTCTCTACGTCGTGATATGCGGTCCAACTGGAGACGTGAGACATGCCGATCTGGATCAGTGGTTCCTGTGCGCTGCACAATCTTTTGGCTTGCGGCATGATCGCTGCGAAAATAAGCTCCGGTTCGATCATGCGCGGGACGAAATCCCCGCCAACCTTACGAAAAGAGGCGTGAAATGAGCAACCCCCGCACCCTGATTCTCGCCGCCGTTTCGGGCCTTGCCCTGACGACGGCATCGGCCCAAGCCGAGACGCTTACCATCTCCTGGTGGGGTTTCAACGGCGAGAAGCTGGACCAGTTCATCGTGCAGCCCTTCCAGCAGCAGTGCGGCTGCGAGCTGGTGTTCGAGACCGGAAACAACGCAGACCGCCTCAACAAGGTGAAGATCCGCAACGGCGAGGGCGTGGACGTCATCTACCTGACGGATTCGTTCTCCCAGCTGGGCATCGCAGAAGGGCTGTTCCAGCCCATCGACCGCTCCAAGGTGCCGAACATCGAGGGCCTGTACGACCTTGCGCAGGACCCGCAGGGCGGCTACGGCCCGGCCTACACGATCGGCCGCGTCGGCATCGTCTACGACGCAGCCAAGGTCGATCCGGCCATCACCAAGTGGGCCGACCTGTGGCGCGAGGATCTGGCGAGCCAGGTTTCGCTGCCGGGCATCACCACCACGGCCGGTCCGATGGTCGTGATGATCGCCGGCGAGAAGGCCGGCACCGATGCCTTCGAGAATGCCGATCCGGCCTTCGCCGAGATCGAGGCGCTCAAACCCAACGTGGTCAAGAACTACAATACCGGCTCGGAGATGATCAACCTGTTCTCGACCGGCGAGATCACCGTGTCGCTGGCGCAGGACTTCGCGCTCGGCCAGCTCAAGGCCGCAGTGCCGACGGTCGAATGGGCCGAACTCGAGGACGGCGCGATCGCAACGCTGAACACGGTGAACATCCCCAAGGGCGCGGCCAATGTGGAGCTGGCGCACGAGTTCATCAACTTCATCCTCGACCCCGAGCTGCAGAAGACGCTGGCACAGAACGGCGTCGACGCGCCGGTGGCCGCCTCCGTCGAGCTGACGCCCGAGGAAGCCGCCCAGTGGACCTATGGCAAGGAGATGATCGACGGGCTGAAGCGCGTCGACTATTCCAAGCTGAATGCGTCGAAGGACGCCTGGGTCGACCGCTGGAACGAAATCTTCGGGATGTGATGGAAGCAGCCGGCCCGGTCTTCGGGCTTGCGTACTGATGACCGACCTCTCGACGCCCCCTCCACCATGCTTCGCATGGTCCCCCTCCCCCGTTAACGAAGGAGGAACCAAGGTCACGGACGGCCGTGACGACTGGTTCTTTCCTGCGAAGCGTGGGAGGTGGACAGCAGACGGCGGTGGAGGGGGCGCTCCAACCGAAGTTTCCCCATGCTGAAACGCTTTGCCGGATGGGTGCTTTCCGCGCCGGCCACAGTGCTGGTCGTGGTTTTTCTGGTGCTGCCGGTGGCGGCAACCATCGCCGCGACCTTCATCGAGCCGGCGGGGATAATCGCGCCCTACCAGGCGTTCTTTTCCAGCGGGTTTCGCCGCACCGTGCTGTGGCGCACGCTGGAAATCTCGCTCATCACCACGGTGATCTCGCTTTTCGTCGGCTTCCTGACTGCCTATGTGGTCGCGCGCTCGCCGGGACGCATCAAGAGCCTGCTGATCATCGCAGCCGTCTTTCCGTTGCTGACGGGCGTGGTGGTGCGCTCGTTCGCGTGGCTCATCATCCTGGGCCGCAACGGCATCCTCAACAATTTCCTCGTTTGGCTGGGCGTGACCGACCAGCCTTTCGCGATGCTCTACACGCAGTGGTCGGTGATCGCGGCGATGGTCTACCTGTTCGTGCCGCTGATGATCCTTACGCTCGTCGGCGTGCTGGAGAACATTCCGGACGACGTGATCCAGGCGTCGGCCTCGCTGGGCGCTTCGCCGGCGGCCACATTCCGGCAGGTGATCTTCCCGCTGGCGGTTCCCGGCCTGATCGTCGGCGCGGTGCTGGTCTTCACCGGCTCGTTCACGGCCTATGCGACGCCGCAGCTTCTGGGCGGAGAACGCCAGATGGTGATGGGCACGCTGATGTACCAGCGCGCCATGGTGGCGTTCGACTGGACCGGTGCCTCGACGATCGCAGCAATCATGGTGGTGGTGACCATCGCCGTGGTGCTGTTCATGACGCGGGTGGCCCGCCGTCTCAACCCGATGGCGACCTGACATGACCACCCGCCTCCACCCCGGCCTCATCGCCTTCGCCGTCGTCGTCTACATCTTCCTGATGGGGCCGCTGATCATCGTCTTCGGCGCTGCGCTTTCCGACACGACGTACTTGACCTTCCCACCGCAGGGGCTGACGCTGCGGTGGTTCGAGCGCATCTTCGAGATCGGCGCGTTCCGCCGCACGATCATCACCAGCGTGCAGGTGGCCTTTCTCGCCACCGCGATGGCGCTCATCATCGGCATACCGGCCGCCTATGCGCTGAACCGGTACCGCATCCAGCTGCCGGGGTGGCTTTCGACGCTGTTCGTGCTGCCGATCCTGGTGCCGGAGATCGTGCTGGGCTTCTCACTGCTGCGTTCGGTCGCGGTGGGGCAATCGACGCCGATCTTCATCACGCTGCTGATCGGTCATACGCTGATCGTGCTGCCCTATTGCGTGCGCGTGGTCTCGGCCAGCCTCGCCTCGTTCGACTTCTCCATCGAGGAGGCGGCGATCAGCCTCGGCAGCCGGCCGCTGAAGACGTTCTTCACCATCGTCCTGCCGAATGTGCGATCCGGCGTCATCGCGGCGTTCATCCTCGCCTTCATCACCTCGATCAACGACGTGTCGGTCTCGCTGTTCCTCACAGGACCGGGCATATCAACCCTGCCGATCCAGATCCTCGCCCATGTCGAGCAGTTCTTCGATCCCGTCATCGCGTCGGTTTCCGTGCTGCTCATGCTGCTCACCGTCGCCGTCATGGCGATCGTGGAACGCACGCTGGGCCTGACATTCCTCGCCAAGTAGAAGACGCCATGACCGCTCCGCTCTCCGTCGAACATCTGACCGCCCATTACGGGACGACCAAGGTTCTGGACGATTTGTCGCTCAATGTCGGGGCGGGCGAACTCGTCTCGCTGCTGGGCGCTTCGGGCTGCGGCAAGACGACGACGCTGCGCCTTATAGCGGGCTTCCTGGAACCGACGCAGGGCTCGATACGGCTGGGCGACACCGACCTGACGAAGCTGCCGGCCTACAAACGCTCCATCGGCCTCGTGTTCCAGAATTACGCGCTGTTCCCGCATCTGTCGGTGCTGGACAACGTTGCATTCGGGCTAAAGCAGCGCGGCATCGGCGGGGCGGAGCGCAACAAGCGGGCGCGCGCCATGCTGGAGCGCGTCGGGCTCGACCAGCTTGCAGACCGGCTTCCCGGTGCGCTGTCGGGCGGGCAGAAGCAGCGCGTCGCGCTGGCGCGCGCGCTTGTGATCGAGCCGCCGCTGCTGATGTTCGACGAGCCGCTGTCGAACCTCGACGCCAAGCTGCGCGTCGACATGCGCGTCGAAATCCGCCAGCTCCAGCGCGCCAACAACACCACCGCCGTCTACGTGACCCACGATCAGGAGGAGGCGTTCTCGATCTCCGACCGCGTGGCGATCATGCATCAGGGCCGCATCATGCAGCTCGATACGCCGGAGGTGCTCTACCAGCGTCCGGCCAACGCGTTCGTGGCACGGTTCGTCGGGTTCGAGAACCTGATCGCGATGAAGGCGACGGCGCGCGCGGGCGAGACCGTGACGGCGCAGGCGCCCGGCGGGGTCGAGCTGACGCTGCCGGTGGCCCGCTTCGGCGACATTCCCGACGATTTCGTGCTGGCCGCGCGTGCCGACGGGCTTGCGGTAACGGCCGATCCTGCCGCCGCCGGCATCCCCGCGACGCTCGGCCTTCGCACCTATCTGGGCCGCGCCTACCAGTATCAGTGCGAAACCGCGGCAGGACCGCTGATCGCCAACGGCCCGCTGTCGGAGCCGCTGGAGCCGGGGACGACTGCGAAGCTTGTGCCGGTGCCGGACCAGTGCTGCGTGCTGAAGTCGGAATAGACATGACCACCCTCATCACCAACGCCACGCTGCTGCCGTGCACGCCGGACATGCCGGTGGTCGAAGGCGGGTGGCTAAGGATCGACGGCGAGACGATCACGGCGACGGGCGCTGGCCTTGCGCCGCAGGTGGCCGGTGCGGAGGTTGTCGACGCGGGCGGCGGTGTCGTCATGCCGGGCATGGTCAATCCGCACTGCCACATGGCGATGACGCTGTTTCGCGGGCTGGGCGAGGATGTGGACGACCGGCTCTATCGCTACGTCCTGCCGATGGAGCGCAAGTTCGTGACGCCGCAGATGGTGCGGGCGGGGACCGCGCTGGCGGCGCTCGAACTGATCGAGGCCGGCGTGACGACCGTTGCCGACATGTATTACTTCGAGACCGAAGTAGGCCGCGTCGTGGACAAGGCGGGCATTCGCGGCGTGGTGGGCCAGACCATCGCCGACTTCAACCCGCCCGATCACAAGACCATCGACGAAGGCTTCGCGCTGACCGAGGAACTGGTTGCCGAGTTCGCCGGCCATTCGCGCGTGACCGCGTCGATTGCGCCGCACGCGCCTTATTCCACCGATATTGCCGTCATGAATCTCGTCGCCAGATGGGCCGACGACCATCCCGACGTGCCGGTGCAAATCCATCTGGCGGAGATGGATTCGGAAATGGAGTGGTGCGCCAAGAACCACAACATGCGGCCGGTGGAAGTGGTGGAGAAGGCGGGCCTGCTGCGCAAGGGGCTGATCTGCGCGCACTGCCTTCACATCAACGACAGCGAGATCGAGCGCATGGCGCACGCGCAGGTGTGCGTGGCGCACAATGCGCGCTCCAACGCCAAGGCCGGGCGCGGCATCGCGCCGGTGGAGGCGATGCGTGCGGCGGGCATCCCGGTCGGCGTTGCGACGGACGGGCCGATGAGCGGCAACACGCTCGACCTGTTCTCGCAGTTCGCGCCGGTGACGATGTTCCAGAAGCTCGCAGGCCACAGCCGCAAGCCGATGCCGGCGAAGGAGGTCATCCGCATGGCCACCATCGAGGGCGCCAAGGTGCTGGGCATGGACGGCAGGGTCGGCTCGCTGGAGCCGGGCAAGCAGGCGGACCTGATCCGCATCGACATGTCGGCACCGCGCGTCCAGCCGATATACGACCTCTATTCGACGCTGGTCTTCGCCTCGATGGCGGTGGACGTGCAGGACGTGATGGTGGCGGGCCAGTGGCTGATGCGCGGCCGCGAGGTGAAGACGCTGGAGCGCAGGAAGGTGATGCGCGACGCGCTGCAGGTGGCCGCGGAGTTCAAGGCGGAAATGGCGCGCATCGACGCGGCGGGATAGGGGTTGCTGAGAAGCGGCCTATGCGGGATTTTTTTGCGAAGGGAACCCCCACCCTCTATCCCTCCCCCTTGAGGGGAGGGTAAGGGTGGGGGTTAGCCTCGTGCAGAGCAATCCAAGTTGGCTCCTTCACCAAACCACCGGGTGGCTCTCGCCGGTCTGCACGTTGACGAAGCCTTGCGGAACGGCATCGGTGGGCGCGACGAGAACCCAGCGCCATGGCGCGCAGGTGAGCGTGGCGAATTGCAGGCGTTCGGGGAAGCCGGGAAACCAGCGCGGCGAGAATGTCGGCTCGTAGAGCCACTCGATCTTGTCGGCCGCGCGGTAGAGCAGTTCCATCTCGGCATCCAGTTCAACGGCGGTGCGGCACGTCATCAGCCCGCCGATCTCGTAGCGCACCTCGGCGCGTATCTCGCCGCCGCTGGCCAGCGCCCAGCCGCCCTGGTTCTGCGCGATGCGGTCGACCACCAGCGCCATAGCCTCGTCGGACGAGCCGACGACCCAGATGTTGTGCTGGTCGTGCGCGACCGTGCAGCCGACCGCCGTGTCGGGCGTCGCAGGCCCGCAGCCGAGCCAGAACATCCTGGCCACGCGGCCTTCGCCGGAATAGCGGTCGACGATCGCGAACTTGGTGATGTTGCGGGCGGTGTCGCGCTGGACGTGGCCGTTCTCCACCGGCAGTTCGGTCTCGATGAAATCGTAGGCCCAGTGGAACGGCCGCAGGAGCGCGGCCTTCATCGTATCGCGGCCTGCCTCGGCGGCTATGGCGAAATCGTCAGGGGTCACCTTGCGGTCGATATTGACGGTCGTTCGGGCCCAGTCCGGCCAGTCGATGCGCGGCAGGGGACCGGTATACGTCTTGCCGGAAGAGGCCTGCCGGCCGTCCGCCCAGACTTCGGCGATCTCGACTTTCCCGACACCCTCCAGCAGCACGAAATCGGCGAAGCGGCCGGGCGCGATGCTGCCGACCCACGGCGTCAACCGCATGTGGCGCGCCGGATTGATTGTGACGCACTGGAACGCGATCTCGGGCGACAAGCCGCTCTGGATGGCGAGACGGACATTGTGGTCGGTCGCGCCCATCTTCAGCGTGTCGGAGGCGCTGCGGTCGTCGGTGGCGAAGGCGACCTGGCTCCAGTCTCGCAGGCCGCGCTCCAGCAGCCCGCCGATGATGTCGGGCATGGAATGCGGCCTGATCTCGAGGAAGATGCCGCGCCGGATTTTGTCCCACGCCTCTTCGGGCGTCCACGCCTCGTGGTCGGAAGACAGGCCGGCCGCGGCGAACGCGTTGATGGAGGCGATGTCGCGCAGCCCCGCGCCATGGCCCTCGACCACGCCGCGCTGCTCGAATGTCGCGCGGATTATGCCCCAGAGACGCTCGTGGGACGGGTTCTGCGGGTTCCAGACGGCAGGCCAGTCCATGACTTCGTCGAGGCCGGCCACCATGGCGCTTTCGCGCAGGAAAGCGGCCTGCTCGTCATAGCCGAAATGCCCGCCGCCATATTCGTAGGCGGTTGGCGGCACGGCGGAGCCGGGCAGCGGAAATATCTTCATCGGCGAGCCGGCGCGACGTGCCGTCAGCCAGAATTCGAGATTGTGGGGACCATCGACATTGGAGAACTCGTGGCTTGCCTCGCAGGTCCAGGTATTGCCGCGGGGGATGACGAGGGCGGCCTCGTGCTCCGGCGTGAGGTGCGAGCTTTCGATATGCTTGTGCACCTCGCCGAAGCCGGGCACGGCGGCAAGGGCGCTGCGGTCCACATGCTCGGCTGCCTCGCCGGTATAGCTGCCCGCCGGGCCGACATGGGCGATGCGCCGCCCGCGAATGACGATCTCGCAATCGTCCATCCACGTGCCGGTGCCAGCCTCAAACATGCGGCCGACGCGAACGATACGGTCTGCGGCGCGTTTGCCCAGCGCGACCAGCACGAGATCCTGCCGGATGCGGACCTCGTCGGCCGCGTCGATGAGAAGGTCTTGGGGGAGTTCGCTCATGGCGCACTTGTAGTCGAGGCGCCAGACGATATGAAGCGATAGAACGCAGCAACGAGCAGGCCAGAATGTCCGACCAGATCATCCGCGCAGTCATCGACACCGACCCCGGCATAGACGACGCCGTCGCCATCCTGCACGCGCTGTCGTCGCCGGCTTTCGAGATCGTCGGCATCACGACGGTTGCGGGCAATATCGGCATCGAGACGACGACGCGAAATGCCGGGCGCATTCTCGCGCTGGCCGGCCGTAGCGACATTCCGGTCGTGGCCGGAGCGACGGCGCCGCTGTCGCGCAAGGGCTTCGACACGGCCGACATTCACGGCAATGACGGGCTGGGCGGCGTCAGCTTTCCCGAGCCGGCGGTGCCGCCGCTTTTCGATGCGGTGGAATGGCTGGCCGATCTGCTGATGCGCGAGCCCGAAGCGAGCATCGACATCCTCGCGCTGGGGCCGCTGACCAATATCGCGCGGCTGGCGACGGACCATCCCGAAGCCGCGCGGCGCATGCGCCGGCTGATCGCCATGGGCGGCGCGATCGACGAGCCCGGCAATGTGGGCCCCAAGGCCGAGTTCAACATCGCGGCCGACCCGGAGGCTGCCGCCATCGTGTTCGCAGCCGGGCTGCGCACGGTGCTGATCCCGCTCGATGTGACGCGAAAGGTGCGCGCGACGCGCGACTATACGGCGGCTTTGCAGGATGCGGGCACAGTGGCCGCAGCGGCGTCGGGCGAACTGATCGACGCCTATTTCCAGACCACCACCGGGGGCGAGAGCCGCCCGCTGCACGACCCCTGCGTGATGCTCTATACAGAGCGGCCGGACCTCTTCGTCATCGAGCGCCTGCCGATAGTGGTCGATCTCGGCGATGCGCCGGATGGCGGCGCGCTGTTCGTGGAAGAAGGCGAGGGCAGCACCATCGACGTTGCGATCAAGGTCGACGGCGCAAAGGCCCTCGAGCTGCTGGCGACGCGGCTTTCAGGGCGCTGAGCGGGCGGCCTCTCAACCGGCGCGCAGTTCCTGCTCGACCAGCGTGGCCCAGAAGCGCACGCCGGGCTCTATGGCGGCGTCGTTGAAATCATAGCGCGTGTTGTGATGCAGCGCGCCGTCGACGGCGGGCCCGTTGCCGAGCCAGACATAAGCGCCGGGCACCCGCTGCGAGAAGATGGCGAAATCGTCGCCTGCGGTGGAGGGCGGGTAGGCCGACATGATGCGACCTTCGCCCAACGCCGCCCGAGCGGCGCGCAGCGCACGGCTGGTGGCGTCCTCGTCATTGATGACCGGCGGCATGCCGCGACGGTATTCGTAGTCGGCGGCGATGCCGTTGGCTGCGGCGACGCCGGTGGCGATGCGGCCGATCTCCTGTTCCACCATGTCTCGCACCGCATGGCTGTAGGCGCGCGCGGTGCCGCCGATGCGCACATCGTCGGGGATCACGTTGAGCGCCTCGAAGTCGCCGGCGGAAAGAGCGCACGCGCTGACGACGGCGGCCTCGACGGGATCGACGCGGCGCGAGACGATCGATTGAATGGCGGTGAGGAACTGGCCTGCGGCAACGACCGGGTCGAGGCCCAGATGCGGCTTGCCGCCATGGGTGCCCACGCCCCTGAAGGTGACTTCCCACCGGTCGGACGAGGCAAGCTGCGGGCCGGAGACGACAGCCATCTCGCCAATGGCGATGCCGGGCATGTTGTGGAGCCCGTAGAAGCGGTCGATGGAGAAACGCTCGAACAGCCCGTCATCGACCATCGCCTGCGCGCCGCCGCGCCCTTCCTCTGCCGGCTGAAAGACGAAATGCACGGTGCCGGAAAACGATTTGCGCCGCGCCAGCGCCTTCGCCGCGCCGAGCAGCATCGCGGTGTGGCCGTCATGGCCGCAGGCGTGCATCTTGCCGGGAAATTTCGAACGGTAGGGTCGCTCGGTCGCCGTTTCTGGCATGGCGAGCGCGTCCATGTCGGCCCGCAGGGCGATGGAGGGGCCGTCGCCATTTGTTAGGGTGCCGACGACGCCCGTCCTGCCGAGACCGTGCCGGACCTCGATGCCGCAATCGGTGAGGTATTCGCGAACGATGGCGCTGGTGCGCTCCTCCTCGAAGCCGAGCTCGGGGTGCGCGTGCAAATCCCGCCGCAGCGCTGCGAGCGCCTCGATTTCCTTGCCGTCGAGGAAAGATGTCATGTCTGGACTCGTCTTGCTGTCCGGATAGAAAGGGTACAGGGCAGGTCGCCCTTTTCAAGATGGAAAGCAACCCGTTGACCTTCGCGCCGCACGAGTTTTGGCAGGAAATACAAGCGCCCGGTACGTTTGAGGCCCATGCGGGCAGCGGGTTCCTGGACTTCTACCCCGCTGTCCTTGCCGACGGGCGGCAGCTTGCGCTGCCGATCCGCGTGCTGCCGGGCGGCGACGACCGGGCGGTCGCGTCGCTGATCGTCAATCAGGCGAGCTTTGAGGTCGAGGACGCGCTGGCCGAGGCGATGACGGCACATGCGCATGCGTTCGCGCCGGAGGTGGTGGTGGGCGTGCCGACGCTGGGTCTGCCGCTGGCAGCCAACGTCGCGCGCCGGCTGGGCCACGCGCGCATGGTCGCGCTCGGCACCTCGCGCAAGTTCTGGTACGACGACGCGCTGTCGCAGCCGCTGCGCTCGATCACCAGCCCCGGCGGCGAGAAGCGCATCTATCTCGATCCGCGCATGCTGCCGCTGCTCCGGGGCCGCCGCTTCGTTCTGGTGGACGACGTGGTGAGCACGGGAACGTCGCTGGTTTCCGTGCTGCGACTGCTGGAGGGTGCAGGCCTGCGACCTGCCGCTGCAATCTTCGCCATGCTGCAGGGCAAGCGGTGGAAGGCCGCGCTGGACGATGCGGGCATGCACGACCTTGCCGTCTTCGGTGCGATCTGCTCGCCGCTGCTGGTGCGGGGCGGCGACGGCAGATGGCGCCCCGAACTCAGCGCTGCGTAAGCGCAGTACCCTCGGCGACCCTGTCGCTCGGATGCATGACGACGGTTTCGCCTTCCTCGAGACCCGAAACCACCACCGAATTGCGGGCGTCGCGCGCGCCCAGTTCGACTGTACGCAAGCGCGCCACAGCGTCGCCGCCGGCAACGAACACAGCCCAGTCAGCGCCCTGGCGGAAGAGGGCCCCCAGCGGAACCAGCAACGCGTCCTCGTGCCGTTCGACCGTGATGCGCGCGGTGACGCGATAGCCGTGACCGAGGCCAGGCCGATCTTCCGGCGGCGCGACGAGGTCGATGATCGTGCGCACCCGCTGTTCCTCGATGCCAAGCGCGGAAACCTTGGTGAAACCGGTGGGCTCGACGCGCCGCACGCGGGCCTCCAAAGGCGGGCCGCCCCAGCCCTCTATGCGCGCGTCGGCCTGCGGCGGAATGCGCACCGCGTCGGCCGACAGGAGCTCTGCGACAACCTCGAGCTCTGCCGGATCGCCGATCTCGACTAGCACGGTGCCCGCTGCGACGACCGCCTCGCTCTCATGGTGGATGGTGAGGATTTCGCCGTCCACGGGCGCTTTGACGGTGATGCAGCAATCGTCGTCGCCGTTGCTGCCATCTGCCTCCGGCCCTTCGAGCCGGGCCTGCGCACTTTCGCGCTCCCGGCGCCGCATCTCGGTAGAGGCGGCCGCGCTCGCCAGCCGCGCTTCCGCCCGCGTCACAGCAGCCCGGGCCTCCTGCTGCGACCTGTCGGAGACGATGTTGCGGCGGCCGAGTTCCTCTATGCGGCCGGCCTCGGCGCGTACGAGTTCGAGCTCGGTTTCCGCTTCCCGGTACTGGGCGTCGGCAAGGCGCACGGCCGCGTTTGCCGCGGCCAGCGCCGCCTGCGCCTCGCGCCGTGACCGCGTGTCGAGCAGCGCGGGTGTGGCCGGGCGCACCACGGCGACGACGGTTTCGCGCGCGACGACCTTGTCGCCGACACGGCCGGGTGTGCGCTGTACGGTGCCGGCGACGGGGGCGGACACGGTGTAGATGTCGGTGATGCGGGTCTGGCCGTCGTCGCTTACGGTCACCTCCAGCGTGCCGCGATCGATCGTCGCCAGATCGACCGCCACCGGCTGAGGCCGGAAGGTCCAGTAGGCGAGACCGCCGGCGACGGCGAGGCCGGCAAGGATGAGGGCGGTTTTGCGGAGCGAAATGGCCATCGGGTCACTCTCTCGTCTTCAGAACTTCGATAAGGTCCAGCCGGTCGATCCGCCTGCGCACGATAAGGGCCGACAGGGCGGATGCGACCAGCACGACCACGCTCGCCCAGCCGTAGGTGGAACGCTGGATGACCAGAGGCAGGCGGAAAAGTTCGGTGGCAAGCCCCTCGGCGGTGGAATAGGCCATGAGATATCCGAGCAGCCACCCCATCGGCAGCGCAAGCAGCGTCAGCAGCGCGAACTCGCCTAGCAGGATCCACGACACCTCGCCGCGCGTGAAGCCCAGCACCCGGAGGCTCGCAAGCTCCCGCCCCTGCTCGGAAAGCTGGATGCGCGCGCCGTTGTAGACCACGCCGAAGGCGATGATGCCGGCCAGCCCGACATAGATCGTCACCATCATGATGAGGTTCTCCGCCATGGTCTCGCGGAACTTCTCCACCGCCGCGCGCTGCAGGGTGATGGAGCCCACCAGCGGCAGGTTCTTGACCGCGTCGTAGAGCTCGTCGATGCGCGATGCATCGGCGATCACGTGAACGGCGGAGATAGACGGGGCTTCGCGCATCAGGCGGTTGAGCGCGTCCATGTCCATATAGGCGCCAAGGCCTATATAGCTTTCGACGACGGCCGAGACAGGGAGAAGCACGGTTTCGCGATGCTCCTCCATCAGTTCGACCTCGACCGTGTCGCCGCGCCCGACATCGAGTATGCCGGCCAGCGCGGTGGTGAGAACGACGCCCTCGTCCGGCATCGTGACCTCATGGCCTTCCACGTCGAGCAGGCGCGACAGGGTGGAATCGCCTGGTTTTCCGGTGATCGCCAGCCGTCGCTCCAGATGGCCGTTGCGGAAGCGCGCGGCGACCATGCGGGCGGGTTCCGCCGCAAGGACGCCGGGAAGCCGCTCGGCCTCGTAGAGCGCTTCGGCAGGAAGCTTGTGAACGAAGCTGAGCGTGGCGTGCTGGCGCTCGGCCCCGAAGAAGGTGACGTCGATCATCTCGTCGACCGAATCGAGCGCGAAGAGAGTGCCCACGAGCATGGCGACGGAAAGCGACATGCCGAAGCTGGTGAACAGCGCGCGCAGCGGCCGTCGCACGATGTTGCGGCCGATCATCACCGTGGTCTGCGGCAACAGCGACAGGAGCGGAACGCCGTCGGGCAGGAGCTGCCGATAGCGCGCAGGCGCGGGTGGACGCATGGCAACCGCCGGAGGCAGCGCGGCCGCCGCGCGCACGGAACGCAGCGCACCCAGCATGGCGGCGGAGACAGAGACGACGATGGCGATGAGATAGATGTCGACCCCGGCGCGGAAGATGAGGAAGGGGAAGTGGAAGAAGTCGCCGTAGAGCCGTGTCAGCCCGCGCCCCAGAAGCGTGCCCGCGCTCGCCCCGACGAGGACGCCCAGCAGCGCGATGACGATGACCAGCTTCAGATAATGCCACGCCACCGCCGCGCCGGTGTAGCCGACCGCCTTCATCAGCCCGATCTGCTCGCGCTCCAGCGCGATCAGACGCGACAGGATCATGTTGACGAGGAAGCCGGCCACGAGAAGGAAGATCGGCGGCAGCACATAGCTCATCGCCTGAAGCTGGTTGAGCTCGGAATCGAGGAAGGCGTGGCTCTGTTGATCTTCGCGATCGTGCGCCCCGCGCCCGCCATAGGGTTCGAGCAGCCGGTCGATCTCGTCAATGACGACATCGGGCGACTGGCCGCGCAGGAGCTTGACGGAAATGGCGTTGAATGCGCCGTCGAGGTCGAAGGCCGCCGAAAGGGCCGTCTGCGACATCCAGACGAGACCGAGCCGCCGGTCGTCGGGCATGAGATCGGTCACCACGTAGATGAACTCCGGCGACAGCGCGACGCCGACGATGGTCAGATCGCGCTTGCGGCCGTTGATGACCGCGCCGAACGTGTCGCCCGGCACGAAGCCGTGGGCATTGGCGAAGGGCTCGTTGACCACGACCTCATCCGGGTGGCCGGGCGCTGGGAGCCGGCCCAGCCGGAGATAGAGGCGGTTCAGCACCTGCTCGCCATCGTCGGGCACCGAAACCAGCATGCCGCTTGCCGGTTCGGCCATGCCCTCGATGTCGAGGATGGCGTTCTGCGTGATGCGGGTTTCCACGCTGGCGACGCCCGGCAGCGCCGCGATCTCGTCGCCCAGCCGGTTCGGCGCGCGGGTGGCCGTGGCGAAGATATCGGCGAAGGCGTTGCGCTCGTAATAGGCTTCTCGCGTCTCGAACAGCGAGCGCTGCGCGCCGACCGCCAGAACCAGCGTCATCACGCCGGCCGCCATTACCAGCGCAATGGCGGCCACCTGCGCCCAAAGCCGCAGGAGGTCGCGCAGAAGCTTTCGGTCGAGCGCCTTCATGCGCTTACCACGCGATCGAGGCAGGTGCCTCGCGCTTCTCGTTCTGCTCGATGCGTGCCACGCTGCCGTCGGCGAAATGGATGACGCGGTCGGCCATGCGCCCGACGGCCATGTTGTGGGTGATGACGAGAACGGTGGTGTCGAGCTCTCGGTTGACCTGCGCAAGAGCCTCCAGAACGCGGATGCCCGTCTTCGAATCGAGGGCGCCGGTGGGTTCGTCGCACAGAAGCACTTCCGGCTTCTTGGCGATGGCGCGGGCAATCGCGACGCGCTGCTGCTCGCCGCCGGAGAGTTGTGCGGGAAAGTGGTTGTGCCGGTCGGCCGGCAGACCGGCGATCTCCAGTGCCTCGCCGGGGTCCATCGGGTCGTGCGCGATCTCGGTGACGAGCGAGACGTTCTCGCGCGCCGTCAGGCTGGGCACCAGATTGTAGAACTGGAAGACGAAGCCGACATGGTCGCGCCGGTATTTCGTCAACTCGCCGTCGCCGAACGCGGTGATCTCCTCGTCGCGGAAGAACACCTTGCCGTCAGTGACCGTATCCAGCCCTCCGAGGATGTTGACCAGCGTGGACTTGCCGCTGCCGGAAGGACCGAGCAGCACGATGAACTCGCCCGCATCGATGGTGAGGTCGACGCCGCGCAGCGCATGCACCTCGACCTCGCCGGTGCGATAGACCTTGGTGATGCCCTCGATTGTGTAGATCGGTCCGTCGCTCACGCGGCCTCCGTTCTCGCAGCCGAATGAGCGTGAGTCTAACGTGGATCGACGCGCGTTGATACACGTCAAAGGTGCATCGATGTCGAAGCCGCTTTATTCGGCAGCTTGCGCCTGCCGGAGTTCCTGGGCGACTTCGGCCAGGATTTCGTAGGAGCGTACGCGGGCCGAATGATCGAAGATCTGCGCCGTCACCATCAGCTCGTCTGCTCCGGTGCGGGCGACGAAGGCCTTGAGCCCTTCGCGCACCGTTTCGCGAGAGCCGACGATGGCGCAGGACAGCGCATGGTCGAGCATCGCCAAGGCTGCCGGATCGACTTCGGTGTCGAAACCGGGTTTGGGAGGCGGCAGCTTGCCGGGCCTGCCGGTCCGCAGGTTCACGAAGGCTTGCTGCAGCGACGTGAACAGGAGCTTCGCCTCCTCGTCGGTGTCGGCTGCGATGACGTTGAGGCCGAGCATGACATAGGGCTTGCGCAGATGCTCCGACGGCTCGAAGCGGGCGCGATAGACCTCCATGGCCTCTTCAAGCTGTGCGGGCGCGAAGTGCGAAGCAAAGGCGTAGGGCAGTCCGAGCATTGCGGCGAGCTGCGCGCCGTAAAGGCTGGAACCAAGAATCCAGACAGGAACGTCGAGCCCGGCGCCGGGCACGGCGCGCACGCGCTGGCCGGGCTCCTCCGGCTTGAAATAGTGGATCAGTTCGACAACGTCGTTGGGGAAGCTGTCGACGCCGCCGCTCATGTTGCGCCGCAGGGCGTGGGCGGTGAGCTGGTCGGTGCCGGGCGCGCGCCCGAGGCCGAGGTCGATGCGTCCGGGATGGAGTGCAGCCAGCGTGCCGAACGCCTCCGCGACCATCAGGGGGGAGTGGTTGGGCAGCATGATGCCACCCGCACCCACCCGGATGGATGACGTGCCGGCCGCCACATGGCCGATGACCACAGCGGTGGCGGCGCTGGCGATGCCGGGCATGTTGTGATGCTCGGCCAGCCAGTAGCGGTTGTAGCCGAGCCTTTCGGCATGGCGCGCGAGATCGAGCGTGTTGGCCAGAGACTGCGAAACGTCGCTGCCTTCGGGAACGGGCGAAAGATCGAGAACGGAGAGCGGTATCATCTGCCGGATATAGGATGCCGCCCGCCGTTCACCAAGCGCATCACGCTTGTGCCAGCGCAGGCTTTTTCGCCGCCACGGCCTTGCGCACTTCCGGAGCCACCCTGGTGCCGAAAAGCTCGATGGCCTTCATGAGTTTCGCGTGGTCCATCACGCCGATGGCCATCTGGATGACGAAGCGGTCGAAACCGCCGAAGACCTCGTGGTTGGCGAGGATCTTGTCGGTGACTTCGGCGGGGCTGCCGGCGAAATTCGCGCCGCGCGGCCCGGCGGAGGCTGCGAACTGTTCCTTGCCCGTGGGCCCCCAGCCGCGCTCGCGGCCGATGCGGTTCATCACATCGGTATGCGGCGGGAAGGAGATGTCGATGGCCTCCTGCGAGGTCTCGGCCACGAAGCCGTGGACGTTGATCGACGTCTTCAGCGTTGCAGGGTCGCGGCCGAACTTGCGCGCGGCCTCGCGATAGAGGTTGAAGAGGGGTGCGAAACGGTGCGGCTCGCCGCCGATGATGGCGAGCGCCAGCGGCAGGCCCAGCATGGCCGCCCGGCCGACCGATTGCGGCGTACCGCCGACGGCGATCCAGATCGGCAGCTTGCCCTGCTGCGGGCGGGGATAGACGCCGCGCCCGTCGATCTTGGGCGTATGCTGACCGCCCGGCCAGGTAATCGTCTCGCCTTCGTTGAGCTTGATGAGCAGATCCAGCTTTTCGGCAAACAGCGTGTCGTAATCTTCAAGCGCGTAGCCGAAGAGCGGGAAGGATTCGATGAACGAGCCGCGCCCGGCCATGATTTCCGCGCGGCCGTTGCTGAGGTTGTCGAGCGTCGCGAACTGCTGGAAGACGCGGATCGGATCATCCGACGACAGAACCGATACCGCGCTGGAAAGGCGGATGTTCTTCGTGCGGGTTGCCGCCGCCGCCAGCGCCACGGCAGGCGCTGACGCCGCGTAGTCGGGCCTGTGATGTTCGCCCAGCCCGAAAAAGTCGAGGCCGAGCTGGTCGGCCAGTTCGATCTCCTCGATCAGGTTTTTCAGCCGCTCGGCAGGCGAGACCTTCGCCCCGGTGACCGGGTCGGAGCCGATATCGGCGAATGTGTAGAGACCGAGTTCCATCGTTCAACTCCCGTGATTTCAACGACAGATAGGCTGTGGGGCCCGTTTGCGCAAAGTGCCATCCGGTGAACAGTGTTTCCTCCCATGCCGGGCGCGGAACCAAGCGGAAGGCGACCCGTTCCCCGACCACGGCAAGGTTTATCAGGGGCCATCATGACGTTTTCAATAGTCGCCCGCTGCCCGCGAACGGGCGAGTTCGGCATCTCGGCAACGACGGCGCTGCCGGCGGTGGGCAAGCTGCTGACGCACGCATCGCCGGGTGCAGGCGCCATCGCGACGCAGGCGCGGCTCAACCCATATCTGGGCATCGACGGCATTCGGATGCTGCAAAGCGGCATGTCTGCGCAGGATACCATCGCCGCGCTCGGCGAGACCGACCCGCGCATGGACCGCCGCCAGTTGGGCGTGATCGACCGCGATGGAACGACCGCAATCTGGACCGGAGAGGGCTGCAAGCCATGGGCCGGCGGGGCGACGCACCGCGATTTCTGCGTGCAGGGCAACAGGCTCGAAGGACCGCAGGTGATCGAAGCCGCCGTGATCGAGTTTCGCCAGAGCGAAAGCCAGCCGCTGGTGGAAAGGCTGGTGCGGGCGCTGGCGGCCGGCATGGCGGCAGGAGGCGACCGCAAGGAGGAACGCTCCGCGACCGTCTATGTCGTGGCGACGGAAGAATATCCGCTCTGGGACATCCGCGTGGACGATCACGACGACCCGATCGGCGAGCTGGTTCGCCTGCACGGCGTGTTCGACCGCGAACTGCTGCCGCATATCAGGCGCATGGCGACACGCGCCAACCCCGCAGGCGTCTTCGAGGAAGGCGATGTCTGAGATCGCCGCCGACACGAAGCCCGAAGCCGTCTCGGTAAGGCGACCGCGCGGGGAGGCGCTGCCGCTGCTCTATGATTCGCCTCATAGCGGGCGCGTCTATCCCGACGATTTCGGCCATGCGGTAGACCGCCGAATGCTCGTGGGCGGCGAGGACCGCTTTGTGGACGATCTGGTGATCGACGCGCCAAGCTGCGGCGCGACGCTGGTGAAGGCGCTTTTCGCGCGCACCTATGTCGATCCCAACCGGATGCCGCAGGACCTCGACCCGCATCTGCTGCCGGAAGACTGGATCGGAGAGACCGCGCCGTCGATCAACGCCGAGCGCGGGGTAGGGCTGATCTTCCGGCTGATCGGAGATTCGGTGCCGATCTACGACCGGGAACTGACGAGCGCGGAGATAATCACGCGCATCGAGGATTACTGGCTGCCCTATCACGACACGCTCGACCGCGAGATAAAGGCGCTGCACGACCGCTTCGGCGAGGTGTTCCACATCAACTGGCATTCGATGCAGGCCACCGGCAACGCGCTGTCGCCTGACCCAGGCCGCAAGCGGGCCGATTTCGTGCTGGGCGATCTGGACGGGGCGTCCTGCGCGCCGGGCTTCACGCGTTTCGTCGCCGACACGCTGGAAGGGCTGGGCTACAGCGTCGCGCTGAACGACCCCTACAAGGGCGCCTATATCGTCGAGCGCTACGGCAGGCCGGACGACGGCTTCCACACCATCCAGATCGAGATCAACCGCGGCCTCTACATGGATCACGGCACGCTGGACCGCACCGGCGGCTTCGCGTCGCTGAAGGAGGATCTGACCCGCTTCACCGAGACGATCGCGGAATACGCGCAAGAGCGCGTCGCATGATCTATTTGCCCAGTACGAGCGTCCAGTAGCGGCGACCGTCCTGCGTGCCGGCATAGGCGAGGCCGAAACGCTCGAAGCGCGGGTCGAGCATGTTCCGGCGATGGCCAGCTGAATCCATCCACATCTGGAACACGCGCGCCGTGTCCATGCGGCCATGGGCGAGGTTCTCTGCGGCGGGTGCGGCCACGCCGTCCTGCGCCATGCGCGTGGCGAAGTCGCGCCGCCAGCCGGTGTCGTGCGCCATCTTTCCGGAACTGGCCATGTAGGCGGACTGGCGCATCGCGGCGCGTTCCAGCGTAGAATCGGGCTTCAGCGACGAGAGCCCTGCCGCCGAGCGGATTTCACTGAGGTGAGCGACGCCCGAGCGCGACGCACCGGCGCTGTTGCCCGGCGTTGCGCCGGTCTGGCAACCGGCGAGAACCGCAAGAAGAGCGATTGAGGCAAATGCTGCCCTGGGAAATGTGGTGGTCCGGTCGCGCTGCATGACGCCCCCTGTCGATTCGAGCGCGCTTCAATCGCCGACGATCATGGCAGGATGCGGGCGTCAGTCCGCATCGTCCACGACATGCAGGCGCAACTGGCCGGTGCGCGAGCTGGCCGCACGGCTGGCGGGCTGGTCGTCGGAAGCCTCGGCATGCTCGACGCCAAGCTCCAGCGCCTCGATCTTCGCGCCGCGCTTGGTCAGCTTGTCGGTGGAGGTGAGGATCATCTCGACATCGCGGGTGGCCTGCGAGAAATGCGTCTGGAGCTTGCGCACGCGGTCGTCCAGCCGCCCGACATCCTCCATCAACCGCACCACCTCGTGCTGGATCAGATGCGCCTGCTCGCGCATGCGGGCATCCTTCAGGACGGCCTGGATGACCTGGATCGACAGCATCAGCAGCGACGGCGAGACGATGACGATGCGCGCGCGATGCGCCCGCTGCACCAGCGCCTCGAAGTTCTCGTGGATTTCGGCGAAGATCGATTCCGACGGCACGAACATGAAGGCCGTTTCCTGCGTCTCGCCCTGTATCAGGTACTTGTCCGCGATGGCCTTGATGTGCACGTCCACGTCACGGCGGAAGGCCTGCGAGGCGGCCTTCTGCGCCTCCGCGCCCTCGCTTTCGGCGGCTGCGCGGATCGCGTTCCACGCCTCCAGCGGGAACTTGGCGTCGATGACCAGATCGGGCGCGCCGTTGGGCATACGGACGAGACAATCGGGACGGCTGCCGTTGGAAAGCGTCGCCTGAAACTCGTAGGCGCCGTGGGGCAAGCCATCGGCCACGATGGCCTCCATGCGGCTCTGCCCGAAGGCGCCTCGGGTCTGCTTGTTGGACAGGATCTGCTGGAGCTGGACCACCTGCCCGGCGAGCGACTGGATATTGTTCTGCGCCGTGTCGATGACGGCCAGCCGCTCCTGAAGCTTGGCCAGATTCTCGTGGGTCGACTTTGTCTGCTCGGTGATCGAGTGGCCGAGGCGCGAGGTCATGCCGTCGAGCCGCTCGCCGATGGCCTTGGTGAGTTCGGCCTGCCGGCTGCCGAAAACCTCGGCTATAGTGCCCATGCGGCCCTGCATCTCGGCCTGCGCCTTGACGATCTCCGCCATGCGGGCATCTGCCTCGCGCGCGCGTTCTGCGGCCTCGAACGCCGCCTGCTGGCGCGCTGCCGATGCGCGCCGCAGCGCCAGCACCAGCAGAAGCAGGATGAGCAGGACAAATCCGCCGACGGCAGCGAGCGCATGACCGAGCGTGAGGGTGGTCGCACCGAGCTGGGCGAGAGGGAGCGAAAGGAGCGTGCCGGTATCGTTCATCGCCGGACGATAAACGATTCGCTCCACCGACATAAGATCAAAACAGGAACGCTCCTGCCAAACCCGTTGACGCCTCTGGACTTAGCGATTACCTGACGGGCATGATTAGACCGCTTGTCATCCTTCCCGATCCGATCCTTCGTCAGCTTTCCAAACCCGTGGAACGCATCGACGACGACGTGCGGCGCTTTGCCGACGACATGCTGGAGACGATGTACGACGCGCCGGGCATCGGGCTGGCTGCGATCCAGATCGGCGAGCCGCGCCGCATGGTGGTCATCGACCTCGCCAAGGAGGACCAGCCGAAGGAGCCGCACGTCTTCATCAACCCGGAGATCGTGGCCAGCGGCGACGGCATCTCGGTCTATGAGGAAGGTTGCCTTTCGATCCCCGAATATTATGCCGAGGTAGAGCGGCCTGACACGGTGACGGTGAAGTATCTCGACCGCGACGGCACCGAGCAGCTTATGGTCGCCGACGGGCTGATGGCGACATGCCTGCAGCACGAGATCGACCACCTGAACGGCGTGCTCTTCATCGACCACATCTCGAAGCTGAAGCGCGATATGGTGGTTCGCAAATTCAAGAAACTTGCCAGGGATCGGGTGCCGAGCCAACTGGCTGGCTGACCTCGGCATAGCGGGGTCCAAGCACGCATGTCCCTACGCGTCGTCTTCATGGGAACGCCGGAGTTTTCCGCGGCGACCCTGCGCGCCGTGGCCGATGCGGGCCATGAGATCGTCGCCGTCTACAGCCAGCCGCCGCGCCCGGCCGGACGGCGGGGGCTGGAACTGACGAAATCGCCGGTTCATGTTCTGGCAGAAGAGCTCGGGGTCGAGGTGCGCACGCCGGCTTCGCTGAAGGGCGAGGACGAGCAGGCCGCTTTTCGCGCGCTGAACGCCGATGTCGCGGTCGTGGTCGCCTACGGGCTGCTGCTGCCGAAAGCGATACTGGACGGAACGCGGCTGGGTGCGTTCAACGGGCACGCGTCGCTGCTGCCGCGCTGGCGCGGGGCGGCACCGATCCAGCGCGCCATCATGGCCGGCGATGCGGAAACCGGCATGATGATCATGAAGATGGACGAAGGCCTCGACACCGGTCCGGTCGGGCTGACCGCGCGCGTGGAAATCGACCCGGACATGACCGCCGGTGAATTGCACGACGCGCTGATGAGCGTCGGCGCGACGCTGATGGTCGAGGCGCTGGCCGCTCTGGAGGCGGGAACGCTGGAGCTGAAGCCGCAGGCGGAAGAAGGCGCCACCTATGCCAGGAAGATCACCAAGGATGAAACCCGGATCAACTGGTCGTCCCCGGGGAGAGAGGTGCACGATCGTATCCGTGGTCTCTCGCCCTTTCGGGGAGCGTGGTGCGAGATCGCCATCGGCGGCAAGCCGGAGCGGGTGAAGCTGCTGGGCTCGTCGATGGCGGGTCGCAGCGGGCGACCGGGCGAGGTGCTTGGCGACGACCTGACGGTTGCGTGTGGCGAAGGTGCGGTGCGGCTGACGAAGCTGCAGCGCGCGGGCGGCAAGCCGCTTGACGCAGCCGCCTTCCTGCGGGGCGCGTCGCTGCGCAAGGGAGACCGCCTGTCATGAAGGGCGTGACCATTCGCGAAGCCGCCGAAGCCGACCGCGACGCCATACGGGCGGTCGAGGAGGCGGCATTCGGCCAGCCGGACGAGGCACGGCTGGTGGATGCCCTCGTCGCCGATGGCGATGACGTGCTGGAACTGGTGGCCGAGCGCGATGGCGAAATCCTGGGGCATGTGCTGTTCTCGCGGCTGATGGTGGAAACTGCCAACCGCAGCTTTGCGGCGGTGGCGCTTGCGCCGTTGGCCGTCGCGCCGCCCGCCCAAAAGCAGGGAATAGCGAAGGCTCTGGTGGAGGAAGGGCACAGGCAGTTGCGCCTTGCCGGCGAGGGCCTTTCGGTGGTGCTCGGCGATCCCGCCTATTACGGCCGTTTCGGCTATGCGCATTCGCGTGCCTCGCGCTTCGACAGCCAGTGGCAGGGAGAGGCGTTACAGGCGCTTGCATGGGGAGCCGACGCGCCGGTTGCGGGCCGGCTCGTCTATCCCCCGGCCTTTTCGGCACTATGACCATGCCGCGCTACCGCCTCGACATCGAATATGACGGCCGCGCCTATGCCGGCTGGCAGCGACAGGCCGACCTTGCGACGGTGCAGGGGGCGGTGGAGAAGGCGATCCTTTCGGCGACCGGTGAGACGGTGACGATACGGGCGGCGGGGCGAACCGACGCCGGGGTGCACGCGACCGGGCAGGTCGCCCATGCGACGCTGGAGCGCGAGTGGGACGCATTCAAGTTGCAGGGCGCGGTGAACGCGCATCTGAAGCTTGCTGCCGAGGCGGTCGCCGTTCTGGCCTGCGAGCAGGTGGCCGATACTTTCGACGCGCGGTTCTCGGCCACGTCGCGGCACTATCTCTATGTCATCCTCAACCGGCGCGCGCCGGCAGCGCTGATGCGCGGCAATGTCTGGCACGTGCCGAAGGTGCTGAACGAAGCGGCGATGCACGAAGCGGCGCAGCGGCTGCTCGGCAAGCACGACTTCACCACCTTCCGCTCGGTGCAATGCCAGTCCGACAGTCCGGTCAAGACGCTCGACCGGCTGGACGTGACGCGCGACGGCGACCTGATCGAGGTGCGCGCTTCGGCGCGCTCGTTCCTGCACAATCAGGTGCGCTCGATGGTGGGATCGCTGAAGAAGGTGGGCGAGGGGGCGTGGAGCGCCGATGACCTGGAAGCGGCGCTGAAGGCCGCCGACCGCGCGCGATGCGGGCAGGTCGCCCCGCCCGACGGGCTCTATCTCACCCGCGTCGACTACTGAACCGACGCGGGCGCGATGCCCAGAATGTCCTGCAGGGCGAACAGCGTCATGATGGAGGCGACCAGCATGCCGGCAAAGACGCCGGTGGCCACCGCCGCGCCCTTGTCTATCGCCGCGTTGGTGAGCCGCCACGAAAGCACGAGGCAGCCGAGAAAGATGCCCAGCGAGAGTGTCGTCGCCGCCTCGGCCGCGCCGGGCATCACGAGACGCAGCAGCGAGGCCGGCAGCATGAACCATGCGAACAGCACCGACGCCCAGTTGCTGGCCACGACGTAGTGGACGAAGCGGTCGCGGATGCCGGCGAAGCCTGCGACCACCGCCAGCGCGGCGATGGGCAGCACCCATGAGCCGACATCGACGATGGCGAGGCGGAAGAGCAGGAGCGCGCGGCCGGAGAAGCGTGCGTCGGGTGCTGCAAGTTCGTTCGCCAGGGGAACCCAGCCGACGAGAAGTGCAGGCAGCGCGACGACGATGGCGAAGAACGAGTTCCAGAAGCCGTCAATCGAGACGTCGAGAAGGCGCACGCCGTCGCGCCTGCCCGTCATCATGCGCCATGCGCCTAAGAGTTGCCGCTGGATATCCTCGGCGGGCGGCATGGTCAGGCAAACCAGTCTTCGAGGAAGCGCTGGTAGATGCGCGTCAGCGTTTCCAGATCAGACAGCGCGACGCGCTCGTCCACCATGTGCATCGTCTGGCCGACGAGGCCGAACTCGACGACCGGGCAGTAGTCCTTGATGAAGCGCGCATCGGACGTGCCTCCGGAGGTGGATAGCGCAGGCCTGCGGCCGGTGACGGCCTCAACGGAGGCCGAAAGCCCCTCGATCAGTCTGTCGTCATGGGTGAGGAAGACGGGGCTCGGGCGGTCGCGCCAGGTCAGCTCGAACTCGATCTTTTCCTTGCGGCCCGGCCGCAGCTTGCTGCGTGACGCGGCCTTGTCGAGCCGGTTGTGGATTTCGGCCTGAACGGTCTCGGCGTTCCACGTGTCGTTGAAGCGGATGTTGAAGGAGGCCCTGGCCTTCGCCGGGATCACATTGGTGGCGGTGTTGCCGACATCGATGGTGGTGACTTCCAGATTGGTCGGCTGGAAGTTCTTCGTGCCCTCGTCGAAGGCGGGCGAGAGCAGCGCATCCACCAGCGTGACGATGCCGCGAACCGGGTTGTCGGCCAGATGCGGATAGGCCGCGTGCCCCTGCCGCCCGTGAACCACGATGTCGCCGGAAAGCGCACCGCGCCGGCCGATCTTAATCATGTCGCCGAGCTGGTCGGGGTTGGTGGGTTCGCCGACGATGGCCGCGTCCCACGTCTCGCCGCGGCTGGCCGCCCAGTCGAGCAGCTTGACGGTTCCGTTGATCGAGGGGCCTTCCTCGTCGCCGGTTATCAGCAGCGAAACCGAACCCTTCGGTGCGCCATGTGTCTCGACATGACGGGCGACGGCCGCCACGAAGCAGGCGATGCCGCCCTTCATATCGACCGCGCCGCGCCCGAACATGAAGCCGCCCGCGATCTCCGCGCCGAAGGGCGGATGCGTCCATGCCGCCTCGTCGCCCACGGGCACGACGTCGGTGTGGCCGGCGAACATGAGATGCGGGCCGTTGCCCGACAGGCGTGCATAGAGGTTTTCGACATCCGGCGTGCCGTCGTCGGTGAACACTGGCCGGTCTGTGCCGAAGCCCAGCGGCTTCAACATCGCCTCGAGCGCCGAAAGCGCGCCGCCTTCCGCAGGCGTCACGGACGGGCAACGGATCAGAGTTGCAAGGTTTTCGGCGGGGTCGGTCGGCAGCTTGTCGGTCATGGCAGGCAGGGATAATCGAATCGCCGCCGCCTGTCACGCGGCTGTCAGCCGTGATGCAACGCTGACGGGAAATTGGCCTATGGCCGCGACCGACATGCGCCTAGCCGAGATGCTGAACCCACTGCCGCCGCCACTCCGCTGCGGGAAACGGATCGGGCCAGAACTCGCGGATACTGCGTATGCGGCCGCCCTCGACATCGAAGAAGGTGACGGCCGTTGCCGCAATTTTAGTGTCGCTGACAATCGTCTCGGTGACAGCCGTCCGCGCATCGCCGACGAGACGGATCACCTCGAACGTCCAGCGGCCGGCCGCGGGGTAGGCTGCGTTAAGAGCGACGAAGTCGGCGGCCGACACGATGCGCTCGCGTGACTGGGGCCAGTCCAGACTGAAGGGGACACCGAAAAGCTGCGCCGCGAACGACCAGTCATTAGTGTTCATGCGTCGCCAGAATTCGTGCGCCACGGCCTCGGCATCGTCCATGGTGGCTTCGTCCCTACGCAGGCGCGTTGGTAGTCTGTCCGTACTGGTTCGGTCCCGGTTGCCCGGGCATGAGGCACAGCGCGATGAAGGCGACGAAGTTGAGCGCGGGGACGAAGAGCAGCGCGGCGAAGATGCCCGGCCTGCCGAGGTCGTGCAGCCGCTTGGCCCCCAGCGCCGCCTGCGCCCACAGCGAGGCGATCATGATGATGCTCAGCAGCGTTTCCCAGAATGCGCCGCCGGTGCCCGCCTCCTGCGCCAGCGTCAGCCGGTAGACGATGAAGACGACGACGATCATCATCAGCAGGCCGGCCAGAAAATAGGCCGCCCGGCTGATGCGCCCGGAAAAACCGAAGAAAAGCCAGAACATCTGGTTTGCGGGCAAGGCTAGCTCCGTCGTTCGTTTGAGGCAGGATGGATCGCCGTCGCGATCCGATCAATCCCGCAGAAGTTCGTTGATCGAGGTCTTCGAGCGGGTCTTTTCATCGACGCGCTTGACGATGACGGCGCAATAGAGGCTGGGGCCGGGCTGACCGTTGCCCATCGGCTTGCCGGGCAGCGCGCCGGCGACGACGACCGAGTAGGGCGGCACCTCGCCATAGGTGATGTTGCCGGTCTCGCGATCCACGATCTTGGTCGACTTGCCGATGAACACACCCATGCCCAGGACCGAGCCCTCGCGCACGATGCAGCCCTCCACGACCTCCGAGCGCGCGCCGACGAAGCAGTTGTCCTCGATGATGGTGGGGCCGGCCTGCATCGGCTCCAGCACACCGCCGATGCCGACGCCGCCCGACAGGTGGACATTCTTGCCGATCTGGGCGCAGGAGCCGACGGTCGCCCAGGTATCGACCATCGTGCCCTCGCCGACATAGGCGCCGAGATTGACAAAGGACGGCATCAGGATCGCGCCGGGCGCGATATAGGCCGAGCGCCGCACGACGCAGTTGGGCACGGCGCGGAAACCGGCCTTCTCGAACTCGTTGGCCGACCAACCGTCGAACTTGGAAGCGACCTTGTCCCACCAGACGGATTCCCCCGGGCCGCCCTTGATGATCTCCATCGGGTTGAGGCGGAAGGAGAGAAGGACCGCCTTCTTGAGCCACTGGTTCACGGTCCAGTTTCCGTCGGCCTGACGCTCGGCGACGCGGGCCTGCCCCTTGTCGAGCAGTTCCAGCGCGGCCTCGACGGCCTCGCGCACCTCACCGCGCGTGCCGGTGTTGACGGCGTCTCGCTCGTCGAAGGCCTTCTCAACGGTCTTCTCGAGGGTTGCCAGGTCCGGCTTGGTCATCGAAATGCTCCATTACGCGCTGTTAAGGGGTAGGCAATAGGCTGGAAGAGACGAGGGTGGTCCCCGACCGGCGCGGAAACTATGTCATGCGCGATGGGGGGTCAATGACGGGGCGCGCCGCAGGAAGGCGCAGACGAGACGGGAAATGAGCTATATGAATCCGGAGGAAAAGTCCGGCTGGACGCCGCTGCCGCATTCCGACGAGGATCTGGAGCGCGCCAAGGCCGTGCCCGATACGCCGCAGACCCGCGCGCCGGCCTACCGCCTTGCCTGGGACGACGAGGAGTTCATGACGCGGCGCGAACTGCGCGCCGTGCGCCTGCAGCTCGAACTGCTCAAGCCGGAGATGATGCTGGCCGAGCGCGGGATACGCTCCACGGTGGTTCTGTTCGGCGGCGCGCGCATTCCCGAGCCTGGCGGTGAAGCATGGGCGGCAAAGAACGAAACGCAGCGAAAGAACCTGGAGGCCAACGCGCGCTACTATGAGGAAGCGCGCCAGTTCGCGCGCCTTTGCTCGGTCGAATCGGCAAAGACCTACTACCGCGAGTTCGTGGTGGTGACGGGCGGCGGCCCCGGCGTGATGGAGGCTGGCAACCGGGGCGCGGCCGATTGCGGCGCGCCATCCATCGGGCTCAACATCGTGCTGCCGCACGAGCAGGCGCCGAACCTCTATGTCACGCCCGAGCTGTGCTTCAACTTCCACTATTTCGCGATCCGCAAGATGCACTTCATCATGCGGGCCAAGGCGGTGGCGGTGTTCCCGGGCGGCTTCGGCACGATGGACGAGTTCTTCGAGACGCTGACGCTGATACAGACAGGGCGCATGGAGCGCGTGCCGGTGATCCTGTTCGGCAAGGAGTTCTGGTCGCGCGCCGTCGATCTCGACTATCTGGCCGAGCAGGGCACGATCTCGCCCGGCGACCAGCACATCATCAACGCCGTCGATACGGCCGACGAGGCTTGGACGATCATCAAGGACTTCTACGAGATCGCCTGACGGTGTTCACTCCCGGGCGGGCTACAGGCCCGCGCGAAGGGTGGCCAGGAACGTCGCGAGGTCGTCCGTGACGTAGTCGACGTCGTCCTCGTTGTCGGCGTCGCGCTCCCATATCTCCGAGAAGGTAGGCTCGAAATTATTGGGCACGATCAGCACGGTGGTCATGCCCAGCAGCTTCGGCACCGTGAGGTTGCGGGCGAGATCCTCGAACATGACGGCGTTCTTCGTATCGACGCGGTGAAGGCCGACGAACTTGTCATAGGTTTCGCGCGCGGGCTTCGGCGTCAGGTCGGCAGCAACGATGTCGAAGATGTCGTCGAAATGATCGAGGATGCCGAGCTGGCGGGCCGTGCGCTCGGCATGGCCGCGATCGCCGTTGGTGAAGATGAACTTGCGCCCAGGCAGGGCGCGGATGGCCTCGCCCAGCGCAGGGTTCGGATCGACCCACGAATAGTCGATGTCGTGCACCTTGTTGAGAAAGTCGTCGGGGTCGATGCCGTGCCGCGCCATAAGCCCGTTCAGCGTCGTGCCGAAGTCGCGATAAAGCTCCTTCTGGAGGGCGCGGGCTTCATCTCGGGGCAGTTGAAGCAGTTCCGACACATAGGCCGTCATCTTCACGTCGATCTGCGAAAACAGGTTCGAGTGGTGCGGATAGAGCGTGTTGTCGAGGTCGAACACCCAGTCTGTGACATGGGCGAAGCGGGCTGGATCGGGCGCGTTGGTCATACCCTCCACCTAGACCATTTGAAGGCCCGATAGAAGCGCCGCCGTGCAGGCCGATTTCTTCAATTTCGACCGTTGGCGGCAACGAGGGATTCACTTTCGTCTGTCAGCTATCGCGTAACGGAAGGGGTTCTTCATGATGCAGCTCATCGCAAAGGCGGCGGCCGTCGCCGTTGGCTCGGCGCTCGTCTCGCTGATGCTTGTGCTGGCTGTCGTGCCGGCCATCGGCGGCGTGGTCGAGGGCAATGCGATCGTGATGAGCATCGCCTGTCCGCTGGCCATCGCCTTTCCTGCGAGCCTGCATGCGTTCTGGCAGAAGAAGCGGCTGGCCGATGCGCTGGCCAAGTTGACGGCCGCCCACGACGAACTGGCGGATGCGCACATGCAGCTTGCCGAGGCGCACGCCCGCCTTTCCGAAAAGGCGCGCCACGACGACATGACCGGCCTGCTCAACCGCGAAGCCTTCTTCTCCGCGCTCAAGAGCACGCGGCGGCGCACCGATGCGGGCGCACTGCTCATCATCGATGCCGACAACTTCAAATACATCAACGATACGCACGGCCATGCGCAGGGCGACGCGGCCCTGCTGCTGATTGCCGAGGCGATCCGCGTCGGCGTGCGCGATAACGATCTCGTCGGGCGCATCGGCGGCGAGGAGTTCGCGGCCTTTCTCGGCGGCGTCGATGTCGAGGAGGCCACGCTGGTCGCCGAACGCATCCGGCTGGGTGTAGAGGCGATCCGCTTCTCGCCCGGAGACGGCAAATACCTGCCGCTTTCCGTCAGCATCGGCGCGGCGAGGCTTCGCCCTCACGTCTCCTGGTCCGAGATGATGCGCGAGGCTGACCGCCGCCTCTACGAGGCCAAGCGGCGCGGCCGCAACCGGGTCGTCTTCGAGCTCGGCGCACAGGCGGCCGCATGAGGCCAACAAGCGCGGGTTGAAAGGCGCGCGCCGGCGGGTTAATCCGCACCCGACTTCGGGGGCGACATGGAACTCTGGATACCCATCACCATCGCCGCCGCCTTCCTGCAGAACCTGCGGTCGGCGGCGCAGAAGCACCTGAAGGCCGTGATGGGAACGACCGGGGCGACCTTCGTGCGCTTCGGTTTCGGCCTGCCGTTCGCGCTGTTCTTCCTCGCCACGCTGCATCTGGTTGCGGGCTACCGCATCCCCGCGCCCAACGCCGCCTTCCTTTTCTGGGTGGGCGTCGGCGCGTTCGGCCAGATCGGCGCCACGTTCCTGCTGATCCACCTGTTTTCCCACCGCAACTTTGCCGTGGGCACGGCCTATTCGCGGACGGAACCGGCGCAGACCGCGCTTTTCGCGCTGATCTTCTTCGGCGAGCGCGTGACCGGCGGCACGCTTGCCGCCATCGCCATCAGCGTGTTCGGCGTGATGCTGATCTCGGTGGCGCACATGCATATGAGCTGGCGCAACCTCGTCGCGTCGATCTTCGCGCGCAACGCGCTGATCGGCCTCGCATCGGGCACGCTTTTCGGCATCGCCGCGGTTGCCTATCGCGCAGCCTCGCTGGCGCTTGGCGGGCCGAACTTCATGATGCAGGCGGCGGTGACGCTGGTCTGGACCATCTCGCTGCAGACGCTGGTGATGGCCGGCTGGATGGTGTGGAAGGACCGCGCCGAGATCGGCCGCATCGCCAAGGCGTGGAAGGTGGCGCTGTTCACCGGCTTCGTCGGTGCGACGGCGTCGTTCGGCTGGTTCATGGCGATGACGCTTCAGCAGGCTGCGGTGGTGAAGGCGCTGGCGCAGGTGGAGATGCTGTTCACCTTCGCCGCCTCGGTGTTCTTCTTCAAGGAGAAGATCAACCGGATCGAGACGGCCGGCTGTTTGCTGATCGTCGCGGGGATCCTGATCCTACTGGTCGCCTGACGCCTGCGCGACACCCGGTGCTATTTACCGGCTCGCAAGACCCGGAGGGGCCATCGTCCGAGGCTGCGAGCCGGCCGCCCGAAAAAGCGGGCAAAGCTGACGGACTACTTCACCACGATGGCGACGGTGCCCGACTGGAAGCGCTTGACCTCGGACCCTGCCTTCACGCCGGTGCCGTTGACGGCGCGGGTGGGCACGCGCGTCCCGCACTCGTTGCTGACGCGGCTGGAGAGGCCCCCATCGGAATATGTGACCAGCTCGGAGCGCGGCAACCGGGGCGCGAGCGCGGCAAAGCTGGGCGGTTCCGCGCCGCATCTGTCTGCCCGGTAGGCGGTGATGTGGCCGGTCTGGCCGACTGAAAGTTCTCTGGTGACGTCTGCGCTGCCGGCGCTGACACAGCCGGCCAGTGGAACGAGCAGCAGAAGTGCGAGGCGTTGGTACATGCTCAGTATTCCTTTAGTGGTTGCCTGCGACGCAAGCGCGAGGCTCCGCGTCGTCGGCGCAGCTTGTTGGTTTTTGCTGCCTCGTCCTCCGCAAAATGGGGCCATTGTCGGAAACTATGGAAAAAGCCGCATCGGCTGTGCTTGCCATTCCCGGAAACTGACGGAAAACTAACGCTCAGGTTGTCGTGGGGACTTGGGCATGAGCAGGGAATGCGGGAGCGAGCACGACGCCTGGCACAGCCTGTTCGACGCGCTCTGCAACGATCGCGGGTGGTATGACAACAACCACCCGGCAAGCGAGTTGTGCGCCAGGCTGGGCAAGAACACGCGCCAGGATTTCGAGGCGGCGAAGAAGAAGCTGAGGGCATGGCGTTCCGGCCGGCGGCTGCCGCTGCGTCGCAACCTCGCGATGCTCTCCGCGCTGCTGGAGATCGGGCACGATCCCGAACTGGAGCGGCGATGGATGGCGCTCTACCGGCGTGCGGCGATGCCGGAAGGGTCCGAAGATGCAGACATCGCCGCGCCGGCGATGGGGCGCGGCAGCCGCGCAATAGGGGGCTGGGTGATGGCGGGACTGGCGCTGCTGCTCGGTTCCGGGGTCGTCTACGCCGCCATCTCCGGTGGAAAGAACACGGCGCTGGCGGCTCTGCCGCAGGTCAGCTTCGAGGGGTATGTGCGGGTGCCCGTGGGCGCTAGCCATCTGGTTCACGGTGCTCTCGAGACCTGCGAGAGCGAACCGCCTGCATGGAACGAGGTTGTCGATACGCTGCCTGAGACGCCCTACGGAACGCTTTCCGATGGCGGGATCGCACGCAAGGTCGTGCGTCGATGCGGCGCCGAAAGGCTCGTCCGGGGCATCATGTTCACCGGCGTGGCGCCGGGCACGGCGGAGCTGAGACTGTTCGGCGACTATCTCAAGATCGACGTCATCACGACGCAGCCGGAACCCGCAGAAGGAAAGTTGAACGGTGTCTGACGAAACCTACGCCCACATCGGCAAGTGGAACCTGCTTCTGGACGAACTCTGCAACCGCGCAGGGTTCGTCGACACGGCCTCGCTGGCCGCGCGCTTCTGCGAACTGTCCAACAGCGGCGGGCAGCGGGATTTCGATACCGCCGTGCGCAACCTCAACAACTGGCGGTCCGGGCGGCACGTGCCGCGCCTGCGCAGCCTGCGCGTCCTCGAACAGCTTCTCGGCGTGGACGAAGACCCGGCGCTGGCCGCGCGATGGCACGCGCTCTACCGGCAGGCCCGCGAGGCCGAAGAGGACGACGAATCCGCCGCTGCGGGTGCCACCTCGGCGCGGCCATCCGGTGAGGCGCAGACAGCGGGCGCACGCTGGCGCGGATGGTTAGACCTGCGCACCGCGACGAGCGGCGCGCTGCTTTTCTGCCTGGGCATGGGGACGGGCGCTTTTCTCGCTTCCGATTGGCGACCATGGGGCGGTCTGCCGGCCGACGCGCCGCTGGTCAGCTACACGCCGGAGTTCAATATCGCCGTGGGCGAAAGTCGCATCATCCATGCCGAGCGGGGCGACTGCGGCAAGCTTCCGCGCGACTGGCCTGATGTCGCAGGCGCCCTGCCTGTGTCGCAGACGGGCACGTTCTCGGACGGCGGTCTCGCGCGCCGCAACAGCAAGTTCTGTAACGGCGAGACACCCGCGCGCGCGATCGTCTTCTCAGCCACGCAGGCAGGCGTCGAGGAGTTCCTGATACAGGGGGACTTCTTCAGGGTGACGGTCGCGGAGGCGGGCGCCGCGACGCAGTAACACTCCCTACGGCACGATCAGCGTGCCGGCGCCGTGCTCGGTGAAGAGTTCCAGCAGCACCGAATGCGGCGTCTTGCCGTTGAGGATGACGACACCCTCCACGCCGCGCTCGATCGCCTCGATGCAGGTCTCCACCTTGGGGATCATGCCGCCCGAGATCGTACCGTCGGCAATGAGTTCGCGCGCCTGCGAGACGGTCAACTCGTCGATGAGCTTCTTGTCCTTGTCCAGTACGCCGGGAACGTCGGTGAGGAACAGCAGGCGCGAGGCGTTGAGCGCGCCCGCGATGGCGCCGGCGAAGGTGTCGGCGTTGATGTTGTAGGTGTGGCCGTCGCGGCCCGGAGCCACCGGCGCGATGACGGGGATCATCTCCGAGCGGGCGAGAAGGTCCAGCAGGGTGCGGTCGACCTCCACCGGCTCGCCCACGAAGCCGAGGTCGAGCACGCGCTCGATGTTGGAATCTGGGTCCTTGATGGTCTTGTGCGCCTTTTCGGCGAAGACCATGTTGCCGTCCTTGCCGCACAGGCCGATGGCCCACTCGCCCTCGGCGTTGATGAGCGCGACGATCTCCTTGTTGATCGAGCCGGCCAGAACCATCTCGACGATCTCGACCGTCTTGCGGTCGGTGACGCGCAGCCCGCCCTCGAACTTGGATTCGATGCCCATCTTGGTCAGCATCGCGCCGATCTGCGGGCCGCCGCCGTGCACGACGATGGGGTTGACGCCCGACTGCTTGAGCAGCGCGATGTCGCGCGCGAACGCCTTGCCGAGCTCCGTGTCGCCCATGGCGTGGCCGCCATATTTCACCACCACAGTCTTGTGTTCGTAGCGCTGCATGTAGGGCAGGGCTGCCGAAAGAAGGCGCGCCTGCTGTTCGGCATTGGCAAGCTGTTCGGTGGTCATGGCGTTCCTGGGCTTTGCTGGGGCTTCCTCGTGGGCGGGGTCATAGCGTCAATCGGCAGAGCGGGCAATCGTTGCGAGGGCGTGCGCTGCGCCAAGAGAAGGGAGCCGGTGGTTCTGTTTTCCGTCGCGTTCGCAACTATTGAGCCACGATGACTCATGCCGTCCTCATAGACCGGACCCAGCCCAGACCATGGCGCGCCGAAATCCGCGCCATGCTGGCGCTCGCCTGGCCGATGATCCTGACCAATCTCGGCCAGACGGCGATGACGGCGACGGACGTGATGATGATGGGCCGGCTGGGGCCCGACGCACTGGCCGCCGGGACGCTCGGCGCCAACCTCTATTTCGCGCCGATGATCTTCGGCCTCGGGCTCATACTGGCGGTGTCGCCGATGATCGCCTTCGAGCTCGGCCGCAAGCGGCACTCGGTGCGCGACGTGCGCCGTACGGTACGGCAGGGGCTGTGGATCTCGGCGCTCGTGGCGCTGCCGATCTGGGCGCTGCTTTGGCAGGCCGAGACGATCCTTCTGGCCATGGGGCAGGACCCCGCGCTGTCGGCGCAGGCCGGCGTCTACATGCGTGCCATGCAGTGGGCGATCCTGCCTTTCTACGGCTTCGTCGTGCTGCGCTCCTTCATCTCGGCGCTGGAACGGCCCGGCTGGGCGCTGGCGATCGTCTTCCTCGCGGTCGGCTTCAACGTCCTGTGCAACTACGCGCTGATGTTCGGCAATCTCGGATTTCCGCGGCTGGAACTGATGGGGGCGGGCATCGCCACCACGGCCTCGGCGACGCTGATGTTTGCGGGCATGGTGGCCGCGGTGAGCCTCGACCGGCGTTTCCGCCGTTACCAGCTCTTCGGGCGCTTCTGGCGGGCGGACTGGGCTCGGTTCCGCGAACTGTTCCGGCTGGGCCTGCCGATCGCCGGGATCTACACGTTCGAGGTCACGATCTTCAACGCCGCGGCGCTGGTGATGGGGTTGATCGATTCGGTCTCGCTGGCCGCCCACGCCATCGCCATTCAGGTCGCCTCGCTGTCGTTCATGGTGCCGATGGGCGTGGGGCAGGCCGCAACCGTGCGTGTCGGCCGCGCCTACGGGGGCGGCGACCGCGACGGTGTGACAAGAGCCGGCTGGACCGCCTTCGTCATGGGCGTGGGCTTCATGGCGCTGATGGCGATGCTGATGCTGTTTGCGCCGCACCTGCTGATCATGGCCTTCATCGACCTGTCCGCGCCGGAGAACCTGCCGGTCGTCGAGATGGCCGTGACCTTCCTCGCGCTCGCGGCGCTGTTTCAGGTGGTCGACGGCGCGCAGGCGGTGGGCAGCGGCATGCTGCGCGGCCTGCAGGACACGACCGTGCCGATGATCTACGCCGCGCTTGGCTACTGGGGTGTCGGCCTGCCGCTCGGCGTGTGGCTCGCCTTCCCGATGGGGCTCAACGGCGTCGGCATCTGGATCGGCCTGTCGTCGGGACTGGCCGTTGTCGCCGTGCTTCTGATCGCGCGCTGGACCCGCCGCGAGCGGCTGATGAGGTAGGAAGCCGCGCTTAGAGCGGCTTCCTGATCCACTTTGCGATGACGCCGACGATGCCCTCGCGGAAGAGCATGACGCAGACCACGAAGATGCAGCCCTGGATGATGGTGACCCAGGCGCCGAAGGTCGCCAGATAATTCTGCATCGTGACGATGATGGCCGCGCCGACGATGGGGCCGAACACCGTTCCCATGCCGCCGATCAGCGTCATCAGAACCACTTCGCCCGACATCGACCAGTGCACGTCGGTGAGCGAGGCGAGCTGGAAGACGAGCGCCTTGGTGGACCCCGCGAGACCCGCCAGCGTGGCCGACAGCACGAACACGGCCAGCTTGTAGCGGTTGACGCGGTAGCCGAGCGAGACGGCGCGGGGCTCGTTCTCGCGGATGGCCTTGAGGACCTGGCCGAAGGGCGAATGGATGATCCGGTAGATCAGCAGCAGGCCGCCCAGCGTGATGGCGAGCACGACGAAGTACAGCGTGAAATCGGACCGCAGGCTGAGCAGGCCGAAAAGGTTGCCGCGCGGCACTGCCTGGATGCCGTCCTCGCCGCCGGTGAACGGGGCCTGGAGCGAGAAGAAGAACACCATCTGCGCGAAGGCCAGCGTGACCATGGCGAAGTAGATCCCCTGACGCCGGATCGCCAGCGATCCGATGGCGAGGCCCAGAACGGCTGCGGCGAGCGTGCCCGACAGGATGGCGAGCTCCGGCGACAGACCCCACACCTTGGCGGCGTGGGCGGCGATATAGCTCGCGCTGCCGAAATAGGCAGCGTGGCCGAAGGACAGCAGGCCGCCATAGCCCAGCAGAAGGTTGAAGGCACACGCGAACAGCGCGAAGCAAAGCACCTTCATCAGGAAGACGGGATAGAGGAGGAAGGGGGCGACGAGGCCGGCCGCCAGGAGCGCTACAAAGATCGCGACATGGTGGAGCGGCATGCCGGCGCGTGCCTGCTGGACAGCGATGCCGGTCGTTTCGGTTTCGGTCACGGCCGTCATTATGCGGTCCTCCCGAACAGGCCGGCCGGCTTGACCAGCAGCACGATGGCCATGATGACGAAGATGATGACGGACGAGGCCTCCGGATAGAACACCTTGGTCAGCCCCTCGACCAGACCGAGCCCGAAGCCAGTGACGATGGCGCCGAGGATCGAGCCCATGCCGCCGATGACGACCACGGCGAAGACGACGATGATGAGGTCGGCGCCCATGTTGGGGTTGACCGCGTAGATCGGCGCGGCGAGCACGCCGGCGAAGGCGGCCAGCGCGACGCCGAAGCCGTAGGTCAGCGTAATCATGCGCGGGACGTTGATGCCGAACGCGCCGACGAGGGTCGGATTTTCGGTCGCAGCGCGCAGATAGGCGCCGAGCCGCGTCTTCTCGATGACGAACCAGGTCGCGAGGCAGACCACCAGAGAGGCGACGACCACCCAGGCGCGATAGTTTGGCAGGAACATGAAGCCGAGGTTCTGCCCGCCCGAAAGCTGCGGAGGGATGGCATAGGGCAGGCCGGAGATGCCGTACTGGTTGCGTAGCAGGCCCTGGATGATGAGGGCGAGGCCGAAGGTGAGAAGCAGGCCGTAGAGATGGTCTAGATGGTAGAGCCGCGATATCAGCAACCGCTCTATGATGACGCCCTTTATGCCGACGAGAACCGGCGCAAGCAACAGCGCGCCCCAGTAGGGCACGCCGAAATAGGTGAGGAGCATCCACGCCACGAAGGCGCCGAGCATGTACTGCGCGCCGTGCGTGAAGTTGATGATGTTGAGGAGGCCGAAGATGATCGCCAGTCCCAGGGAAAGAATGGCGTAGAACGACCCGTTTATCAGGCCGAGCAGCAGTTGCCCGAAGAGGGCCTGCGGCGGAATACCTAGAAGCTCGAACATCCGGCGATCCTGCGGTTTGTCAGCTGGTCATGCGCGGACGCGCGCCATGCGAGGCAGCGCGCGTCCTGTCGTTACCGTGTGGCCGTTACTGAACCAGCGAGCAGCCGCCGTCTGCGAGCGGACGGAAGGCCTCGGCGGCAGGAATGGTCGAGACCGTCTCGTAGTAATCCCACGGGCCTTCCGACTGGTCCGGCGTCTTGACGCGGAAGAGGTACATGTCGTGTACCTTGCGGCCGTCTTCACGCACCTCGCCCTGGCCGAACAGCGGATCGTCGGTCTTGAGCTCCTTCATCTTCGCGACCACGGCAGCGCCGTCATCCTTGCTGCCGAGCGCCTCGACCGCCTTGAGGTAGTGAAGCGTGCCGGCATAGACGCCGGCCTGGATCATCGACGGCTTGTTGCCGGTCTTTTCCTCGAAACGAGTGGACCATTCGCGGGTTTGGTCGTTGAGATCCCAGTAGAAGCTCTCGGTGAGCACGAGGCCCTGCGCGACGTCGAGACCCAGCGAGTGGACGTCGTTGACGAACATTAGAAGGCCGGCGAGAGACTGACCGCCCTGCGTGATGCCGAATTCGGAAGCCTGCTTGATCGAGTTGATGGTGTCGCCGCCGGCATTGGCAAGGCCGATGACCTTTGCGCCCGAGGACTGCGCCTGAAGCAGGAAGGACGAGAAGTCCTGGCCGGGGAACGGCGTGCGAACGCCGCCGAGCACGGTGCCGCCGCTCTTCTCGACCATCGCCGTTGTGTCGCGCTCTAGAGCATGGCCGAACGCATAGTCGGCGGTGACAAAGAACCACGAGTCGCCGCCCGCGGCCACCATCGCGCCGCCGGTGCCGTTGGCGAGCGCCCAGGTGTCGTAGGTCCAGTGGACCGTGTTGGGCGAGCAGGCCGAGCCCGTGAGGTCGGACGAGGCGGCGCCGGAATTGACGTGGACCTTGTTCTTCTCACGCGTGATCTCGTGAATGGCGAGCGCGACCGACGAGGTCGGAACGTCGGCGATCATGTCGACATTCTCGGTGTCGTACCACTGGCGGGCGACGTTTGAGCCGACGTCCGGCTTGTTCTGGTGGTCGGCCGAGACGATCTCGACGGCGATGCCCTTGTCGGTGCCGAAATCCTCGACGGCGAGTTGGGCGGCGATGACCGAGCCTTCGCCCGTGATGTCGGAATAGATGCCGGACCGGTCGTTCAGCACGCCGATCTTGACCGAAATGTCTTGCGCCAGCGCGCTCGTCGCCATCAGCGATGCAGCGAGCGATGCCAGCAGGAATCCTGTGTTCTTCATTTCATTCTCCTCCGGTTGTCCGGCGCTGACTGCGCCTTTTTCTTCCAGCTACACGCCCAGATAGCCGTGCAGTTTCTCGATGTTGGCGTCGAGCTCCTCGTTAGGGATCATGTCGATGACGCGCCCCTGCTCGACGATGAAATGCCTGTCGGCGACCGACGAGGCGAAGTGGAAGTTCTGCTCGACCAGCACGATGGTGAAGCCTTCCTGCTTCAGCCGCGCGATGGTGCGGCCGATCTGCTGGATGATGACCGGCGCGAGCCCTTCGGTGGGTTCGTCCAGCAGCAGCATCTTCGCCCCGGTGCGCAAGATGCGCCCGATGGCCAGCATCTGCTGCTCGCCACCCGAAAGCTTGGTGCCCTGGCTCGAAAGCCGCTCCTTCAGGTTGGGAAACAGGTCGAAAATCTGCTCGACGCTCATGCCGCCCGGCTTCACCTGCGGCGGCAGCATCAGGTTCTCCTCGACCGAGAGCGACGAGAAGATGCCGCGTTCTTCCGGGCAGAACGCGATGCCGGCACGCGCGATGGCGCGGCTGGGCAGGCCGATCGTCTCGGTGCCCTCGAAGGTGACGGAACCCTTGCGCTTGGGAAGGATGCCCATGATCGCCTTGAGGGTGGTCGTCTTGCCGGCGCCGTTGCGGCCCAGAAGCGTCACGACCTCGCCGGGCCTGACGTCGAAATTGATGCCGTGAAGCACATGGCTTTCGCCATACCATGCCTCGAGGTTCTGCACGGCCAGAAGCGGCTGAGCGGCTGCGGAAATCTGAGTTGCGAAGGCTGCCTCAGCCATGGCCGGCTCCGATATAGGCTTCGATGACGCGCTCGTCCTTGGACACGGTGGCGTAGTTGCCCTCGGCCAGAACCTTGCCCCGCGCCAGCACGGTGATGGTGTCCGACAGCGAGGCCACGACCGACAGATTGTGCTCGACCATCAGGATGGTGCGGTTGGCCGAAATGCGCTTGATGAGGGCCGAGATGCGCTCGATGTCTTCCTGCGCCATGCCGGCCATCGGCTCGTCGAGCAGCAGCATCTCGGGGTTCAGCGCCAGCGTGGTGGCGATCTCCAGCGCGCGCTTGCGACCGTAGGAAAGGTCGCTGGCGTTGGTGTTCTCGAACTCCGACAGGCCGACGTCGTTGAGCAGCGAGCGGGCCTCGTCGTTGAACTCGGACAACACTTTCTGCGAGCGCCAGAAGTCGAAGGAATCGCCGCGCTTGCGCTGAAGCGCGATGCGCACGTTCTCCATCGCGGTGAGGTGCGGAAACACCGCCGAAATCTGGAACGAGCGCACGAGCCCGAGCCGTGCGATGTCGGCCGGCGACATCGAGGTGATGTCCTCGCCCTTGTAGGTGATGCTGCCCCGCGTGGGCGGCAGAAACTTGGTCAGAAGGTTGAAGCAGGTGGTCTTGCCCGCGCCGTTGGGGCCGATCAGGGCATGGATCTGGCCCCGCCGCACCTGGAGATTGACGCCCTCAACGGCAAAGAAGCCCTTGAATTCCTTGGTCAGATCTTTTGCGGCCAGAATTACGCCGTCACTCATGCGTCCTCACACACCACTATCAGCGCGCCGCATGGCCGCGGCACGCATCGTTACGTGTGCCTCCTCCCGAGAGGCAACTGCTGTTCCCCGCGCCACGATCTTTCGCCGCGTCGCGATGACAGAGGATGCACAATGCCCCCTGCAAAGCAAGTTCGTATAAATACGCTTTGGTTGGCGGGCGCGTTTCGGTTTGCCGCGCTTGGCCTGTCAACAGGCTGTTTCCGCGACGAAAGTCTAAGCTGCGCGAGCCCGTCCGAAAATGGCGAAGGCCGGCTTGGATGCCGGCCTTCTCTGAAAAATCGGTCGCGTTGATTCGGCCGGGTCAGCCGTGCGCCACGGAGGCGTGCGGTTCGTACGCCGCAGCGTTCCGCATCGCCTTGCCGGTGTCGTGAAGCGGATTGCGCAGCATCACCAGCTCGGCCCCGTGCGCCCCTGCACCCTCCAGCGAGAAGCGCGAGATGAGCGCGCCCAGCGCCTGCGCCTCGCGCGCCAACGAGTGGCTCGCAGCCGTCGACTGCTCGGCCATCGCGGCATTCTGTTGGGTGGCCTGATCGATCGTGTTCACCGCCGAGTTGACCTCCCCCAGGCTGGTGGCCTGCTCGCGCGCGGCAGTGACGATCGCGGCGATGTGGTGGTTGATCTCGGCGATTTCCGCGACGATGGTCTCGAGCGAGGTGCCGGTGTCGCCGACGAGTTGCACGCCCGTCTGGACCTGATCGGCCGACGTCATGATGAGCGCCTTGATCTCCTTTGCGGCCTCGGCCGAACGCTGCGCCAGCGCGCGCACCTCGGACGCCACGACGGCGAAACCCTTGCCGGCCTCGCCCGCCCGCGCAGCCTCCACGCCCGCGTTGAGCGCGAGCAGGTTGGTCTGGAAAGCGATCTCGTCGATGACGCCGATGATGCTCGAAATCTCGCGCGACGAGGTGTCGATGAGGTGCATGGCGTGGACGGCCTTCTGCACCGTCTGCCCGGAAAGTTCCGCGCCTGTGGTGGCACGTTCGACCAGCTTGCCGACTTCCTCGGCGCGGCGCGAGGAGTCGCGCACGGTGGCGGTGATCTCTTCGAGAGCGGCAGCCGTTTCCTCCACCGACGCCGCTTGCCTTTCGGTGCGGCGCGACATGTCGTCGGCGGCGTTGCGGATTTCCTCCGTGCCGGAACTGATCGCGCCCGCATTCTCGCGGATTTCGCCCATGGCCTCGCGCAGCTTTCCAACCGAGGTGTTGAAATCGAGGCGCACCTGTTCGAGGCGGCCGGTGAAGGCTGTGTCGATGTTCTGCGATAGATCGCCTTGGGCAAGTGCCGCAAGCGAGGCGGCCAGCGCGTCCACTGCCGCCGATATCTCTGCGTCCATGGCCCGCTTTTCAGCGTCGTTGCGTGCGCGTTCCGCATCGCTGGCGGAGCGATGCTCCGCGCTTTCGCTCTCGATGCGCTGCTTCTGCAATGCGTTTTCGCGGAAGACGGCGAGAGCCCGGCCGATCTCGCCGAACTCGTTCTTCTTCTCCTGATAGGGGGCCTCGGCCGTCATGTCGCCCGCAGCCAGCCGCCTGACGGAAGCCGTCAGCGTGGACATCGGCCGGATCTTGGCGCGGATGGCCAGGAAGCCGGCAGCGCCGAGCACCAGAAGACACAGCGCGCCGACGCCGACCACCAGCCGAAGCATGGTGTCGATCTTGGCGAAGTAGACTTCCATCGGAATGCCGATGAACAGGATGCCGACATTGGCGCCCGCTTCGTTCTTGACGGGAACGTAACCGGTCATGAAGTCGCGACCGAAGAGCTTGGCCTGTCCGTAAAAAGCCTCGCCGCGCGCCAGAAAAGCCTGCGCCGGATGATCTGCCGCCAGTTCCGTGCCGACCGCGCGCGTGCCGTCTTCCTTGAGCACGTTGGTCGAGACGCGGACGTATTTGTCGCCCTGCGTCTGGAAGACGGTGGCGACGCCGGCGATGGAGTCTGCCGTGCGATCGACCAGATTGTGATCGGCGATGGGAGGAATACCTGCGGCGGTGACGCCGGAAAGGCGCTCGGTCTCGATGGAAACGCCGACACCTTCGAGCGACATGCCCGCAAGCACCGCCATCGTGCGCGCCGCGTCGCGCGCATCACTCTCGGCGTCCGCCATGACGGAGTTCTTGAGATTGTAGTGCATGGCACCCACGATGGTTGCCACGGTGAGGAAAATCAGCGCGACAGTGATCGCCGCGCTCTGGAAGACGATGGAAGAACGGAACATGCGCATCTTTGGGCCCCCGCTGGCAATTGATGCAATGGGCTCCGACTTAAGCCGTTAAAGCTTTAATGAATTGTTGGCGGGATGTGATTTCGTCCCTGTTTAAACGCATTTCTGCAAATAATCGCAGTTTCCGGACCTTGTCGGCTTCGCCTTCGCGGCAGAGGCGATGTTGTGACGTTTTGTGTTCAACGCGCTTATTTCGCACTGCAACATAATGTGTTCGCGCGAGGCCTGTCGTGCATGGAACTTTTGCCATCCTCAATCGGTTTAGGTCCATTCCGCATCGTTCCGGCCTGCAACCGGTATCAATCCATTCGTCGCATCTTGGCGGAGCCCTACCGCATGAACGTCCACGCCGGCCCGACCCTTCGGACTGACACCGCCAAACCGTTTCGGGACATCGAGATACCGATACGTTCCGCCTTGACCCATCAGGGCGATCTGCGCCGGCTGGGCGCAGCACTCGCGCGCGGCTCCCGCGAGCATCTCGAAGGGCTGGAAAAATTCGATCCGCGCGAGCGGACCAAGGAGAACGCAGAGCGCATCCGCACCGTGGTTCAGGCGCTGAACCGCGCCCAGCTTGCCGGCGAGAGCGTTACGCCTGCCGCAAACTGGCTGCTCGACAACTCGCACGTGGTGGAACAGGCGATCGCCGAAATCCGCCGCGACCTGCCGCCGCGCTTCTATCGCCAGCTTCCGCTGATGGATGGTCTGGACCTTCCCCGCGTGCTGGCCATCGCATGGCTGTACGTCGCGCAATCCGACAGTGCCGTCTCGGCCGACGGGTTTCGCGAGGTCGTCAACGGTTTCCAGGAAGTCCAGCCGCTGCGCATCGGTGAACTGTGGGCGCTGCCGTCGATCATGCGTTTCGTGCTGGTGGAGAACCTGCGTCGGCTGGCGCTGCGCGTCGCGCGGGCGCACGATATGCGCCTGCTCGCCAACCAGGTTGCCGACAAGCTTGCCGCCACGCCCGCCGACGACGACGTAGGAATCCTGCGCGGCTATGCGCAGCAGGCTCGCGACCGGACCTTCGCGACCCAGCTTCTGCACCGCCTGCGCGACGGCTCGCAGGTTTCGAGCCGTGCCCTCGCATGGCTGGAGGGAGAACTGGAAGCCATCGGCACCGATGCCGAAGAGATCACGCTGGGCGAGCACGCCAACCTGTCGTCGGGCAACGTCACCACGGGCAACATCATCAAGGGCCTGCGCCTGATCGACGATACCGAATGGACGGTGTGGTTCGAAGGGGTGAGCCGCATCGACCATCTGCTGCGCGAGCGCACCAGCTTCGAAGCGCTCGACTTCGCCTCGCGCGATGCCTACCGGCGCGCGATCGAGGAACTTGCCAAGCGCTCCGAGCACGAAGAATACGACGTGGCGCTGCAGGCGGTGGCGCTGGCCGAAGGCGCTGTCGAATGCCGCTCCGGAGACCGGCAGCGCGTCGATGCCGGGTGCTTCCTGGTCGGCCCGCGGCGCGGCGAGTTCGAGCGCCAGCTCGGCTATGCGGTGCCGCCTGCCACCCGGCTCCACCGCTTCTACCGCAAGACCGGCTGGCTGGGCGTGGTGGTTCCCGTCGCGGTCCTTACGGGCCTGCTGCTGGCCGCATCGGCACTGGCGCTGGCCGACTACGGGCTGGCTGCGGGCGCGGTCGCGCTGCTGATCGCGCTTTTCGCGCTGCCGGCGAGCGAGGCCGCCGTCGGCCTCTTCAACACGCTCGTCTCGTCATTCGTCGAGCCGACCCGGCTGATAGGCTACGAATACAAGGGCGGGGTGCCCGAGGAAGCCCGGACGATGGTGGTGGCGCCGGTCTTGATCGGCAGTCGCGACGACGTCGAGGAGGCGGTGCGCAACCTCGAAATCCACTATCTTTCCAATATGGAAGGCGAGCTTCATTTCGCCGTGCTGTCGGACTGGCCCGACAGCGACGTCGAGCAGAAGCAGTCGGACATGGACCTGCTGGAGCATGCCCGCCAGGAGATCGCCGCCCTCAATACGCGCTACCCCAAGGAGGGTGCGGCCCGCTTCTTCCTCCTCCATCGCCGCCGGCTCTACAACAAGACCGAAGGCTGCTGGATGGGCTGGGAGCGCAAGCGCGGCAAGCTGCACGAGCTGAATACGCTGCTCCGTGGCGACCGCGACACCACCTTCTTCGCCCCCACCGATCCGCTGCCGACAGGCGTCGAATACATCATGACGGTGGACGCCGACACGCGCATGACGCGCGGCGCGGTGGCGAAGCTGGTGGGCAAGATGCGCCACCCGATGAACCGGCCCGCGATCGATCCGGGAACGGGCAGGCTCACGTCGGGCTACGGCATCCTCCAGCCGCGCGTGACACCGTCGCTTACGACCGGCGACGAGGCATCGTTCTTCCAGCGCATCTTCTCGGCCAGCCGCGGCATCGACCCCTACGTCTTCGCCGTCTCGGACGTGTATCAGGACCTGTTCGGAGAAGGCTCGTTCACCGGCAAGGGCCTCTATCACATCGACGCCATGGAGGCGGCGCTCAAGGGGCGCATCCCCGAAAACACCATCCTCAGCCATGACCTGCTCGAAGGCGCCTATGCGCGTGCAGCCCTCGTCACCGACGTGGAACTGATCGAGGATTATCCGACGCGCTACCTCGTCGATGCGTCTCGCCAGCATCGCTGGGCGCGGGGCGACTGGCAGCTGCTGCCTTGGATCCTCAATCCGCTTTCGGGCGTACCCGCACTGTCGCGCTGGAAGATGGTGGACAATCTGCGCCGCTCGCTGATGCCGATGGCATGGATCGCGGCGTCTGCCGCAGGCTGGACGCTGCTGCCGTTCACGCAGGCCGCCCAGTGGCAGGCGCTGCTGGTGCTGAGCCTGTTCCTGTCGCTGACCTACGGCATCGTCGATTCGGTCATGCCGCGCGACCGCGAGGCGACGTTCAAGAACCATCTGGCGGCACTTTTGCGCGACTTCGCCTTCGCCAGCGCGCAGGTGGCGTCGAAAGTGGTGCTGATGGCGCACCATGCATGGTCGATGAGCGACGCCATCGTGCGCACGCTCTACCGCCTGTTCGTCAGCCGCCGCCACCTGCTGGAATGGCGCACCGCCTCGCAGGCCGAGCGGTCATACGGCAACGACCTTTCGGGCCACTACCGCGCCATGGCGGGCGTGCTGCCGATCGCAGCGGTCGGCGTGTTGCTGCCGCTGGCCGCCGGCTCGACCGGCGTGGTGATCGCGGCGATCTTCGCGCTGTTCTGGGCAGGGTCTCCGGCTTTCGCGTGGCTATTCAGCCAGTCCGCCGAAACCGAGGAGAAGCTGCATGTGACGCCGGAGGATGCGGCGCTTTTGCGCACAGTTGCGCGCCGGACGTGGCTCTACTTCGAGACCTTCGTGACCGCCGAGCACAACATGCTGCCGCCGGACAATTTTCAGGAGACGCCGGCCCCCGTCGTGGCGGCGCGCACCTCGCCGACCAATATCGGCGTCTATCTCCTGAGCGTCGTGTCGGCCCGCGATTTCGGCTGGATCAGCCTTGCCGAAACCATCGACCGGCTGGAGCGCACGATTTCGACCATGGAGAAAATGGATCGCTATCGCGGCCATCTCTACAACTGGTACGAGACGCGCACGCTCAGGCCGCTGCAGCCGCGCTACATTTCCGCGGTCGACAGCGGCAACCTTGCCGGACATCTCGTGGCCGTGGCCGCCGCATGCGACATGTGGGCGGCCGCACCCGCAGCGCATCTTCAGGGCGATTTCGGCGGCATCATCGACGTCGCAACCATCATGGACGAGCAACTGGCCGACCTGCCGGACGACCGGCGCGCGCTGCGGCCGTTGCGCCAGCGGCTGGTGGAGCGGATCGAAGGGATGCGCCGCGCGGTGGGGATCATCCGCGACGAGCCGGAAACGGCGGCCATCCGCACCATCAACCTCACCGTGCTGGCGGCCGACATTCGCAAGCTGGCCAAGGGGCTTGACGAGGAGATCGGCTCGGATGCAAGCGCCGATCTGGCGCTGTGGGCCGGCAAGCTGGAAAAGGCCTGCGAAGCCCATATGGCGGATTCGCACATGGAGGAGAATGGCGTCGGCAAGCTGCGCGCCAAGCTTCTGGCGCTGCGCGACCGTTCGCGCAAGTTCGCCTTCGAGATGGAGTTCTCCTTCCTGCTGCGGCAGGACCGCAAGCTGCTGTCCATCGGTTACCGCGTCGATGAGCGCCAGCTCGACGAGGCGTGCTACGATCTTCTCGCATCGGAGGCGCGGCTGACCAGCCTTTTCGGCATCGCCAAGGGCGACCTGCCGACCGAGCACTGGTTCCGGCTCGGTCGCCCCGTCACCGAGATCGGGTTCTCCGGTGCGTTGCTCTCCTGGTCCGGCTCGATGTTCGAGTATCTGATGCCGCCGCTGGTGATGAAGGAACCGCTGGGCGGCATCCTCAACCAGACCAACAACCTCATCATCCGCAAGCAGATGTCCTATGCGCGTAGCAAGACCGTGCCGTGGGGCATTTCGGAAGCGGCTTATCATGCCCGCGACCGCGAGATGACGTACCAGTATACGAACTTCGGCGTGCCGGGGCTCGGTCTAAAGCGCGGGCTGGCGCAGGATACGGTGATTGCGCCTTATGCCAGCCTTCTGGCGGCGCAGTTCAGGCCGGCCGACGCCGTGACGAACCTGAAATGGCTTCGCACGCTGGGCGCGATGGGCCGCTACGGCTATCACGATGCGGTGGATTTCACGCCGACGCGCGTGCCGGAAGGCAAGCGCCATGCGGTGGTGCACAATTACATGGCGCATCACCACGGCATGTCGATCGTCGCCGTCGCCAACGCGATCTTCGAAGGCCGGATGCGCGACCGTTTCCATTCCGACCCGGTGATCGAGGCGGCCGAGTTGCTGCTTCAGGAAAAGGCGCCGCGCGAAATCCCGGCTATGCCGATCCGCGCCGAGACAGGCGAGCGCATCGCGCCAGTAGTGGTCGACGAGCGGCCGGATTCGCGGCTGATCCTCGACCCGCTGCGCGCCATGCGGGCTACCAACATCATGTCGAACGGCCATTACAACGTCATGGTCACCTCGACGGGAACCGGCTACAGCCGGGCGGACGAAACCGCGGTCACGCGCTGGAACGCCGATCCGGTCGAGGAGCGCACGGGGACGTTCCTGTTCCTGGCCGATCCCGCCAGCGGAGACTGGTGGTCGGCATCCGCCGAGCCCAAGCGGGTGACGGGTGAGACCAGCCGCGCCTTCTTCTGCGACGACCGGGCGGTCTTCACCAAGACGGTCGGCACGCTGCGCTCGGAGATGGAGTGCATCGTCGTCTCCGAAGGCAATGGCGAGGCCCGCCGCCTGACCATCTGGAACGAGGGCGACGAGGACCGGCACATTGAGGTGACCTCGTTTGCCGAACTGGCGCTGAACTTCGAGGCGGCCGACATAGCCCACCCGGCCTTCTCCAAGATGTTCGTGAAAACGGAGATCGGGGGCGAGGACGGCGCGACGATCTTCGCCGAGCGGCAGAGGCGCTCGACCAGCGAGCCCACCATCGCGCTGGCTCATTTCGTGACCTCCGGGGTTGGCGTTGCGCGCGAGGTGGAGGCTGAAACCGACCGCCGTACCTTCATCGGGCGCGGACGCTCGATAGCCGACGCCGCCGCGTTCGACCGCGGGGCCAGCCTGTCTGGTTCCGCCGGCTTCACGCTGGACCCGGTCATGGCGTTGCGGGCGAAGGTGCGGGTGCCGGCGCGCAAGAAGGTTGCGCTGACCTTCTGGACCATCGTCGCGGCAAACCGTGAAGACGTGGAACAGGAGACGCGCCGTTTCCTGCATCCCGACAGCTTCCAGCGCCAGGCCATGCTGGCCTGGACGCGCTCGCAGGTGCAGACGCGCCATGTAGGCCTCAGTCTTGCCGAAGCGGCCGGCGTGCAGAAGCTGGCGCGTTATCTGCTTTATCCCGATCCGGCGCTGCGCGCGCCTGCCGAAACCATTGTGGGCGGACTGGGCCGCCAGTCGGCGCTGTGGCCGATGGCGATCTCGGGCGACTTCCCGATCTTCGCGCTGCGCATAGGCGACGTGGCGGACCTCGAGATCGTGGCGGCGGCGCTGCGGATGCAGGAATATCTGCGCGCGCATGGCCTGCTTGCCGACCTCGTGATCGTCAACGAGCAGGCGTCCTCCTACGTGCAGGATCTGCAGCAGGCGCTGGAGCTTCTATGCGAGAACGCACGCCTGCGCGGGCGCGAGCTGGGGCCGCGCCAGCACATCTTCGCAGTGCGCCGCGATCTCATGGACGACACGTCCTACCGCACGCTGATATCGTCGGCGCGCGTGGTGATGCATACCCGAAACGGCCCCGTCCTCGACCAGATCGAGCGGGCGGAGCTGACCGCGACAATGGCGGAAGCCGCCGCCCGCGAGGCAGCGACCGCGAAGCGTCCCACTACGCTGCCGCGCGCCGAAACGACGGAGACGGTAAGCGTGGGGCCTGTGGCCAATGCCAAGGCTGGGGGGCAAGGGCTCGCGTTCTGGAACGGATATGGCGGCTTTGCCGACGATGGACGCGAATATGTCGTGCGTCTCGCCGGCACGAACGTGACGCCGCATCCTTGGATCAACGTGATCGCCAATGGCGAGTTCGGCTTCCACACCTCGTCCGAGGGCGCGTCGTTCACCTGGAGCCGCAACAGCCGCGACTTCCAGGTCACCCCGTGGTCGAACGACCCGGTGACGAACCGTCCCGGCGAGGCGTTCTACATCCGCGACCTTCAGAGCGGCGAGGCCTTCTCGCCACAGGCCTGCGTGCTGCGCGACCCCGACGCGGTCTATGAGGCGCGGCACGGGCGCGGCGTCTCGACATTCTCGGTGCGCCGGGGTCGTCTGGAAGCCGAACTGACGCAACTCGTCGATCCGGCCGACCCGGTGAAGGTGCAGCGCCTGCGCATCACCAACCATGCCGCGATGCCGGCGAAGCTGCGTGTCTACGCCTATGCCGAGTGGGTGCTGGGCAACAACCGGGCACGCAGTGCATCGCTGATCGTGCCAGCGCGCGACGCCGTGACTGGGATGCTGAGCGCGCACAATCCCTACCATCTGGATTTCGGTGACCGCACGGCATTCCTGGCCTGCGACGGGGTGAACCAGAGCTTCACCTGCGACCGGGCCGAGTTCCTCGGTGCGGGCGGCTCGACCGCTAGACCAGACGTGGTGCGCAAGGGCACCGCCTTGTCAGGTACGGTCGAGACCGGTCGCGATCCATGCGCCGTCATTGCCTGCGACATCGAAGTCGCGCCCGGCGAAACGATGTCGCTGCACGTCGTGCTGGGCGATGCCGCCTCGCAGGCCGAGGCTGCGGCGCTGGCGAAGAAGCATCTCGACGCGGATTTCGAGGCCCGGCTTTCCGCCAACCGCGAGACCTGGGACGCATTTTCGGGTGCGTTGCAGGTGGAAACGCCCGATCCGGCCTTTAACGCCATGGTCAACACCTGGCTACCTTATCAGAGCCTCGCCTGCCGCATCCGTGCGCGCTCGGCGTTCTATCAGGCAAGCGGGGCGTTCGGTTTCCGCGACCAGTTGCAGGATACGCTGGCACTCCTGCTGCACGACCCTTCGCTTGCGCGCGCGCAAATCCTCAACGCCGCATCGCGGCAGTTCGCGGAAGGTGACGTACAGCACTGGTGGCTTCCGGGAACTGGAGCCGGGGTGCGCACGATCATCTCGGACGACGTGGTCTGGCTGGCCTACGGCACGTTCCACTACGTGACGACCACGGGCGACCGCGCCGTTCTGGACGAGCAGATACGCTTCATAGAGGGCCCGGCGCTCGGCGAGGGTGAGCACGATGCGTTCTACACGCCCGAGCAGTCGCGCGAAGGTGCGACCCTCTACGAACATTGCGCCCGCGCGCTCGACCTTGCGGTGAAGCGTACCGGCGCGAACGGGCTGCCGCTGATCCTCGGCGGCGACTGGAACGACGGCATGAACCGCGTGGGAGAGCAGGGAAGGGGCACGAGCGTCTGGCTCGGCTGGTTCCTGCTGAAGGCGCTGCGGGACTTTTCCTCGATAGCCGAGCAGCGTGGCGACGCCGCGCGGGTCAAGGCCTGGCGCGCACACGCCGGCAAGCTGAAGAAAGCGTTGGAAAGCGAAGGCTGGGACGGCGAATGGTATCGCCGCGGGACGTTCGACGACGGCACGCCGCTGGGCTCGAAGACGTCCGACGAGTGTCGCATAGACTCCATCGCCCAGTCGTGGGCCGTGCTGTCGGGCGAGGCCGATCGCGGCCGTGCGGAGCAGGCGGTGGGCAAGGCGGTGGAGCTGCTGGTCGATGACGAGCTGCGCATCGTGCGTCTGTTCGATCCGCCCTTCGAGCACACCGAAAAGGATCCCGGCTACATAAAGAGCTATCCGCCCGGCGTGCGCGAAAACGGCGGCCAGTACACCCACGCGGCAACGTGGCTGGTCGTCGCTCTGGCCGAACTCGGACGCGCCGATGAAGCCTATCGCGTCTTCTCGATCCTCAATCCCGTGAACCACGCGTCAGGATCCGACGAAACCGAACGCTACCGGGTGGAGCCATATGTCGTGGCCGCCGACGTCTATTCGCAAGCCGAGCGGGCAGGGCGCGGCGGCTGGACCTGGTACACGGGGTCCGCTGGGTGGCTCTATCGCGCGGCGGTGGAAGGTATTCTCGGAATCAGACGCGACGGCGATGCGCTGCTGATCGCGCCCGCGCAGCCTTCGTCGTGGGAAAACTTCTCCGCAACCATGACGATCGGCACTGCGCACTACCGCATCACGGTGCGGCGTGGCGACGCAGCCGGCATCACGCTCGACGGGCGCGAGAGCGGTGACCGCATTGCAATAAGGGACGGCGAGCACGAGGTCGTAGTGACGGTGACCTGAACCGATTCAATCGTTTGCTGCACAAAATCCGGGCATCGAGCCCGGATTGCGCCGCCCTTCTGACATTTTATTTATATTTCAGAATGTTACGGGATCACGATCCGTAAACTCCTGTCGTTTTTGTTGACGAAACGGGGGCAACGAAAAGGCGTGATTCCCATTGATGAAATTCAGGCGGAGGCATAGCGTCCGCGATTGTGCACCGCAGCAAGGGACGCTGTCAGAGCAACACAGGATAGCCAGTTGTCACTTTTCCAAATCTACTGGAGGGCCATGAGTTACCTCGCAGCCGAAAGGCAGCGGGTGGCCGTCATCTGTATTGCCAACGTCGCCCTGGCGGCGGCGATGATCGCCGAGCCAATTCTGTTCGGCCGGATCATCGAGGCCATTTCTCAAGAGCAGAACATCGTCACGCAGATCGCCATGTGGGCGGGACTGGGTCTCTTTAACATCGTAGCCTTCGTGCTGGTGGCGCGCGGCGCGGACAGGCTCGCACACAAGCGCCGCGTGGACGTACTGGGCGATTCCTTCGAGAAGGTCATCACCATGCCGCTCGCCTGGCATCACCGCCATGGCACGTCGCATTCCCTGCACACGCTGCTTCGCGCCATGGAGACGCTGTTCTCGCTGTGGCTCGAATTCATGCGCCAGCATCTGTCGACCGCCGTCGCGCTGCTGCTTCTCATCCCGACCGCCCTGACGCTCGACTGGCGCATGGCGGGCGTGCTGCTGTTTCTGGGCGCTTCCTATGTCGCGATCAGCCGCGCAGTGATGGCGCGCACCAAGGAAGGGCAGGCGCAGGTCGAGCGGCACTACCACAAGGTTTTTGCCCATGTGAGCGATTCCATCAGCAACATCTCGGTGTTGCAGAGCTATGGCAGGCTGGCGCACGAGACGGCGGCGCTGCGCCGCTACACCGACGACCTCATCGGCGCGCAGTTTCCGGTGCTGAACTGGTGGGCGCTGGCCAGCGCGCTGCAGCGCCTGTCGGCCACGATCTCGATGATGATCGTTCTCATCATCGGTGCGTTCCTCGTTCAGAACGGCCACCTGCGCATCGGCGATGTCGTCGCCTTTGCCGGTTTCGCGACGCTGCTGATCGGTCGTCTCGACCAGGTGACGGCGTTCGTGAATCAAGTCTTCGAGGCGCGCGCCAGGCTCGAGCCGTTCTATGCGCTCGAGGATTCGGTGGGCGACCGTTCAGAGCCGCTGGGCACGCGCCCGATCGGCCGGGTGTCCGGCGACGTAGTGTTCGACGATGTCTCGTTCCAGTTCCCCGATTCGGGCGAGGGCGTATTCGACATCTCGTTCAGCGTCGCGGCGGGCCAGACCGTTGCGATCGTGGGCCCGACGGGCGCCGGCAAGACGACTCTCATCAACCTGCTTCAGCGCGTGTTCGATCCCAAGTCGGGTTCGATCCGGGTGGACGGCATCGACACGCGCACGGTGACGCGCAAGTCGCTGCGCGACCAGATCGCCACGGTGTTTCAGGACGCGGGCCTGCTGAACCGTTCGATCGAGGCGAACATTCGCCTCGGCCGCTCGGACGCCGAGTATGACGAGGTGCATGAAGCAGCCGTTGCGGCCGCCGCGCAGGACTTCATCCTCGCCAAGAGCGACGGCTACGACACTGTCGTCGGCGAACGCGGCTCGCAGCTTTCGGGTGGCGAGCGCCAGCGGATCGCCATTGCGCGCGCCGTGCTGAAGGATGCGCCCATCCTGGTGCTCGACGAGGCGACCAGCGCGCTGGACGTGGAGACGGAAAACAAGGTGAAGGACGCGATCGACCGACTGCGCCGGAACCGCACCACCTTCGTCATCGCCCACAGGCTTTCGACCGTATGCGATGCCGACATGGTGATCTTCATGGACAAGGGCCGTATCGTGGAGATGGGCGGCTTCCAGGAGCTCGCCTCGCGCGACAATGGTCGCTTCGCCTCGCTGTTGCGTGCCGGCGGTCTGCTGGACGACAAGGATCGTCTGCGCGCTGTGCCCTTCAGGGCGCCGGAGTTGTCGCCCGAAGCCGCGTAGCAAGGGTTTCGTACGTGTAGAAAAAAGGGCTTCCGGCGAAACCGGAAGCCCTTTGTCGTTGCAGCCTATTCGGCTTCGTCGGCAGAGGCGGCGTTGAGCTGGCCGTACTTCTGTTCGCCGATCTGCTCGTAGAGTTCGAGCTGGGTCTCGAGGAAGTCGATATGGCCTTCCTCATCCTGAAGCAGTTCCTCGAACAGCTTCATCGTCACGTAGTCGCCGAGTTCCTGGCAAATCTCGCGCGACTTCTTGTAGGAGGTGCGGGCGTCGTATTCGCCGGCGAGGTCGGCCTCCAGCACTTCCTTGACGTTCTGGCCGATGCGCAGGGCGCCGACCTTCTGCAGGTTGGGATGACCTTCAAGGAAGATGATGCGCTCGATGATCTTGTCGGCGTGATGCATCTCCTCGATGGATTCCTCACGCTCCTTCTTGGCGAGCTTCGCGTATCCCCAGTCGTCCAGAAGCCGGTAGTGCAGCCAATACTGGTTGACCGCTCCCAGCTCGAGAAACAGGGCTTCGTTAAGCCGCTCGATGATCCGTTTTTCGCCCTTCATGACTGCTGCTCCCGTACTGGCCGCGCAAACCACGCACGCGGTCCAGGAATGGCACGATCTCTGTCTCACCACCCTCGCCGAGACGGCGATGATAGTCTTCGGTTACCCGAATGATCGTTTCCACCACATTTGGGAAGCAGCCGCAACAGCGACCGCGCTTCTTGAGCGCATGATACACCTTCGCAGGCACGATGAGCTGCCACGGATCGCTGTCGAGCAGGCCGACGATCGTCTGCTCGATTTCTTTTTCGGTAATCAGGTTGCAGTGGCAGACCAGCATTTGCCTACTCGATGGCTAGGCCGCCGAAGGGAGCGGCCGGGCTCTTCATTGCGGGTTCGTCGCGCTCGGGCTCGCGGCATCGTATTGAATATGGGTTGCAGACACCTTGATGTCATCGACCGAGGCCCGCGCATGCCTCACCTCGCTCACGGCGGGCAGCAGGAAGATGGCGGCGGTGAGCGCGGCTGTGGCCAGCAGAGGCGACATCGCTGCAAAGCGGCGCCGCGCATCCGCAGCGGAAATCAGGCGCAAGCCTGAAGGCACAATGTAATGATTTGCACGGACATGCCGCGCCGGGAGCGTTTGCATCGCTGCCTCCAATCGAAAGGGTTCAAGGCCCAGACATCAAAGGGTGCGCCTCTTGGCGCAGCGCACATAAACAACGTCAGGGGTGGGCTTGTCAATTCAAACCTGACAAAACCCCTCAAGGATCAATAGGTTGGAACAATTCTAAACTTATCACGGCGCGCGGCAGGGGGGGCTTCTGTAACCTTCGGCTACCGAAAGTGAATGCGAAGCGGGAGCCGAATCGGGCCTCGAGACTTATCCGTCACGACACTGCCTGATTGTTTGTCCTCAAATGAAATCGAAGGGATGAAACGGTCGGGCGAAAAGCCCGATCGCTCTTATGGTTTGAACGCGTATGAACATTCCTTCCGCGCCGGTGCGCGATACCAGAATTGACGTGATACGGGCGATTGCGCTCATCACCATCTTCATCAATCACGTGCCTGGCAATCCGCTCGAACCGTTGACGTCTAAGAACTTCGGTTTCTCCGATGCGGCGGAGGCGTTCGTCCTCATTTCGGGCGTATCGGCTGCGCTGGCCTACGGGCTGAAGTTTCGCCCCGGCACGTCGCTGGTAACGACGTTGAAGATGTGGCGGCGCGCGGGCGTGCTCTACATGGCGCAACTCGGCACGACGATGGCCACTCTGGGCATCTTCGCCTTCTTCGCCATCCATTTTTCCGCGCCCGAACTGCTGGAAAAGATCAACATCACTCAGGTGATGGAGAACACGGCTGCATCGCTGGTCGGTCTCGTCACCTTCGGCCACCAACTAGGCTACAACAACATCCTGTCGATGTATGCGGTGGTGCTGCTGGTGGTGCCCGGCCTGCTGCTTATCGGCCGCCACAGCCTGCTCAACATGGTCGCCGTATCCGGCCTGATCTGGCTTGCGGCAGGGCTGTTCAGGATCGGTCCGCCCAACTTCCCCAACGAAGGCATCTGGTTCCTCAACCCGCTATCGTGGCAGTTCCTGTTCGTGATCGGCCTGGCCGCCACCATGCACGTAAAGCGCGGCGGCTCGCTGCCGACGCATCCGTGGCTGATCGGCGCGGCCGTGACCTACCTCGTGGTTTCGCTCGCCTGGGTGCAAATTCCCCTGTGGGGCATCAACACATCCATGGGCCTTCCCATGGTGCTGACCGGCTTCGACAAGACCTATCTGTCGGCCCCGCGCCTGCTGCACGTGCTTTCGGCCGGCTACCTTGTCGCAGTTCTGCCGCAGATATCGGCGCTGGCGCGCCGCTCGGCAGACAATCCGCTGGCGGTTATGGGGAGGCAGGCGCTGCCGGTGTTCGTTGCGGGCACGATCCTGTCCATGGTGGCGCAGGCATGGCGCATCGTCCACGAGCCGACCTTGATGGGCGACATCGCCATCATAGCCGCTGGCGTGGCGGCGCAGTTCGCGTTGGCCTACTACATCGAGTGGTATCGCCGCCTCGTGCGCAACGCCAAGGCGGCGACGACCGCCGTCCCAGCCGTGTTCGGACCGCCGCCACAGCCGGTGGCGAAACCCGTTGTCGCGCGCCGAAAGCCGGAGATGGCCTGACGCCGACACTGGCCGTTCGCGCCGTCATCGTGCATATCGCGCATGATGACGACGCAACTGCCATCCCTGCCGGTTACCGAGGCGCTGCCTGCGCTGCTGAATGCGCTTTCCAACGGCGCAAGCGCGGTGCTGGTCGCACCGCCCGGAGCCGGCAAGACCACGCTGGTGCCGCTCGCCCTTCTTGGCGAGGCGTGGCGTGGCGAAGGTCGCATCCTGCTTCTCGAACCGCGAAGGCTGGCCGCGCGCGCCGCGGCACGGCGTATGGCCTCGCTTCTGGGCGAGGAGCCCGGCGGTACCGTCGGCTATGCGATGCGCATGGAAAACCGCGTGTCGGAGCGCACGAAGATACTGGTCGTCACCGAGGGGGTGCTGTCGCGCATGATCCTCGAAGACGCCGAGTTGCAGGGCGTCTCGGCCGTCATCTTCGACGAGTTTCACGAGCGGTCGCTTGACGGCGATTTCGGGCTGGCGCTGGCGCTAGACGTGCAGGGCGCGCTGCGGCCCGATTTGCGGCTGCTGGTGATGTCGGCCACCATCGACGGCGCGCGCGTGGCAGGCCTGCTGGGCGATGCCCCGGTGGTGACGAGCGAAGGGCGCTCCTTTCCCGTCGAACTGCGCCATCGCGAGCGCAGCGCCGACATGCGCATCGAAGAGGCGATGGCCACCGCGTGCCGGGATATGCTGGCGCAGGAGACCGGCAGCGTGCTTGCGTTCCTGCCCGGCCAGCGCGAGATCGAGCGCACCGCCGAGCTTTTGTCGGGACGTTTGCCCGAAAACGTCGATGTGGCCCCCTTGTTCGGCGGGCTGGACGGCAGGGCGCAGGACGCCGCCATCCGTCCCGCGCCGCCCGGCCGCCGCAAGCTCGTTCTGGCCACCGCGATTGCGGAAACCTCGATCACCATCGACGGGGTGCGCGTCGTGATCGACAGTGGCTTGTCGCGGTTGCCCAAATACGAGCCGGCAACCGGCCTGACACGGCTGGAGACGGTTCGTGTCAGCCGGGCTTCGGCCGACCAGCGAGCGGGGCGCGCCGGCCGCACCGAGCCCGGCGTCGCCCTGCGCCTGTGGCGTGCCGAACAGACGGCAGCGCTTCCCGCCTTCACCCCGCCGGAAATTCTCGAAGCCGACCTGTCGGGTCTTCTGCTCGACTGTGCGGCCTTCGGCGTCAACGATCCCGCCTCGCTGGCTTTTCTCGATCCTCCGCCCGCCCCTGCGCTTGCGGAGGCACGGGACCTGCTGGTCGAGCTCCATGCCATCGACGATGCGGGGCGGTTGACGTCGACGGGAAAGGCTATGCGTCGCCTGTCGCTGCCTGTCAGGCTCGCCCACATGGTCGCCGGCGCGAAAGACGGGGTTGCGGCTGCGCAGATCGCCATGCTTCTGACCGAGCGCGGGCTGGGCGGCACAAGCGTCGACCTGGACAACCGGCTTTCGCGCTTTCGCGCCGATCGTTCGCCGCGCGCGCAGGCGGCAAGGAAGATGGCGGAAAGGATCGGGCGGTCGGCAGCTCACGGACGCGCGCACGCGGCATCACCCCCACCCCTCACCCCTCCCCACAAGGGGGAGGGGGATTCTGAGAAGCTGACGGCTTCCACCGGCGCCCTGCTGCTGCTCGCCTATCCCGACCGGGTGGCGAAGGCGCGGGGCGAGTATGGCCGGTTCGTGCTGGCTAACGGGCGAGGTGCGATGCTCGACGCGGCCGATCCGCTGGCCAGTCAGGAGTTTCTCGTCGTCGCGGATTTGCAGGGCAAGGCGCAGAATGCGCGCATCGCCTCGGCGGCGGCCGTGTCGGAAGACGAGGTGCGCACGCTGCTTGCCGACCGCCTCGAGACCGCGACGGAAACCGTCTTCGACCGCGAGCGGCGAGCCGTGCGCGTGCGCGAGACGGTGCGGCTGGGCGCCATAAGGCTGTCGGAACGCCAGCTGCCGGCGCCGAAAGGGGTGCAGGCGGACCGGGCGGTTATCGACGCCTTGCGCGAGCATGGGCTGGGCCTTCTAGACTGGGAGAAGGGGCCGCAGACGCTGCGTCGCAGACTCGCCTGGCTGCACCGGGGGCTGGGCTCGCCATGGCCGGACATGAGCGACGATGCGCTGCTGGGCGGACTGGATGATTGGCTGCTTCCGTTTCTGTCGGGTGAGGCCAATCTGGCTCGCATAGACGGGCAGACCCTGTCGAACGGGCTGATGTCGCGCGTGCCGCACGATCTCCAGCGAAGGATCAACGATCTTGCGCCGACGCATTTCGACGCGCCGTCGGGCAGCTCGGTGCCGATCCGCTACGAGGAGGATCAGCCCGTTCTGGCTATCCGCGTGCAGGAACTGTTCGGCCTCGATCGGCATCCTTCGATTGCCAGTGGCAAGGTGCCGCTGACGCTCGAGCTTCTTTCGCCCGCGCACAGGCCGATCCAGACGACGCGAGACCTGCCCGGTTTCTGGCGCGGCTCCTGGGCCGATGTGCGCGCCGACATGCGCGGTCGCTACCCCAAGCATGTCTGGCCGGAGAACCCGCTGGAAGCCGCAGCGACCAGCCGCGCCAAGCCGCGCGGCAAATAGAACATGGCGCAAGCGCGCCGCAGCGCCTATAGCTGCCGGCATGCTAGAAAGACTGGGCAGACCCGACCCCCTGCAAATCCACCATCTGCGCCTCAACACGCTGATCCGCCTGCGCTGGCTGGCGATCATCGGGCAGAGCGCGGCGGTGCTCATCGTCGCCTACGGGCTGGAGTTTCCGCTGCCCGTCAGCATGTGTTTCGCGCTGATCGCCCTGTCGGCCTGGCTCAACCTGTTCCTGGCTTTTCGCTATCCGGCGACGCACCGTCTGCCGCCGCGCTTCGCGCTGGGCATCCTGCTGTTCGATGCGCTTCAGCTCGGAGGCCTGCTCTTTATGACCGGTGGGCTGACCAACCCGTTCTCGCTGCTGATGACGGTCCCCGTCGTCATTTCCGCGACCTCGCTGCCGGCGCGCTGGACGCTGCTTCTGGGGCTTGCTGTGGTGGCGATGGCGTCGTTGCTGGTGTTTTTCCACCTGCCGCTGCCGTGGTTTCCCGGCATCGACCTGTCCATGCCGTTTATCTATGTCGCCGGCATGTGGATGGCGGTCGTGTCGTCCATCGCCTTTACCGCGATCTACGCCTATCGCGTGGCGGAGGAAGCGCGGCTGCTGGCAAATGCGCTGTCAGCCACCGAACTCGTGCTTCAGCGCGAGCAGCACCTGTCGGCGCTGGACGGGCTTGCGGCTGCGGCGGCCCACGAACTCGGCACGCCGCTCGCTACCATCGCGCTGGTGGCCAAGGAGATGGAGCGCGCGCTGGGGTCCGATTCCCGCTTTCGCGAAGACGTCGTGCTGCTGCGCTCGCAGTCGGAGCGCTGCCGCGAAATCCTCAAGCGGCTGACCAGCCTCTCCTCGGAGAGCGAGGAACACATGGCGCGCCTGCCGATCACCTCGCTCATCGAGGAGGTCATCGCGCCGCATCGCGATTTCGGCATCAGGATAGTGCTCGAACCGGGCGAACGGCAGGGAGCCGAGCCCGTAGGCAGGCGCAACCCCGGCGTCATTTACGGCCTTGGCAATCTCGTCGAAAACGCGGTCGACTTCGCGCGCGAGACGGTGGTGCTGAGCTGGCGCTGGAGCGAAACGCGCGTCGAACTGACGCTCGTCGATGACGGGCCCGGCTTTCCCGCCGAGATCATCGACCGCATCGGCGAGCCCTATATGACCAAGCGGCCTGCCGGTGAAGGCGGGCGCGGGCTGGGCCTTGGCCTGTTCATCGCCAAGACGCTGCTGGAGCGGTCGGGCGCGACGGTGACGTTCGGCAATGCCGGTGAACCGGGCAAGGGCGCGCTGGTGCGCATCTCGTGGCCGCGCGCGGCGTTCCTGTCGTCGGGCGGGCGCGCGGAACTCGCCTACTGACGGCGGGTAAATTTGAAATCGGCGCGATTTCGCCTAATAAGAAGAAAAACCCACAGGAAGACACGCAATGAACGAAGAAACCGCCATAGACGCTGCTGAAATCCTTGGTGCGGACCGTTCGCTGCTCATCGTCGAGGACGACAAGCCTTTCCTCACGCGGCTGGCCCGCGCCATGGAAGGACGCGGCTTCACGGTCGATACGGCCGAGAGCGTCGAGGAAGCCGTCGGCAAGGTTCGGGCTTCGGCCCCTGCCTATGCCGTGGTGGACATGCGGCTGGGCGACGGCAACGGGCTCGACGTGGTCGCCGCGATCCGCGAGAAGCGCGACGACGCGCGCACCGTCATTCTCACCGGTTACGGCAACATCGCCACCGCAGTCACCGCGGTGAAGCTGGGCGCGATCGACTATCTCTCCAAGCCGGCCGACGCCGACGACGTGTTCGCAGCGCTGACCCGCACCTCGGGCGAGAAGGCCGCGCCGCCGGAAAACCCGATGTCGGCCGACCGCGTGCGCTGGGAGCATATCCAGCGCGTCTACGAGATGTGCGACCGCAACGTGTCGGAGACCGCGCGGCGGCTGAACATGCACCGCCGCACGCTCCAGCGTATCCTGGCGAAACGCGCGCCCCGCTAGCCCTCAAAGCCTGCCAAGCCGTTCCGTCAGCAGTGCGAAGAAGCCGTCATGGTCGATGTCGAGCATGACGAGGGCGTTCTTTGGCCTGTCGGTGACGATGCCCCACCAGTCGATGACGGTTGCGCCCATCGTCAGCTCCGAAATGGTCTCGATGGCGACGTTGCACTGCCGGCCGGAGAACAGCTCGGGCTTGATGAGATAGGCGATCACGCAGGGGTCGTGCAGCGGGCCGCCGTCGGTGCCGTATTTTTCTTCGTCGTAGCGCTCGAAGAAGTCGAGGAGCTGGGCGGTCGCCGTGCCGACCTTCGTGCCCATCGACCGAAAGGCATCGATGCGCGACTGTGTCGTCAGGGCCTTGTGGGTAACGTCGAGCGGCATCATCACGATCGGCGCGCCGGAACTAAAGACGATGTCTGCCGCATGCGGATCGACATAGATGTTGAACTCGGCTGACGGCGTGACATTGCCCTGCTCGAAGTAGCCGCCGCCCATCAGCACGATTTTGGCAATGCGAGAAACGATGGCCGGCTCGCGGATCATCGCAAGCGCGATGTTGGTGAGCGGGCCCAGCGGGCAAAGCGTGACGGTGCCTTCAGGTTCGCGCATCAGCGTCTCCACGATGAAATCGACACCGTGCTGGGGCTCAAGCTTCATCGACGGCTCGGGCAAATCCGGTCCGTCGAGCCCGGTGCGGCCGTGCACATGCTCGGCAGTGACCAGCGGACGCATGAGAGGACGCACCGCGCCGGCAAACACGCGGGTCTGCGGCTTGCCTGCGAGTTCGCAGATCTTGCGCGCGTTCTTTTCGGTCAGCGCCAGCGGCACGTTGCCGGCCACCGCGGTGATGCCGAGCACCTCCAGTTCCGGGCTGGCGAGCGCCAGCAGGATGGCTACCGCATCGTCCTGGCCCGGATCGGTGTCGATGATGATCTTGTGCGTCTGCGCCACAGCGTTTCCCTTGCCGTTTGTTCTTGAACTCGAAAAGCCGGCGGACCATATCAAGGGCACAGGCGAAAACGCCATCCGGGTTTGCGCCTTTCCACGTCGCTCTTTCGAGGACAAGCATATGACGCGCATGACGCCCTTCTCGAGCCCGCTGCTGCTGGGTTTCGACACCATCGAAAAGACGCTCGAACGCGTCGCCAAGAATGGCGACGGCTATCCGCCCTACAATATCGAGCGCCTGAGGGGCGAGAACGAAGCCGGGGACAGGTTGCGCATAACGCTGGCAGTGGCCGGCTTCTGCGACGCCGACCTTGAAGTAACCGTCGAGGACAACGAACTGATCGTCCGCGGTCGCCAGACCGACGATTCGCAACGCGAGTTTCTGCACCGTGGCATTGCCGCACGGCAGTTTCAGCGTGTGTTCGTGCTGGCTGACGGCATGAAGGTGGCGGGTGCGGAGCTGAAGAACGGGCTTCTCGCGATAGACCTCGACCGGCCGGAACCCGAACGGCTGGTACGGAAAATAAACATTTCGGTGAAAGACTAAGTTCCGGCCCGTCCGGAACCCAACGGCTCTGCTGCGGGTTGGTCAAAGAGACGCCCCGCTGAAGCGTAGGAGGCTGACATGACTGCCAGTGAAGAACGCAATATCCTTACCGATGCCGAGCTCGCTCATCTGGGCGAGGGCACCGTAGCCTATCTCAAGGAAATCGACAGCGAAGAGCTGCGGGGCAAGTTTCCGGGCATGCCGGAAATCGAGCCGGGCACCAAGCTGTGGGCCGTGTTCGCGGCCGATGGACGCCCGATCATGCTGACCGACGCGCGAGACACCGCGCTGGCCGGCGTGCTGCAGAACGACCTGACCCCCGTCAGCATCCACTGACGAGGCAGGCCCGGAACGGCAAAGGCGGCCCAGCGGCCGCCTTGCGGGGTATTTCCTTAAAGGTGAGCGTTATGCCGCGTGAGACGCGGGCGCCTGAGACAGGAAGGTGTGGATCGCCGCGGCGTCTTTCGTGCCCCTGATCTTGCCGACGATATCGCCATCGCGCAGCACACGAGCAATCCTCGACAGCGCCTTGAGATGATCTGCGCCGGCACCTTCGGGTGCCAAAAGCAGGAAGACGAGGTCGACCGGCTGGTCGTCCAGCGCCTCGAAATCGACAGGGGCTTCGAGCCGCGCGAAGATGCCGGTAATCCGCTCTATGCCCGGCAGCTTGCCGTGAGGAATGGCGATGCCGTTGCCGACGCCGGTCGAGCCGAGGCGCTCGCGCTGGAGGATCGTGTCGAAGACCTCCCGTTCGGGAAGCCCGGTGACCGCAGCGGCCTTTTCGGCGAGGAGTTGCAGGAGCTGCTTCTTGGAATTGGCCTTCAAGGCCGGCATCACTGCCGAAACCTCGATCAGATCGCTGAGATCCATTTTCTTGTTATCCCTTTGCTCTGCCTGTTTCCCGCGACGCAAGCCCCCGCCTGCGGTCCGGCCGAGATGTTGCGGCTAGGAGGCCCTGGCGGCCGCTGCCGAGGAAGTGTCTATCCAGCCGATATTCCCGTCGGCCCGGCGGTAGACGACATTGACGTGCTCGTTGCCCGCGTTGCGGAAGATGAAGACGGGGCTGTCCTTGGTGTCGAGTTCGATGACTGCGGAAGCCACCGACATGGTGCGCAGCGCCATGGTCGATTCAGCGACGATCGCAGGTGCGTAGTCTTCCGGCACCTCGTCATCCTCTTCGGCGACGGGCGCCATGACGCGGTAGTCTAGATCGATGCCGTCCACGGACATCGCCGGGGCATGCGACTTGAGACGGCGCTTGTAGCGCCGAAGACGTTTCTCGATACGCTCGGCTGCCGCGTCGAAAGCGAGTTGCGGATCCTGAGCCTGGCCAGTGGCCTGGAGCGCCATGCCCGTATCCAGGCGAACCATGCAATCTGCGGTAAAGCGCGATCCCGATTTTTCAACCGTGACGTGCCCGGCAAATCCACCATCGAAATATTTGACGATAGCTTCGCCGACACGTCCTTCGATCTTCGAACGGAAAGCGTCGCCGATTTCCATGTGCTTACCAGAGATACGCAGGCTCATATGAAACGGACCTTCTCTTGTGCTTTTTCCGACGGTTGAGAGTTTATACCTGTGGTCGGTACACACAAGGTTTTTGGCGGCTTATGGACCGGTTTCGGGCTTCATCCTTCAAGAACCCCGTGTCCCTGCGGTGCGCTATCGCATGCTTTCGCCGGGCGACCCGCCTTATGCGGGCGGGCTTCTAGTCACTTCGTCTAAGATTGTCAATGAAGCTCTAAAAAACGGCTTCCGGACCGGCTCAGGCGCCCGCCGACGCAAGGGCCCGCTTTTCACGGCGGCGCTGCACGGATGAGGGTATGCTCATGCCTTCGCGGTATTTTGCGACCGTTCGCCGCGCTATATCGACGCCCCCACGCTTGAGAATATCCACGATCGCGTCGTCGGACAGGACGTCGAGCGGCTTTTCGGCCTCGATGAGTTCGCGGATGCGGTCGCGCACCGCTTCGGACGAATGCGCATCGCCGCCCTCCGCCGACGCGATGGCCACGGAAAAGAAATAGCGCAGCTCGAACACGCCGCGCGGCGTCATCATGTACTTGTTGGCTGTGACGCGGCTGACGGTCGATTCGTGCATGCCGATGGCGTCGGCGACCATGCGCAGGTTCAGCGGCCGCAGATGGCGTATGCCGTGAAGCAGGAAGGCATCCTGCTGGCGAACGATTTCGCTGGCCACCTTGAGGATCGTGCGTGCCCGCTGGTCGAGGCTGCGCGTCAGCCAGTTGGCGGTCTGCAGGCATTCGGCGAGGAAATCCTTTTCGCCCTGGTTCGCCGTGTGCTTGGAGACGGTGTTGAAATAGCTCTGGTTGACGAGCACGCGTGGTAGCGTGTCGGGGTTGAGCTCGACCGCCCAACTCCCGTCGCTCGCCTGCCGGACCATGACATCCGGAACCACCGTGGCGGCCGTACCGCCCGTGAAGGCAAAGCCCGGCCGCGGATCGAGGGCGCGGATCTCGGCCAGCATGTCGAGCAGGTCATCGTCGTCGACGCGGCACAACCGGCGAAGCTGGGCGAAATCGCGCCTCGCCAGCAGTTCGAGATTGGCGACCATGGCCTGCATGGCAGGGTCGAAGCGGTCCCGCGCCTTGAGCTGGAGTGCCAGGCATTCGGCCAGGTCGCGAGCGAACAGGCCGGGTGGATCGAAAGTCTGGCAGGACGCGAGCACGCCGGATACCACTTCGGCCTCCACGCCAAGGCGTTCCGCGACTTCCGCGACATCGACGCGCGCGTACCCGGCTTCGTCCAGCGTATCGGCCAGTTCGCCGGCGATCAGCTGCTTCGCGGGATCGCGGAAGGCGAAGGCGATCTGCTCTGCGACATGATCGCGAAGGGTGAGGCTGCCGGCAGCCATGTCCTCGATGTCGAAACCTTCGCCGCTGCCGCCACTTCCCGAAAGCGCGGACTTCCATTGCGCCGCGAGATCGGGAGAGAGGTTCTCCGCCGGCCCCGGATCGTCGGGAAAGACGTTCTCCATGGAGGTATCCAGCCGCTCCGACATCGTTTGCGCGCTGGCGTCGGCGGCTTCGAACATGCGGTCGAGGCCGGTGGCTTCTTCTATCGGACCGGTTTCGCGGTCGGGCTCGGGAAGCGGTTCGTCGCCCTGGCCGTCAGTGCGCTCCAGCAGCGGGTTCTTCTCGATCTCTTCCTCGATGAAGCGCTCAAGCTCGACATGGGTAAGCTGCAGCAGCCGGATGGACTGCATGAGCTGGGGCGTCATCACCAGCGACTGCGACTGGCGCAACTGCAATTTGGCGCTGAGTGCCATTGCGAACTCTACCCACCCACGCTTTCAACCCGCAACGAGACCAGGACGCCCGCTGACTTGCGGCCGAATGAAACTGGCCCGGTGTTTGCATGTCAAGCGTATCGGGGTTGAAATTCACTTACCGCAGGCAAGGACGGGTCCAGAATGCTCGCCGAAGACGCCCGGCAGGCCTGAAATCCGCGTGCAAGGTATCTAAAGCGTAAACTGCTCGCCGAGATAGAGGCGGCGGACGTCCGGGTTTTCAACGATTTCGGACGGCAGGCCGTGCGTCAGCACCTGCCCGGCGTGGATGATGTAGGCGCGCTCTACCAGACCCAGGGTCTCGCGCACATTGTGATCGGTGATCAGCACGCCGATGCCACGCTTTGTCAGGTGGCGCACAAGCTGCTGGATGTCGGAAACCGCGATGGGATCGACGCCGGCGAAGGGCTCGTCCAGCAGCATGAAATTGGGATTGGACGCCAGTGCCCGCGCGATCTCCAGCCTGCGCCGCTCGCCGCCCGACAGGGCGATGGAGGGCGCCTTGCGCAGGTGCGAGATGTGGAACTCCTCCAGCAGTTCGTCCAGCCGGTGTTCGCGCGCCTTGCGGCTCTTCTCCGTCACCTCGAGAATGGCGCGGATGTTGTTTTCGACAGACAGCCCGCGGAAGATCGAGGCTTCCTGCGGCAGATAGCCTATGCCGAGGCGCGCCCGGCGATACATCGGCATGGATGTGACGTCGTAGCCGTCGATCTCGATCGTGCCGTGATCCACCGGCACCAACCCGGTGACCATGTAGAAGCAGGTGGTCTTGCCGGCGCCGTTGGGACCGAGAAGGCCGACGGCCTCGCCGGCGCGCACGCCGAACGACACGCCGCTGACGACCTGCCGGCCCTTGTAGCTCTTGGTCAGGCCGCGCGCGATCATCGTGCCCTTGAAGCGCTGGCGGTCGGCGCGCACGGGTGCTGCCGTCGCGGTCCGGGGGGCGAGACGGTCTGTCAGGCGCTTTAGAAAGGCAGGCGATTTCGCCACTAGCGATCCTGCGAGCCGGGCTTGAGCAACATCTTCACACGCCCGCTGCTGCCCTGCTGGCCCGCACAGCCGTCGAGCGTCGCCAGTCCGGTCGACATCTGGACGGTGAGCTTGCAGCCAACGACAACGTTGTCGCCCTCGGTCAGCACCACTTCCCTGCCGGAAAGGACCAGCACCTCGCTGCGCATGTCGAAGCTGCCGCTGTCGCCGGTGGCAACCTGGGTCTCCGACTTGACGTAGACCTTGCCTTCGACTTCGAGACGGTCGATGTCGGCGGAACCGGTGGTCGCGGAGCCGCCCTCGGTATTGTAGTGCACGGTCATCTTGCCCGAGCGCAGCAGGGTCGGACCCTGCACGACGGACACGTTGCCGGTGAAGATGGCGATGCCGTCATTTTCACGCACCTCGAGATGGTCGCTCTCGATCTGGATCGGCTTGTCGCCGTCGAGCTTGAGGCCGGTAAGACGGCCTGCTTCCTGCGCGAATACGAAGGATGGAGACGCCACGAGCAGCAATGCCGCAATCGCGGCGCGGCCATCAATTCTCATTCGTCTCTTCCCCCCTGGCATGCGCGGCGGTCTGCAGGCGCTTCGCGTCGATTTCCATACGGACGCGGTTTTCGAAGATCATCACCGCACCCTTGTCCCTGACGCGCATGGAATCGGCTTCGATGCGCGCGCCGTCAAGGGTTATGTCGACCGGTTCCTCGGTGTCCAGATTGCCTGCGCCGATATCGACCACCGCGGACCGCAGCAGGGCGCGTATGCCGGTGTCCGTCTCGAAGGTGATGTCGCTGTCGAGACCCAGCGTGTTGGCGTCACGGTCGAGCACGCCGCTCTTGGCCGCGACAGTGATCCAGTTCTTGGCGTCGAATGGCAGCTTTGCGTCGATGCCTTCAAGATCGATCTTGCTGGCGTTGCCGATGTCCTGGATCGCCCGCTGGGCCGTCATGGAATAGGCGCGGTTGTCGCGCGTGAAGCCGTCGAGCTTGGGATCGGACATGACGAGGCGCCCGCCCTCGATGGCGGTCTCACCCAGATTGACCGAGACGCCGCCGCCGGGATTCGCCAGCCACGATTTGCCGACGAACACGACGACCATGAGCATCGCTGCCACCGGCAGGACGAACTTGAGCAGCCGCACGCGACCGGAGTGACGGCGCGCTCGCCTGAAAGCGTCTTCGACGCGGGTTTCCTGCGCGAGGGGCGTGGCCGCCGTTTGCGCGTTGCCCAAGGGCTTGTACGCTGCAGAAATGGTCATCCCCTGTCGTTTCGAGGTCCGAAATGTCGCCGGTATCGCGACGCCGGTAAGGCGTCTGTCCGTCGCTCTGCGTTTTTGCTCCGCCGCCTCTCACGACGGGACCGCAAGGGCAAGGCGAATGATCATCCGCGAGTTACACTCCAATATGGTAATTTTTGGATAAACTCGCCTATGCCATAATATAGGCGCTCCAGCTGGATTGACCAAGGGGCATGTAGCCGACGCGTCAAGCTGCCTCTTCCAACCGACCCACCACTTACACTACAAGGCTGCGTGAGGGCGGACAGGCACACGCAGAGAGGCGCGTCATGGCAGACCGTGCAGACGACATCATCGACCGCAGGCGGCTGCGCCGCAAGCTGACATTCTGGCGGGTCGCCGCCTTCCTGTTCGTCGCGCTTGCCGTGGCGGCCGTTGCCTCCTGGTCGATGCGCGACAGGGTGGGTGGGGCGAGCATCAACCATATCGCCAAGGTCAAGATCGAGGGAACGATCACCGAGGACGACGAACTGCTGAGACGGCTGGAGCGCATAGGCGAGGCCGACCGGGTGCAGGGCGTCATCCTTTCGATCAACTCGCCCGGCGGCACGACGGCCGGTGGCGAGGCCATCTACGAGGCGGTACGCAAGCTGGCCGCCGAAAAGCCGGTGGTGGCACAGGTGGGCACGCTGGCCGCATCCGCCGGCTACATGATCGCCAGCGCCAGCGACCACATCGTGGCGCGCCAGTCGTCCATCGTCGGCTCCATCGGCGTGCTGGTGCAGTTTCCAGACGTCAGCCAGCTTATGGAAAACATCGGCGTGAAGGTGGAGGGCGTAAAGTCGTCGCCGCTCAAGGCGGAGCCGTCGCCGTTCACGCCCACGACGGAAGAAGAACGTGCCATGCTGCGCGCGCTGGTGATGGACAGCTACGACTGGTTCGTCGGCCTGGTGGAGGAGCGCCGCCCGCTCAGCCGCGCCGAAGTGCTGGCTGTCGCGGACGGCTCGATCTTCACCGGAAGGCAGGCGCTCCAGCGCAAGCTCGTGGACGGGCTGGGTGGCGAGCAGGAAGCGATCGACTGGCTGGCGACAAAGGGTGTGGACGCGGAATTGTCGGTCGTCGAATGGAAGTCGACCGAAAGCGGCGGGCTGTTTTCGCCATGGTCGGCTGCCGAAGCCACGGCGCGCCTGTTGGGCTTCGACAGCGTCGGGAGCGACCTTGCCCGCAAGCTGGGTGCCGACCGCTTGTTCCTTGACGGGCTGCTATCGGTCTGGCAACCTGACCCTGGCGCCATCGGCGACTGAAAAAACCAAGCAAAAACACTTGCATAAACGATAAACAGCGCTTTCAGCGGGGAGCTTCTTCGATGATAAAGTCCGAACTCGTGCAGACGATCGCCAATCGAAATCCGCATCTGTTTCTGCGCGATGTGGAGAATATCGTGAACGCGATCTTCGAGGAGATCACCGACGCGCTCGCCTCTGGCAACCGCGTCGAGTTGCGCGGCTTCGGTGCGTTCTCTGTCAAGAATCGTCCCGCACGCGTCGGCCGCAACCCGCGCACCGGCGAATCCGTCGAGGTCGAGGAGAAGTGGGTTCCCTTCTTCAAGACGGGCAAGGAACTGCGAGAGCGCCTCAACGACGACAAGTAGAAGGCCGCGTTCGCGCGGCTGGAGCATGACATGCTGAACCGCTTCATGACCATCGTGGTCTTCATCCCGCTCGCCATCGTGCTGGTGGCGCTTGCCGTCGCCAATCGCGCGCCTGTGGCCTTCACGATCGATCCGTTCAACCCCGGCAATCCGGGGCTGACGGTTTCGCTGCCGCTGTTCATCTATCTGTTTGCCGCGCTGGCGCTGGGGCTCGTGGTCGGTAGCCTGGCGACTTGGTTCAAGCAAGCGCGCTACCGCAAGCTGGCCCGCCAGCGCGAGGCCGACCTGGCGGTTGCCGCGCGCAAGCCCGATGAAGCCACCACGGCCCACGCCGCCCTGCCGCGTTCCGGTGTCTGAGCCCGTGGCGCACGGCCTGTGCCTCCGCGCGAGCCGCAATCCACCTTGCTCGTGAGGATGCATCGCCGCTGGTTGCTGTTACCTCCAATGCGGCGCAACGATGCGGCAAGCCGCACCTTGTTGCGGGCCGGCGGCCGCTATGGCAGAAGCGCGGGCAGTTTTCCGCCGGAGCGAGAGCTTGAAAGCCACGCGCAACAAACGCCATGAGCAAAAACCGCGTCCGCAGCGCGAGCCTGCGCCCGCGCCTGCGAAGCGTGTGATGACGCGCAGGCAGGGCGCGCTCCCAGCCGAGACGGTGCCGCTGATCCTCGAAGTCGAGCCGAACGCCGACTACGCGCTGCTCGATTCTGGCAATGGCAGGAAGCTGGAACAGTACGGGCCCTATCGCATCGAGAGGCCCGAGGGGCAGGCGATCTGGCAGCCGGCGCTGCCCGACCGCGAATGGCACAAGGCGGATGCGGTGTTTACCGGTGACACCGACGAGGAAGGTATGGGCCGCTGGCGGTTTCCCAACACGCCGCTGGGCGAAACATGGCCAATGAAGCATGACGGCATCGACTATCTCGGCCGTTTCACCTCGTTTCGCCATGTCGGCGTGTTTCCCGAGCAGGGCTCGCATTGGAGCCATATGGAAAGCTTGATCCGCGATGCGAAGCGGCCGGTCAAGGTGCTGAACCTGTTCGGCTATACCGGGCTCGCCTCGCTGGTTGCGGCGCGCGCCGGCGCGGAGGTGACGCATGTGGACGCCTCGAAGAAGGCGATCGGCTGGGCGCGTGAGAACCAGCAGCTTGCACGGCTCGCAGACAAGCCGATCCGCTGGATTTGCGAGGACGCGATGAAGTTCGTCGAGCGCGAGGAGCGCCGCGGCAGCCGCTATGACATCATCCTGTTCGACCCGCCCGCCTATGGACGCGGCCCCAAGGGCGAGGTCTGGCAGCTCTTCGACGATCTGCCGACGATGGCGGACATCTGCCGGGAAATCCTGACGCCGAAGCCGCTGGCGGTGGTCCTGACGGCCTATTCGATCCGCGCGTCGTTCTTCGCCATCCACGCGCTGATGCGGGACATCTTTGCGGGCATGGGCGGGCGCGTCGAATCGGGCGAACTGGTGATCCGCGAGAAGTCGGCCGGCCGCGCGCTGTCGACATCGCTGTTTTCGCGGTGGGTGGCGGCATGAGCGGAGGAGGAGAGACGCGCCGCGTCGGGCAGGTGAAGGAGGTCACGAGCCTCTCCAACCCCATCGTCAAGGACATCCGTTCGCTGGCGATGAAGAAGTTCCGCGACCAGCAGAACGCATTCATGGCCGAGGGGCTGAAGCTCGTCATCGACGCGATCGACCTCGGCTGGACCATCAAAACGCTCGTCTTCGCCAAGGCGCAGCGGGGCAATGCGACGGTCGAAAAGATCGCTGCGCGCACGGTTGCATCCGGTGGCCTCGTGCTGGAAGCCAGCGAAAAGGTGCTTGGCGCGATCACCCGGCGCGACAACCCGCAGATGGTGCTGGGCGTGTTCGAGCAGCGCTGGACCGCACTGAAGGATATCAGGCCGACGGACAGCGATGTCTGGGTTGCGCTAGACCGGGTGCGCGATCCCGGCAACCTCGGCACGGTCATCCGCACCGTCGACGCAGTCGGCGCCAATGGCCTCATCCTCGTCGGCGACACGACGGACCCGTTCTCCGTCGAGACCGTGCGCGCCACGATGGGGTCGGTATTCGCAGTGCCGGTGGCCAGGGCCAGCGCGGAGGCATTCATCGCGTGGCGGGCGGCCGCCAAGGCGACGGTAGTCGGCACGCATCTGAAAGGTTCGGTGGATTATCGCACGGTCGATTACGCCCGCGGGCCGGTCGTGCTTCTTATGGGCAACGAGCAGCAGGGCCTGCCGGACGAACTGGCCCACGCCTGCGACCAGCTGATCCGCATTCCGCAGGCGGGACGGGCGGATTCGCTCAATCTGGCGGTCGCCACCGGCGTCGCGCTCTACGAGATACGCAGACACGCGCTGCCGACAGTCGGAAAGGACCACGGGTGAAGTTCAACGGATTGGGTTTCTACGCCGGGGTGGTCGTTGTGGCCGTCGCTCTCGACCAGTGGATCAAGTACATGGTCGAGACCGGAATGGACATGCACGTGCGCGTTCCGGTGCTGCCTTTTCTGGCGCTGTTTCGCACACACAACACCGGCATCGCCTTCTCCATGTTTTCCGATCTGGGCAGCGTGGGGCTCATCGCTATAACGCTGGCGGTCGTGGGCTTCGTGCTGTGGATCGCCGTGCGCACCGATCACGGCCAGCGCTATGCGCGCTTCGGTTTCGCGCTCATCATCGGCGGTGCGATCGGCAACCTGATCGACCGCGTCTGGCACGGCTACGTCGTCGATTACGTCCTGTTCCACCTGCCGAACTGGTCCTTCGCCGTGTTCAATCTGGCCGACGCGTTCATCTCCGTGGGAGCGGCGCTCGTGGTGCTGGAGGAATTCCTGATCTGGCGGCGCTCGCGCAAGGACGGGTCGCCTGGTTGATCGGCCGGCTCAACGCCTGGCTTAAAATTGTAACGACCTGCCGAAAGCTTCCCTAATCCTTCGCCGCTATGGTCTGCGGCGATGACGGTGGAACGCAATACCTTCGAAACCTCTGCCGACGTTGCCGTGTCGCATGACCGGCGCGCGGGAGACCGGCGTTTGCGCATCGGTACGCCGCCGCTCGTGCCGGAGATGCCGCGCAAGCCACGCCGCTCGCTGGTGCGCCCGGCACTTGTGGCGGCCCTGTTCTCCGTGGCAGGCATCGCGCATCTCACGGGCGCCTCGCTTGTGGTGACCGCCGCGATCGGCCTGATCGGCCTGTCGGCGCTCGTTCTTCAGATCCGCGACCTGCGCAAGGAACGCCAGCTCACCTCCATGCTCGACGAAAACACGTCGAAAAGCCGCGAGGAGATCGAACAGCTTGCGGACCGCATGTGGGAGTTGCAGGAAAGCGAGGAGCGCTTCCACGGCCTTATCGACGCGCTGGGCGACATCGTCGTCCATCGCGACCGGGAGGGGCGCATCGTCTATGCCAACCGCGTGCTCTCCGATCTTCTGAACTGCAAGCCGAACGCCCTTGTGGGTCGCAAGCTGCTGGAACTGGGTATCGACATCGGATTGGTACCGGATGGCGCGTTCGCCGACGGCGAGTGCCTGAGCTCGACCGACGTGGCCGTGCGCACCGAGACGGGCGTGCGATGGTTCTCATGGATCGAGCTTTCCGTGCGCGACAAGGAGAACGACGCGGTGTCGCACCGCGCCATCGCGCGCGACATCACTGCCCGCAAACGCGCCGAAACCGCACTCATAAATGCTCGCGAGCGGGCCGAATCCGCCAACCAGGCAAAATCGCGCTTTCTCGCGACGGTCAGCCACGAGATACGCACGCCGATGAACGGCATCATGGGCATGGCGAAGCTTCTGGCCGACACGAGGCTGACGCCCGAGCAGACCACCTATGTGGGCGCAGTGTCGACTTCGGCGTCGGCGCTGCTGGCGCTCATCGAGGATCTGCTCGACTACTCCAAGATAGAGGTCGGCCGTTTCGACCTGGAGCCGCAGCCGGTCAGCCTGCGCGAGCTGGTGGAAAACGTGGTGGAACTGCTCGCCCCGCGCGCCTACGGAAAGGGCGTCGGCCTTGGCTGCCATATCGCGCCGCAGGTGCCCGAACTCATATCTGCCGACCCCGGCCGCCTGAGGCAGGTGCTGCTCAACATCGTCGGCAACGCAGTGAAGTTTACCGAAGCCGGCGGGGTGATGGTCAATGTCGATGTCAGCGGCGAGGGCGCTGCGAGGCGCATCCGCTTCGCCGTCATCGACACCGGCCCCGGTCTTCGCCAGCAGGATATCGCGCGCATCTTCGACGAGTTCGAACAGGGCGACGGCACGTCCACGCGGCGACATGGCGGCGCGGGTCTCGGACTGGCCATCTCGCGGCGCATCGTCGAGGCGATGGGCGGTTCGATCACCGTGGATGGCGAACCGGGGGAAGGTTCGACCTTCACCGTCCACATCCCCGTCACCGGTGGCGTGGAGGTTCCCGCAGGGTTTTCGGAAGCGCTGGCGGGCCGCCGCGCCATCATCGTCTCCGACAATTTGATGGAGGCCGAAGCGATCGCGCGGACCGTGGTCGCTTACGGAGGCGAGGCCGAGATCGCGCGCACGATAGAAGAGGCCGCAGCCGCGACACGGGCACGCGGCACCAGCTACGACGTGGCGCTGGTGGATGCCGCGATGGAACGCGTGGACGGCCGTATGCTGAAGCGGCTGCGCAAGGCAGGCATCAATCCTTCGGAGGCGATAACGCTGATCGCACCGACCGATCGGGGCCAGCTCGCAGAATATCGAGCCAGCGGCTACAACACCTTCCTTGCGCGCCCGGTGCGGGGCGAAACGCTGGTCCGCGTGCTGCTTTCCCGGCCTGCCGCTCCGGCGAGCTCCGGCAAGATCGTCGCGGAAGTGCCGGTTCGCGAACGCGTCTCGCGGTCGATGTCCGTCCTCATCGCGGAAGACAATGAGATCAACGCCCTGCTGGCGCGCTCTGCGCTGACGAAGGCGGGCCACAGCGTGGAAGTTGTGCGCAACGGCAAGGCTGCGGTGGAAGCGCTGACGGCCTCGGGCGGCGCGCACCAGTACGATGTGGTCCTGATGGATCTGCATATGCCGGTAATGGATGGCCTCGACGCGATAGCCCACATCCGAAAATACGAAGAGGCCAAGGGCATGCCGTCCGTGCCTATTCTCGTGCTTTCCGCAGACAGCCAGGAAAGCACCCGCCACGGCGTGATCGCGCACGGCGCAACCGGCTTCCTCACCAAACCGGTCGATCCACTGGCCATGGTGGATGCGGTGGAAAGCCGCACGACAGCCTGAAATGCCGGTCGCGCGGCCGTTGTCAGGTTGCGCCATCCGGTCGCGCATGCGACTTTGGTCACAGTCCTGTTGCAGTATCACCGTATAGGCGGTCGTGCCGGTGGTCGCAGCCAGGAGAATCAGCCATGCGCGATGCCATGACAGAACGAGCCGCACCCGATATCCTGCTTGGACACGCGCCAAAGGCGCGCCCGCTGCTGGCAGGCGAGCCGCTGGGCCGCATCGGCAACCTGACCGTGAGGCTCGCGCGCGACCTCGAGGAAATCGAGGCGGCGCAGGAGGTGCGCTACCGGGTCTTCCATGAAGAGCTGGGCGCAAGGGCGCTGGCGGCCGACCTTCAGGACCGCCGCGACGCGGACCGCTTCGACGACATCTGCGACCACCTGCTGGTGGTGGACAACGCGATCGACGGGCCCGAGCACCGGCGCATCATGGGCACCTACAGGCTGCTGCGGCAGGAAAGCGCCTTTGCAGCGGGCGGCTTCTATTCCAGCGACGAGTTCGAGATCGACAAGCTCGTCGCGCGTCATCCGCGCCTGCACTTTCTGGAGCTTGGCCGCTCCTGCGTGCTCCCGCAATATCGGTCCAAGCGGACGATAGAACTGCTGTGGCAGGGCATCTGGGCCTATGTGAACCACTACGACATCGGCGTGATGACCGGTTGTGCCTCCTTCCCTGGCACCGTGCCCGCGGCGCATGCCGAAGCGCTGTCGTTCCTCGCCCAGAACTGCCGGGCGGAGGGCGCGTGGCGCGTCTCGGCCGTGGCACGCCGTTTTCACCCGATGGACCTGATGCCGGGCGAGGCGATCAACATGCGGTCCGCTTTTGCTGCCATGCCGCCGCTCATCAAGGGCTATCTGAGGCTGGGCGCAAGGATCGGCGACGGTTGCGTCATCGACCACGATTTCGGCACGACGGACGTGTTCATCGTTCTGCCGGTGGAAACGATCTCGTCGCGCTACATCAACTATTACGGCGCGGACGCCGACCGCTTCGCCGGGTAGTCAGTTTTCCCAGTCTGTCCCGATCGGCTTTTCGTCGCGCTTTTCGGCTTCCTGCTTGAGTTCGCGCGCACGGGCGACATCGTCAGCGTCAGCCTGTTCCGGCATGGATTCGGCCTTTTCTGTCGGGCACAACACGAGATCGAACATCACCGGGAAGTGGTCCGAACCGCATGGCGCCAGGCGCTCCATATGCTTGAGCCGAAACTCCGGCGAGTGGAACAGGTGATCCAGCGGCCATCGGATCAACGGGAAGCGCGCATCGAAGGTGGAGAAGATGCGCCGTCCCACGCGCGGGTCGAGCAGACGGCTTATTTTGCGAAAGCGCCGCGTCGTGCTCGACCATGCCACATCGTTGAGGTCGCCCGTAACGATGACGGGCCCCTCCTCCTTGCTGACACTGAGCGAGACCAGCGCGGTTTCGCCGTCGCGCCCCACCGTCTCGCGGTGCGGCACCGGCGGTTCAGGATGGATGGCATAGAAGCGGAAGGATTGGCCGTCCGGGCACTTGATCGTGCCGATCATCGAGGGGACGCCATCGGTCAGAAGGCATTCGACCGACATGTCGGCGAACTCGAAGCTGGAGCAGAGGATCATGCCGTAGGAATTTTCCTGCGGCCGCAGAACGGTGTGGGGATAGCGCTCGATCAAGCTGCCAAGCGCATCGACCCATTTGTCGTCCACTTCCATGAGCAGGAGGATATCCGGATCGCGCGCGGCAATTTGGGCCTCGAACTCAGCGTATCGGTCATTGGACATCTTGACGTTGGCGGCGATGAGCCGGATCGCCTGCCCCTTGTCACGACCCTCCTTGAAATCCGCCGTCTCGCGTTTCCACAGCGGCGTGAACTCGACGATATGCCATGCCTGGATCGCGGCGACAGCAAGACCGACCAGGACGAGTACGACCGCCCCGCCGTCGACCGTGAGCGGAGCGAGGATGACCAGCACAATGGCGAGCGCGAGAAACTGCTGGCGCGGAAAATCCCCGACGCGGACGATCCCGTGGGCCACGGGCAGGAAGGGCAGCAGGGTGGCGATTGCCAGAAGGACGGCAAGTATCGTGAAAGCCGTCAGCACCCCGCACACCCCTTTGCCCTGCCGCAGAACCAGAATTCCCCGCCTCAACGCGGCAGGGCGGAGAAAGTTCTCCCCGCATGCCGGCGGGAGACGCCTTATGCCCCCGCGCTGTATGCGGCTATCGCGGCCATGTTGACGATGTCGCTGTCCTTGGCGTTGAGAGGCACGATCTGCACCGGCTTGTTGAGGCCGACCAGCAGCGGGCCGATAACCGTGGAGCCGCCCAGTTCCTGCAGCATCTTGGTCGAAATCGATGCCGAGTGGAATGCCGGCATCACCAGCACGTTGGCGGGCCCGGACAGGCGGCAGAACGGATATTGCCGCATCAGCCTCGGATTGAGGGCGACATCGGCCGCCATCTCGCCGTCATACTCGAAATCGACGCGCCGCTTGTCGAGGATCTGCACCGCCTCCTGCACGCGTGCGGACCGTTCGCCCGCCGGGTGGCCGAAGGTCGAATAGGCGAGCATGGCGACACGCGGCTCGTAGCCCATGCGCCGCGCGAAGCCGGCTGCTTCCTCGGCGATGTCGGCGATTTCCAGCGAGCCGGGCATGTCGTGTACCGCCGTGTCTGCGACGATAACGGTGCGGCCTCGGCACAGGGCGATCGACACGCCGATGACGCGGTGGCCGGGCTTGGCGTCGATAACGCGGCGAATGTCTTCCAGCGCGGTCGAGTAGTTGCGCGTCACGCCCGTGACGACTGCGTCGGCGTCGCCCAGCGCCAGCATGCAGGCGGCGAAGTGGTTGCGGTCGTTGTTGATGAGGCGCTGGCAATCGCGGAACAGGTAACCCTTGCGCTGCATGCGCTCGTAGAGGTGGTCGGCATAGACCGCGTTGCGGCGAGACAGGCGCGCGTTGATGATCTCTATGCCCGGCCGGTTGAGGTCAACGCCGGCGTTGCGGGCGTTTTCCTTGATGACGTCGTCGCGGCCGATGAGAATGGCCGTGCCGAGCTTCTGGCTGACATAGGAGACGGCCGCGCGCATGACCTGTTCCTCCTCGCCTTCGGCGAAGACGACGCGCTTTGGCTGCCGGCGCACCCGGTCGTAGATGCGCTGGAGCGTCGAGGCGATAGGATCGCGACGGGCAGAAAGCTCCTGCTTGTATTTTTCGATGTCGAGGATGGGTCGCCGGGCCACGCCCGTGTCCATCGCCGCCCGCGCCACCGCTGCCGGGATGGCCGAGATAAGGCGAGGGTCGAACGGCACGGGGATGATGTAGTTTGGGCCGAACTTCGGGCGGTTGCCCTGATAGGCGGCCGCCACGTCGTCGGGCACGTCTTCACGCGCCAGGGCGGCCAGCGCCTGCGCGGCGGCCACCTTCATCTCGTCGTTGATCGTGGTTGCTCGCACGTCGAGCGCGCCACGGAATATGTAGGGGAAGCCCAGGACGTTGTTGACCTGGTTGGGATAGTCCGACCGGCCCGTGGCCATGATGGCGTCGGTGCGGATTTCGGCCACTTCCTCAGGCGTGATTTCGGGATCGGGGTTGGCCATGGCGAAGATGATGGGGTTCTTCGCCATCGACTGGATCATCGCATTGCTGAACGCGCCCTTGGCGGAAAGACCGAAGACGATGTCCGCGCCGTCCATGGCGTCGGCCAGCGTACGCTTGTCGGTCTTGATCGCGTGGGCCGACTTCCACTGGTTCATGCCTTCCTTGCGGCCCTGATAGACCACGCCCTTGGTGTCGCAGAGGATCACGTTCTGAGGCGAAAAGCCCATCGACTTGACGAGCTCGACGCAGGCAATGCCGGCCGAGCCCGCGCCGTTGCAAACAAGCGTCGCCGTCTTCATGTCGCGGCCGGTGATTTCCAGCGCGTTGATGAGGCCGGCTGCAGCGATGATCGCGGTGCCGTGCTGGTCGTCATGGAAGACCGGAATGTCCATCATCTCGCGCAGCCGCTGCTCGATGATGAAGCAGTCGGGTGCCCTGATGTCCTCGAGGTTGATGCCGCCGAAGGACGGGCCGAGGAAGCGCACGCAGTTGATGAACTCCTCCACGTCCTGGGTATCGACCTCAAGATCGATGGAATCGACGTCGGCGAAGCGCTTAAACAGCACCGCCTTGCCTTCCATCACCGGCTTGGAGGCCAGCGCGCCGAGATTGCCGAGACCGAGGATCGCCGTGCCGTTGGAGATGACAGCCACCATGTTGCCGCGCGTGGTGTAGTCGAACGCCCTGCTGGGGTCTTCCGCGATCGCCTTGACCGGCACCGCCACGCCCGGCGAATACGCCAGCGACAGGTCGCGCTGTGTTGCCATTGGCTTGGTGGGGCTTATCTCCAGCTTGCCCGGTCGTCCCGAGGCGTGGAAATCGAGCGCTTCCTGAGGGCTGACGGAGGGGCCGCCCTCCGCGGTCTTGTCTTTCAACGGCATGAGATGTCTGTTTCCTTCCCGGTGGCTCGTTCTTGTGGAGTTTTGCCGAGCCCTAGCGATTAAGGCTACACTTGCGCGCCGTGAATCGCCAAGCAGGAAAACCGCTTCCTCCAGAAGGCAATCCGCCCTTGAACGACCAGACGCCCATCCCAGCAGCTTCGGCTCCGTCGCTCTCCCCGGCAGGTGCGACGCCGATGATGGAGCAGTACATCGAGATCAAGTCGGCCAACGCGGATTCCCTGCTGTTCTATCGGATGGGCGATTTCTACGAGCTGTTCTTCCAGGACGCCGAGATCGCTAGCCGCACGCTCGGCATCACGCTGACAAGGCGCGGCAAGCATCAGGGCGAGGACATCCCCATGTGCGGGGTGCCGGTGCATGCCGCAGACGACTATCTCGAAAAGCTGATCGCGGCAGGCCACCGCGTGGCGGTGTGCGAGCAGGTGGAAGACCCTGCCGAGGCGAAGAAGCGCGGCTCGAAATCGGTCGTCCGGCGGGACGTGGTCCGGCTCGTCACACCCGGCACGATTACCGAGGAAAAGCTGCTCGCACCATCGGAGGCCAGCTATCTGATGGCCCTCGGCCGGGTGAAGGGAGCCGCCGATCATACTTATGCGCTGGCGTGGATCGACATTTCGACCGGCGCTTTCAAGGTCACGGAAAGCGCGGCAGACCGGCTTCTCGCCGATATTCTGCGCGTCGATCCGCGCGAACTGATCCTGGCGGAGCCGATCTATCACGATCCCGGGCTTCGAGCGGTCTTCGACGTGCTGGGCCGCATCGCCAATCCGCAGCCAGCGACCCTGTTCGATTCAGCCGCCGCGACCGGCCGGATCGCACGCTTCTTCGACGTTGCCACGCCCGACAGTTTCGGCCAGTTCGCGCGCGCCGAGCTTTCCGCCATCTCTGGCATCATCGCCTACGTCGAAAAGACGCAGATATCAGAGCGTCCGCCTCTGGCCCGTCCGGAACGCGAGGAGACCGGTGCGAGCCTGTTCATCGACGCCGCAACGCGCGCCAACCTCGAACTGGTACGCACGCTCTCGGGCAACCGGGACGGCTCGCTTCTCAAGGCCATAGACCGAACCGTGACGGGCGGCGGCGCACGCCTTCTTGCCGAGCGGCTGACAGCGCCGCTGACCGATCCGGATGCCATCAACGCACGTCTCGACTGCGTTTCCTTCCTGCTGGCCGAGACCCGGTTGTCCGAAGCGCTTCGAAATGCGCTGAAGGGCGCGCCCGACATGCCGCGCGCACTGTCGCGCCTCGCGCTGAACCGGGGCGGGCCGCGCGATCTGGGGGCGTTGAGGGCGGGCATGGATGCGGCTCGGCAGGTTGTCGATGTCTTCTCCGGCGCTATGCTGCCGGACGGGCTCAAGGCCGCCTGCGAGGCGCTGGCCGGTTTGCCGAAGACATTCAGCAGTCACCTCGACATCGCACTTGCCGACGAACTGCCGCTGCTGAGGCGCGACGGCGGCTTCGTGCGCGCCGGCTATCACGCCGAACTGGACGAGATGCGCGCCCTGCGCGACCAGTCGCGGCGGGTGATCGCCGGCATGGAGCGCGATCTCGTCGAGGAGACCGGCATCCGCTCGCTGAAGATCAGGCACAACAACGTGCTCGGCTACTACATCGAGGTGACCGCCAACCACGCCGACGTGATGAACGGGACGGATGAGGCCAAGGCGCGGTTCATCCATCGCCAGACGATGGCCAACGCGATGCGCTTCACCACCACCGAGCTTGCCGGCCTGGAAACGAAGATCGCCAATGCCGCCGATCGCGCCTTGCAGATCGAGTTCGGCATCTTCGACGCGCTGCTGGCCGAAACCGTCTCGCACGCCGACGCGATACGCGCGGGGGCGGCGGCACTTGCGGATATCGACGTGGCCGCAGCGCTGGCCGCCTTGGCCGCAAGCGAGAATTATTGCCGGCCGCAGGTGGACGGCAGCCTGTCATTCCGGATCGAGGGCGGCAGGCACCCGGTCGTCGAGCAGGCACTGCGCCGCCAGCTCGCGGACCCGTTCGTTGCCAACGACTGCGACCTCTCTCCGGGGGACGACGGCAGGAACGGCGCGATCTGGCTGCTGACCGGCCCGAACATGGGCGGTAAATCGACCTTCCTGCGCCAGAACGCCCTGATAGCGATACTGGCGCAGATGGGATCCTTCGTGCCTGCCACGTCGGCTCAGGTGGGCGTTGTCGACCGTCTCTTCTCGCGCGTCGGGGCGTCCGACGATCTCGCACGCGGGCGCTCGACCTTCATGGTCGAGATGGTGGAGACGGCCGCCATCCTCAATCAGGCGGGTGAGCGCGCGCTGGTGATCCTCGACGAGATCGGCCGGGGCACTGCGACGTTCGACGGTCTGTCCATCGCCTGGGCCGCGGTGGAATACCTTCACGAGAAAAACCGCTGCCGCGCGATCTTCGCCACCCATTTCCACGAAATGACGGCGCTGGCCGACAAGCTCGCCCGCCTTCACAACGTGACGATGCGGGTCAAGGAATGGGAAGGCGACGTGGTCTTTCTACACGAGGTGGGCAAGGGAGCTGCCGACCGGTCCTACGGCGTGCAGGTCGCGCGGCTCGCGGGCCTGCCGGAAGCGGTGGTCGAGCGCGCCCGGGCGGTCCTGCGACAGCTGGAGGAAGGCGAGACATCGGGCAAGGCGTCGCGGCTGGTCGACGATCTGCCGCTGTTCTCGGTAGCGGCGAAACGCGAGGCGCCGAAGCCGCAGGCCGACGCGGTGCTGACCGATGCTGTGGTTGCATTGCAGCCCGACGAGATGACACCGCTAGAGGCGCTGGAAGCTCTCTACCGGCTCAAGGGGCTGGTGAAGCCGCGATAGACGGGATTAGGCTTCTACTGCAACGATACAGGAACTTACGCTACGGCACTCCGTCATTAACGCTCGCTTGAACATTTGATGGCCTACTCGACCGTGAATGGGGGGCCGTTCAATGGCAAAGTTCGTCAGCGTTTTCATATCGGCTGCGCATCGGCGGCTGATATCGCTACTGGTGTGGGCGCTGTCCTTCGCGATGGTGCTCGGCCTGATCGGCTGGTATGCGCATCATCGTACGGGCGAGACGATGCGCTTCGAGGCGAGGCAGGCGGCGGAACACTTCATCCGCCTGCGCACCAACCTGCTTTCGACCTTCGATGTCATGCACGCCGACCTGACGGCGGAACCGTGCACGCCCGCCTTCAACGACCAGCTGCGCCGCATCGCCTACCTGCCCGACGGTCTCAACGAGTTTCTTTATGCGCCGGGCGGCCATGCCAAATGCTCGGCGACAGTGGCCGCTTTCGACGAGGCGGTCGATCTCGGCAGGCCGGACATCGCGCGGCAGGGCGAACGCGGCCTCGTGTTCTGGATCGACAAGGATCTCGGTTTCCTGGGTCTGCAAGGCGAGAAGGGCACGATTGCGCTGAGCGAGCCTTTCGCGGCGGTGGTGCCTTCACAGAATGTCCAGCTCGGCTCCACGCACTGGCTCGACATGCAGACCATCCTTCTCGCGGCGGACGGCAGGTGGTGGCACCGCGGCGGCGAGCGCGGCATCTACGAGCGCATCGTCAGGGGCGAGGACGCGCTGGCGAATGGCCGGATAAGGCAACTGTCGTGCGATACGGGCGGGTTACACTGCATCGCGTCGGAAGCAGATCTGGCCAGCCTCGTGCTGGCGGAGAAGGGGGCAGTCAGCCTCGCACTTCTGGCCGCAGCTCTGATAGCCAGCCTCGCGATGATCCAGACCAACGCGCTCATAGCCCGCTACTGGTCGTTCGATGCGCGCTTCCGTCGCCATCTCGATCAAAAGTCCATCGTCTGCGCCTATCAGCCGGTGATGGAACTGGAGTCTGGCGAGATAACCGGCTGCGAGGTGCTGGCGCGCTGGCGCGACATAGACGACCGCATCGTGTTTCCCGATCGTTTCATCGGTTTGATCGAGCGTCATCACATGACGCTGCGCTTCACCGAACTGGTGGCGCGGCAAGCCTGTGCGGAATTGTCGGAGAACCTTCCGCTGGGCAAGCGGCTGCAGGTCAATTTCAACATCTTCCCTTGCGATCTCGACAGCGGCAGGCTGGCGCGCGTGTTCTCCGGCTTCACCTCGCAGCCCGACCGTTTCGACGTGGTTCTGGAGATCATCGAGAGCGACGAGATACCGCCGAACGCGCAGCGCGAGATCGAGGCTCTGCGCCGGCTGGGTATCAAGACCTACATCGACGATTTCGGCACGGGCTACTCCAACATGCAGAACCTCGCCGCCCTCTCGGTGGACGGCGTGAAGCTCGACCGCGCATTTGCCATGGCGCCCGACAACTCGATGATGGCACAGATGCTGCGCCACGCCGTCGAGATGATCCAGGCGACGGGGCGCGTGATGGTGGTCGAGGGCGTCGAAACGGCCGAGCGACTGGCGCTGCTGCGCCGGATGCAGGCGCGCATCGACTACGTGCAGGGCTACTTCATTTCCCGTCCGCTCGACATTGGCGGCTTCGTCGCGTTCATGACGCCGCAGCCGGTGTCGCTCGCCGAGCGCAAGAAGAAGGCGGGGCTGGACATCGTCGCGGCGTGAGACCGCAAGGCGGCCATACCCAAGCCACACAAATCGCGCTATAGACGCCGCCGTTGAAGCAAGTCGGCAGGCATGGCGAAGATTCCCCTGAAGCTTGAAGAGATCGTCGACGGCGCGTCGCTGCGTGGCGAGATGAGCGCGCTTGCGACAGGCAAAGACGGCGCCGATCCGTCCGTGCGCGCGGCGCTGCTCCAGCTAGTGAAGGACCGGATCGCGCAGGGCCGCACGCGCGCCGAGGAAATGCTGATGGCCGACGGTGGCGGCACCGCATGTGCCGCCCGCCTGTCGCACCTCATGGACGAGGTGATCCGCGCGCTCTACGACTTCGCCGCCCGCTACGTCTATCAGTCCAAGAACCCTTCCTCGGCCGAACGTATGACGGTGGTTGCGGTCGGCGGCTACGGTCGCGGCACGCTGGCGCCGGGCTCCGACATCGACCTGCTGTTCGTGCTGCCCTACAAGCAGACGCCGTGGGGCGAGCAGGTGGTGGAATACATCCTCTACCTGCTGTGGGATCTGGGGCTCAAGGTCGGTCACGCGACGCGCAACCTCGACGAATGCATGCGCTTGTCGCGCACCGACGTGACCATCCGCACCTCCATTCTCGAAGCACGCTTCGTCACCGGCGACGAGAGGATCTACGACACGCTGGTCGAGCGTTTCGACCAGGAGGTCGTGAAGGATACCGGGCCTGAATATGTGCAAGCCAAGCTGGCGGAGCGAGACGAGCGCCACGCACGCGGCGGCGAGAGCCGCTATCTGGTCGAGCCCAACGTCAAGGAAGGCAAGGGCGGGCTGCGCGACCTGCACACGCTGTTCTGGATCGGCAAATATTATTACCGGGTCCGGACGGCCGAAGAGCTGGTCGGCAAGGGCGTCTTCACCCGCCGGGAATACCTGCAGTTCCGCAAGGCGGAAGACTTCCTGTGGGCGGTGCGCTGCCACATGCACTTCCTGACCGGCCGGGCCGAGGAGCGGCTGCATTTCGATATCCAGCGCGATATCGCCGAGCGGCTGGGCTACACCACCCACCCGGGCCTGTCGTCGGTCGAACGCTTCATGAAGCATTACTTCCTCACCGCCAAGACGGTGGGCGACCTGACGCGCATCTTCTGCGCCGCACTGGAGGAGGAGCAGGCCAAGCACGTGCCGGGCTTCAACCGCATCTTCCTCAACTTCTCGCGTCGGAAGCGCAAGCTGGCCGGCACCAGCGACTTCATCGTCGACAATCATCGCATCAACATCGCCGACGAGCAGGTGTTCGAGCGCGACCCGGTCAACCTTCTCCGGCTGTTCTGGTTTGCCGACAGGCACGGGCTGGAGTTCCACCCTGACGCACTGAAGTTGCTGACGCGGTCGCTGAAGCTGGTGGACCGCAACCTGAGACGCAATGAGGAGGCAAACCGCCTGTTCATGGATGTCCTGACCTCCGACCGCAACCCGGAGCTCAACCTGCGCCGGATGAACGAGGCGGGGCTGCTGGGCAAGCTCATCCCCGACTTCAACAAGATCGTCGCGATGATGCAGTTCAACATGTACCACCACTATACGGTGGACGAGCATCTGATCCGTTGCGTCGGCGTGCTGTCGGAGATCGAGCACGGCGATGCCGAGGCGATCCATCCGCTGTCGCATTCGTTGTTGCCGGGCCTGCGGCGGCTGCGCGAGATTCTCTACGTCACCGTGCTCTTCCACGACATTGCCAAGGGGCGACCGGAAGACCATTCCGAAGCCGGTGCGAAGATCGCAAGACGCCTGTGCCCGCATATGGGCTTCTCGGCCTCCGACACCGAGACGATCGCCTGGCTGATCGAACACCATCTTCTCATGTCGATGACGGCGCAGACGCGCGACCTGAACGACCGCAAGACGATCCAGGATTTTGCCGACATCGTGCAGTCCGTGGAGCGGCTGAAGCTGCTGCTTGTGCTGACCGTCTGCGACATACGCGGGGTGGGGCCGGGCGTCTGGAACGGCTGGAAGGGCCAGCTCCTTCGCACGCTTTACTACGAAACCGAGCTGCAGCTCACCGGCGGCTTCTCGGAGGTCACCCGCGCCCAGCGCGCGCAGGAGGCGCGCACGCTTCTGGCCGAAGCGTTGGCAGACTGGTCCGAGAAGGACCGCAAGCGCTATCTGGCGCTGCACTACGATAACTACCTGCTGACAGTCGACCTTGCAGACCAGGTTCGTCATGCGGGCTTCATCCGCGAGACCGATGCGGCGGGAAGGCGGCTCGCCACCATGGTCCGCACGCACCAGTTCGAGGCGGTGACCGAGATAACCGTGCTGTCGCCCGACCATCCGCGCCTCTTGTCGGTAATAGCGGGTGCGTGCGCGGCGGCGGGAGGGAACATCGTCGATGCGCAAATCTTCACCACCGCCGACGGCCGCGCGCTCGACACGATCCTGATCTCGCGCGAGTTCGACATGGACGAGGACGAGCGCCGCCGGGCCCAGCGCGTCGGACGGCTGATCGAGGACGTGCTGTCGGGCAAGAGCTGGCTGCCCGAGATGATCGAGAAGCGCACCAAGCCGCGTCGCGGCGCCAAGACGTTTCGCGTCGAACCGCGGGCGGAGGTGCGCAACGCGCTTTCGAACCGGTTTTCAGTCATCGAGGTGAAGGGGCTGGACCGTCCGGGCCTGCTGTCGGAAATCACCGGCGCGATCTCGGATCTGTCTCTCGATATCGCCTCGGCGCACATCACCACCTTCGGCGAGAAGATCATCGACACCTTCTACGTCACCGACCTGACCGGACAGAAGATCGAAAACCCCACACGGCAGGAAAACATCCGAAAGCGGCTGATCGCGGTGATGCAAGGCGACAAGCCCCAGCGCGGCAATGGCGGCACCGCCGGCGCTACCAAGGCCGCGGCCGAGTAATGGGGCGCTCCAGCCGATGAGCCTCATCCGGAAATTTGCCACCGTCGCCTCCGGGACCATGGCGAGCCGCATTCTCGGTTTCGGCCGCGAGATGCTGATGGCTGCGGCACTGGGGACCGGCCCGGTCGCAGGCGCGTTCTATGCCGCGTTCCTGTTTCCGAACACCTTTCGCCGGCTATTCGCGGAAGGCGCATTCAATGCGGCTTTCGTCCCGCTTTTCGCCAAGGAAATCGAGGCGAACGGCATGGACAGTGCACGGCGCTTTTCCGAAGAGGTTTTCGGCGTCCTGTTTTCGGTGCTGATAGCGCTGACGCTGCTGATGCAGCTTTCCATGCCCGTGCTGGTCGCCACAATCATCGCGCCCGGTTATGCGAGCGATCCCGCCAAGTTCGACCTGACCGTATCGCTCGCCATCATCATGTTCCCATACCTCATGTGCATGTCGCTTGGGGCGATGATGGCCGGCATGCTCAATTCTCTGCGCCACTATTTTGCGGCGGCGATCGCGCCGGTATTCCTCAATATCATCCTGATCGCGGTGCTCGCATGGGCGTGGTGGAGCGGTCGCGACGAGCGCCAGATCGGCTACGACCTTGCCTGGGGCGTGCTGGCATCCGGCCTCGTGCAACTGGCCATCGTCTGGTTCGCCGTGCGGCGGACTGGCATCCGCGTGCGCTTCCGCCGGCCGCGCCTGACCCCGAACGTCAAACGCCTGCTGTGGCTGGCCGCGCCGGCCGCGATCACCGGCGGCATCACGCAGATCAACACCCTGATCGGCACCGCCATCGCGTCCGGACAGGACCGGGCGGTGCCTGCTTTGGCGCAGGCGGACCGTTTCTACCAGTTGCCTCTCGGCGTCGTCGGCATCGCCGTCGCCATCGTGCTCCTGCCGGAGCTTGCCCGCGCACTGCGGGCCGGCAATGAGGGGGAGGCGTCGAACCTTCAGAACCGTTCGGTCGAGTTCGTGCTCTTCCTGACCCTGCCGGCGACGGCGGCTCTGCTGGTTATCTCGGAGCCCATCATCAGGGTGCTTTACGAGCGCGGCGCGTTCACGGCGGATGATACGGTGCTGGTCTCCGCTGTCCTGTCTATCTTCGCGCTGGGTCTGCCGGCATTCGTGCTCATCAAGGCGTTCACGCCCGGCTATTTTGCGCGGGAGGACACGCGCACGCCGATGATTTTCGCCGGCATCTCGGTCGCGGCAAACATCTCCATAGCACTGCTGCTGTTTCCCTCCATGGGGGCGCCGGGCATCGCGGTCGCGTCGGCGACGGCTGGGTGGATCAATGCGTTGCTGCTGTTCGGCATCCTGGTCAGGCGCGGCCACTGGGGTCGGGATGCCGGCCTCTTGAGGCGCATTCCGCTTCTGGTTCTTTCTTCGGCGCTGATGGCCGTCGCACTCTGGTTCGGAGCCGGCTTCCTGCAGCCGTGGCTGGGTCCCGATGCCAGCCTGATCGAGCAGATCGGCGCGCTGGCGCTGCTGACAGGATGCGGCATGATCGTCTATTTCGCGCTGGCCTTCGGCACCGGCGGCGCGGACTTCCGGCAGGTCATGCGCAGCATGAAGCGAAAGCCCGGCGCGGCCGCCCCTGCAACCACGGACGAAAATGCGCCTTGATGGCGCCCGACCATCGCGCTATCAGCCCCTCGCGATTGACGCCCTCGCCAGAAACGAGGCCCTCCACCAGCCCCGGACGTTTTTCATGAACAGCTTCAAGCCTCTCGTCTTTTCCGGCGTGCAGCCGACCGGAAATCTCCACCTCGGCAACTATCTCGGTGCGATCCGCAAGTTTGTCGCCCTGCAGGAAAGTCACGACTGCATCTACTGCGTGGTCGACCTGCACTCGATTACGGCGCAGTTGGTGCACGACGATCTGCCCGCGCAGACGCGTTCGATCACCGCCGCCTTCCTTGCAGCCGGCATCGACCCGAAGAAGCACATCGTCTTCAACCAGAGCCGCGTGATGCAGCACGCAGAGTTGGCATGGGTTTTCAACTGCGTAGCGCGGATCGGCTGGATGAACCGCATGACGCAGTTCAAGGACAAGGCCGGCAAGGATCGCGAAAATGCGTCGCTCGGCCTTCTCGCCTATCCGAGCCTAATGGCCGCCGACATTCTCGTCTATCGCGCCACGCACGTGCCGGTGGGCGACGACCAGAAGCAGCATCTGGAGCTGACCCGCGACATTGCCGCGAAGTTCAACAACGATTTCTCGAGGAAGATCGCCAGCCTGGGCGTGGGCGTCGAGATGCAGATGGGCGAGGAAAACGTCAGCGGTTTCTTCCCGCTGACCGAGCCGCTGATCGAGGGCCCCGCTACGCGCGTCATGAGCCTGCGCGACGGTTCCAAAAAGATGTCGAAGTCCGACCCGTCGGATCTCTCGCGCATCAACCTGACCGACGATGCAGACACGATCTCCAAGAAGATCAAGAAGGCCAAGACCGATCCCGAGCCGTTGCCGTCCGAACTGGACGGCCTGAAGGAGCGGCCGGAGGCGGACAACCTCGTCGGCATCTACGCTGCGCTCGCCGAGCGCAGCCGGCAGGACGTGATCGCCGAGTTCGGCGGGCAGCAGTTCTCCGTGTTCAAGCCGGCGCTGGCGGACCTGGCCGTCGATCGACTAGCTCCGATCGCGGCCGAGATGAGGCGTATCTATGCCGACACGGCCTATGTGGACAGTGTCCTGCGTGATGGTGGCGAACGGGCAGGGACCATCGCCGAGGGCACGATGAAGACCGTGCGTGAGATCATCGGCCTGCTGGCCGACTGACCCGTTGATGAAAGCGCTGACGCGACGCGGCTTGCCCGTTGCCGCGTCCAGTGGCAGATTGCGCCTCCGCAACACGATGCGGGTCGGGAGAGTCGATGGTTTCCAAACGTCTGATCCGCGAGGCCGGTCACCGGCGCAAGTTCCTTGCGATCGTTGACGATACGCCCGAGGCCGAGCGCGCCATCGCCTATGCCGCGCGCCGCGCGCGCTCCACCAGCGGGGTCGTGGTGTTGCTCTACGTGATCGAGCCGGGCGACTTCCAGCACTGGCTGGGCGTGGAGCAGATCATGCGCGAGGAGGCGAACGCCGCCGCTGCCGCAGCACTTGACGCCCATGCCGTCAAGGTGCGCGAAGAGATCGGCATAGAGCCCGAACTCGTGATCCGCGAGGGATTGCCGGCCGACGAAATCCACAAGCTCATCGAAGACGATCAGGACATCGCCATTCTGGTTCTCGCCGCTGGCAACGCCAAGGAGGGGCCAGGCCCGCTGGTCGCCTCCGTCGCGGGCAAGGGAGCCGCATTCCCCATTCCCGTGACCGTCGTGCCGATGAGCCTTTCGGACGAGGATATCGAAAGCCTGGCATAGGCGCGCGCATTTGCAGCCGGGCGGTTCGATCCCCATATCACAGCAAGATTGACGCTTGCAGTCCACGGCCGTTAGGCCTATTTAGAATTATTCCAAACTGTACGAACGGAGAACGGCGATGTTCATCCAGACCGAAGCCACCCCAAATCCCGCAACGCTCAAGTTCCTGCCGGGCAAGGTGGTGCTGGAAGAAGGAACGGCCGATTTTCGCGATGCCGAGGCGGCACGTGCCGCTTCCGCCCTTGCCGGACGCCTGTTCGACGTACCGGGCGTGGTCGGCGTCTTCTTCGGCTATGATTTCGTGACCGTCACCAAGGCGGAGGACCCGGATTGGCAGCACCTCAAGCCGGCAATCCTCGGCGCGATCATGGAGCATTTCATGTCGGGCCAGCCGGTCATGGCATCGGCCACCCATGCGGGCGATGGTCGTGCGGCCGAGGCCGGCGAGGAGTTCTACGACAAGGAGGACGAGGAAATCGTTCTCACCATCAAGGAACTGCTCGATACGCGTGTTCGCCCCGCAGTGGCGCAGGACGGCGGCGACATCACCTTCCGCGGTTTCGAGAACGGCACGGTCTTCCTTCACATGAAGGGCGCGTGCGCTGGCTGCCCGTCCTCGACGGCCACCCTGAAGCACGGCATCCAGAACCTGCTTCGCCACTTCGTGCCGGAAGTGCAGCAGGTCGAGCAGATTTCGTAAGGCCGAAAACGCCGTGGACACTACAGACAGCAACAAAAAACCGGGCGTATCGCCCGGTTTTCTGCATTTTGGACGTCGGTGTTGCCTAGACGGTCCGCATTACACCACGATGACCTTCGCGCCGTTTTCGGCGCGGTTGTACAGGTCAATGATGTCCTGGTTTATCAGCCGGATGCAGCCTGAGGACATCGCATGGCCGATCGAATTCCATTCCGGCGTGCCGTGCAGGCGGTAGCCCGTATCGCCACGCGCGTTGAAGAGATAGAGCGCCCGCGCGCCGAGCGGGTTTTGCAGGCCGCCGGGCTGTCCGCCCCGCCATTTGGCCAGCTCGGGCTGGCGCCGGATCATTTCTGCGGGCGGCGTCCATGTCGGCCACTCGCGCTTCATGGCGATGCGCGCCGTGCCCGACCATTCGAAGCCTTCGCGCCCGACGCCGATGCCGTAGCGCATCGCCCGGCCTTCCGGCATCACGTAATAGAGAAACTTCTCGTTCGTATCGACGATGATGGTCCCAGCCTTCTCGGCGGTGTCGTACTTGACGATCTGCCGATGATACTTGCGGGGCACCTTCGCGATCGGGATTTGCGGGAGTTGATACCCGGCGTCCTTCACCGACCCATACTCGGCGGTGAAAACGCTCATCCCGCCGGTGGTGCACCCTGCGAGTGCGGTCACCGCCACCAGCGCCGTGGCTCCAATCAAGAACTGCCGTCTGTGCATGCCCGTTCCTGCGATCTCTGTCGTTTGCCGCCCGATTCGAGCCGCATTTTCGTCACTTTCTCTTTCGCTCAGCTTTCGTTTGTTGCCAAGTGGCGCAATGGGGCTCCAGCATCGGCAACCGATGGTTACTGCGACGATATGGTAAATCGGCAACATTTTTTGCGGGTTCGCCAGTAGAGGGCGGCGCTTTGCCTCTTTGCGTCTGGCGGGAAACCTGTGATGCGCCTCGCCATGGCGGGAGAGGGCAGGAGGTCTCTGGCGCACTGTTCAACAGGCCGGGTTTTGGTGGCAATGTAGGCCATGCCCATCGTGTCGCCGATTCTCGTCAACCCCCTTGCCGACGGACGCCAGTCCGAGCGCGCCATGGTCGTGCGCCGCGGCGTCCAGCGCCTGTTGCTGGAGATGGGCGCTGTTGTGATTCCCGAGATCTGCCTTTCGACCGGTCGGCGGGCCGATCTCGTCGCGCTCACACGCAAGGGCGACATCTGGATCATCGAGATCAAGTCGTCGATCGAGGATTTCCGCGTCGATCGCAAATGGCCCGAATACAGGCTTCATTCCGATCGCTTCTTCTTCGCGACCCATCCGGACGTGCCGGCCGAGATATTCCCGCCCGAATGCGGGTTCATCCTGTCTGACGGCTACGGCGCGGAAATCCTGCGCGATGCGCCCGAGCACCGGCTCGCCGCCTCCACGCGCAAGGCGCTGATGCTGCGTATCGCCCGGGCAGGCGCCGCAAGGCTGACGGCGGCCGAAATCGCGGGCGTCTCGATTGCCGCGCTCGACGGCGAGAGCGAATAGGCGCGGGCTCTACGCGCCCAACGCTTCGTCGACGTCTGCCGCCATGGGAATTGAAGGCTGTGCGCCTGACTTCAGGCACGCCAGCGAGCCGGCCACCGCCGCGCGCCGCAGTGCGTCCTCAAGCGACAAACCGGCATCGAAACCAGCGGCCAGATAGCCGCAGAACGTGTCGCCCGCGCCGACCGTATCGACGGGCGTGATCTTCAGCCCCGTTGCCCGAACCACGCCCTGAGGCGTTGCAGCCGCCACGCCGTCCGCGCCCAGCGTGACGACGATGATGCGGCCGGTACGGGTGCAGAAGTCGATCATCCTTGCTTCGCGGTCATCGCCCGAAAGCTTCAGCGCCTCGGCATAGAGATCGAACTCGGTTTCGTTGGCGACGACGTAGTCGGCCATCGCGAGAAGGTCGGCCGCCTCCGGCATGAATGGCGCGGTGTTGAGGATCGAGATCGAACCGGCCTCCCGGGCCGCTTCAAGGGCGGCCTTGACCGCCTTGATGGGCACCTCGAGCTGGAGCATGAGCACGTCGTCCCCGGCAAGGGCCGCCGCGGCGACGTCTCCCGCAGCGACGGTGCCGTTGCCTCCAGGCACGATGGCGATGACGTTCTCGCCGCTTTCCTCGACGAGGATGACGGCGATGCCGGTGGCCGTATGCGCTTCGCGCACGCTCAGGAGATCGACGCCACCTTCGGCCAGCAGCGAAAGCGCTTCCTGCGCGAATGCATCCTTGCCGACGGAGCCGACCATGCGAACCTCCGAGCCCGCGCGCCTGGCGGCCAGCGCCTGGTTCGCGCCCTTGCCGCCCGGCGCGGTCGAGAACCCGTCGCCAGGCACTGTTTCGCCCGGCTTCGGCAGGCGGTCGACTGTCGCGATGAGGTCGAGATTGATGGAGCCGATGACGATAATCACGAATGAGCCTCCGAATGCATCTTCAGGAGGCTCTAGCCGATTTCGTGGGCTGCCGTAAGCCGTTTCAGCCTGCCAGTTGCCCGGCCTCCCAACCGAGGATCGCCCGCTTGCGCGTCAGCCCCCAGTGATAGCCCGTCAGTGCGCCGGATTTGCCGAGCGCGCGGTGGCAGGGCACGACAAAGGAGACCGGATTTGCGCCCACCGCCGCGCCGACCGCGCGGCAGGCGGCTGGATTGCCGATCTCGCTGGCGATGGATGAGTAGGTGCGTGCCCGGTTCATCGGAATTTTCAGCAGCGCTTCCCAGACGCGGATTTGGAAATCGGAGCCGATGAGCACGACGCGCAGCGGCTCTTCTGCCCTCCAGCGCGCGGGGTCGAAGATGCGCGCGGCGTAGGGGGCGGTGGCCGAAAGGTCCTCGACATAGGTCGCGTTGCGCCAGCGTCCGGACATATCCTCGAAGGCAGCCCGCTCGTCTCCATGGTCGCAGAACGCAAGGCCAGCCAGCCCACGATCCGTAACCATGACGAGCGCCATGCCGAACGGCGACAGATGGCAGCCGTAACGGATCGTCAGCCCCTTGCCGCGGCTCTTGTAGTCGCCGGGCGACATGGCTTCATGCGTGACGAACAGGTCGTGCAGACGGCCCGGCCCCGACATGCCCACCTCGAAGGCGGCGTCGAGCAGCGGAAGGCCGTCGTCCAGCAGCCGGCGGGCGTGATCGAGCGTCACCGCCTGGAGGAAGCCTTTGGGCGACAGGCCGGCCCACCGCGTGAACAGCTTCTGGAGGCCCGTCGGCGTTTCTCCGACCTCTTCGGCTAGTTGCTCCAGCGACGGCTGGTCCCGGTAGTCGAGGCTGATCTTCTCGATGGCGCTGCGAACGACCTCGTAGTCGTCGCCGGTGGGCGTGATGTCGCGTTGCAGGATTGCTGACTGGGCGTTCATGGCAATATCTCCTTGTCGCCAATATCGCCATCGGGCGTGTGTTTCGCCACCCGATTCCTGCCTTGTCAGCCGGCTTTCGCCGTCGCCAGCGCGTGGCCGAACGCGGTCGCGAAACTCTCACGGTCGTCCGGGTTGAGGAACGCGCCGATCGGCACGCGCCTGCCTTCACCCTCCACCGCCATGCCGGTGATGCCGATCTCTTCGTGCCGGGCGACCCGGAATTTCGTCCAGAACGGGTTGAAGCGATGCGCCTCGACCGTTCCCGAGGGCGCGACCTTGCGGATGTCGAGCGCGGAGCGCGACACCGACACCTCCTCGCGCGCACGTGCAGCACGGTAGTTCAGCTTGAAGGCGATGTAGATGGCCAGCATGTCGAGGCCGAAAAAGCCGAAGACCGGCCACGCACCGATCGACAGGAAGAACAGGCCGGTGCCCAGCCACATCACGCCCAGAACGCTCATCAGCACGATGAAGCCGGTGCGCCCGAGCGAACGGTGGGGCGTCAGCAGCGCATGGAAAAACGGTTCGTCTGCGGCTTTCGTTTCGGCCATGGCCAAGAGTATAGAGTGCGCATGGAAAAGCCCAAGATCAAAAAAGACGCGCCTGCTTCAGCGCGGCGGCGCCCCATATCCGGGCGCCGACGGCTGACGGCATACACGCGTGCCGAAATCGCCGAGATTTTCCGCCGTTTCTCGATCCAGCGGCCGGAGCCGAAGGGAGAACTCGAGCACGTCAACGCGTTCACCTTGCTTGTTGCGGTGGTTTTGTCAGCGCAGGCGACCGATGCCGGCGTGAACAAGGCGACGCGGGCACTGTTCGAGATCGCCGATACGCCACAAAAGATGCTGGCGCTGGGCGAGGAGACGGTCGGCCAGCACATCCGCACCATCGGCCTCTGGCGCAACAAGGCCAGGAACGTGATCGCGCTTTCTCAGGCGGTGATCGACGATTTCGGCGGCGAGGTGCCGCAAACCCGCGAAGAACTCGTGACGTTGCCCGGAGTCGGCCGCAAGACCGCGAACGTCGTGCTGAACATGTCTTTCGGGCAGCCGACGATGGCGGTTGATACGCACATCCTGCGGATCGGCAATCGCATCGGGCTGGCGCCGGGCAAGACGCCGGAGCAGGTTGAAGATACGCTCGTGCGGATCATACCCGAAGAGTACATGCGCCATGCCCATCATTGGCTCATCCTGCACGGACGCTATGTGTGCAAGGCACGCAAGCCGGACTGCCCGGCCTGCGTGATCGCCGATATCTGCAAGTCTTCGGAAAAGACGACTGCGATCCCCGCGCCTCTGGTGCCGATCGAGACCCTCGATGAGGTGGTCGTCTAGTAGCCGATGCCGCGCGCCATCATGGCCGCGAGGATCGGGATGAAGATCAGGACCAGGCCTTCGCGGTGCAGCCACTGGCGCACGGCCCCGATCTCTTCTTGCGGCACGACGAAGGACGCATCGGCCTTGGCAGCGCGCAGCCAGCGCTGGAACCGCAATGTCGGCGGGATGGAGAGAAGCCCGACGAGGATGAACGCACCGACCTTGGCCCAGAACACCCAGTAGGTCGAGTAGTATTCCCACCCGCGAAGCCCCCAGATCGCTCGCCCAAAGCCGACTGCGATCACGGCCATCGAGAGACCGCCATAGGCGCCGTCGAAGCGCGCCAGTCTCGCGATACCGCCAGCCGCGAGGCCAGGACGCACAATCGTCATCTGGATCGCGAAGATCGCGACGATGGTGAACACAAGCAGATGATGGAGAACGGCGAGAACGAGGTCGATCATTGCGCGTATCCGTTAAATTGACAATGTCAAGATTGGATATCGCGGATTTAGCCGTTCGTCAATCCGGCGTTGGCAGGGACAGTAGCGGATGAAGGGGGGGAGGCCGCGTTCAGCGTTGGTAGCCGGCCATCGCGAGCGGCACACCGTCTTCCCTGGCCGAAACCATCTTGTGCAGGTGCACCATCATGGCGGCAGCGAATAGCGGTGTCAGCAGGTTGACGATCGGCACCGAAAGGACCGCCGCAATCAGCAGCCCCGCGATGAATACGGTGCCGGCATGCCTGCGCCGCAGCGCCTTGGCTTCGGCCTCGGTGCGGAAGCGCATAGCGGCGAACTCGAAGAATTCGCGGCCGAGCAGATAGCCATTCACGATGAAGAACGCCGCGATGTTGACGCCCGGTATCAGCAACAGCAGCAGCGCGAACAGGTTTCCCACGATCACGAGGCAAAGAAACTTTACCGATACGAAAGCCGCCGTGGTCATCGAAAGGGCGCGGCCAGGCGGATCGAGCGGATAGTCCTCGCGCTCCACTATCTCGGCCACATCGTCGAGGAAGAAGCCTGCGATGATGGCCGTTACCGGTGCGATCAGCAGGCCAAGCCCGAGCGCCAGTGCGAGCCCGGCGAACACGGCAGCCAGAAGCCCTATCCACCCGGCCCACGCCGGCAGGTCCGGGAGCATCTCCTGAAGCGGCGGGAGGGCAAACGCCTCGAACAGGCTAGTGATACCGAACCACAGCCCGATCAAGGCCAGCACAGTCAGGCCCAGCGTCTTGAAAAAGACGGCGCGGAACTCGGCGGTCAGCAGCCGGCTGGCTGCTGCGGAAGCGGCTTCGAGGATCATGGCTCACCTGCGGTCTGAAACGCAGATATGTCGCGTACCGCTGCCCTGCAAGGTAACGAGGCCTTCGCGCGGCCCCACGCGAAGGCCTCTGCGCCCCGTTGACCAGACGGGACGCCCAGGCCGACCGTACCCTCGGCCTGTATTCGGAAGCCTAGAAATCGGTCAGGGCGCGAAGCCGTTCAGCGTAGGGGGCGAGGGCATCGACATGGCTTGCGCCTTCGGCCCGCAGCGCCCGGGCGCGGTCCACATGCGCACGCAGATCGGAGACGGCTTCGCGCTTCTGCTCCGCTGTAAGGCCCTGGATGCTGGTAACGTTGTCTTCAAGCCCCGCGAACACGGCTTCGAATTCCGCCTCCGGAACGGACGCCATCAAGCCCTTGAGGCTGTTGCCATAGGCCTTTCTCCAGCTTTCGCGCGAGAACCCCGCCGCGGGGATAAGGGCTTCGGTGTCCAGTTCGAACCATTCGTCGGCGGCCTCTTCGTCGTAGTAGACCGGCTCGCCATGCTCCTCGACCAGCCGTTCCAGCACCTCGACCACCGAGCCTGCTTCGCTGCTGGACAAGGCTGACGCGTAGGATGCCAGAAAGAGAGAAGCGACCACGGCGAGAAACGCCGCGATCATCATCTTCATAGGATCTCTGCTCACGACGCGTACCGCTGCTGGCATTGGTGCATGACGTTGGCGCGCGCCTGCGCGGACTGAGACCGGGCGATCGCGCCGCCCGCCGTGGATGCGACCTGCCCCGCGATGGCTCCGCCGCGCCCGCCGAAACCGCCGAACGCACCCGCCATACCGAGCGCGCCGCCCAGCATCGCAGCATTGGTCTGGTTCTGGATGGCCTTGTCGCACTCGTCGGCGGCAGCGGCAGTCTGGCTGGGGTGTGCCGCGGCAGCCGTACGTGCCTGCCGGGGCGTGTGATGCCCGCCTTCAGCGTCGACCGTTGCCGTCGTCTGGCTGCATGCAGCAAGCGAGCCGCAGAGTGCCGCTATCAGAAGCGCTCTCATATGCGCGCCCTCGCCGGCTGTCTTGGAATGCCGTCGCTGTGCAGCCGCAGCTGGTGAATGAAAAGAAAGGTGAATGCCTTCATGAGCATGGTCGTCCTGATCCGGGGTTGGCTGATCGCGCGCAGGCGTGACCGCCTGGTGCCAGGCCGGCGGGCTTCGCCATCGCGCAGATTGTCCGAGAACGCGTATTCCGACCGGGGAGGGCGGGCCGCATCGCAGAGGCGGCACGTTTAGTCGCGCACGATCGCGCCCATCAACGCGAAAGACCGCGCGCATAGGCTTTGCAGCGGCGCATAGCTTTGCGCTTGCTATATCGGCTTCAGCCGCGCCGATGCCTCGCGGGCGATGTGCCGAAGCGCCGGCGATAGGCGCTGATGAAGTTGGTCGAATGGGCGTAGCCGACCCGCCATGCGATCTGCTTGAGCGGAACCTGCGTTTCCTCATGCAGCATGATGCGTGCCGCATCCAGCCGGGCGTCGCGCAGATGCTCGAAGACGGTCGTGCCGAAGACTGCGCGAAAGCCCTCGTTCAGACGCCGGGCGCTGAGCCCGACTGAGTGCGCCAGCTCGTGGAGGTCCGGCGGATCGCGCAGATCGGAAACCAGCCTTTCGCGGGCCTCGCGCACGCGCACCTTGTCGCGCGCGGAAATTTCGCTCGAATTATCCTCGGCCCCCAGCCTCTCGAGGAGGCCGGCGAGAAAATGCAGGCAGCAGGCCTGCCGATGGAGCGAGGCCATGGAGCCGGTGTAGGAGAGGTCGAAAAGGTCTCTGGCCAGACGCGCCATCGTTGCATCGGCAAGCGGCCGCATCAGCGAATACGGTCCCAGCTTACCGTCCAGCGTCTCGCGAGCCAGCGCGGGCAACTCGTCGTCGCCGGCCAGTTCCGCAAGAGCTTCGGGGGTAAGCACGAGGCCCGCCACGCTCCACTTGCGACCCGGTTCGATATGGTAGCCGATCTGCGCTTCAGGCGTCACGGCGAAGAAGCGGCGCTCGTCGCGCCAGCTCTGTTCTTGCGCACCTTCGGTCGTGACGCGGCCGGCGCCGCCCAGCATCGTCCCCAGCACGATGGAGCCACGCTCCATCACGCCCTTGGGGATGAGACTGTAGCGGTGGCTGGAGCGCCCGGTAATGCGATAGAGATGGAAGCCGCGGCGCATCTCCACGCCTTCCATCCAGCCGCGAAACGGACCGTCGTCGAATTGCGTGCAGCCGTCGCGATAGAGGCGTTCGGGTTGATCGCCATCGAATTGAAATGACCAGCTCTCAGCCATGAGGATACCGCGGTAGAAAAATGATGCGGGCATATACTGTAGATTGTAGTGCATTGCTAGTCCCGGTGGCGGACTTGCCTTTTCGTCTCCACCGGCTAAACCCGACGCATGTACAATGTCGGCTGGCAAGGTCCTTGCCGGCTCTCCGGAGATTTTCATGAACCAGTACGACGTGCTTTGCATCGGCAACGCCATCGTGGACATCATCGCTCGCTGCGACGAAGCCTTCCTCACCGATAACGGCATCATCAAGGGGGCGATGAACCTGATCGACGCCGAGCGGGCGGAATTGCTCTACAGCCGCATGGGCCCGGCCATCGAGGCGTCGGGCGGTAGCGCCGGAAACACGGCTGCGGGCATTGCCAGTTTCGGCGGACGCGCTGCCTATTTCGGCAAGGTCAGCAACGACCATCTCGGCGGCATCTACACGCATGATATCCGGGCGCAGGGTGTCGCCTTCGACACAAGCCCGCTTGCGGGCGAACCGCCCACGGCCCGCTCGATGATCTTCGTGACCGCCGATGGCGAGCGCTCGATGAACACCTATCTGGGTGCGTGCGTCGAGCTTGGCCCGGAGGACGTGGAAGAAGAAAAGGCCAAGGGAGCGAAGGTCACCTACTTCGAGGGCTACCTCTGGGACCCGCCGCGCGCCAAGGAAGCGATACGCCTCACTGCCGCGCACGCTCATGCCGCAGGCCGGGAAGTGTCGATGACGCTGTCGGACCCCTTCTGCGTCGATCGCTACCGCGACGAGTTTCTCGATCTGATGCGATCGGGCATGGTCGATATCGTGTTCGCCAACGAGAGCGAGCTGAAGTCGCTCTACCAGACCTCGTCCTTCGAGGCGGGGCTGGAGGCGATCCGAAAGGACTGCAAGCTGGCGGCAGTCACGCGCTCCGAGCATGGCTCGGTCGCGATCCGCGGCGACGAGACGGTCCAGATCGACGCCATCGAGATCGCGGAACTGGTGGATACCACCGGTGCTGGCGATCTCTACGCGGCCGGCTTCCTGCATGGCTACACGACCGGGCGCAGCCTCGCCGAGTGCGGCGCTCTTGGATCGCTCGCGGCTGGGCTGGTGATCCAGCAAGTGGGCCCGCGCCCACGGCAGAACCTCAGGCAGGAAGCCGAGCAACGCGGACTGGCGTGACCTACGGAATATCTTCGGGGCGTCTTCCCGGCCGGCTCTTGTAGGGCGGAAACGACCAGCCGAACCATATCGCGCCGCCGCGAATGATGAACGCGACGGCAAAGGCGGGCGCTGCGGAAAGCAGAAGCGGAAGGCCGGCTATGTCCAGTACCGTGAAGGTGACCGCGCCGGCCATCGCCGCCGTGACGTAGATTTCGGGCCGCATCAGCACCGACGGTTCCCCGGCGATCTGGTCGCGCAATATGCCGCCGAACGTCGCCGTGAGCATGCCCATGACGACCGCGACCAAGGCAGAACCGGTCATCACCAATCCCTTCCACGCTCCGAATACGCAGTATGCGGCGAGGCCGATGGCGTCGAGCCACAAGAGCAGCTTGTAGCGGGATTCGATCAGGTGCGCCGAGAAGTAGACGGCGATGGCCATGGCGGCGCAGACGACCAGGTAGTCGTGGTTCTGCACCCAGAAGACAGGTGCGCCGAGAATGAGATCGCGCACGGTGCCGCCGCCGATGCCGGTCAGCCCGGCAAAGAACAGGAAGCCGATGATGTCGAGCTGCTTGCGGGACGCGGCCAGCGCACCCGTCGCCGCGAACACCGCGACGCCGGCATAGTCGAGAAAGATAATCTGGTTCATCGCGGCCTCCCGCCGGAATTTCTAGCGGAAGGCGGGGGATGACGAAAGATCAGGCGTCCTTTTCGGCGCGCGGATCCGGCGGGCCGGGCTCGGCGGCGTTGGCCTGTTCGGCAGCCTGTTTCGGCCCGCCCTTGGCGACGCCGACCATCGCGGGACGCAGCACCCGCTCGCCGATGACGTACCCGGTCTGGACGACCTGGACCACCGTGTTGGCGGGCACGTCAGGGTTCGGAACCTCGAACATCGCCTGATGGAAGTGCGGGTCGAACCTCTCGCCGTGCGGGTCGAGCTTCTTGACGCCATGGCGTTCCAGCGCTGACAGCATCGCGCGTTCCGTCATGTCCACGCCTTCGATCAGCGCGGTGAAACCGGCATCGCCGGATGCCTTCGCCTCTGCCGGGATCGCGTCGAGGGCGCGGCGCAGATTGTCGGAAACCTGCAGCATGTCACGTGCGAAGTTGGCAATCGCGTACGCCTTGGCGTCCTGCACGTCGCGCGCGGTGCGTCGGCGCAGATTCTCCATCTCGGCTGCAAAGCGCAGCGCGCGATCCTTGAGCTCCTCGTTCTCCTTCACCAGTCGCACGACCGCCTCGTAGTCCGCATCCTGGCCGGCATTCTCCGCCTGGAAGGCCTCACCGGTCGCCGCGGTTTCGGCGTATTCGGACTTCGCCGCGGTTTGCTCGGGCGCGCGTTCGTCTTTGGGCTGTTCGCTCATCGCCTGATCCCGTCCTGGAACGTTTCTGGATTTGCGCCCGATATCGAGGTTCGGGCGTTGAAAATCAAGAGGCGAAAGGGGAATCCGTTCCTATGTTCCCCGTCGTGACGGGACTACCGGATCATCCGGCTTATCATCTGCGCCGTATAGTCCACCATCGGTACGATGCGGGCATAGTTGAGCCGTGTCGGGCCAATCACGCCCAGAGCACCGATCACGCGGGCATCCTTGTCGCGATACGGCGCCACCACCAGTGACGAGCCGGACAGCGAGAACAGCTTGTTCTCCGAGCCGATGAAGATGCGCACGCCCGAGCCCTCCTCGGCAAGGTCGAGCAGCTGGATCAACCCTTCCTTGGTTTCTAGGTCGTCGAAGAGATGGCGCAGCAGATCGATGTCTGCCTGTGCGGTGACGTTTTCGAGCAGGTTTGCCCGGCCGCGCACGATCAGGCGCGCGGGAAGGCCGCTTTCGGCGCCTGCCCAGACGGCAAGCCCGCGTTCGACAAGATCCTGGGAGAGCGTATCGAGCGCAGCCTTGGTTTCCTCCTTCAGCTTCGCGATCTCCGATTTCGCTTCCGCCAGCGTGCGGCCACGAATATGCGCGTTGAGGAAGTTGGACGCCTCGTGCAATTGCGACGCGGTGACGCCGACAGGCAGGTCGACGACGCGGTTTTCCACGTCGCCGTTCTGCGAGACCATCACGGTCAGTGCCTTGGTGGGCTCCAGCTGGATGAACTCGATATGCTTGAGCGGCACCTCGTTCTTGGTGGCCAGCACGAGGCCCGCACCGCGCGACATGCCCGAAAGCATCTGGCTGGCATCCGTCAGCATGTGCTCCAGCGTCGCGCCGCTGCCGGATGCCTTGACCTGCGCCTCGATTACCCGGCGCTCGTCATCGGAGAGGTCGCCCAGCTCCATGAACGCATCGACGAAGAATCGCAGGCCTTGCTGGGTCGGGAGCCGCCCGGCCGAGATGTGCGGCGCGTAGATCAGGCCCAACTGCTCGAGGTCGCTCATAACGTTGCGGATGGTGGCAGGCGAAAGCGACTGCGGCAGCAACCTAGAGAGGTTACGTGAGCCGACCGGCTCACCGTCGCGCAGATAGGTGTCGACGATGGTGCGGAAGATGTCGCGTGAGCGCGCATCCAGCGACTGCAGTTGCGGGTCGGCCAATGGCTTGGTCATCGTCGATCTTGCCTCTTTCATTGCAGAAATATAGTCGGCTGGCATGCCGAAGCAACGGTGGGAAAGGCTGCCAGGGGTGCCTTTTCCTTTGCGTCTTGGGTCTGCCGGGGCTAAAAGCCCGCGACAATCGAACAGGACCGGAAGAAAAACATGCGGCCATCCAAGCGCCAGCCCGACGAGATGCGGGCTATCTCCTTCGAACGCGGCATATCCAAGCACGCGGAAGGCTCGTGCCTCGTCAAGTTCGGCGACACGCACGTGCTGTGCACCGCCAGCCTCGAGGAGCGGGTGCCGGGCTGGATGCGCAATTCGGGCAAGGGCTGGGTCACCGCTGAATACGGTATGCTTCCCCGCTCCACGGGCGATCGCATGCGCCGCGAGGCATCGTCGGGCAAGCAGGGCGGCCGCACGCTCGAAATCCAGCGTCTCATCGGCCGCAGCCTGCGTGCCGTCGTTGATCTTCAGGCGCTTGGCGAGATGCAGATCACAGTCGACTGCGACGTGATCCAGGCCGATGGCGGTACGCGCACTGCGGCCATTACCGGGGGGTTCGTGGCGCTGCATGACTGCCTGAAGTGGATGGAAGCGCGCCAGATGATCAGCGTGTCCAAGGTCCTGAAAGACCACGTCGCGGCGATTTCCTGCGGCATCCATGACGGCGTGCCGGTGATCGATCTCGACTATGACGAGGACTCGTCCGCCGGCACCGATGCCAATTTCGTCATGACCGGCAAGGGCGGTATCGTTGAGGTGCAGGGCACGGCCGAGGGCGAACCTTTCTCCGAGGAAGAGTTCGCCGCCCTGATGGGATTGGCCAAAGCGGGTATCGCGAGGCTGGTGAACCTGCAGAAAATGGCGATCGCCTGAGACGATCGAGATGACGCCCTCCGGCATCCTAGAATCTGCGCTTTACGTGGACGACCTCGACAAGGCCGAGCGGTTCTACGGCGAGGTGATGGGGCTGGAGCGCATTGCAAAAGTCGAGGGTCGGCACGTCTTCTTCCGCTGCGGGGAGGGCGTGTTGCTGCTCTTCGACGCTGACAAGACAGTGAAGCCGCCGGCCGCAGATGCCAGGCTGCCGGTTCCGCCGCACGGCACCAAGGGCGACGGTCATCTCTGCTTTCGTGGCACTGAAGACGAGATCGAGCGCTGGAAGGCGCATCTTGAAGCGAACGGCGTTACGATCGAGGCCGATTTCGAATGGCCCCAGGGCGGGCGCTCGATCTATTTTCGCGATCCGGCGGGCAACTCGCTGGAGATCGCCAACCCGAGGATCTGGGGACTGTAGATGCGCAAGCTGGACGGAAAGAAGATCGTGGTCGCCAGCCACAACAAGGGCAAGCTGGCCGAGATCGCCGACCTGATCGCACCGTTCGGTCTGGAGGCGAAATCGGCGGCCGAATACGGTTTGGCGGAACCTGCCGAGACGGGCACGACCTTCGAGCAGAACGCCTACACCAAAGCCCATGCCGCCGCTTCGGCGACCGGTCTGCCCGCCTTGTCCGACGACAGCGGGCTGGTGGTCGACGCGCTGGATGGCGCGCCGGGCGTCTACACCGCCGATTGGGCCGAAACACAGAGCGGCACCCGCGACTTCGCCATGGCCATGCGCAGGGTCGAGGATCTTCTGCAGGAGAAGGGCGCGGTGACGCCGGACGCCCGCACGGGCCGGTTCGTTGCCGTATTGTGCCTGTGCTGGCCCGACGGTCATGCCGAGTATTTCCGCGGCGAGGTGGAGGGCACGCTGGTATGGCCGCCGCGCGGCGAGCGCGGCTTCGGATACGACCCCGTGTTCAAGCCGGACGGCTACGAAGAAACGTTTGGCGAGATGCCCGCGTCGCAGAAGCATTCATGGGAAGCCGGACGAGGCGACCTTGGACTTTCACATCGTGCCCGCGCCTTCGCCAAATTCGCCAATGCAATGCTGGTCGAGGCATGATGCCCGACGACCGCCAGCCGGGGTTCGGCGTCTATGTGCATTGGCCTTTCTGCGCGGCCAAATGCCCGTATTGCGACTTCAACAGCCATGTCCGGCACCAGAAGATCGACGAGGAGCGCTTTGCCGCCGCGTTCGCGCGCGAACTGGCGACAATGCGAGCGCGCACCGGTCCGCGTGAAGTCACCTCGATCTTCCTGGGCGGCGGCACGCCCTCGCTGATGAAACCGGACACGGTCGGCGCGGTGCTGGAAACGATCGCGGCCAACTGGACGGTGCCTGACGGGATAGAGGTGACGCTTGAGGCGAACCCGAGTTCGGTAGAAGCATCCCGGTTCAGAGGATATCGCGCCGCAGGCATCAACCGGGTCTCCCTTGGCGTACAGGCGCTCAACAACGCAGACCTGCGCTTTCTGGGCCGCCTGCACGATGTCGACCAGGCGCTCGGCGCGATCCGGCTTGCCCGCGAAACATTCCCGCGACTTTCCTTCGACCTGATCTACGCCCGGCCGAACCAGACGCTGGACGCTTGGGAGAAGGAACTCGACGCGGCCATCGGACATGCCGCCGATCATCTATCGCTTTACCAGCTCACCATCGAGGAAGGGACGCGCTTTCATGCGCTGCATGCGGCAGGAAAGTTCTCCGTGCCGGACCCCGACCACGCCGCCGACCTCTACCGGCTGACGCAGGAAGTGACCGCCGCACGCGGCCTGCCCGCCTACGAGATTTCAAACCACGCAAGGCCGGGGGCGGAAAGCCGGCACAACCTCGTCTACTGGCGCTACGGTGAATATGTCGGCGTCGGCCCCGGCGCACATGGCCGCTTCATCGAGGACGGCAAGCGCATCGTCACCTTCACCGAGAAGATGCCTGAGACGTGGGCCAATCTGGTCGAGGCCAGAGGGCACGGCGTGATCGGGGGCGAGACGCTGACGCGCTCGGAAGAGGCCGACGAGTTTCTGCTGATGGGACTGCGGCTGACGGAGGGCATCGACCTCGCTCGCTACGAGCAGCTGTCCGGCAGGCCGCTGTCGTCTCGCCGTATCCAGACCCTTCAGGAAGAAAACCTCGTCGCGCCCGTGGGTAATTCGCGCCTGCGTGCCACGTCCACCGGCATGATCGTGCTCGACGCGGTGGTCGCCGATCTGGCACGATAGCGCGATGGCGCTGGAACAGGGCGAACGGCAACGCGGCTACATGATCGGACAGGCGGCGTTTGCTGCCCGCCCGCTGGAGCCCGCGCTCTATCTGGTGGCAACGCCCATCGGCAACCTCTCCGACATCACGATACGCGCGCTGGAGACGCTGGCGGCCGCCGACATCGTTGCCTGCGAGGATACCCGTGTCACCCGCGTGTTGCTCGACCGCTACGGCATAAGGCGGCGAACCACTGCCTATCACGAACACAACGCAGCCGAAGCGGGGCCGAAGTTGGTTGAGGCGGTGCTTGGCGGACGAAGCGTCGCGCTAGTGTCGGATGCAGGCACGCCGCTCGTTTCCGACCCCGGATTCCGGCTGGTGGGCGAGGTGACGCAGGCGGGTGGGCGCGTGGTACCTATTCCCGGCCCCTCGGCGCTGCTGGCGGCGCTGACCGCCTCGGGCCTACCTTCGGATGCGTTCCTCTTCGCGGGTTTCCTGCCGTCCAAGGCTGGGCAGCGTAGGTCGAGGCTGGAGGAACTGCGGGCCGTGCCGGCGACGCTTGTGTTCTACGAATCGCCGCGCCGGCTTGCCGACACGCTTGGCGCCATGGCCGAGGTGCTGGGCGAACGGGACGCCGCCGTTGGCCGCGAGCTCACCAAGACGTTCGAGGAAATGCGCCGTGCTTCCTTGCAGGAACTGGCGCGGGCCTATGCGGAGGAGGATACGCCTCGCGGCGAGATCGTCATCTGCATCGGTCCACCGGCGGCATCGGCCCAACCCGATGCGCAGGACATCGATGCGCTGCTGGTTTCGCTGTCGTCCGAACTGGGCGCGTCCCGGGCGGCCGGCGAAGCGGCGAAGATGACGGGCGCGCGCAAGGGAGATCTCTACCGACGGCTCATGGAATTGAAGGGCGATGCCGGATAGAGGCCGCGCCAGCCGACAGCTTCATGAACGTCGCGGGCACCGCGGCGAATGGCTGGCAGCGCTGGCGCTCAGGCTCAAGGGGTATCGTATCGTTGCCCGTCGCCATCGCACCAGGCTGGGCGAGATCGACCTCATCGCGCGGCGCGGCGATCTCGTACTGATCGTCGAGGTCAAGGTGCGGCCGACACTGGTGCAGGCGATGGAAGCCATAGCGCGCATGTCGGAAAGGCGGATCGAGGCCGCCACCGATCTTTGGCTCGCCCGCCAGCCCGACCATGCACGGCTGTCCATCCGCTTCGACATGGTCGCCGTACTGCCCCGCCGCTGGCCGGTGCATGTCGAGAACATCTTTCAGGGGCGCTGACGCCTCGTCACGCGCATCGGCAGGCCGCCCTGTGGCTGGGTCGTCAGTTTCTGCACCGGCCAGGGGTTGGTTTCCGGCACCGTATCGAACCGGTAGCGTGACATCAGGACGCCCAGCGCGATGACCGCTTCCTGCATGGCGAAGGCTGCGCCGATGCAGATGCGCGGGCCGGCACCGAAGGGCAGATACTGGAAGCGGTCGATCGCCTCGCGGTTTTCCGGGTGGAAGCGTTCGGGCATGAAGGCTTCCGGGTTGTCCCATAGCTTGCGATGGCGGTGGATCGTCCACGGCATGATCTGGATTTGCGCGCCCTTGACGATATCGAGATCGCGCCAGCGTTCCGGTTGGATCGCCTCCCGGCTGATCGAGGCTGCAGGCGGGTAGAGCCGCATCGCCTCCTCGAACGCGGCGCGCGTGTATGGCATCTTGCCGAGCCATTCGTAGGGATCGGGCGTGGTGGCGACGACTTCGTCGATCTCGTCCTCGACCCGATCGCGCTCCCACGTTGCCTCCGCCAAGCAGAACAGGGTCCAGCCGAGCGCACGCGCCGTCGTCTCGTGGCCTGCGCCGATGAAGGTGATGATGTTGTCCTCGATCTCCTGCGCGGTCAGCCCGTCCGGTCCTTCGGCCTTGAGCAGCAGGGTGAGGAAATCGTTGGGGGAGCCTTCGATGTCGTGGGAAAGCTTTTCCTTGCGCATGCGCATCGTCTCGGCCACCAGCCCGCGGAAGAAGGCCAGCGCCTTGCGCCCGCGCAGCCGCGTGATGCGCGGCAGCCAGTCGGGCGCGCCGATGAGGTCCAGCGGATCAACCCGGCCCATCGTCTCGAACAGATGATCCACCTGATGGGCGAAATCATCCGGATCGCCCGCGATCTCGCCCGAGAACAGCGTCTCGGCCAGGATTTCGTAGGTCAGCATCGTCATGTCGCGCGCGACGTCCACGACGGCGCCATCCTCGTAGCGCGCGGCGAAATCCTCCGACACGCGCAGCATCGGCTGGGCAAAGCCGGCGATGTGGCGCGGCGTGAAGACCGGTGCCATCGCCTTGCGGGAGCGCTTCCAGATGTCCCCTTCGGCCGTGAGCAGGCCGTCCTTGAGGATCGGGCGCAGGATCTTCTGGCGCACGCGCGCCATCCGGTAGTTCTTTGCGTTGTCGACGAGGATGTGACGGATGAGGGCCGGGTCGTTGGCGATGACCAGTGGCCCGCCGATGCCGGTGGAGATAGAAATCCACGGTTCGTTGTATGACGGTTCGCCCCACAGTTCGAGCGGGTTGCGATAGACGATCCGCATCATCTGCAGCGTCGAGGGGGGCTTTTGGCGCGGCCGCGGCGCTGGCGGGATGAAGGGGGCCGGTTTGGCGTCCATGCGAGGCTCCGTTGGGGCTTGGATCAATCTAGGGACGATGCCGCCGCGGTTCAAATCACGAAGGCCGGCAGAGGCATCTGCAATCCCCATTCAAATCGGCCCCAAACCTTGGAAAACCGGCCTCGAACGCCTATATCTTGGGCATCTTCGGGCGGTGATTCGAGCCATTCAGCGAGCCGCCGTCTTCCAGAACGGCAAGATTGGAAATTCATGAGCGACGAGACCGAGAACGGCAACGGCGGCAGCAGCGAATACGGCGCAGATTCCATCAAGGTTTTGAAGGGGTTGGACGCGGTTCGCAAGCGGCCCGGCATGTATATCGGCGATACCGACGACGGCTCGGGCCTGCACCATATGGTCTACGAGGTGGTCGACAACGCCATCGACGAGGCGCTGGCGGGCCATGCGACCCGCGTCACCGTGACGCTCAATCCCGACGGCTCGTGCACCGTGACCGACAACGGGCGCGGCATTCCGACCGACATTCACTCCGGCGAGGGCGTTTCGGCAGCCGAGGTCATCATGACCCAGCTTCACGCCGGCGGTAAGTTCGACCAGAATTCCTACAAGGTTTCGGGCGGCCTGCACGGCGTGGGCGTATCGGTGGTCAACGCGCTTTCCGTCTATCTGGCGCTCAAAATCCGGCGTGCCGGCAAGATTCACGAGATGAGCTTCACCCACGGCGTGGCCGACGCGCCGTTGGCCGTGACCGGCGATGCGGGCAACGAGACCGGAACCGAAGTGACCTTCCTGCCGTCCTCCGAGACGTTCACAATGGTCGAGTTCGACTACGGGACACTGGAGCACCGGCTGCGCGAACTGGCGTTCCTCAATTCGGGCGTGCGCATCATCCTCACCGATGCGCGCCACGCCGACATCAAGCAGCAGGAACTGCTCTACGAGGGCGGGCTGGAAGAGTTCGTCAAATATCTCGACCGGGCCAAGAAGCCGCTCATCGCCTCGCCCATCGCGATCAAGTCGGAGCGTGACGGCATCACGGTGGAAGTGGCGATGTGGTGGAACGATTCCTACCACGAGAACGTACTGGCCTTCACCAACAACATCCCGCAGCGCGACGGCGGCACGCATCTGGCGGGCTTCCGCGGCGCACTCACGCGGCAGGTCACCGGCTATGCCGAGACATCCGGCATCTCCAAGAAGGAGAAGGTGTCGCTGACGGGCGACGATTGTCGCGAAGGCCTCACAGCCGTCCTGTCGGTCAAGGTTCCGGACCCGAAATTTTCCTCTCAGACCAAGGACAAGCTGGTCTCGTCAGAGGTGCGTCCGGTCGTGGAAAGCCTCGTCAACGAGGCGCTGAACACGTGGCTGGAAGAGCATCCGGCCGAGGCGAAGGTGCTGGTTGGCAAGGTCGTGGAAGCGGCCGCCGCCCGCGAGGCGGCGCGCAAGGCGCGCGAGCTGACGAGGCGCAAGGGCGCTCTCGACATCACCTCGCTGCCCGGCAAGCTGGCAGACTGCCAGGAGCGCGACCCGGCCAAATCGGAAATCTTCATTGTCGAGGGTGACTCGGCAGGCGGCTCGGCCAAGTCCGGCCGCTCGCGGCAGAACCAGGCGATCCTCCCGCTGCGCGGCAAAATCCTCAATGTCGAGCGTGCGCGCTTCGACCGCATGCTGTCGTCAGACATGATCGGTACGCTGATTACGGCGCTCGGCACGGGCATCGGCAAGGACGAGTTCAACGCCGACAAGCTGCGCTACCACAAGATAATCATCATGACCGACGCCGACGTGGACGGCGCACATATTCGTACGTTGCTGCTTACCTTCTTCTTCCGGCAGATGCCGGAACTGATTGAGCGCGGCCACCTCTATATCGCCCAGCCGCCGCTCTACAAGGTGAGCCGGGGCAAGTCCTCGCAATACATCAAGGACGAGCGTTCGTTCGAGGAGTTCCTGATCGAATCCGGGCTCGACGAGGCGTCGCTGACGTTGAGCGACGGCGAGGTGAGGACGGCGCAGGACCTGCGTGCGGTGATCGAGGATGCGCTTGCCGTGCGCTCACTGATGAACGGCCTCCACACCCGCTATTCGCGCTCGGTGGTCGAGCAGGCGGCCATCGCCGGGGCGCTCAACGCCGCGATCCTGGCCAACCCCTCGCAGGCGCTGGAAGCGGCGCACTATGTCGCGACACGGCTGGACATGATCTCGGAAGAGACCGAGCGTGGCTGGGAGGGGCGCGTCAACCCCTCCAACGATGGAACCGGTGGTCTCGTCTTTGAGCGCACCGTGCGCGGCGTGAAGGAAGCGGTGACGCTGGATGCGGCGCTGATCGGCTCGGCCGATGCGCGCGCACTCGACCGCTACGCCGCACGCCTTCAGGAAATCTACACCAAGCAGCCAACGCTGCGCCGGCGCGAGACTTCGGAGGCGATCTCCGGCCCGATGGCACTACTGGATGCCGTATTCGCGACCGGCCGCAAGGGCCTGTCGATGCAGCGCTACAAGGGTCTGGGCGAGATGAACGCCGAGCAACTGTGGGAAACCACGCTGGACCCTAACGTGCGCTCCCTGCTGCAGGTGAAGGTAAACGACGCGACCGACGCCGACTCGCTTTTCGCGCGCCTGATGGGCGACGAGGTCGAGCCACGCCGTGACTTCATCCAGGAAAACGCGCTGTCGGTGGCCAATCTGGACGTCTGACGACCGTCGTCCGCTTTCTGTGCAAGAGGCCGCTCCCGATAGGGAGGCGGCCTCTTCTTCTTTTGGGGCTTGGCCTAGCCCCTGTTCCCCCATGTGCCTTCGTCGCGAGACTCCAGCAGCGGCGACGCGTTGCCCAGCAGTGCCAGTTCGCCGGCCGTGGCCAGAAGGTCGGAGCCGCATGCAAGCATGCGCTCCTCCGTGAAGCGGATGGAAGGCCCGGCGATGACAACGGCGGCGGTGACGCCTTCGCCGCGCCGTTGGACGGGTGCAGCCATCGAACTCATTCCCGGCGCATAGACGTCGCGGATAAGGCTGAACCCCCGCATGCGATGCTCCTGCAGCATGGCCAGAAGTGCGGGGAGCGTCGTCGGGGCATTCGGCCCGAAATCCTTGGGATTTCCGAATCCCTGTTTGCTGACCGCCAGCGCGGCTTCCTCGTCCGAAAGCGTCATCAGCAGGGCATGACCGGCTGCGCTGCATGAGAGCTTCAGGTCGATGCCCATGTCGGGATCGTAGAGGACGCCGGAATTGACGCCCTGCGCCTTTGCGACAAGCGTCATGCGGTCGCCATCGACGATGCCAAGACGCACCAGTTCGCGCGAGCTTTCTGCCAGGCGGCGCAGGGCGGGCTGGGCGATATCGACAAGTCCTGATTTGCTGAGCCAGTTGAGCCCCATGGCCGGCAGCTTGGTCGTCAGCCTATATGCGCCGCGCTGGGTCTGGCGCACATAGCCGTAGCCGACGAGTTCGAGAAGCGTGCGATGGCAGCCGCTACGCGACTGGTTCAAATCGGTCGCGATCTCGACGAGTTCCGCCCCCTGCGGCCGGGCGGCGAGAAACTCCAATATGCCCAGTGTCTTGTCGATTGCGCCGCTCATCGGGTCCTCCCTGTTACCTCGGCTCTACAGGACTCGATCAAGCCAAGCCAGCATTTACAAAAATAGTATATCATTCAAAAAATGAATGCCATAAAAAAATTGTAGACGCCGTTCTGATTTTGCGTATGGTCGTGCCGTTACGGTTTGCGGGCGGCCTGCCGCCTCGTTTGGGAGGAATTTAATGAACACGATCACACGCCGCGCGTGCGGGCTTATGCTGGGCGCCGTTCTCTCGTTTTCGGCATCCGGTGCCTTTTCCCAGGATATTCAGGAGCGTGAGCTGCGCTTCGCGATGAGCCTTGCCGCCGATCATCCGCTCGGGGTCGCGGGTCAGCGTTTCGCCGACATCGTTTCGGAAAAGAGCGACGGCAAGCTCAAGGTCTCGCTCTATGCCGGTGCGGTGCTCGGCAGCGACCAGCAGAATCTCTCGGCGGTGCGCGGTGGCACGCTCGACTTTACGACCATGGCGACGGGCCTGCTGGCGGGCATCAACAAGGAGTTCATGGTCTTCGACCTGCCCTTCATGTGCAACAATTCCCAAGAGGCATACGCACTGAGCGACGGCCCGGTCGGAACGGAACTGATGGAAAAGCTGTCGAGCGAGGGCATCCACGGCCTCGGCATCTGGGACCTCGGCTTCCGCAACATGACCAACAATCGCCGGCCGATCGCGAAGCTGGAAGACATTCAGGGGCTCAAGCTGCGCGTCATCGCCGCGCCGGTCTATATCGACCTGTTCACCCAGCTCGGCGCAAATCCGGTGCCGATGACGTTCGGCGAGGTCTACGGCGCGCTCGAATCGGGCGCCATCGACGGTCAGGACAATCCGCTTGCCGTCATCCAGTCGGCCAAGTTCGCCGAGGTGCAGGATTATCTCTCGATCACGCGCCACATCTATACCGGCATGCCCTTCCTGATGAGCGGCAAGACGTGGGACTCCCTGTCGGCGGACGAGCAGAAGATCATCGCCGAGGCTGCCGACGAGGCCAAGCAGATAGGGCGCGATCTCGTGCAGGAGCAGGAAGTCGCTGCCATCGAGAGCCTCGGGCAGGAGATGGAAGTCAACGAACTCGCCGTGGAAGAGGTGGCGCGGATGCGCGAGGCGGCAAAGCCCGTCATCGACAAGTTCGCCGAGGAAGCCGGCGCCTCGGTGATGGAAAAGGCGAACGCACAGCTCGCCGAAATGCGCTAGGCGGCCGACCGATCATGACGCTCCTGGGAAATGCAGCCGTCGCCATGTGGTGGAATGTGGCGGATACACACCGGACAGAGTTCCACGAATGGCATTCGAAAGAGCATCTCCCGGAGCGCCTCGGCATCCCCGGCTTTAATCGCGGCTCGCGATGGCAACAGGAGGAAGGCGGCGATTTCTTCGTTCTCTACGAACTCGCCGCCTACGAGACGCTGACGTCGGATGCCTATCTGACGCGCCTGAATAACCCCACGCTCTGGTCGAAAACCATGATGCCGTTGCATCGCGACATGGTCCGCAGCCAATGCCGTGTGGTCGCGAGCGAAGGACGGGGCGTTGCGACCTATGTCAGCACCGTTCGCCTCTCGCCGCAGGAAGGAGCCCGCGAGAAGCTCGAGCGGCATCTTGTGCCACTTCTTTCACGCCTTCCGGAAAGGTTCGGCGTGACGGGCGCACACCTGCTTCGCACCGAGACGCCACAGGCGGCGCTGACGACGGAGCAGCAGATACGCGGCGGCGATGCGGTGGCCGACTGGATCATTCTCGTCAACGGCCACAACCTTGCAGCCCTGCGGACGGTTTGCTCTGTGGTGCTCGATCAGGGCGTTCTTGAAGAGTACGGCGCGGCGGCAACGGTTCATGGCGAGCCGTATCGCCTCGTGCATGCAATGGTGCCGCAGGACGTCTAGGGGAGGCTGTCAGCGGGCCGCCACGGGAGGAGAATCATGGACCTCATTCTTGACCACTACTGCCGCGCCTTGAAGGTCGTGGTGGTGGCTCTTCTGGCCATCATGGTGGCTCTGGTCTTCAGCAATGTCGTGTTGCGCTACGCCTTCAATTCCGGGATCACCATATCGGAAGAACTGTCGCGCTGGCTCTTCGTCTGGCTGACCTTCCTCGGCAGCATCTATGCGCTGCGCGAGCACCAGCATCTCGGCACGGATGTGCTGGTGTCGCGCTTCGGTCCAAAAGGGCGGCTCGCCTGTGTCCTGGTCGGCCACGGCTTCATGCTGTGGGTCTGCTGGCTGTTGTTTGCCGGTGCACTGGCGCAGACGCGGCTCAACTGGAACGTGACTGCCCCTTCAAGCGGCCTGTCCGTAGCCTGGTTCTACATGTCGGGGATGGTCTTCAGCGTTTCGGCCGCGCTCATCCTGATCGAGCAGCTGATCAGGCTTTTGCGCGGGGACTGCTCTATGCCCACCAGCGGGGAGGAGCGGCTGTGACGATCGCCATCTTCATCGGTTCGCTGCTTGCCGCGATGGCGCTTGGCGTGCCGATCGCATTTGCGCTGCTGATCTCCGGCGCCGTGCTGATGTGGCAGCTCGGCATGTTCAACGCCCAGATCATTGCCGAAAACGTCATCCATGGCGCGGACAGCTATCCCCTGCTGGCGGTTCCCTTCTTTCTGCTGGCGGGCGAGATCATGAATGCCGGCGGCCTGTCGCGGCGGCTCATCAATCTGGCCATGACCCTGATCGGGCACATTCACGGCGGCCTCGGATACGTCACCATTCTCGCCGCCGTGATGATGGCTGCGCTTTCGGGCTCTGCGGTTGCCGATGCAGCGATGCTGGCGGCGCTGCTTCTGCCGATGATGATTGCCGCGGGCCACGATCCGGCGCGCTCGGCCGGTCTCATCTCCGCATCCAGCATCATCGCCCCGGTCATCCCGCCCAGCATCGGGTTCATCATCTTCGGCGTCGCAGCCAACGTCTCGATCTCGCGCCTCTTTATGGCAGGCATCGCGCCCGGCCTCATGCTGGGCCTTGCCTTGTGGCTCACGTGGTGGTGGCTTTCCCGCCGCGAAAACGTGAAGCCGCAGGCGCGGCGCTCGGGGGCCGAAGTGCTGACGGCACTGCGCGAAGCCTCCTTCGCGCTGGTGATGCCGGTCATCATCATCGCTGGGCTCAAGATGGGTGTATTCACGCCGACGGAAGCCGGCGTCGTCGCAGCGGTCTACGCATTCGCTATCGCCACCTTCGTCTATCGCGAACTGACGTTGCAGCAGCTCTACAAGGCGTTCGCCGATGCCGCGCGCACCAGCGCGGTGGTGATGTTCCTCGTTGCTGCGGCGGCGGTAAGCGCCTGGCTCATAACGGTCGCCAACATCCCGCAGCAGGTCGTCGCGCTGCTGGATCCGCTGATCGAAAACCCCGTGCTGCTGATGGTGGCGATCATGGTGCTGGTCATGATGGTCGGCACCGCGCTCGACCTGACGCCGACGATTCTCATCCTCGTCCCCGTGCTCATGCCGCTGGTCAAGGCGGCCGGCATAGACCCGGTCTATTTCGGCGTGATGTTCATGATCAACTGCTCCATCGGGCTGATCACGCCGCCCGTTGGTGTCGTGCTCAACACCGTTGCCGGCGTCGGCCGGCTGAAGATGGATCAGGTGATCGTGGGCGTGCTGCCGTTCATGCTGGCGCAGTTCCTGCTGATGTTCCTGCTCGTTCTGTTCCCGCAACTGGTGATGACACCGGCAAGGCTCTTCTACTGACCGAGCAGGATCGCGTCAGGATAACGACAGTTTCTCCGCCACCTCGCGCAGCAGCGCGAGCACCTCTTCGGTGCCGGGCTGGGCCTTCCCGTCCAGCCGCTGGATGAACGGGCAGGTCAGCACTGCGATGGCGCGACCCTCCGGCGACAGGATCGGCACGGAAATATCGTCCACGCCGCGGATTTGCTGGCTCGGGCCAATGCGGTAGCCGGCATTGCGACACGATTCCAGCTCAGGCGCCATGGCGGTGAACTCCCGCAACCGCGCCTCGTTCTCCTGCCAGCCTGCGACTGCGTCGTCGGTCAGGTGCGGGTCCTGAAATGCAAGCAGGGTGCGCCCTGAGCCGGTCGCCAGCAGGTCGATCTGTGTGCCGACCCTGATGCCGAACTCCCAGTTGCCGGGGCAGGTCGCCTGCGCGACGACGATGGCATGTTCGCGGTCCGGTACGACGAGATGCGACGACTGCAGGGCCGTGCGCGCAAAGGCGTCCATCAGCGGCAAAGCGCGGGTGACGAGCCGGCGTACCGGCGGGTGACGATGCGCCAGAAGGAATAGCTTCATCGTCAGCGCATAGCGATCGCCCTCGGCCGAGCGGCTGACATAGTCGCGTGCCACAAGGCGCTCCAGCATCCGGTAAATCTCGCTGGCGCTGCGCCCCATCGCCTTGACGATCTCGCCCCGCGTCAGCCCGCGCGGCTGGTCAGAGAGCAATTCGAGAATATCGAGCCCCTTGTCGAGCGCCGGCGCGCGGTAGCGATCGTCAGCCTCACGGGCCTTGCCTGCCTTCAGGACCGGCGCGTCCATGGCCGCGTTCCTCCCTGCATATCCCAAAGGGGAATTTACATATGAACGATCTATTTGTATATAGAACATCACGCTGCGGATTGACTGGGAGGACAATCGGCTCATGCGCTTATGCGGGACGACATCGCCCGACCTGACCGAGCCCGACTGCGGCGCGGGAGCGTTCGGCTCATGACCCCGCTCGTCTCCATGGCCGGTATCGACAAGATGTTTCCCGGCGTGCGCGCGCTCAACGGCGCGCGTTTCGAGCTGTTGCCGGGCGAGGTTCACGCGCTGATGGGCGAGAACGGCGCGGGCAAATCCACGCTGATGAAGATACTTGCCGGCATCTACCAGCGTGATCGGGGCGCCATCCTGATCGATGGAAATCCGACGGCGGTAACCTCGCCGCGCGCTGCGCAGGAACTGGGCATCGGCATCATCCATCAGGAACTGTCGCTGATGCCCGACCTAACGGCGGCGCAGAACATCCTGATCGGCCGCGAGCCGCGCAAGGCGGGAGGGCTGTTGCTCGACGAGGCGGCGCTCAACGACCAGGCCGCCGCGATCCTCCGCAGCATGCATCTGCAGCTAGACCCGCGCACGCCCGTAGCCGGGCTGACGATCGCGAAGCAGCAGATGGTCGAGATCGCCAAGGCACTATCCTACCGCTCGCGCGTCCTCATCATGGACGAGCCGACGGCCGCACTGAACGATACCGAGATCGCCGAACTCTTTGCCATCATTCGCAAGCTGAGGGGCGAGGGTGTCGGCATCGTCTATATCTCCCACAAGATGGACGAGTTGAAACGCATCGCCGACAGGGTGACGGTGATGCGCGATGGCGAAACCGTCGGCACGGTGCCGGCGTCGGAAACTCCTGTCGAGACCATCATTTCGATGATGGTGGGCCGCAAGCTGACGGATGAGGCCGTTTCGGTGCCCGATCTTTCGGGTTCCGAGATAGCGCTCGAAGTGCGCGGCCTGCGGCGCGGCAGGGAAATCCGCGATGTCAGCTTTTCGGTGCGCAAGGGCGAGATACTGGGCTTTGCCGGCCTGATGGGCGCCGGGCGCACGGAGGTCGCGCGCGCCATATTCGGCGCGGATCCGGTCGAGGCGGGCGAAGTGTTCGTTCACGGCGAGAAGGTTGCGATCCGCATGCCGCAGGACGCGGTGCGCGCCGGCATCGGCTACCTTTCCGAAGACCGCAAGCAGTTCGGGCTCGCGACCGGCATGGACGTGCGCAACAACATCGCCCTGGCCAGCCTGCCGCGCTTCACAGGGCGAGGCGGCGTGCTCGACGAAGGGGGGATGCGCGAGGCCGCCGTGACCTATATCGACCGGCTGGCGATCAAGACCCCGTCGGACAGGCAGGAGGCGCGGCTCCTTTCGGGCGGCAACCAGCAGAAGGTGGTGATCGCCAAGTGGCTGCTGCGCGACTGCGACATCCTCATCTTCGACGAACCGACGCGCGGCATCGACGTGGGGGCGAAAAGCGAGATCTACAAGCTGCTCAATTCGCTCGCAGCGCAGGGCCGCGCGGTGATCGTGATTTCGTCCGAACTGCCGGAGATATTGCGCCTTTCGCACCGCATCGCGGTGATGTGCGAGGGGCGGCTGACGGGCTTCCTGCCCGGCGGCTCATCGCAGGAGGAAATCATGCAACTGGCGACGCAACGCAACGGCGTAGCAGCGGAGGACGTGGCATGAGCACGGAAGCGACGACACAGACCGCGACGGCGGCAGCGGCACCTCGCCTTTCCGGCGCGCACCATCGGCTTCTGGCCTTCGCCAGCCTGATCGTGCTTGTGGTTGGCTTCAGCCTCGCCTCGCCCAATTTCATGCAGACGAGCAACGTGCTGGCCATCCTTCAGGCCACGTCGGTGAATGGCGTGCTGGCGATCGCGGCCACACTGGTCATCATCACCGGCGGCATCGACCTGTCGGTCGGCACGTTGATGACCTTTTGCGCGGTCATCTGCGGCGTTGTGCTGACCTATATGGGCATGCCGCTGCCGCTGGGGGTGATCGCTGCGATCCTCGCCGGCGCTGCGGCCGGCTTCTGCTCCGGCACCTTCGTCGCCAAGCTCAAGGTGCCGCCCTTCATCGCCACGCTGGGCATGATGCTGATCCTCAAGGGGCTGTCGCTGGTCATTTCCGGCACGCGGCCGATCTACTTCAACGACACGCCCGGCTTCACGCAGATCGCGCAGGGCTCGCTGGTGGGCGCAATCATCCCCGCCGTACCGGTGCCCAACGGCGTGCTCGTACTCTTCATCGTCGCCATCGTGGCGAGCTTCATCCTGTCGAAGACAGCACTCGGCCGTTACACCTTCGCGCTCGGCAGCAACGAGGAGGCGCTGCGGCTGTCGGGCGTGAACACCGACCGCTGGAAGATCGCCGTCTACACCCTGGCGGGCTCGATCTGCGGGATCGCCGGCCTTCTCATCGCCTCGCGTCTTAACTCGGCCCAGCCGGCGCTCGGGCAGGGCTACGAGCTCGACGCCATCGCCGCCGTCGTCATCGGCGGCACCTCGCTTTCGGGCGGTCGCGGCACGGTCCTGGGCACGCTGATCGGCGCGCTCATCATGGCGGTGCTGCTCAACGGCCTGCGCATCATGTCGGTGGCGCAGGAATGGCAGACCGTCGTCACCGGCTCGATCATCATCCTCGCCGTCTACGTGGACATGCTTCGGCGGCGCAAGCTTTAAGAGGGCGGCCAGCGCCCCGAGGACAGGTACGCATACCGTGTAACCATGGAGGAAATGCAATGTTCACAAGACGCAGTCTCATCGGAACCATCGGCGCGCTCGCGATGCTCGGCACCGCGCTGCCGGCCAGCGCGCAGGACGTCTATGTTCCGCTTATCTCGAAGGGCTTTCAGCACCAGTTCTGGCAGGCGGTGAAGGCTGGCGCCGACAAAGCGGCGGCAGAACTGGGCGTCACGGTCACCTTCGAGGGACCGGACACGGAAGCGCAGGTCGATCGCCAGATCGACATGCTCGCGGCAGCCCTTGCCAAGAACCCGCAGGCCATCGGCTTTGCGGCGCTCGACAGCCAGGCGGCGATCCCGCTGCTGCGGCAAGCGCAGGAAGCCAACATTCCGGTGATCGCCTTCGACTCGGGCGTGGATTCAGACATCCCGGTTGCAACCGCATCGACCGACAACATCGCGGCCGCCGCGCTTGCGGCCGACAAGATGGCCGAGCTTATCGGTGGCGAGGGCAAGGTCGCGCTCGTCGTCCACGACCAGACCAGCCGCACAGGCATCGACCGGCGCGACGGTTTCGTCAACCGCATGCAGGAAGCCTATCCGAACGTCGAGATCGTCACGATCCAGTATGGCGGCGGCGATCATCTCCAGTCGACCGAGATCACCAAATCGATCCTGCAGGCCAACCCGGACCTCAAGGGCATGTTCGGCGCGAACGAGGGCTCGGCCATCGGCGTCGTCAACGGTGCACGCGAACTGGGCAAGACCGACCTGGTCATCATCGGCTACGATTCGGGCGCGCAGCAGAAACAGGCTATCCGGGACGGGCTAATGGCCGGCGCGATCACGCAGAACCCCGTCGGCATCGGTTACGAGACCGTCGTGGCGGCGGTGAAGGCCTCCAAGGGCGAAGCGGTGGAGAAGAACATCGACACCGGCTTCTTCTGGTACGACAAGTCGAACATCGACGATCCCGAGATCGCGGCAGTTCTCTACGACTGACCGCCCACCTTTCCGGGCCGGAGGCGGGCGCCGCCTCCGGCTGCCTCTTACATCGCCATTGCGGATTTCAAGATGACACGAATTGCCGACATGCAGGTTCTCGACCTGCGCTTTCCCACCTCGCTCCACCTCGACGGGTCGGACGCCATGAACCCCGATCCGGACTATTCGGCAGCCTACGTCATCCTGACGACCGACGACGGCCATGAAGGCCACGGGCTGACCTTCACCATCGGACGCGGCAACGAGATCTGCTGCGCGGCGATGGAGGCGATGCGCCATCTGGTGATCGGCCTCGACATGGCCAAGGTGGCTGAGAACATGGGCGCGTTCTGGCGGCATGTGACGTCGGACAGCCAGCTTCGCTGGATCGGTCCGGACAAGGGGGCGATCCACCTGGCGACCGGCGCGATCGTCAACGCCGTATGGGATTTGTGGGCAAAGATCGAGGGCAAGCCGGTGTGGCGGCTGGTGGCCGAGATGAGCCCCGAGGAACTCGTCCGCTGCATCGACTTTCGCTACATCACCGACTGCATCACGCCCGCCGAGGCGCTGGCGTTCCTGCGCGACAAAGCAAAGGACAAGGCGGAGCGCATCGCCACGCTCGAGCGCGAGGGCTACCCCTGCTACACCACATCGGCCGGATGGTTGGGTTATGAGGACGAGAAGCTGCGCCGCCTGTGCCGCGAGGCGGTGGACGCGGGCTTCCGCTACATCAAGATGAAGGTCGGCCGCGACAAGGCCGACGACATCCGCCGCCTCACCATCGCGCGCGAAACGGTCGGCCCCGACATCAACCTGATGATCGACGCAAACCAGGTGTGGGAGGTAAGCGAGGCGATCGACTGGGTGAAGGATCTCGCCTTCGCGAAACCATGGTTCATCGAGGAGCCGACCAGCCCCGACGATATTGAGGGCCACCGCAAGATACGCGAGGGCGTCGCGCCGGTTCAGGTCGCCACCGGCGAGATGTGCCAGAACCGCGTGATCTTCAAGCAGCTCATCATGCGAGGCGCGATCGACGTCGTGCAGATCGATGCGTGCCGCCTGGGTGGCGTCAACGAGGTGCTGGCGGTGTTGCTCATGGCGGCCAAGCACGGCTTGCCGGTCTGCCCGCATGCCGGCGGCGTCGGGCTTTGCGAATATGTGCAGCACCTCGCCATGATCGACTATGTCTGCATCGCAGGCACGCGCGAGGGCAGGGTGGTCGAATATGTCGATCATCTCCACGAGCATTTCGTCGAGCCATGCGTGGTGGAGAACGCGGCCTACATGCCGCCGCAGGCGCCTGGCTTCTCGATCGAGATCAAGCCCGCCTCGCGCGAAGCGCAGCTTTTTCGCGGATAGGCGACCTCATGGACCTCGGATTGAAGGCCAAGGTCGTCATCGTCACCGGTGGTGGCGCGGGCATCGGCGGAGCGGTGACGATGGCGCTGGCGCGAGAAGGTGCGGTGCCGGTCGTCTTCGGGCGCAGCCCGCTGGCGGCCGATTTTGCAGCGCGGCTTGCCGAGCTTTCACCTCGGGCGACGTTCATCCAGCTCGACCTCATGGACGACGAAGCCTGCGAACGGGCAGTCAGCCAAACCGCCGAAACCTTCGGCCGCATCGACGGGCTGGTCAATAATGCCGGGATCAACGACGGTGTGGGGTTGGAGGCCGGTCCAGCCGCTTTTCGCGCCTCGCTGGAGCGCAACCTGATCCACTACTACTCCGTGGCTCATCATGCGCTGCCGTGGCTCAAGAAGGGGCGTGGGTCTATCGTCAACATATCGTCCAAGACGGCGCTGACCGGGCAGGGAAACACCAGCGGATACACGGCGGCGAAGGGCGCACAGCTTTCGCTGACCCGCGAATGGGCGGCTTCGCTGCGCGGCGACGGCATTCGCGTCAATGCCGTCATTCCCGCCGAGGTGATGACACCGCTCTACGAGAAGTGGATCGCGACCTTCGAAGATCCGGATGCGCAGCTCGAAAAGATCACGCGGCGCATCCCGCTCGGACAGCGCATGACGACGGCGGACGAGATAGCCGCGACGGTCGTCTTCCTGCTGTCCGACAAGGCCAGCCACACAACCGGCCAATGGCTGTTCGTCGACGGCGGCTACACCCACCTCGACCGGGCCCTCGACTAAGCGCGAAAATCAAAATCCCCGCCGCTCCCGAACGGGAATCGGCGGGGTTGTTGCCTGAGATCCGCTGAATAGCACTGTTTTCAGTTTGGTCAACGGTCTGTCAACATATAGCGAACAATCAAAGTCGCTCGGGATACCTTCCTGAGCGTCGCCGCATCCGCTCACGGATTGTTTTCATTAGATTTTCAACGGCACTTCGACCTTAACGCTCTGTAAACCATGCGGCGTGCATACGCCCCCGACTTTCAACCGGCAGGCGAATATGGCGGGCAACAGCAACCAGCGTTTCGAAGCGATCGAGGAGCCGATGGGCGGCTGGATGGTGTGGGACAACGCGCGGGATTTTCCTGCCGAGTTCGGCGAGATCGTTCTGGTCGGACTGACCGGCTCCACCGCCTCAGAGATGACGGAAATTCTCAACGATGCAGCCAAGAGGCGGCCGAAGGCTCAGCCATCACGCCATGCGCGCAGCGAAGTGATAGCGCTGCATCTTAGGCGAAGCGAAGGTTGAGCTGCCAGACGTCACCGCTCTGCGTCCGGTAAGCTTAACGCCCCTTTAAATCGCCGCATTTAGTCTCCACCGCGACACCCGGTAACCCAGATTGCAACCGGACCGCGCAGACTATGGCCCGTCGAGACAGAAACGCACGCATAGAGCCTACATTCGGCGGCCCGCTGCCGGATGATGGGGCGTCAGGCTTCTTCGTCAGCGAGGAAGACCGTGTCGTGCCGGGCGCGCGCAAGGGCAAGGCCTCCACGAAACGCAGGGCGACATCCGGCGGCAGTGGGGGTGGCAGGAATGGTGGCGGCGCACGCGGGCGCAAGGCAAAAAGGCGGCGCGGCTTCTTCGGTTTGCTGCGCGGCGCGGTCTACTGGACGATGGTTCTGGGCCTGTGGGTCGGCATAGCCGGTGCAGGCATGATCGCCTATTACGGCGCGCAGATGCCGGCGGCCACCACATGGGCGGTGCCCGACCGGCCGCCGAATGTGCGCATCGTTTCGGTGAGCGGGCAGCTTGTCGCCAACCGCGGCATGACGGGTGGCGAGGCGGTCGGCCTGCACGAAATGTCGCCCTATATCCCGCAGGCGGTGATGGCGATCGAGGATCGCCGCTTCTATTCGCATTTCGGCATTGATCCCGTGGGCCTCAGCCGCGCCATGGTTTCCAACGTGGTCAGCCGGCGCGTGAGCCAGGGCGGTTCCACGCTGACGCAGCAGCTTGCCAAGAACCTGTTCCTGAAGCCCGACCGAACCTACGGCCGCAAGGCGCAGGAAATGCTCATGGCCTTCTGGCTGGAGCACAAGTTCACCAAGGATCAGATCATGGAGATGTATCTGAACCGGGTGTATTTCGGCTCGGGCGCCTATGGCGTGGAGGCGGCCTCGCGGCGCTATTTCGGCAAGTCGGCCAAGGATGTTACGCTACCCGAGGCGGCCCTTCTGGCAGGACTGCTTCAAGCACCATCGCGCCTTTCGCCGGCGCGTGATCCGCAGGCGGCCGAGCGCAGGACGCAGCTCGTGCTGGCCGCCATGCGCGACGAAGACATGATCGGCGACCGCGAACTGGCAACCGCCATGAGCACGCCTGCCACGCGCACCGCCGCATACTGGACGGGCTCGGAGCACTATTTCGCCGACCGTGTGATGGCCGAGCTGCGCGACCTCATCGGCGAGGTGCGGCAGGACATCGTGGTGGAAACCACGGTCGATCTCGTGCTGCAGACTTTTGCTGAAGCCTCCATCCGCAGGCTCATCGACGACGAAGGCAAGAAGCACAACGTTTCCCAGGGCGCGCTGGTCTCCATCGACGCTTCCGGCGCGGTGCGCGCGATGGTGGGCGGCTACGACTACGCCACCAGCCAGTTCGACCGTGCTTCCGAAGCGCGCCGCCAGCCGGGCTCGGCTTTCAAGCCGTTCGTCTTCATGGCCGCGATGGAAAAGGGCCTCTCGCCCGACACGGTGCGCGACGATGCGCCGATCAAAATCGGCAACTGGGCGCCGCGCAACTTCAACGACAAGTACCACGGCCCCGTCACGCTGAAGGAAGCGCTAGCCAAGTCGCACAATTCAGTTGCCGTACAGCTTGCGCGCGAGGTCACGCCGGCGGCGATCGTGGAAAACGCATGGCGCATGGGCATCGAGTCCAACCTGGAGCCCAATCTGTCCATCGCTCTCGGTACTTCCGAGGTCACCCCGCTGGAACTGACTGCCGCCTATGTGCCGTTTGCAAACGGCGGCTACCGGCCCGACATCCATTTCGTCAACCGCATCACCAACGCCAAGGGCGAGGTGCTTTACCAGCACCGCACCGCGAACGGACCGCGCATCGCCCGCCCCGAGATCATCGGCATGATGAACGCGATGATGAGCGAGACGGTGTCGCAGGGCACCGCGCGCAGGGCCGCCTTCGGTTGGCCGGCGGCCGGCAAGACCGGCACCTCGCAGAACTCGCGCGACGCCTGGTTCGTCGGCTACACGGCCAACCTGACGACCGGCGTCTGGTTCGGCAACGACGACGCGTCGGCCACCAAGAACATGACCGGCGGCTCGCTGCCCGCGATGGCGTGGAACGAGTTCATGGCCGCAGCGCACGAGGGCGTTCCGGTTGCGAACCTGCCCGGTAGCTGGACGCCCGGAAGCGGCGGCAACGGCACTGGCACCGGCGTCCTGGCCCGCATCGAAGACATTCTTCGCCGCGATACCGGCCCGAATCATACCGCGTCCATCGATGCCCCGACGCCGCAGGGTAATGTCGGCGAGCCCGCACGGCCGGTAGGGTCGATCATGGATATCATCATGGGCAATTGATCGGCGGTCCTCTCGCCTTGCCTTCCGCCTTCCGCTAGATAGCGGCCAGGAGATTTGCCATGGCCGCTGCCGAACCCAGAAAGACCATCGTCCTGACCGGCGCGAGCCGGGGGATCGGCCATGCCACCGTGAAGCGCTTCTCGCGCGAGGGGTGGCGGGTCATCACATGCTCGCGGCAGGCGTTTGCGGAAAACTGTCCGTGGCCGTCCGGCCCGGAAGACCACATCAAGGTCGACCTGTCAGACCCTGAGGATGTCGGCCAGGCGGTCGCCGAAATCAGGCATCGGCTGGAAAGTGACGGCGGGCATCTCGATGCGCTCGTCAACAACGCGGCGATCTCGCCCAAGCTGGACGGCGGCGCGCGCATGAACTCCATCGACACGCCGATGCACGTTTGGCGCGACGTGTTTCAGGTCAATTTCTTCGCGCCCATCATGCTGGGGCGCGGCCTGTTCAAGGAACTGGCTTCGGCGAAGGGCTCCATCGTCAACGTGACCTCCATCGTCGGCAGCCGGGTGCATCCGTTTGCCGGCACCGCCTACGCGACGTCCAAGGCGGCGCTGGCGTCGCTGACGCGCGAGATGGCTGCCGATTTCGGCCCGCATGGTATCCGCGTGAATGCCATTGCTCCCGGCGAGATCGACACCGCGATCCTGTCGCCTGGCACGGAGAAGATCGTCGAAACCATCCCGCTGCGCCGCCTCGGCACGACAGCGGAAGTGGCCGACATCATCTATTTCCTGTGCTCCGACCAGGCCAACTATGTGAGCGGCTCGGAAATCCACATCAACGGCGGCCAGCACGTCTGACCACTTAGTGTGGCATCGAGGAGAGGTGCGACAGCAACTCGGCAACGTTGGCTGCGCCGCATTTCTTCAGCAGCCGCGCCCGATAGGCTTCGACCGTGCGCGGCGAAATCGAGAGCATGCGCGCGATCTCCTTCGAGGTGCGGCCTTCGCCCAGATGCATGACGATCTGGCGTTCGCGCGTCGTCAGGTCCATCACCTGTCGCGTCTCGGACAAATCAGCGATGCTCCACACCGCACGCCGAAGCGGGTCGTCGTCCGGCGTCAGTGAATGGCCGCGCACACGGCACCAGAAGAGCGTGCCGTCCTTGCGCGCCATGATGCGCTCATCCGAATAGCGGTTGTTCTTCTTCAGGGGCTCCACGCCGACGTCGCGGATGCGCACGAACTCCTCGAACGACGGGTAGAGAATGGCGAAGGAGCGGTCGATCAATTCGTCGCGGCCATAGCCGAACATCTCGGCAAAGCGCGGATTGCACGCCCTGATGACGCGGCTTTCCGTCACCACCAGCCCGATCGGGGCGTTCTCGAACGCCACCTCATGCAGATTGTCCGCCCAGTTCATTTGGAACTCTACCGTTCGTATTCCTACGATATTGCGATGTCGGCTGCCCGTTGCGGATAATAGCCACCAGACTGCACCGCGCCAATCGGACGCGTTCGTCTTACTCTGGGAGGAGCACATCATGAAGATGCTTTTTGCCGCGCTGGCCGCGGCCACCGCTTTGTCTGGCACACAGGCCCTTGCGCAGGATGATCCGGTCAAGATCGCCCTGCTGCACGGACTGTCGGGGTCACCGCTCGAAGCCTATTCCAAGCAGACCCATGCCGGCTTCCAGCTCGGCCTCGAATATGCCACCGACGGCACGATGGAGGTCAAGGGCCGCAAGATAGAGGTCATCGTCAAGGATACCCAGTTCAAGCCGGACGTTGCGCGCGCACTGCTGGCCGAAGCCTATGGCGACGACGACGCATTGATCGCGGTGGGCGACACCTCGTCGGGCGTGGCCATGGCCCTGCTGCCGATAGCCGAGGAATACGAGAAGATCCTGCTGGTCGAGCCGGCGGTTGCCGACAGCCTGACAGGGCCTGACTCCAACCGCTACGTCTTCAAGACCTCGCGAAATTCGTCGATGGACATGCAGGCGCAGGCACTGGCTCTTCAGCCGGACGAAAACCTCCATGTCGCCACGCTGGCGCAGGACTACGCATTCGGTCGCGACGGCATCGCCGCGTTCAAGGCGGCACTCGACGGCACGGGCGCGAATATCGTGGCCGAAGAATATGTGCCGCAGCAGACGACCGACTTCACGGCCACCATCGAGCGGCTCTTCAATGCGCTGCGCGACAAGGAAGGCCGCAAGGTCATCTTCATGAACGTAGCCGGCATCGATGCGATGACCCCGCTCGCCGCTGCCAATCCCGGGCGCTACGACATCGAGCTTTCGTCCGGCGGCAACATCCTGCCGGCCCTCGTCGCCTACAAGCAGGTGCCGGGCATGGAAGGCGCGATGTACTACTACTACGAGGCGCCAGACAATCCGGTGAACGACTGGCTGGTCGAGCAGCATCAGGAGCGCTTCGGTTCGCCCCCGGACTTCTTTACTGCTGGTGGCATGGCATCTGCCATGGCGATCGTCACCGCGCTCCAGAAGGCCGAGGAGTGGGACACCGAAACCCTCATCGCCACGATGGAAGGCATGACCTTCGAGACTCCGAAGGGCGAGATGACCTTCCGCCCCGAGGATCATCAGGCCCTGCAGTCCATGTACCACTTCAAGATCAAGGTGGAGGACGGCGTCGACTGGGCGGTTCCCGAACTCGTTCGCGAGATCAAGGCCGACGAGATGGACATCCCGCTCGGCCGGAACAATCAGGAGTAGCGCGGTTCGCATAGTCCCCGGCGCTGGTCGCCGGGGACGCAACACACCCCACGGCATCGCACGAAGCGCGAAGCCGTGGGTGCTTCTTCCATCTGGGCTACGAGAACATTGACCCCCTCCCTGCGCACCGAGAACCTGACGATCCGCTTCGGCGGCCATGCGGCAGTCAACGACGTGAGCTGCGCGTTTCGTCCCGGCGAGCTGACGGTGATTGTCGGGCCGAACGGGGCGGGCAAGACGACTTGGTTCAACCTCGTCTCAGGTCAGCTGAAGCCGACCGAGGGTCGCATCTTCAAGGGCGAGAACGACATAACCGGCCTGTCGCCTTCCGCGCGGGCGAAAGCCGGTATCGGGCGAGCGTTTCAGTTGACCAATCTGTTCCCCAAGCTCTCGGTGCTGGAGAATGTGCGTCTTGTGGTACAGGCCAGGGCAGGGCAGGGGCCGCGCATCTTCACGCGCGCGTCGTCGATGACCGATATTCGCGACAAGGCCTACGGCTTCGTGGAAGCGACAAGGCTCGCCTCCGTCGCGCATCTGCCGGCTGCTGCCCTGCCTCACGGCGACCAGCGCAAGCTGGAAGTGGCGCTGCTGGCGGCGATGGAGCCCGACATCTTCATGTTCGATGAGCCGACGGCCGGCATGTCGGTAGACGAGGCGCCCGCCATTCTGGAATTGATCGCCGAGATCAAGAAGGACACGTCGAAGACGGTTCTTCTGGTCGAGCACAAGATGGACGTGGTGCGCGCGCTGGCCGACCGCATCGTCGTTCTGCACAACGGCGAACTGGTGGCCGACGGCAGGCCGGGTGAGGTGATGGCGCTGCCCATCGTGCGCGAGATTTATCTCGGCGTCGGCGCGGAGGAGGTGGCATGAGCAACGCGATCCTGCGCCTGGACGACGTCTACACCGACATCGCGCAATACCATGTGCTGCACGGCATATCGCTCGACGTGCCAGAGGGCGGCGTGCACGTTCTTCTGGGTCGCAACGGCGCGGGCAAGACGACGACGCTGCGCACGATCATGGGGCTGTGGCGCGCGCGCAAGGGCGCGATCGTGTTTCGTCATCACGACATCACGGCAATGAAGACCCCCGACATTGCCCGGCTGGGCGTGGCTTTCGTGCCGGAGAACATGGGCATCTTCGGCGGCCTGACCGTCGAGGAGAACATGCGGCTGGCGGCCGCGCATGGCCGCTTCGACGACCAGCGTCTGCAACGCATCTTCGCGCTGTTTCCGGCGATGGAGAAGTTCTGGGACCGGCAGGCGCACGCGCTGTCGGGCGGGCAGAAGCAGATGCTGGCAATCTCTCGCGCCATTATCGAGAAGCGCGACCTCATCCTCATCGACGAACCCACCAAGGGCCTGGCGCCCGCGATCATCCGCGCGATGATCGACGCGTTCCGCGAGATCGCGCAGGAGACGACCATCCTGCTCGTGGAGCAGAACTTCCACTTTGCCCGTGCGCTCGGCGAGACGGTGGCGGTGATCGACGACGGCCGCATCGTCCATCGCGGGTCGATGGCCGAACTGGCCGGTGACGAGGCGCTGCAGAACCGGTTCCTCAGCCTCTCGATGGAGGCGCACTGATATGACGAAGACGATTTCAGACACGTTCGAGCGCTTCGGCGGTGTGTTCCTTCTCCCGGTTATCCTCGGCCTCGTCGCCTTCCTGCTGATCGGGCGGCCGTCGACATGGGTGACGCTTACAGTCGCGGGCCTCGCGATGGGTATGATGATCTTCCTGATGGCGTCCGGACTGTCGCTGATTTTCGGGCTGATGGATGTGCTGAATTTCGGCCACTCGGCCTTCGTCTCGTTCGGCGCATTCATCGCGGCGAGCGTGCTGGCCTCGCTCGGCGTCTGGGTGACCGGCGGGAGCGCGGCCATGAACATCCTGGCGCTGATGGCGGCCATCGCGGCAGCCACCGCCTTCGGCGCACTCGCGGGCTGGGCGTTCGAGCGCATCATCGTCAAGCCGGTCTACAAGGACCATCTGCGGCAGATACTCATTACCATGGGCGCGCTGATCGTGGCCGAGGAGATCATCCTCATGGTCTGGGGCGGGTCGCCGCTGCCGGTGCCGCGCCCGGCCGTGCTGACCGGCTCGTTCGTGTTCGGCAACATCTCCATCGAGGTGTATCGCGTCTTCGCCTTTCTGCTGGGGCTCGCAGTCTATATCGCCATGCATTTCGCGCTGAACCGTACGCGGGTTGGTCTCCTGATCCGCGCCGGGGTGGAAAACCGCGAGATGGTTGAGGCACTCGGCTTCCGCATCGACCGGCTGTTCATCGCGGTGTTCATGGCGGGCTCGGCGCTGGCCGCAATGGGCGGGGCCATGTGGGCCGGCTATCAGGGGCTCATCACCCCGGCCATCGGTTCCGAGATGATGATCCTCGTCTTCATCGTCGTCATCATCGGCGGGCTGGGCTCCATCGAAGGGTCGCTGCTCGGCGCGATTCTCGTCGGGTTGATGGCCAACTACGTCGCCTTCCTGTTTCCCAAGATGTCGCTGGCCTCGAACATGATCCTGATGATGGCGATCCTGTTGTGGCGGCCCTACGGGCTCAAGCCGGCGGTAAAGGGGTGAACGCATGAGCCTTCTCGTCAACACCTCGCGCCGCGTGCCCGTCGGCAGGCTCGTCGTCTACGGCGTCGTGCTCGTCGTGGGCCTGTGCCTGATGTTCGCGCCATTTCTGTTTCCCGATGTGCGGGCACAGGAGGTGGCGGCGCGCATCTGCGTGTTCATCGTGCTGGTCGCCAGCTATGATCTGCTGATCGGCTATACCGGCATCGTGTCTTTCGCTCACACAATGTTCTTCGGGCTCGGCGCATACGGCACGGCCATCGCGCTGCGCACCATGGGGCCAGGATTCGACGCCATCCTGTTGGGCGGCTCGCTGGGCGTTCTGGCGGCGCTGGTGCTGGCGGTGCTGATCGGCCTTCTCTCCCTGCGCGTCAAGGCGATCTTCTTCGCCATGATAACGTTGGCGGCAGCGTCCGTGATGATGGTGCTGGCAAGCCAGCTTTCGGAATTCACCGGCGGCGAGGACGGGATGACCTATACCATCCCGCGCTTTTTCTCGCCCGCCAACACCCTCGTCGAGGATGCCGATGGCAAGGCGTTGCGCATCTTCGGCGTGGCGTTGAACGGCAGGCTCGCGCTCTACTACTTCGTGTTCCTTTCGTCGCTGTTCCTGTTTCTGGCCATGCTGCGCATCGTCGCCTCGCCGCTGGGCACCGTGCTTGAAGCCATCCGCGAAAACGAGATGCGCGCGGAAGCCATAGGCTATCGCGTCGTGTCCTACCGCACGGCCATATTCTGCATCGCCGCCGTGATCGCCGCGCTTGCTGGCATTCTGCGCGCCGTATGGCTGCGCTACACGGGACCGGACGTCACACTTTCTTTCGACATCATGCTGGATGTCCTGCTGATGGTGGTGATTGGTGGAATGGGCACCATGATGGGCGCGGTCATCGGCGTCGTCATCATGACGTTGGCGCAGTTCTATCTGAAGGATCTGATGGAGGCTGGCGCATCGGCAACCGCCGATATGCCGCTGCTGCCCGACATGCTCAATCCCGATCGGTGGCTGCTCTGGCTCGGCATCGTCTTCATCCTGCTCGTCTACTTCTTCCCGGCGGGCATAGCAGGCACACTGATGGGCAAGGGGGGACACAAATGACGGCATCACGCTCATCATACATCCAGGCCGCGGGCTTCGAGATCCATGTCACCGAGTGGGGCGAGAAGGCAAAGCCGGCGCTGGTGATGTGGCACGGGCTGGCGCGGACGGGTCGCGATTTTGACGAGGCGGCGGAAGCCCTATCCGATACCTATTTCGTGATCTGTCCCGATACGCTTGGGCGCGGCCTTTCGAGCTGGGCGCGCGACTATACGGTGGACTATTCCTACCGGGTCTTCGGCGAGACGGCGATTGGCATCCTCGACCACTACGGCATCGGCGACCTGCGCTGGATCGGCACCTCCATGGGCGGGCTCATCGGGGTGACGCTCGCAGCCGGCGCGCTGCGCGAGCGCATCACCCATCTCGTCATCAACGATATCGGCCCGGATATTCCGGCAGCCGGTGCAGAGCGTATCTCATCCTATGTCGGGACGCCTCCGGTCTACGACACGGTCGGAGAACTGGAAGCGTGGCTGCGGACCAACTACGCGCCCTTCGGCAAGAACACCGAAGCCTTCTGGCGGCGGATGGCCGATACGTCGTCGCGGCGTACCGACGACGGCCGGGTGACGGTGCATTACGATCCAGACATCGTCTCGCAGTTCACGCACCACAAGTCCGACCTCGACGTCTGGGACGCCTATGACGCGATCACTGCGAAGACGCTGCTGATACGGGGCGAAGGCTCCGACGTTCTGGCGGCAGGGGTGGCTGAAGAGATGGTTCGCCGGGGGCCGCGCCCCCGGCTGGAGGTGATGCCCGACTGCGGACATGCTCCCACGCTCGCCAGCGAGTTCGAGATCGCGCTGCTGCGCGACTTTCTCTCGGAGTAGCTACTCCTTAGTCAGGATCTTCTCGATCTCGTCGATGGTGTGATTGGTCAGCGTCTTCGACACTTCGCCGATGACCCGGTCCTCCACCTCCTTGTGCAGTTCCTTGCGCATCTCGCCCATCACGAGAGGCGGAGCCACGATGACCAGCCGCTCGAAATCGCCTCGGTGGGCCGACTTGTAGAGCCGCTCGGCTATTTCCTTTGCGAAGCGCTCCTTCTCGATACGGTGCCAGTCGGTTTCCTGAACGGCGCTCCTGTGGACGCTCGGCCCGTCATTGAATCGGCCGGGCCTGTCGGTCCCCTGATCGTGCGTTGGAGGGTTCTCCTCCTTCATTTCGCGAAAGACTTCGAGGTTAGGATATTTTTCGTCGCCCTCGTTCCTCAGGAACAACGCCTTCTCGCCATCGGCAACCACCACCCACACATCGTGCTTCAACTTCATACCCGGCATTTTCTGCTCCTTTTCGAGGTTGTTACCGCCTGGTTTCCCAACGCGGGCCAACACTCTCATGTTCCGTCCCCGCGACGCATGATGGACATCAGGAGCATGGAATTGCCGACACTCGCCTTGACAGGGAAAACCGATTTCATCGCGTCTGGCATCGCGCGAGACCATTCCTTCAGAAGGCCGGGTCGAGCAGCGAAAATTGCGGCATGGTCGAAAAACCCGAACACGCCAATGCCAAGCTGAACGCCTTCCCCGTCTTCCTGCGGGTCGAGGGACGCGTGGTCGTCGTTGTTGGAGACGGCGACGAAGCGCTTGCGAAGGCGCGGCTTCTGGGACAGTCGGCGGCAACCATCCGCATCGTCTCCGTAAAGCCGGAGGCCGATCTCGCGCGCTGGGTGCGCGACAACGATGCCGAACTGGTGCCCGCCGAGTGGTCTACCGAACATCTTGCAAATGCCGTACTGGTCTTCGCAGCTACGGGCGATGAGGCGCGCGACGCCGCAATCGTCAGCGACGCGCGCAGGGCGGGCGTTGCCGCCAACGCGGTGGACCGTCCCGCCCTTTGCGATTTCTTCACGCCCGCGCTGGTGAACCGCGCTCCCGTGGCCGTCGCGATCGGAACCGAAGGCGCTGGCCCGGTTCTGGCCCAGATGATCCGCGCGCGCATCGACACCATGCTGTCGCCCTCGCTTGGCCCGCTCGCTGCACTCGCTGCCGCATGGCGCGATGCGGCCGAGCGTGTGTTGCCGAGGGGCGCCGCCCGCCGCGCATTCTGGAAGGCATTCTTTTCCGGTGCGCCTGCGCGCGCGGTGGAAGCCGGAGATGCGGCCGGCGCCGAACGCGCCGTATCTGCCCTGCTGGAGGCGGGCGGCAAGGCCGGCGGTCATGTCGCGCTCGTCGGGGCAGGTCCCGGCTCGGAAGATCTCATCACGCTTCGCGCCCATCGGCTGCTCATGGAAGCCGACGTCATCGTTCATGACGCGCTGGTGCCTGACGCGGTGATCGCTCTGGGCCGCCGCGACGCCGAGCGCATCTCGGCCGGCAAGCGCAAGGGTTGCCATTCGAAGACGCAGAAAGAGATCAACGACCTGCTGGTGGAGCTTGGCCGCGCCGGCAAGCGCGTGGTTCGGCTCAAGTCGGGCGACCCGCTCGTGTTCGGGCGCGCTGGTGAGGAAATGGCCGCGCTTCGCGCCGCGGGCATTTCCTACGAGATTGTGCCGGGCGTCACCGCCGCCTTCGCGGCGGCTGCCGATTTCGAACTGCCGCTGACGCTGCGCGGCGTCTCCTCGTCGATGGTATTCACCACCGGCCACGACCTCAAGGGCAAGACGCTACCGGATTGGGCGCAACTCGCCATCGATGGCGCGACCGTGGCCGTCTACATGGGGCGCAGCAATGCGGCCGACGTTGCCGGCCGGCTTGCCGACGCTGGCCTGTCGCCTGATACGGCCGTCGCCGTGGTGGAAAACGCCAGCCTCGGGCACAAGCGCCTGTTCCACGGCACGCTTGCCGACCTGCCTCTCCTGCAGGATCGCAACGATCTCATCGGCCCGGTCATGACGATCATCGGCGACGCGGTTGCCGGCGCCAACTTCGACAAATCCCAACCACTTGCCGCGCGCATCGGCGCGGACGTGGTCATCTGAAGGAGCATCTCCATGAAGATACTGACGGCAAACAGACTGAGGGACGGCGAGGCGGTTTGGCTTGCGGCCGATCATTCCTGGGCTGCTTCCATCGAAGCGGCTGAAATCGCGCGCGACAAGGCCACCGAAGAAAAGCTTGAGCGCGCCGGCAAGGCAGCGCTGCTTAAGAACGAAGTGGTGGATGTGAACCTTATCGACGTGACGGTAGCTGACGGCGAAATCCGCCCGCTGCGCCTGCGCGAGCGCATTCGCGCTGCCGGCCCGACCAATCGCATCGACCTCGGCAAGCAGGCCCGCCCCGAAATCGCAGTCGCCGCCTGATCGGTCCGGCGGCGGACAAGGATAGCCCAGTATGTATCGCTACGACGAATTCGACCATGGCTTTGTTCAGGCCCGCGTCGCAGAGTTTCGCGACCAGGTCGAACGCCGCCTGGCAGGCGAAATTACGGAAGACCAGTTCAAGCCGCTGAGGCTGATGAACGGCGTCTACCTGCAACTTCACGCCTACATGCTGCGCGTCGCGATCCCCTACGGCACGCTGAACGCGCGGCAGATGCGCGTGCTGGCGCATATCGCGAGAAAGTACGACAAGGGCTACGGCCATTTCACCACGCGCCAGAACATCCAGTACAACTGGCCGGCGTTGTCCGACATTCCTGCCATTCTCGACGATCTGGCGAGCGTCGAGATGCACGCACTCCAGACCAGCGGCAACTGCATTCGCAACGTCACGGCCGACCATTTTGCCGGCGCCGCCGCCGACGAGGTTGCCGACCCGCGCCCCTACGCCGAAATCCTGCGCCAGTGGTCGTCGGTTCATCCCGAGTTTTCGTACCTACCGCGCAAGTTCAAGATCGCGGTGACCGGCGCCGAGCGCGACCGCGCCGCCATCCAGGTTCACGACATCGGGCTTCATCTCAAGAAGAACGAGGCGGGCGAACTGGGCTTCGCCGTCTATGTCGGTGGCGGGCAAGGCCGCACGCCGATGATCGCCAAGAAGATACGCGATTTCCTGCCCGAGAAGGATTTGCTCGCCTACTGCACCGCGATCCTGCGGGTCTACAACCTCAACGGACGCCGCGACAACAAGTACAAGGCGCGCATCAAGATACTCGTGCACGAGACGGGCACGGAGGAACTGACCGGCTGGGTTGAGAAGGAGTTCGCAGCACTCAGGGACGGCGAGCTCAAGCTGCCCGACGCGGACATCCGCGCCATCGAGGCCTATTTCGCGCCGCCTTCGCTCCCGGCTCGGCCGGAAGGCGATGCCGTGGTGAAACAGGCGCAGCTCGACAATCGCACCTTTGCAGCATGGCTGCGGCGCAACGTGACGACCCACGTCAATCCCGACTACGCCGCCGTCACGATTTCGCTCAAGGGCATCGGCGAGGCGCCGGGCGATGCGACCGACGCGCAGATGGATGCGGTTGCGGACATCGCGGAAGTCCTCGCGTTCGACGAAATCCGCGTCAGCCACGAGCAGAACCTGATCCTGCCGCATGTAGCGCGCGCCGACCTCAAGGCCGTCTACGACCGGCTGGTCGCCATCGGGCTGGAGACTGCCAATGCCGGCCTCGTCACCGATATCATTGCATGCCCCGGCCTCGACTACTGCGCGCTGGCGAACGCCCGGTCGATCTCGGTAGCCCAGGACATCTCGCTGCGTTTTTCTTCGCAGGAGCGGCAGGAGGAGATCGGCGAACTGAAGCTGAAGATTTCCGGCTGCATCAACGCTTGCGGCCATCACCATGTCGGCCACATCGGCATTCTCGGCGTCGAGAAGAAGGGCGCGGAGCTCTACCAGGTCACGCTGGGCGGTTCGGGCGACGAGAACAGCTCGATCGGCGAGATCGTCGGACGCGGCTTCGGCCCCGAGGAGATCACCGACGCCATCGAGACCGTCGTGGAAACCTATCTAGCCGTGCGCAAAGGCCGCGAGGAGACGTTTCTGGAAGCATACCGGCGGCTGGGGGCCGCCCCGTTCAAGGAGGCCCTCTATGGAAGCGAAGCAAAGGCAGCTTGACGACGACGCACGGGTCGCGCGCGAGACGGCTGCCTCGCTCGAGGCACGTTTCGGCGCCCTGGAGCCGGAGCATGCCATCGCGCTTTCCTGCGGGCGGTTCGAGCCGGGCGAGGTTGCCGTTCTGTCGTCCTTCGGTGCGGATTCGGCCGTGCTTCTGCACATGATCTCGCGCATCGATCCCGCACTGCCGGTGGTCTTTCTGGACACGGGCAAGCATTTCGGCGAGATCATCGACTATCGAGATCGGCTCGTCGCCGATCTGGGTCTCACCGACATTCGTGTCGTGAGGCCGCAAGAAGCGGCTCTTCGGCGGGCGGACCCGACGGGCGATCTTCACAAGTCCGACACCGATGCCTGCTGCGCGGTGCGAAAGGTCGAGCCGATGGCGCGCGGCCTTGCACCGTTCAGGGCATGGTTTACGGGACGCAAGCGCTTCCAGGCCGGCACGCGCGGCGTCATGCCGGTCTTCGAGGCGGTCGGCCCACGTGTCCGCATCAACCCGCTCGCGCGATGGACGACGGCCGATCTGGCGGATTACATGCGCCGCCACGACCTGCGCGAGAACCCACTGGTCGCTTATGGCTACCTGTCCATAGGTTGCTTTCCCTGCACGCAGCCGGCAGCTCCCGGCAGCGACCCGCGCTCGGGCCGCTGGGCCGGGCAGGCCAAGACCGAATGCGGTATCCACCTTGCCGGGGCGGAGCAGTCCCTGGCCGCTTCTTCGCTTTAGGATGGTTCGATGAGCGACACCGACACCCCGACGATGCGCCTCTGGACGCAGGACGGCTTCCGCGAGGATGAGTGGCAGCATGCTGAAAGCGCGGAAGCGCTTGCCGGTAACCGCCGCATCATCCTGCCGCTGGCAGCCTTTCTGGCGCTGGATCATGCCGCGCGCGAGGCGGCAGAAGGGCGCATCGGCGTTCATGTACTGCCCAGCGAGGCGCTGGATGCGCTGGTGCCTCATCTGGCGGTGCTGCCTCTGGTTTCGCTGGCCTTTCCGGCTTTCAACGACGGGCGCAGCTATTCCAAGGCCGAGCTTCTGCGGGGACGCCACGGCTATGGCGGCATCGTACGCGCATCCGGCGATGTGCTGATCGACCAGATACCGCTGATGATCCGCACCGGCTTTTCGGAGTTCGAGGTGACGAACGAGACGGCTCTGCGGCGTCTGGAGGAAGGCCGCGTCGGCGGCATTCCGTTCCACTATCAGCCTGCGGCAACGGCCGGCGAGCAGGGTGCCGCCTACTCGTGGCGTCGGCGGCCAGCCGCCTGACCTTTATCGCCTTCGGGGTTGCATAAAGCCCGCAGCGGTCTATATCGGGTACATCTTCTGGCGCCCGCAGGATTCGGGATAGCTCGTCCATCACCTTTCGTGACCCTGGCGCCGCTTCGCAGGATCGCAGATGCGATCCGCTTCCATGTCCATCATGTCCAGAACATGCCGGGCGAACCCGTAGAATGTCAGGAAACCAATTGCAGGTCATCGTACGCGACAACAATGTCGATCAGGCCCTCCGGGTCCTCAAACATGAAGTGAACAACACGGTAAAATTTTACTTAAATTGAATTTACTGTGGGAACCGGTCGCCCAAGGCCTGTCTCCCCGAAAGCGGATCGCGACCCGAAAGTAGATTGCGACGCGCTTTAACCTTCCTGCGCCAGCGCGCGCGCAATGACCAGCCTCTGGATGTCGCTGGTGCCCTCGTAAATCTGGCAAACGCGTACGTCGCGATAGATGCGTTCGACTGGGAAGTCGGCGACATAGCCATAGCCGCCATGTATCTGGATCGCGTCTGAACACACGCGCTCCGCCATCTCCGATGCAAAAAGCTTGGCCATAGAGGCCTCCTTGAGCGCCGGCTTGCCCGCTTCGCGCAGCAAGGCTGCGTGCAGTACCATCTGACGAGCAACCTCGATCTTCGTTGCCATGTCGGCCAGCCGGAAGGCTACCGCCTGATGCTCCATCAGCTTGACGCCGAAGGTCTCGCGATCCTGAGCATAGGCCAGCGCGGCATCGAGCGCGGCCCGCGCCATGCCAACCGATTGCGCAGCGATGCCGACGCGTCCGCCTTCCAGATTGGCGAGCGCTATCCTGTAGCCTTGGCCTTCCTCGCCCAGCAGCAGGTCGGGCGTCAGTTCCATGTCCTCGAACACGATCTGTGCCGTGTCCGACAGATTCTGACCGAGCTTGTTTTCCAGGCTGGCAACCCGAAAACCGGGCGTCGATGTCGGCACGATGAACGCGCTTATGCCGCGCTTGCCGGCATCCGGGTCGGTTACGGCGAAGACGATGGCGACATCGGCATTCTTGCCTGAGGTAATGAACTGCTTGGTGCCGCTCAATATGTAGCGGTTGCCGTCCTTGCGCGCACGCGTCCGGATGGCCGAGGCATCCGAGCCGGTATGCGGCTCCGTGAGGCAGAACGCGCCAAGCCATTCACCGCGCGCCATCGGCTTGAGGAAGCGCTGCTTCTGTTCCTCGCTGCCGAATGCGAGGATGGGCCCGCAACCGACCGAATTGTGCACGCTCATCACCGTGGAAAGCGCGCCGTCGCCGGCTGCAATTTCCTCTATGGCAAGAGCGTAGGCGATGTAGTCCGTTTTCGACCCGTCATATTCTTCGGGTACCAGCATGCCCATGAGCCCGAGTTCGCCCATCTCGGCGATGCGTTCGCGCGGAAACGTCTTGGTGCGATCCCATCCTGCGGCAAAGGGTTTGAGGCGTTCCTGCGCAAAGCGCCGCGCCATGTCGCGCACCATCGTCTGTTCTTCGTTGAGCAGCATGAGCCTGCCTCCCTCTCCGATTTCGCGTTGGGGCTTCCCGGCGCGGACTTCAGCCCAGATAGCCGAACTGCTGCGGCAGGAACAGCACCACACCGGGAAACAGGATCATGATGAGCAGAGCGACGACAAGCGCGGCCAGGAAAGGCCAAATTTCAGCAATGATCTCGCGAAGCGGGATATCGGTGACGGCGTTGATGACGAAGAGCAGTATGCCATAGGGCGGCGTAATAAGCCCGATCATACAGTTGACCACCGCCACGACGCCGAAATGCACGAGGTCGATGCCAAGCTCGCGGCAAGTCGGCAGGAAGAGCGGGATGATGACGAGAATGATCGTCGTGGCGTCCAGCACGCAGCCCAGCAACAAAAGAAGAAGGTTCACACCCAGCAGGAAGACCAGCGGGTGTACGTCTAGCCCGACCAGTGCGCCCGCAACCTGATTGGGAATATTCTCCGATGCCACGACATAGTTGAGTATGAGCGCACCGCCGATGACGAGGCCCACCGCCGCAGACGACCGCGCGCTTTCGGCGAAGATCGAGTAAAGCGTCCGCCACGACAGCGCACGGTAGAACAAGCCCGCCAGCAATAGCGCGTAGGCGGCCGCGACGGCTGCGGCCTCGGTCGGCGTCGTAACGCCGCCATAGATGCCGTAGAGCAGGATCGCTGGCATCAGCAGGGCAGGGAAGGCGTTCAGTGTGTAGCCGGGCAATTCGCGCAACGGTACGGGCTGTTCAAGCGCAAAGCCGCGTCGTGCCGACAGCCAATGGTTCATCGCCATCAGAACGACGCCCATCAACAAGCCCGGCAGGATGCCGCCGAGGAACAGGTAGCCGATCGAGGTGTTGGAAACTAGCGCGTAGAGCACCATGGGAATCGACGGCGGGATGATCGGCCCGATGGTGGCTGATGCTGCCGTCACGGCTGCCGCATAGCCGCGCGCATAGCGGCCTCCCTTGGTCATAATGCCGATGATGATCTTGCCGATACCGGCGGCATCGGCCACTGCGGAACCGGACATGCCGGAAAAGATGAGAGATGCGACGATGTTGACGTGACCGAGCCCGCCGCGGAAACGCCCTACGGCAGCTACGCAGAAGTTGAGCAGGCGTTCCGAGATCGTGCCGGCATTCATGATGTTGGCTGCAACGATAAAGAGCGGCACGGCGAGCAGTATGAAGCTGTCGTAGAGCCCCTGCAGGATTTTTTCGCCCGACAGCGCAAGATCCTGTCCCACGGCCATGAGGTAGACCGTCGATGACAGGATGATCGCGTAGCCGACCGGCGTGCCGATGCCGGCGAGGACGAACAATGTGACGAGGCAAAGCGCGAACTGGAGGCTCATTCGTCAGTGACCTCCAGGTGACGGTGCTCCCGGTCGGCGCCATGGCGCCAGACGAGGTAGAACATGAATGCGTAACGGACGATCACGGCGACCATGAACAGCGCGTAGATGCTGAAGACCGTGCGCATCGGAATCCGCATTGTCGAGCTGCGCTTGATCTTCAGGAAGTCGATATAGTCCCAAGTCGGCAGCAGGGTGACGGCGAAGCCGACGACGATGGCCGCCGCAGCCGTCAGCGCCATGATGCGCCGTATGCCGGACGGCACCGCCAGATAGAGAATGTCGAACGTGACATGATCGCGATGGCGCACGAGGAAGGCGTTGCCCCAGAAAACGATCCATATCCACAGTGTCAGGCAGAGTTCCAGCGTCCAACCTACTGGCATCACCAGCACATAGCGCGCGAAAATCTGCAGGATGAAAGTGAGGAACATGGCGGCGAGCAGCGCCACCGCCACGTTTTCTGCCCGCAAATGCAGCCAGCGTCCTATCGCCTGCATCGGTCCGTCCTCGCTGGGTCTGGGGACGCGGAGCGCAGCCGCTCTGCATCACTGAGGCGCGGCGCAGCCGGGCTCGGCACGGCCTTGCCGCCTAAGCCCGGATGCCGCCTCGGCGCACAGCCGTTAGAGCGCGTTGATCTTCTCGAGCGTGCCTTCCGGCCAGTCCTTGGCGAAATCGGACTCGAGATACTTCTGCTGCACCGTCGTGCGGAACGCGTCGAGGTCGGGCTCGTAGACTTTCAGCCCCTGCTCCTCGAGGAAGGAGACGAGTTCCTCCTCCTTCGCAAGCTGGTTTTGGCGCCCGAACTCGGCCGCGTCATCGGCAGCCTTCTGCACAGCCTGCTGCTGTTCCGGCGTCAGCGCGTCCCACACGCTTTTCGACATGGCAAGATAGTTGAGATCGACGAGGTGGCTGGTCAGCACCACCTGCTTGGTCACCTCGTAGAATTTTGCGTCAACGACGGTCGGCAGCGGGTTGTCCTGCCCGTCAACCGCGCCGGTCTGCAGAGCGGTGTAGATTTCGGTGAAGGCGACTGGTGTCGGGCTGGCACCCAGCGCTTCGCCCAGGAACAGCCAGGCATCGGTGTTCGGCATGCGCAGCTTCACCCCCGCAAGATCGGCCGGCGTACGAACTTCCTTGTCGGTGCGCAGGTTGACCTGCCGGCGGCCGAGATACATGACGGTCAGCAGCTTGACGCCCAGCTCTTCCTCGACCTTCTGCTTGAATGGATCCATCAGCGGATCGTTGAAGACGGCAACCTGATGCGCGGCGTCGCGATGCACGTAACCGGCCGTGAAGATCGAGAACTCGGGAAAGAAGACGGCCAGTTCCTGTGCCGAGGCGATCGACATTTCGAGGTTGCCACGTGCGATGGCCTCCAGCTCGGTGCCCTGGTTGAACAGCGTCGCGTTCCAGTGCGGCTCGAAATTGGCGAACTCGCTGACGGCGGGGCCGAACTTCTCGACGAGGGCTACGGCGCGCTGGTCGGTTTCCGATGCCGGAGTGGAAAGGCGCAGCGTGACCTTGTCCTGCGCAAGCGCTGACTGGCCGAGTGTCGTGATGGCGATGGCCGCAGCGGCAACCGATGCCAGCATTGTCCGGCGATTGAACTTCGTTTTCATGATGAACTCCTCCCGTTGGTTCGTCTTGGTTTGTGCTCATGGCTCGGCACCGAAAGCCTGATCGATACCGAAGGTCCATTTCTGTCCGGCCCTCCCGGCCGGCTTCGCCCTAAATGCCCAGCGCGCGCCTCCTCGCAATGTCGATATGCGCCTCCAGCGCCTGCACCGAACCGGCCTCGTCGCGAGCCACCAGCGCGTCGATGATGCGCATGTGCTCGTCCATGACCGAGGTGACGAGCTCTGGCAACATGCGCGTATCCTGCTGCCTAATCAGCCTGATCTTGATCGAGTTGACCCGGTAGACGCTTGAAATCAGTGCGTTGCCGAGCGTGTCGATCATCTGGTCGTGGAACAGCCAGTCCATCTGCTGCGCGCGTTCAAGCAGGTCCGGCGTAACACCTTCGCTGGCCTCCCGCTTCACAGCCAGATGCTCGTCGCGAAGACGCAGAAGGGTTGTGTCCTCGGCCTTGCGGCAGAACTCGGCCGCAGCCTCGCGCTCGAGGATGAGGCGAAGCTGGAAGGCGTTGCGAATGAGGTCGACATCGACATGCGCGATCTGCATCCCGCGCTGCGGAACCGTCTTGATGAGACCGTCGGCCTCGAGCCGCGGCACCAGCTCCCGGATCGCGCCGAGCGGCATGCCGGTGACCTCAACCAATTCGCGCTGAGAAAGGAACTGGCCGGGACGGATGTCGCGCGAGAACAGACGCTTCTTGAAAGCGTCGTAAGCTTTCTCTCTCAGCGTTGCCGTTTCGCGCACTTCCATCTCCATGGCTTAGGCAGCCTTCCTGCTGGCCAGCGCCGCTGCCATCGCCTTCAGCCGGGTGGCGTCTGCCGCAGGTGTCTGCTCCAGCGGCGCACGCACCCGCATCCATTCGGCGTCGTGCCGCTTGGCGGCAACCAGCGCCTTCACCGCAGGCGTCACGGGCAGACTTACCAGCGCATCCACCAGCTCGTTGAGCGCCTCGTTTTCGTCGCCCGTCCGCACGAGATCGTCAAGCACCAGCGGAAAAAGGTTTGCCATGCCGCTGATCGCTCCCGCCCCGCCAAGCCGTGCTGCCGCCGCAAGGTGGCGCTCGTCGCCCACCAGGATGGCAATGTCCTTCTGCTCTAGGAAAGCCGTCGTCGTGGGCCAGTGGCCGGCGGAATCCTTGATGGCGAATACGGCCTCGCCGAACTCTGCCTTGAGCCGGCGGACGAGGCCGATCGACAGGCCGACGCCGGTGACCTGCGGAATGTGGTAGAGGATCGCGCGCGGCGCCCGATTGCCGATGCGCTCCAGGAACGCCGCAAACCACGCAAACAGACCTTCGTCGCCGACACCCTTGAAATAGAAGGGCGGTGTGACGAGCAACGACCTGATACCCGCATCCAGCGCCGCATCGGCCTGTTCGGCGGCCGTGGCCGACGACGAACTGCCGATCGCTACCGTGATGCGATCCGGTGCAATGCCGGCATCGAGCAGCGCGGCCTGTGCATCTATGCGTTCCCGCGCGCCAAGCGATGGGCCTTCGCCGGTCGTCCCGAACAGCGTCACGCCGGCGCAGCCTTCCTCCAGAAGCGACGCCGCATGGCTCGCCAGCCGAGAGTTGTCTACGGAATGGTCGGGGCGGAAAGGCGTGGTAAGCGCAGCCGAGATGCCGAATGTCTTGTTCATTGCCTTTGGGTCCGCTTCCGGGGCCGACGTTTCTCGGCTCCAACGTAGTGACATGTTAGTAGGTTGTATGTGTGCTTGCAAGTTCGGAATCGCAGTTTCCCCCCATGCTGCCCTGAGAGGCGAGCCACGAATGTTCAATCGATGGAATGCAGTGTCTTTTCGGCGAGTGGCGGCTAGCCGAACACCAAGCCGTCGAACAGCTTGCGCGCCGTGCGCAGGATGGCGGCCGATATCACCGCGCCGCTGTCGTCCATCGTTGCCACGACACTCATCTCGCCTGTCGGATGCTCGATGGAAAGGGTGCGCTGCAAGCCAGAGCCCACGTCTGCAAGTGCCGCCGCCGGGCTGCCCGGCAACAGGCAGGCGGTGGCGACGCTGACAGCTCCCAGCACGCCGATGGACGAATGGCAGCGATGCGGGATGAAGGTGCGTGTCGAGATCGCGCCGCCTTTGCGCGGACTGGCGACGAGCGTCATCTTGGGAACCGATTTCTCCGCCACATCGCCGAGGTTCATCAGCGGTCCGGCCTTGAGCCGGATGGCCTCGACCTTCGCACGCAACGTTTCGTTCGCCTCAAGATCGGAGGGCTCCTCATAGCCGGTTACGCCGAAATCGGCAGCGCGCATCACGACGCAGGGCATGCCGTTGTCGATCATCGTCACCGCGACACCTTCGAGGGTGTCCACGACATTGCCCGTCGGCAGCAGCGCGCCGCACGATGAACCGTCCGTTTCCTTGAACTCGATCGGCACGGCTGATGCGGTCCCGGGCACGCCGTCGATGCGGGCATCGCCCTCGTAGTTCACCTCGCCGCCCGGTGTAGAGATGCGCGCCACCGCTACCTGGCCGGTATTTTCCATGAAGATGCGCACATCGGTGACGCCCTCCTGCGCCGCGACCAGCCTCCGTTCGATTGCGAATGGGCCGACGCCAGCGAGGATGTTGCCGCAGTTCTGCGCATCGGTCACGATGGGCCGGTCCACGAACACCTGAAGGAACAGGTAATCGACATCGACGCCATCGCGCGCCGATTTGGTCACAACCGCCACTTTGGAGGTGAGGGGGTCTGCTCCGCCCATGCCGTCGATCTGCCGCGCGTCGGGAGACCCCATCGCGCGCAGCAGGAAGGTGTTACGTGCAGTGGCGTCGGCAGGCAGATCGTCGGCGAGAAAATATCCGCCCTTCGACGTGCCGCCGCGCATCCACATGCAGCGGACGCCTCCTCTAGACATATTTGAGGCCCTTGGCCGCCAGCTTGTCGCGCATGCCATAGATGTCGAGCCCGGCCTCTCCGGCCATCAGCCGCTGGCGTACTTCGCCTTCCTTCGCCTCGCGGGTGAGGCTTGCCTGCAGTGCCGTGCCGGCCTGCGCACGTGGAACGACGCATACACCGTCATCGTCTGCGACGATCACGTCTCCTGGGTTCACCGCCGCACCGGCACAGACAACGGGTACGTTGACGGAGCCCACCGTCTCCTTCACCGTCCCTTGCGCGAATACCGCCTTCGACCACACCGGAAAGCCAATCTCGGTAAGGTCGCGCACGTCGCGCACGCCGGCTTCGATGATGAGCCCCTTCACGCCGCGCGCCATCAGCGAGCGTGCCAGAAGCTCGCCGAAATATCCGTCCTCACAGGGGCTGGTCGGCGCGACGACGAGAATGTCGCCTTCATGGCACTGCTCAACGGCGACATGGATCATCCAGTTGTCGCCCGGCGCAACCGAAACGGTGACGGCCGAACCTGAGATGCGCGCCCCGGCATAGATCGGCCGCATGTAGGAGCGCATCAGGCCGGTTCGGCCCATCGCCTCGTGCACGGTCGCAACCCCGCACTTGCCGAGCCCGTCAATGGCGGATGGGTCTGCGCGCTCGATGTTCCGAACCACGATCCCGCCCATCACAGTTCATCCACGGTGCGCGGGAAGATCGACTGGAAAGCCTCGGCATATTTCGCTTCCCGGCCGCCAGCCTGCCCGCCCGAATTGCGGCGGAACTGGTTGGCGCGGTTCTGGGCGACGTTGGTGTAGTAGTCCCACAGGTGCTGTTGGCCTTCCATGCACTCGATCGCGGCCTTCTTCTTTTCCCACACATCGGTGATGTCGAGAATGGTGTCCGGCTTCCATGCGCACTGCTCGGTCTGGTGGGGCTCGAAGAGGTACAGCTGAGGCGCCCCCAGCACCTTCTCGCCGGGATTGTGCCCCCACGCCTGCGCGACCATGCGGCATTCCAGCGCCACGCGCGTGGCATAGGGATGGTCGGTATTGTAAGGGTCGTCCAGCGAATGCGAGAGCATGAAATCCGGCTGTACCTTGCGGATCACGTCGACCAGCCGGAACTTCTGTTCACGGTCGAGTTCGAGCGGATAGTCACCGCAGTCGAAAAACTGGATGTCGTGAACGCCGAGCGCCTTTGCTGCGTTTTCGGCTTCCGCGCGCCGGCCGGCCTTGACCTGCTCGAGCGTCATGCCCTCCTGCTTCCACAGTTTGGCGCTTTCGCCGCGCTCGCCATAGGAAAGGCAGACGACTGTGACGTTTACGCCCTTCTGCGCGTGCAACGCTATCGCGCCGCCACAACGCCAGACGAAATCCGCCGAATGCGCGCTGATGACCAGCGCCGTCCTGTCGCTCATCGTGTCCTCCCTCGATGCCGCCTTGAAGGTCTAGCCGTAAAGCGCGATGTAGCCAATGCGATGCTGCCTATGGAAAGACGCGGTCGCCGGAATAACCGCGTCAGCCAGCCATGGCCATTTCCTGTGGCGCGGCATGCACACGAGCCCAGTCGGCACTGGCCGCAATGCCGCCCAGCGGGAAGATGTGAAGCTGCTCGATCAGGCTTTCCGGGTGCGCGGCCCGCCACGCCGCAAGCTCGCCCGTAACCTCGGTCGGCTTATAGGGCAGCATCAGCTTGGTGAGGTCCATTGCGCGGCGCTGGAGCACCTTGAGCGATGGGCCGACACCGCACGCCATCGCGCATTTGATAAGCGTCTGCAGTTTTGCCGGCCCGGCGATGCCCACATGCACCGGCAGCGTGATGCCTTGCTGGCGCAGACGCTCGGTCCACGCGATCACCGGCTTTGCGTCGAACGCAAACTGGGTGACGATCGCCATCTGCGCGTCGGTGCTCTCGGAAAACGCCTGCTTCCAGGCCAGCGCCTTGTCGACCTCCTTGGTGGAACCGTCGGGATCGATATCCTTGTTGCCTTCGGGGTGGCCGGCAACGTGCAGGCGGCGAAAGCCGTGCTTGTCGAAAAGGCCCGTTTCAATCATCTGGATCGAACTGTCGAGGTTGCCGCGCGGGGTCTCCACCCCGCCGGCAAGCAGCAGGGCTTCTTCAACGCCCGCCTCTTCGCGATACCGCAACAGCCACTCTTCCAGCACCGCTTCGCTTTCTATGCTGCGGGCCGGCAGATGCGGCATGACGGCAAAGCCCTCGTCGCGCAGGCGTCGCGCTGTCGCGACCATGTCTTCGATAGGCGTTCCGTCGATATGGGCAATGTATACGCGCGTACCTGCCGGCAATATGGCTCGAAAGTCCTCGATCTTGGCTGCCGTGCGAGGCATGACCTCGATGGAATGGCCGGCCACCATGGCGCCGAGCGCATCATCCGCGGCTGCCGGTTCGTCCTTCCCACCCCCGAAACGCTCCCACCAAGCCATTGCATCCTCCCGTTAGACGTGGAGTCAATGTATACATTATGAATGCAGGAAGCCGCAAGTGGTTGCATTTATAGACGCGCGAGCGCCAAAAGGGCGCGATATGGGTCACGCAGGCTGATGGCATGTGCCCATGGAGTAGTGTGCTGCATACATTCCCTGCACGGAGGCAAGAGAGAAAGCCGTGGCAGGGTTTGTCCTGCCACGGCTTTTATGCCCGCCCCGTAGATAGCCTGCGTGTCGCCCCCTCGCGGAGGCCCGCCGGTCAGGCGGTCTTCTTGGTGCGCCAGCTGTCGGCGTAGTTTTCGCGTGCCTCGCGGGCATACGGCGTAGGCGAAACGCGCACGCGGATCTCGGCCTGCTTGTGCCGCTCGGTGGAGGTCTTGCCGCTGCCGCCGTCCGGCTCGCCCCAGATCAGGGTCAGCACGTCGCCTTCGTTGACGCTCTGATCGACGACGCCGAGCGACAGCATGCAGCGCTCGTTGTAGCTGTAGCCGTTGAACATCGACATACCGACCATCTTGCCGTCATGCATCACCATGTCGGCGCTCGAGGAGGCGTAGTTGGGTTGCGGGAAGTCGATCCACTTGTAGTGGTCCTCGCCCGGACGGAAGGCTGACGCGATGACGTTGACGACGTCCTCGGCATTCCACTCGAACGTAACCTTCTTGCGGTTCTTCTGGCCCTTCATCTTTTGGAGCGCCGCCTTGCCGATGAAGTCGTCTTTCTTCCAGCCGATGTAGAAGTCGTAGCCGAGCTCAAACGGGTTGACGTAGTAGTCCTCGATGTTCTTGGAGATGAAGCTGCCGCCGATCGAGCCGCCGGCCTCGTAGCTGTCGGCGCCCAGCCATTCACGGTAGGCCTTGAGCATCCCGTCGCCGGTATAGATGCCCGGAAGCGGAGAGGGAATCCATCCGGATTCCAGTGTGTTGGTCGAGTAGGCGCGGCTGCCGCATCGTACCAGATCGACGCCGGCTTCCTTTGCGGCTTCCAGAATGCAGGCCAGAATGTAGGGCTTGTCCTCATACGGCCCCCAGATTTCCAGGCCCGGCGCACCCGACATGCCGTGGCGCAGCGCCTGCACCTTCTTGGAGCCGATATTGATCTTGTCCACATGGAAGAACTTGATGTCAGGGATCGGGCCGCGGTTGAGCTTCTCGAAGATCTTCGGCGCTTCCGGCCCCTGTATCTGGTAGCGGTAGTGGGTGCGCAGCACGCGCTCGCCCTCCGGGCGCGACGGCGAGCGCGGATCGTGCTTGATACGCACGTTCCACTCGCCATACGCGGCGCAGAACTGCAGCCAGTTGGCGGTCGGCGCGCGCCCCACGAGGATGAACTTGTCCTGCCGCTCGCGGAAGATGATGTGATCGCCGATCACATGCCCGTTGGGGGTGACCGGGACGAAATGCTTCGCACGGTTAAGGTCGAAGTTGGAGAACGAGTTGATACCGTGATGCGCGAGGAACTTCTCGGCATCGGGGCCTTCGACGATCAGTTCGTCCATGTGGTGCGTCTGGTCGAAAAGCACGGCCGAGTCGCGCCACGCGCGCTGCTCGTCACGCCAGTTGGAAAACTCCGGCGCAACCACGGGGTATACATACATGCCGATTCGGGAGTTGCGCAGCATCTCCACGGCATTGCCTTTCTCGCTCAAAATGGCTTCCAGGCTGGATTTCGACATTCTCTCTCCTCCCGAGTGGATCATTGAATGTATACATTATGCGCGTACATGGCAGCCAAAAGCAAGAGGTGGAACGCGGCGATGCACGCTGGCGCGCGGACGCCTTTTTCCGGCCGTCAGGCGTTCTTGACGAGCGCGAGGCCGGGCACGCGGGCAATGAGGCTGCGGCCTTCGCCCATGACGTATTCCAGATTGCGGCGTGCGACACGGGCGTGTTCGCGCGCGATGGCTTCGGCGCGCGCGCCTTCGCGTGCGACGATGGCGGACAGGATCGCCTTGTGCTGCTCCTGCGCGGTGGCCAGCGACCGGCGGAATGCCGCGATGCCCGCCGTGCTGGGCGAAAATGCCGAGGGCGATGCGAAGGGCAGCCGCGCCGCGCGCTCCACCTCGCGCCGGATGATCTCGCTGCCCGCAAGGCCGGCCAGCTCGCTGTGGAAGCGGGCATTCAGTTCTGAATAGGCATCGAAATCGACATCGTCCGGTGTCTCTCCGAAACATTTGTCGAGCCTGGAGACCGTGTCCCGAATGCGGGCGAGGGCGTCCGGCGCAACGCCACGCTCGGCCGCAAGCCGCGCGGCCGTTCCCTCCAGCACCCCACGCAGTTCTATGGCATCGACCACGTCGGCAAAGCCGAAAGTGCGCACGATGAAGCCGCCGCCACGCGCGCGGTCGAGCAGCCCTTCCTCGGCTAGGCGCGACATCGCCTCACGCACCGGCGTGCGTGAAATGCCCATGTCCTCCGCCAGGGCGACCTCGAACAGCCGCGTACCGCCGGGATAGTCGCCCGCCAGTATCTTCTTGCGCAGGTCGATCAGCGCGCGCATTGCATGCGTCTTGGCCGTGGTCTGCAACATAGGTCTAGCCTCTTGCCCCTTCGCTGTGCGCAAACTATCGGGAGCGATGTATCCATCGCAGGCGCATTCTAACACCGAAAGCGCGGCTCCATAAGTCTCCTTTCCCAAGGATGTATACACGACACATCGCCCAAGCTATAGGCATGGCGTGGCGCAGCGGATAGACATGCGCGACTTCAGCCACGCACCAAACGGAACAACGATGACCACCGACGCTTCACTGGTTCTCACAGCCTACTGCACCAACAGGGCAGGCATCGTCGCCGCGCTTTCCAAGGCCGTGTTCGACCTCGGAGGCGACATCCTCGATCTGCAGCAGTTCGACGACGCGGGCACCGGCCAGTTCTTCTCGCGCGTCGTGTTTCGGGGCGTTTCCGGCCCGCTCGACGCGGATACCGCGCGCCGGGCTCTGGCCCCGGTCATGGATGGCTTCGCGATGACATGGTCCCTGCGCGTTCAGGGCGAGCGGCGCAGGGTGCTGCTTATGGCGTCGAAGTTCGACCATTGCCTGGCGGACCTTCTCTATCGCTGGCAGATCGGAGAGCTGCCGATGGATGTGCGCGCCATCGTCTCGAACCATCCGCGCGAGACCTATGCCAACCTGTCGTTCGCCGACATCCCGTTTCACTACCTGCCGGTAAGCAAGGAAAACAAGGCCGAGCAAGAGGACAAGCTCGCAGCGCTGATCGAGGCAGAGCAGATCGATCTGGTCGTGCTCGCCCGCTACATGCAGGTGCTCTCACATGAGCTTTCGGCGCGTCTGGCCGGGCGCTGCATCAACATTCACCATTCCTTCCTGCCGGGTTTCAAGGGTGCCAAGCCCTATCACCAGGCTTATGAGCGGGGCGTGAAATTGATCGGGGCGACCGCACATTACGTGACCAGCGACCTCGACGAAGGCCCCATCATCGAGCAGGACATCGAGCGCATCAGCCATCGCGACAGTGCCGACGAACTGGTTCGCAAGGGCCGCGACATCGAGCGGCGGGTGCTGGCGCGCGCCGTGCGCTCGCATCTGGAAGACCGCGTGTTGATCAACGGCATGAGGACGATCGTCTTTCCCGAATAGCTGATGGGAAGGCATTGCTCTGTATACAGGCCGTGTCGATCTCGCTCTGGGATCGATATGCGAAGCGTCGAGGCGGCGGCAAGGCAGCTGGTTCTGGCGTTACGAAAATCCTTTTGCAGCTAGCGCTTTAGCTGCCCAGTAGCTCCAACTGACATCTGCTCAACCCGCCGCGGTGCCGTTCACGATTGCGTTGCATCCCCTTGGCGATCCTGAAAACGATGTATACACTCATCGTTGGAGGAGCCGGAAAAGCCCCTGGTGGCTGACCGGCAAAAGGCAGCAAAGGGAGGTATTTCGCATGTTGAAGAATGCAGCAGCGGCCACGGCGCTTGGGCTGGGCCTTGCATGGTCGGGCGCGGCCATCGCGCAGGAGACGGTCAAGATCGGCGTCATCCTGCCCTATTCCGGCCCGTTCGCGGACGCGGCCAACCAGCTTCAGGCCGGCATCGACCTTTACATGGCAAAACACGGCGATGAGGTCGCTGGAAAGAAGATCGAGATCATCAAGCGCGATACCGGCGGCCCGGCCCCCGATGTGGCGCAGCGCCTCGCGCAGGAGCTTGTCGTGCGCGACGGCGTAGACATCCTGGCGGGCTTTGCCCTGACGCCGGAGGCGCTGGGCGCGGCCCCCGTGTCGCAGGAAGCGCAGAAGCTGATGGTGGTGATGAACGCCGCCACATCCATCGTCACCGAGCAGTCGCCGTACATCGTGCGTACGTCGGTCACCATCCCGCAGCTCAACTATTCCTTCGGCAAATGGGCCTTCGACGAGGCGGGCATAAAGCAGGCCTACACGCTCGTGTCGGATTACGGGCCGGGCCACGATGCCGAGAAGTCGTTCTCGCAGGGCTTCACCGAAGCCGGTGGGGAAATCCTCGGCTCGGATCGCACGCCCGTTGCCAATCCGGACTTCTCCGCTTTCGTTCAGCGCGTTCGCGATGCCAACCCCGAAGCCGTATACATCTTCGTACCCGGCGGTGCCCAGCCTGCGGCCATCGGCAAGGCGCTTGCTGATCGGGGCCTGGCTCCTCCGGAAACCAAGATATTCGCACAGGGTGAACTGACCCACCCCGAGGCGCTGGAAAGCATGGGCGAGACCGCGCGCGGCATCATCACCACGTTCCACTACACGCTGGAGCGCGATGATCCGCTCAACAAGGAATATGTCGAAGGCTACACGGCGGCCAACAACGGCCGCAAACCCGACCTGTTCTCCATCGGCGGCTATGACGGCATGCATCTCATCTACGAGGCGCTGAAGGCGACCGACGGCGACGCTTCCGGCGACGCGTTGGTGGAGGCGGCGAAAGGCATGGCGTGGGAGAGCCCGCGCGGGCCGATGAGCATCGACCCCGAGACGCGCGATGTGGTGCAGACCGTCTATATCCGCGAGGTCCAGGAAGTGGATGGCGAACTTCAGAACGTCATCATCCACGAAATACCGGAGGTGAAGGACCCGCTGCACGGCGCCAACTGACACAGGCGTGATTCCGATCGTGGTCAACCAGATCGCCATCGTCCTCTTCGACGGGTTCGCCTTCGGGATGCTTCTGTTCGTCCTGTCGGTGGGCCTGTCGGTGACGCTGGGGTTGATGAATTTCATCAACCTCGCGCACGGTGCATTTGGCATGCTTGGCGGCTACATCGCCGTGTTGACGATGCGCCAGCTCGGGCTGCCTTTCCTGCTCGCGCTGCCCGCGGCGTTTCTGGGGGCGGCACTGGTCAGCGTGGTGTTCGAGCGCACGCTGTTTCGCCGGCTCTACAAGGCAGGTGAGCTCAATCAGGTACTGTTCACCATCGGCGTCGTGTTCGTCGCGGCGGCGATTGCAACATATGCGTTCGGCACCGTGCAGCAGGTCATCATCCTGCCGTCGTGGCTGCGTGGATCCGTCGAGGTGTTCGGGCTGCGCCTGGGCGTCTATCGCATCTTCCTCATCGTTGTCGCGCTGGCGGTGACCGCTGTTCTCGTCTTCGGGCTGGAGCGTACGCGGCTGGGCGCGCAGATCCGCGCTGCGGTCGATAACCAGCGCGTGGCGCAGGGGCTGGGCCTCGATGTCGAGCGCATTTTCGCCATCACCTTTGCGCTGGGCAGCGGGCTTGCGGGGCTGGGCGGCGCGCTGGCGATCGAGATCGTCGGTCTCGACCCGGCCTTCGGCTTCCACTTCCTCGTCTACGTTTTGATCGTGGTGGCCGTAGGCGGGCTTGGCTCCATCGCGGGTTCCTTCGCGGGTGCCGCCCTTCTCGGCATCGGAGACGTGGCCGGCAAATATTTCATGCCGGAGATCGGCTCCTTCCTCATCTATCTGCTGCTGGTGGCCATCCTGTTCGTCAAGCCGCTCGGCCTGTTCGGAAAGCGGTGACCGGATGAGTGACGTGACGGCAAACGCGCCTTTCGATGCTCAGGGTTGGCTCCGGCGACAAAGCCGCTGGTCGCCGCTGGAGGTGGTGTTCTGGCTGGCGCTGCTGCTGCCGTTCTTCTTCTTCCCGACCTATCTGACGCTGGCAAGCCAGATCGCCATCGCAGCCCTGTTCGCAATCTCCGTCGATCTCATCCTCGGCTATGCCGGCATCGTCACGCTCGGCCATGCCATGTTCTTCGGGCTGGGCGCCTATGCCGCCGGCCTCATCAGCGTCTATGGATGGGGCGAGCCGCTCAGCGGCCTGCTTTTGGCAGCGGCCTTTGCCGGGCTGGTAGGCTTCGTCGTCAGTTTCATGATCGTGCGCGTCCAGCATCTGGCGCTCATCATGATAACGCTCGGCCTGGGCCTGCTCACCTATGAGCTTGCAAACTCCATGTCGTGGCTGACGGGCGGCACGGACGGCCTGCGCGGCATTCGCACCTGGCCGATCTTCAACTATTTCCGCTTCGACCTGTGGGGCTACACCGCTTATTCGTACTCACTGGCAGCGCTCTTCGTCTGCTTCCTCGTCAGCCGCCGGATCGTCAATTCTTCCTTCGGGCTTGCGCTTCGCGGCGTACGCGAGAACGTGAGGCGCATGCCTGCCATCGGGTCGGACTATCGTGGGCACCTGCAAAAAATTTACACCATTTCGGCAGCCATCGCGGGGCTCGCTGGAGCGCTGATGGCCCAGACCACCAATGTGGTCGCGCTCGATGCGCTGAGCTTCCAGCGTTCCGCAGACGTTGTCGTCATGCTCATTCTGGGCGGCACCGGCCGGCTTTATGGCGCGATCGTCGGCGCGGCGATCTTCCTCATCGCACGCGACCAGCTCTCGGGCGTCAATCCGCAGTACTGGTATTTCTGGATCGGCCTGCTGCTGATGGTCGTCGTGCTCGTGATGCCCAAGGGCATCCTCGGCGGCCTCTCCGCGCTTGCATCGCGTTGGAGCGGCCGATGAGCGAACCCATAGTGCTGCGCACGGACGCGCTGCGGAAAAGGTTCGGCTCGCTCGAGGTGGCGCGCGACGTATCGCTTTCGCTGCCGCGCGGATGCCGCCACGCGCTGATCGGGCCCAACGGCGCCGGCAAGACGACGCTCATCAACCTCATCACCGGACAGCTCAAGCCGGATTCGGGCACGATCTCTCTGGAGGGGGAGGACATCACCGCCACACCAGCAGCCACGCGCGTGCGGCGCGGCCTTACCCGCACATTCCAGATCAACACGCTGTTCCCCGACCTGACGCCGCTGGAGGCGGTGACGCTCGCCGTCTGCGAGCGGCAGCGCACGGCCGGCCAGTTCTGGCGCGGGCTGTTCGCCCATGAAGAAGCCATCGACGAGAGCTTCGCCATCCTCACGCAACTGGGCCTGGGCGACGTCGCCACCCGCACGACACGCACCCTGCCATACGGGCAGCAGCGGCTGCTGGAGATCGCGCTGGCGCTCGCCACCAGGCCCCGCGTGCTCCTGCTCGACGAGCCTGCCGCCGGCGTCCCCAAGGACGAGAGCGCGGTGCTCTTCGACGTGATATCGGCACTGCCGCAGGACATATCCGTGCTTTTCATCGAGCATGACATGGACATCGTCTTCCGCTTCGCAACCCGCATCGTCGTTCTGGTGGCGGGCGGCGTGCTGCTGGAAGCAGACCCCGAGACAGTGCGCACCGACCCGCGCGTTCGCGAAGTCTATCTGGGCGGAGCCGGTCATGCCTGACGCGTTGCTCGAGTTCCACGAGGTGCGATCGGGCTATGGCGAGGCCGTGGTGCTGGACGGTGTGTCGCTGTCCCTGCCTGCCAACGGCAGCCTCGCACTGCTCGGCCGCAACGGTGTGGGCAAGACGACGCTGCTGCTCACCGCGATGGGATTCGTCGGCATTTCGCGCGGTGCCGTACGGCTCGCGGCAAATGACATCTCGCGCGTCGCACCGCACAAGCGGGCGCGGCTGGGGCTGGGCTGGGTGCCGCAGGAGCGGGAGATATTCCCTTCTCTCAGCGTCGAGGAAAATCTGGGTGTCGCAGCCCGGCCCGGCCGCTGGGACGTGACGTCGATCTATGCCCTGTTTCCGAGGCTGCGGGAGCGGCGGGCCAACATGGGAAACCAGCTCTCCGGCGGCGAGCAGCAGATGCTGGCGCTGGCCCGCACCCTCATGACCAACCCTTCCGTGCTGCTTCTGGACGAGCCGTTCGAGGGCCTTGCCCCCATCATCATCGAGGAACTGACCGCGGCGGTAAAGAAGATGACGCAGGACGAAGGCGTCGCCATCATCCTCGTCGAGCAGCACGCCGAAGTGGCGCTGCGGCTGACACAGGAAGCCGTCATCCTCGAGCGCGGGATGGTAGCGCACCGCGCACCCTCCGCGGACCTGCTGCGCGACGGACCTACCCTCGAACGCTATCTCGGCCTCAAGCTCGGCTGAGCTCCGGAAAGCTCACTTCCTGCTGTTTGCCGCGCCTGCAGGACGCCCGGCGCATCTCGGGGACTGCCAGCCAATCACCCGGCCCGATTTATCTGCTAGCAATTCACCTCCGGACGAGACGCGGCGATTGCCGCAGGAGGAACGGGATGCTCAGGATAGTTTTCGCGGCACTTGTCGGACTTTCGGCTGCCGCATGTACGTCTACCGAACAGCGGACCGCAGGCGGCGCGCTTGCGGGAGCCGGCACCGGCGCCGTCATCGGCGGGCTGACCGGCGGCAGCCGCGGCGCGCTGGTCGGTACAGCCGTCGGCGGCGCGACCGGAGCGGTCGTCGGGGCCGCGACCGCACCTCGCGAGTGCTGGGGACGGGACCGCTACGGACGGCCTGTCCAGGTGCGCTGCTGAGGCGGACAAGTCGCGGCCGACCTTGAAGGGATATCACGTGCCGGGGTCGGCCGGGCTGCCGGTCGGCAATTTCGCGAGGTCGCCCAGTGGTCGAAACGAATGAGCCGGTCGAAACGCCTGAGCCGAAGCAGCTTTCGCTCGTCGAGGCCCTCGTTCCGGCGTTGAGCCTGATCCTGCTCGTTGCGCTTTCCTACTATCTGTTCGGAGACGCCGGATCCTCCGGCCCCAACCAGGTGGCTCTCGTCGTTGCGACGATGATCGCCGTCTTCGTCGCGAGACGGCGAGGTTTCAGCCTTCAGTCGCTCAGCGACGCCGCCATCGGAAGCGTCGGCTCCGGCATGGGGGCGATTTTCATCCTGTTCGCGGTCGGCGCGCTAATCGGGACGTGGGCACTGAGCGGCACGCTCATGGCGATGGTCTACTACGGCATGAAGGTGCTGGACCCCAACTACTTCTACGTCACGGCGGCAGCACTCTGCGCGGCGGTTTCCGTCGGCATCGGCAGTTCATGGACGGTGGTCGGCACCATCGGCATCGGCCTGATGGGCATTGCCGTCAACATGGATCTCGACCCCGCGATCGCGGCTGCGGCAATCATATCCGGTGCCTATTTCGGCGACACCACGTCACCCCTGTCGAGCTCGACCCACCTTGCAGCCGGCGCGGCGTCGGCGGATTTCTACGACCACATCCGCGAGACGGCGCTGACCTCGGCGATAGCCCTTGGGGCGGCGCTCTTCGTGTTCTGGTTTTTCGGGCAGGCGGCCAACGAGGTCGATTCGTCTGCGAAGGAACAGGCGATCGTCGGCGCTTTCCATATCACGCCATGGCTGTTCCTCCCCTTGCTTGTCGTCATCGTGCTGGCGCTGTTCAAGCTGCCGCCCTTCACCACCATATTCATCGGCGCGCTGGTCGGCGGCCTGATGGCCGTCATCCTTTCGCCCGAGCGCGTGCTGGTGTTCGCCGCGGCTGACGAATCCGTCCCCACCGCGCTGGCGCTCATCAAGGGCGTTTGGCTGGCGCTTGCCAGCGGCTACACCGCATCGACAGGCATCCCGGCGCTTGATGTGCTCGCTTCGCGCGGCGGAATGAGCAGCATGCTGAACACGATCTGGCTGGTGATAACCGCTTTCGCGTTCGGTGGCGTCATCGAGAGAACGGGCATGCTGGACAGGCTGGTAGGGCCTATCATCGCGGCGGCCCGGACAACGACCGCGCTGGTTTCCTCGCTCGTCGGTGCAGTCATCGTCACCAATGTCGCGACTGCTGACCAGTATCTGGCGGTCGTGCTTCCCGGGCGCATGTTCAAGGGCGCGTTCCGGCAACGCGGCCTGGCCGAGGTGGTGCTGTCGCGATCAATCGGTGCTTCGGCGACGCCGACCTCCGCCCTCGTCCCGTGGAACAGCTGCGGCGCGTATATGGCTGCCACGCTAGGCGTCTCCACCTTCGAATACCTGCCCTACGCGGTGTTCAACTTCACCAGCCCCCTGCTGCCCATTCTCGCGGCCCTATTCGGCATCCGCATGTTTGGTCGGAACCCCGAACAGGCCGTCCCGACAAATGGGACGTGACGACCAGTGCCGGGATTTCGCGCTCATCACTGCATGGGTCGGAGGCGCTAGACTGGTTCAGCCATGCAGAACTCGGTCGTGATGGAACGGTGATGAAGAACCTCGCTCTGGCATTGCTTGTGGTCGCGGCACTGGCCGGCTGCACGACGACCGAAAGGGACATCGCGGCCGGCACCGCCATCGGTGCGACAACGGGTGCTGCCGTGGGCGGCACCACCGAGGCGGCGGCCACCGGCGCCGCGATCGGCGCCGCGGGCGGGCTGCTCGTTCGCAATATGCGCAACGGCTATTGCGAATACCGCAATCCCCGCACAGGGCAAATCTACACGGCGCGCTGTTGAGCCGCCCTTGCCCGAGTATCTGGCTTCTCATTGCCTTCATGCTAGCGCTTTGGCCATCGGTCGCTGCTGCGCGCGATTGCGTCGTGCTGCTCCACGGGCTCGGACGCGGCACGTCGTCCCTTCTGCTGATGGAGGAGGTGCTGGAGACGTTCGACTTCCAGGTCGTTAACGAAGGCTACTCGTCCACCGATACGCCGATCGACCTGTTGATGGCGCATGTCGACAACTCCGTCGCCCGGTGCGGCGATGCCGGCAAGGTTCACTTCGTCACCCACTCGCTTGGCGGCATTCTCGTCCGGGCCTGGCTGCACGAGCACCGGCCCGGCAATCTCGGTCGCGTCGTCATGCTGGGCCCGCCCAACAAAGGATCGGAGATCGTCGATGCGTTCGGCGATCTGGCGCTCTTCGAACTCGTCACCGGACCGACCGGCATGAAGCTCGGCACCGGCCCGGGCAGTGTCCCGAACACGCTCGGCCCCGCTGATTTCGATCTCGGCATCGTCGCCGGCGACAGGTCGGTCAATCCGGTATTGTCGCGGGTGTTCGACGGGCCCAACGACGGGAAGGTGTCGGTGGAGAGTACGAAGCTGGAAGGCATGGCCGACCACATCGTGCTGCCGACATCCCACACCTTCATGATGAACAACCCGCTCGTCGTCGCCCAGGTGGTGAATTTCCTGCGCGAAGGCCGCTTCGACCATGGACTTACGATGCGTGAACTGTTCAATCGCGCGTTCGAGAACTGACGGCGAGCAGGGGAGGGGACATTGCGCTATGTCGTCATCGCCCTGCTTCTGGTCATCGGCGTAGTGGTGGCCTTTTCCTTTCATCAACCGCCGATGCGGCTCATGCCGGCCCCGGCCATTTTTCTCGACGACCGTACCAGCGTGTTCGCGACCAACCAGGCGCACGCTACCGAGTCTGAGATTTCTCTCTTCTATGCCACGAACCGCCTCGGCGTCGGCCCACTCGAAGATCGCATCTACGCGATAGTGCCCGGTCGCGACCTGCATCTGGGAGAAGCGACGATCCGGATCGGCGAGGAGGGGACGACCTGGGACAAGATATATGCCTGGTCGACCGGCGCGGGCGACGACCGTCGGCCGTTTCTGCACCTCGATAACCTTAGAGAGATCGCGAGCGTCGACCCCGCCCAGCCGCTCACGCCCGATGCGGCGGCGTGGTTCCGCAGCATAGAGGAAGCGCGCCTGCGCGGCGCAGACAGCGATGTCATCGTCTATGTGCACGGTGCCAACACCACCGTGGAGCGTGCCGCCGGGCAGGCAGCGCAACTCTACCATTTCACGGGCCGCAATGCGGTGGTGGTCCTGTTTGCGTGGCCGACGGCCGAAAATTTCCTGCGCTATTCGCGCGACATGGTCACCGCCTTCGGTGCTGCGCCGCAGTTGCTCAAGCTGGTAGAGCTTCTCTCTCAGCATACCGGTGCATCGCACGTCGACGTCTTCACCTACAGCGCCGGCGGCACGGTGGGCAGCAGTGCGCTGGCGCTGGCGGGGCAGGCCGGCGCACAGCAGATGGATGCGGTGCGCCTCGGCGAGGTCTATCACGCGGCACCCGATGCCGACTTCGCAACTTTCGTCGCGGAGATGCGCGACTATGCGTCTCTTGCGCGAAGGATCACAGTCTCGGTCAACCTCAACGACAGCGCGCTGCGGCTGTCGCAGGCTATAAATCGCGCGTCGCGCGCCGGCCGGCCGGACATGCGGGAACTGGGCCCGGAAGAAACCAGGTGGCTGCTGGACGGCGCGCGGAACTACGGCTTCGAGGTGCTGCGCGTGAGACCGGAAAACATCCCCGGCCTGTCGGCCCGGTCGCACACCTTCTGGTACGACGACCCGTGGGTCAGCAGCGATGTGCTCATAACCCTGCTCTATCATCTGGGACCGGGCGACCGGGGGCTTCATCGCGATGTCACACCCTCCGGCGTCGCCTACTGGACGTTCACCGACGACTACCCCGTGCAGCTTGCGCGCGTGCTGGAGCAACTGCGGCAACAAGGTCAGCTGCTGGAAGAAACGGTCGATTGACGCAGGCGCTGGCAGGGCGATCAGCCCGGCAATTCGGACACGCTGCCAACGCGCGGGACTGAGCGCCAATGACTTTGGTTTCGGCGCAACTAGACTTCGGGCAGCAAAGAAAACGACCAGTGCGATGACGTCGGGAGCTTGCCGATGGGACGTATCTTGCGGCTGCTTGGCCCAGTTGCGCTGGCCATGTCGCTATCCGCTTTCGCCGCTATGCCCGGGCGAACCGCCGATCTCGTCATCGCGATGCCGAACTGGTCGTCGGGGCAGGCCACGGCGCATATTCTGAAGGTAGCAATCGACAAGCAGTTCGGGCTTGAGGCCGATGCTGTCGAGATGGGAACGCTTATTGCATTTGCGGGGCTGGATTCCGGCAAGGTCGATATCCATCCCGAGGTCTGGCTGCCCAACCTCGACAACCTCGTTGAGCGCTACGTGACGGGTGCGGGATCGGTTGCGATAAGCCCCATCGGCGTGCCGGCGTGGCAAGGCATCTGTGCGACCCGCAACGCCGCCGACATATACGGCATCAAGGACATATCCGACCTCAGCGACCCGCAGAAGACCGCTGCGCTGGACACCGACGGCGACGGCCGGGGCGAGATGTGGATCGGCGCGCAGACGTGGTCGTCGACAGGCATCGAGCGGGTGCGCGCCAACAGCTACGGATATGCGAAGCAACTGACGCTGCTTGAGATGCCTGAGGATGTGGGCATGGCGGCGGTGGATGCGGCGCAGGCAACGGACAAGCCATTGGTATTCGCGTGCTACGCCCCCCACGCTGTGTTCGAACTGCACGACATCGTGCGCCTGACGGAACCGCCATACGATCCCGCCAAATGGAACATCGTGCTGCCCTCCGACGATCCGGCCTGGCTGTCGAAGTCGAGCGCGACGGTGGCGTGGGATGCGGCCCACTATCATATCGCCTACGCCTCCTCGCTTCGCAGCAGGCATCCCGACCTGGCCGCGTTTCTGGAGAGGGTCGCCTTCGAGCCGGAGGAAGCGATCGCGATGAGTTACGCCCTTCAGGTCGAACGGCGCGATCCGCAGGAGTTTGCCGAGGAGTGGGTTTCGAAGAACGCAGAACGGGTAGAAGCATGGGCAAGACCATGAGAGCGGGCCGGTCTGCGATCTTTTGCTTGATGAGAGGCTGCATCTCGAGAGCGCCCGCCCTATTGATGGTTCTGGGGCTTTCTCTGCTGACCGGGCAGGCGGTCGCGCAGACTCAAGTCTACGACCCGAAGACGCGCAGTTGGGTCGACTACGACCGGACCAAGGCATACCAGTATTATCGCCAGCACCAGCAGGTTCCCGAGCCCTTCCGGCGTCAGGTGGTGACGTTCAGGACCGCCGAGGAGCCGGGCACCATCATCATCGATGGAAACCAGCACTTCCTCTATCTCGTCCAGCCGGGCCAGCAGGCGATACGATACGGCATCGGCGTTGGCAGGGAGGGGTTCGGTTGGGCCGGTATCGTGCGTGTCGGCCGTACTGCCGAATGGCCGCGATGGACGCCGCCGGCCGAGATGGTGGCCCGCGATCCGAATGCCCGAAAATGGGCCGGCGGGCAGCCAGGAGGGCCGGACAACCCGCTCGGCGCGCGCGCCCTCTACCTCTACGAAGGCGATCAGGACACGATCTACCGCATTCACGGAACGCCGGAGCCCTGGACGATGGGGCTGAGCGTCTCGTCCGGCTGCATCCGCATGGTCAACGACGACATCATCGACCTGCATTCCCGGGTGAAGGTCGGCGCCAAGGTCATCGTGCTGATGCAGGGGGCGGCGCTCTACAAGGGTGTCTAGAATTATCGGAGAGGTCAGCAAATGAACACGCGACACGACAGCCGTTCCCGCATCGGGCGACCGGCCCTTGCCGCCGGAGCTCTTTCTGTGGCCGCGCTGCTGTGCGCGTGCAGCGCCAGTACCCCGGAGCCGACCCAGATGGCGCGAACTGCGGCCGATACCGCGCCTGCAGACCTCCAGCTCCTATGTGCCAATGCGGCCGGGGGCGCCAGCGCTCTTCCCGTGACATCGCGACGTGTCGATGCCGCAACCTATCAGGTGGACCTCAACGTCGCGGGCGCGACGAGAACCTGCCTCATCGATGCGCAGGGCAACGTGCTGTCGATGCAGCCGGGCACGGGGTGAGATGACGGGCGCGGATACGAGACGCGGGGATGTCGAACGGGGACGAATCCTGCCCGGTTGGCTGCTGCGGTTCGGTCTCTCGCTGTCGGCCGGCGGGCTCTTTTTGGGAACGCTGTTCTTCATCGCCTCGCTGACGCCGACGCTCATCCCTCGCGACTTCTTCACCCAGGGGGCGCTTTCCGGCGCATGCTTCGCGGTCGGCTATGCCGTCGGTGTCGGCCTGCGTTGGCTGTGGGCGTATCTGGAACTACCGGAAGCGCGCGAGCGGCTGTTGCTCGGCATCAAGGCGGCGCTTGCCGCGCTGTGCGTCGTGGTGGGGTTCGTGTTCCTCTGGCGGACGGCCGAATGGCAGAACTCCATTCGCGAACTCATGGGCATGGAACCCATTACCAGCGCCCACCCGATCAAGCTTTGCCTCGTGGCGATAGCGACCTTCCTGCTGCTCATAGGTCTGGCACGGTTGTTCAAGGTCGCGATAAACCTCTTTCTGCGGCTTCTGCCGCAGTTCGTCCCGCCGAAGGTGTCGCGCCTCATCGGGTTCACGCTCGCCGTGCTCGTGTTCTGGACGATCGCGAACGGGGTGCTCTTCCGCTATACGCTGCACGTGCTGGATTCCTCGTTTGCTACGTTCGACGCGCTGATCGAGCCTGAGCGGGCACAGCCCTCCTCGCCAACCAAGACCGGCAGCACGGCATCTCTGGTGCAGTGGGAGGAGCTCGGGCGGGCGGGCCGTGAGTATGTAGCCACCGGGCCGTCGGCATCCGAGATTGAAACGCTGACGGAACTGCCCGCTATAGAGCCGATCCGGGTCTATGTCGGCCTGCGCGCAGCCGATACTGCCGAGGAAAGGGCACAGCTTGCGCTTGCCGAAATGCAGCGGGTCGGTGCGTTCGAACGGTCGACGCTGATCGTCATCACACCGACCGGCACTGGCTGGATCGATCCGGCGGCGATGGACGCGGTGGAGTATCTTCACAATGGCGATATCGCCAGCGTCGCGCTGCAATATTCCTATCTGTCGAGCCCGCTGTCGCTGATGGTGGAACCGGACTATGCTTCCGAGGCGGCAAGGGCGCTGTTTCAGGTGGTCTATGAGTATTGGACGACCCTGCCGCAGGCGCAGCGACCTAGGCTATATCTGCACGGGCTCAGCCTGGGTGCGATGAATTCGGAACGCTCGGCTCAATTGTTTGAAATCCTCGACGATCCGATACAGGGCGCGCTGTGGAGCGGGCCGCCTTTCGAAAGCAGCGTATGGCGGCGCGTGACGGATGGCCGCAATGCGGGCTCCCCGGCATGGCTGCCGGAATTTCGCGACGGCTCCGTGGTGCGCTTTATGAACCAGAAAGGTTCGACCGTTCCACCGGAAACGCGCTGGGGCACGATGCGCGTGATCTACCTGCAATATGCGAGCGACCCCGTGGTCTTCTTCGATCCGAGGGACTTCTATCGCCAGCCGGCATGGCTCGAGACACCGCGCGGGCCGGATGTCTCTCCCGAACTGCGCTGGTATCCTGTTGTCACGATGTTGCAGCTCACCCTCGACATGGCGCTCGCAACGACGACGCCGATCGGATACGGCCACGTCTATGCGCCCGGACACTATGTCGATGCCTGGGTCGCCCTGACCGAGCCCGATGGCTGGTCGATGGCGAAGCTGGCGCGCCTGAAGGAAGACCTCGCCGGCCGTATCGGGGCATTGCAGGGCGAAGCGGGCTCGCAATAGCCTGAGGGCCGGCCCGAGCGCCATCCGAGGTTAGGTCTATCCGAGGTTTAGTAATTCGCGGCGTCTCGGATGATAGGACACGTCATGCAGTGGCCTCCGCCGCGGCCGCGTCCGAGCTCCGAGCCAGAGATGGTGATGACCTCGATTCCGGCCTTGCGCAGCAACGTATTGGTGTAGACGTTCCTGTCGTAGGCGAAGACTACACCCGGAGACGCGCACACCAGATTGGCGCCGCTGTCCCACTGGGTGCGCTCGCGCATGTAGTCGGTGCCGCCGGTCTCTACCACGCGCATCTGCTTGAGACCCAGCGCATCGCGCACCGTTTCCACGAACGATCCCTTGTCCTTGCGCAGGTCGATCTTGTCGGGCGTTTCGCCGGGCCGGTACGAGTAGGCGTGGATCTTGTCGACGATGTCGGGATAGAGCAGAACACAGTCGCGGTCAGCGAAGGTGAACACCGTGTCGAGGTGCATGGCCGCGCGCAGCTTGGGCATTGCGGCGACGATGACGCGCTCCGCCACCCCCTTTTCGAACAGGGACTGCGCCACCTGGCTGATCGCCTGTCGCGACGTTCGCTCGCTCATGCCGACCAGCACGTTGCCCTTGCCGATTGGCATCACGTCGCCGCCCTCGAAGGTCGCAAGGCCGTGGTCCTGCAACGGGTCGCCCCACCAGACATTGACCTTGCCGGCGAAGTCCGGGTGGAACTTGTAGATGGCGGTGGCGAGGATCGTCTCCTCGTGGCGGGCGGGCCAGAACAGTGCATTGAGCGTCACCCCGCCGTAGATCCAGCAGGTTGTGTCGCGGGTGTAGAGTGTGTTGGGAAGCGGAGGCAGGAGATATTCGGTGACGCCAGCCGCATCGCGGATCATCGTGAGCATCTCGCCCCCGACATCCTCGGGAAACTCGACAGTCGACAGCCCGCCGATCAGCGTCTCTGCCAGCTGGCGCGGGGCGAGCCCCTCCAGATAGCTGCGCAGTTCGTCAAGCAGCCCGAAGCCCACCTGGTTGGGCACCACCTGATTGTCCAGTATCCAGTTTCTGGCCTCGGGAAGTGCGACCGTTTCTGCAAGCAGGTTGTGCATCTCCACCACCTCGATGCCGCGGTCGCGCATCTTGGTCATGAAATCGAAATGGTCGCGCTTGGCGTTGTCCACCCACAGCACGTCATCAAAAAGCAGGGCGTCGCAATTGCTAGGCGTGAGGCGCTGGTGCGCGCGTCCGGGCGCGCACACCATCACCTTGCGCAACTGGCCGACTTCCGAGTGGACACCGAACTGGACAGAGGACGCCGGATGCACGCTTGCCATGACGAGACTCCACAAGGTTAGATGGTGATGTAGCCGGTCACGAGCCCGTGGATGCCGACGATGCAGCCGACCGCGGCGGCGCCGAAGATGATCCAGTCGACCGGCCGGTCGAACAGGCCGCTCCTGCTTTGTTCGCGCCTGGCCCAGAAATAGAGAACGGTACCGGGACCGTAGAGGATCGCTGAAAGCAGCAGGAACTTTGCCCCCGCGGCATAGACCAGAAACAGCGTGTAGACGACCGCGATGAACGCGAAGACGTAGTCGCGATTGCGCTCGCTGGGGCGTGTGTCATAGGTCTCGCGGCGCTGGACCAGCATGAAGCCGAAGGCCGCGACGAGGAAGAATGGAACCAGCGACATCACGCTGGTGAGGTTCAGCATCAGCGAGAATGCATCCTGCGACCAGTAGGTGCTGATGACGAAAAGCTGAACCACGATGTTGGTGAGCCACAGCGCGGCCGCGGGCACCTTGTTCTCGTTCTCGGTGCCGAAGCGGCGCGGCATGTCCCGCGTCTTTGCGGCGATGGAAAGCACTTCCGCGGCGATCAGCGACCATGCGAGATAGGCGCCGAGCACTGAAACCAGCAGGCCGACGCTGACAAAGACCGCTCCCCACGGTCCCACGACCGCTTCGAGCACGGTCGCCATGGATGGCTGGCGCATGCCTGCGATCTCCGCCTGCGGCAGCACCGCATAAGGCAAGAGCGACACCAGGACCATCAGCGCCGTGACGCCGACGAAGCCGAGGATCGTCGCGATGCCGACATGGCGGCGTTCCTTGGCATAGCGCGAGTAGACGCTGGCCCCCTCGATGCCCAGGAACACGAAGACGGTGACGAGCATCGTGGCACGGACCTGCTCGAACAGGCTCAGTTCCGGCATGCCCTCGCCGCCCCAGAAATTGGCGCGGAACATGTCCGCCTTGAAGGCCACGAACAGGATCAGGATGAAGGCCAGGATCGGCACGATCTTGGCGATGGTCACGACCATGTTGATGAAGGCGGCCTGCTGGATCCCGCGCAGGATCATGAAGTGAAACAGCCAGATGCCGACCGAAGCGACGAGGATGGCGATGACGGTGTTGCCGTCGCCGAAGACGGGAAAGAACGCGCCCAGCGTCGATTTGATCAGCACCCAGTAGGAGACGTTGCCGATGCACGAGCCGATCCAGTATCCGAAGGCGGAAAGAAAGCCCGGATAGTCGCCGAAGCCTTCTTTGGCGTATGCGTAGACACCGGCATCGAGATCGGGTTTTCGCTCGGCGAGGAACTGGAATACGCGCGCGAGCATGTACATTCCGCCGGCCGCGATCGTCCATGCGATCAAGGCGCCGAAGGGCCCGGTCGCCCCGGCAAACGTGCGCGGCAGGGAGAAAATGCCCGACCCCACCATCGAGCCGACCACCATCGCCGTCAGCGCAAAAAGCGACAGCTTCTGGACCGAGCCCGAACTCATCGCGTTTCCATCACAACCATCTGATGTACCCCCGATACGCCGACGAAGCGACGAATGTTCAAGAACACGCAAGTATAGGCTTACGCTGCGTTGCAAGTGATCGGCACAGAATCCGTCCCTTGTGCCGTACGTCCCAATCTGCGAACAAGAGGATGGGCAAGATTCGCAGCTTTAAGGCGCAATGAATCTCCAGACTTTGCATGGCGTCCCATTTTTCTTGTTTCGGATCGCCAATGCTTCGGGAAGTATCGATAAGCCATTGCTATCGGTTGTAACTTGCTGCTTCCTATATGAAAGGCTCCGGCTCGACTTAGGGCTTGGGGTTCGTGCCTTCATTCGGCACGGGGAGCGCAACAATGTCGCTTGTGCACTTGCTGCCCCTGGCGATTGCCGCCGTCCTCGGCGCGGACATCGCACCTTCGGGCCCTGCGCCACACGGGCACGGGATGCTGTGGGCGCAGGCCGATTCTGATGATGCGATGCCGGAACTTGCAGGGACGGAATGGCTGCTCAAGTCGCTTCGCGGAAACGACGTTGAGCCGGAGATCGGCTCATCGCTCGGTTTCGATGAGGATGGGGGCGCCTTCGGCAACGGAGGATGCAACCGGTTCAGGGGTTCCGTGGAGATCGATGGCGGGACGCTGAAATTCGGCGATATCGCCTCGACCATGATGGCTTGCGCGGATGCGAACTCGCAGCAGGAAGCGGCCTTCCACGAGGCTCTGGCGCAAACGGCCGCCTTTCGTTTCGAAGCGGGTGAACTTCTTCTTCTGGATGCGAAGGAGGAGGTCGTCGCACGGCTTGCGCCGGCGAACTAGACCGTCGCGCCTCCAGTCGAGGCCGATGGCGGATCGGGTAACAAGACAGACAGCAACCAGATAAACGGCGGTGATATCATGGCAGAGGTAACGCAAGATCAGGTCAATGCCGGGCAGGCGGGAAAGAGGTCTCTCTGGTTCGTCGTGCTTGGCGTAATCGTGTTCGCCGCCGGTCTGTTCGCGGCGGCGAACCTCCTTGTGGCAACATTCGTCAGCGTTCTGATGGTGGGCGTGATGATGATTATCGGCGGGATCGCCGAGATCGTGCATGCGTTCGGCGTCAGGACATGGGGCGGCTTCGCCCTGTGGTTGCTGGCCGGCATCCTTTATACGGCGGCAGGCGTCCTTACCTTCTACAATCCGTTGCTCGCATCGGCGATCATCACGCTGATGATTGCGGCAAGCCTGATCGCGGCCGGCGCGGTGCGCATCGTGGCCGGATTCACCCATCGCGGTTCCAGCGGTTGGGGCTGGGTCGTCTTCGGCGGTATCGTGACACTGGCGGTAGGCCTGGTCATTCTGCTGCGCTGGCCGATCAACAGCCTGTGGGTGCTCGGTCTTTTCCTGGCCGTCGACCTGATGCTTCAGGGATTGTCCTACGTCACCTACGGGTTCGGGTTCAAAAGGTCACCGGCCGCGCACTAGACGATGTGCGAAGCCGTAGTCGGAGGAGCATCGGACGGCCGGGATACCGGTTCCACTTTTCGGTCCGATGCTCCAGTGGGCCGCTGCGCCCGCCAGTTGAAGGAGTTGCAGCCATGGTATTCCGCAAGAGCGGTCCCGGACTGGTCGGCCGCGCCGCAAAGACTGCGGCGCGAACGGCGCTTATCACGGCCACCGCGACCACTGTCGCCAACAAGATGTCGCGCCCGAAGCAGGATGCAGGGTCGATCGATCCAGCAGCCTCTGCATCTGCAGGTTCCTCCCGGCCCGCGGGGCTTTCCGACGAGGCGATAGCGCGGTTGGAGAAGCTGGCCGAAATGCACAAGGCGGGCATTCTGTCCGATGCAGAATTTGCCGAGCAGAAGGCAAGGCTTCTGGCCTGAGAGGCTGAACCCTCTCAGCCTGCGTCGGGCGAGGCTGCCCTTATGCGCCATGCGCGGTACAGCAGGCTAAGCGCGTAGGCGATGAGCAGGATCGTGGCCAGCCGCATCAGCACGGCCGCGCTCGAAAGCGGCATGAAGATCAGCACCAGACCGGCAACGACGTAGAGCCCGCCGCCGACCATCGCCATCATCGGGCTTGCGTAACGTTCGTGGTCCATCAGGATCGAGACGAGTTCGACGAGGCCGGCCAGGATCACAAGCAGGCCCACAACGGTTGCCAGGAAGCTGAGCGTGAACAGGCCGGTCAGGAACCCGCTCGCCAGAACGATCGCGCCAGCTGCGATGCAGAGCAGGTTTCGCGACAGCGCAAGGTAGTAGGCATGAACGCGCCGGCTGGCAAAATCCATCGACGCGAGGCCGAGGCAGCCATCCACGAGAAGAAGACCGCCGCCCGCCAGGAGCACGAACTTGACCGCCTGAGCCGGCATCAGAAACGCGAAAATGCCAGCCAGTATCATCACGATGCCTCGCAACGCGGTCAGCGCCACCTGCAGCCTTCTGGAATTATCGATCGGCATGGCCCGCCCTTCCTGTTCGCAACCACAGACCTGTAATGAGGCAATCCTAGCTTGGAGAGCAAAACTCGAAACGAGCCGGCAGTCTCGGCGTTTGGCCCTACGTCCCAGATTGCGGCCCTGACCATGCAATCGGGACGTGTCGCGGTAGAGGGGCGCACCTCACGCCTGAGACCCCGATCATCGGCAGCGTCAGCCCTGCAGGCGGCGCAGGAGCCCGTTAAGGCGCTGTACGGGCGTGTCCTCGCAGCCTTGGCTGGGCCGCCCGGCGCCGGGCAGGCGATGGCTTGCGTCGGCCCGTACGTCCGATGGGCTGTAGCCGAACTCGCGCCGGAAGGCTCGGCTGAACTGCGCTGCGTCACCGAAGCAGTAGCATTCGGCGATATCGAGGATGCGCCTGACATCCGTGGGGTCGGCAAGTGCCGCGTGGGCGGCGGCAAGCCGTCTCCGCTGGATGTAATGCATCACCCCGTCGGCCGTTTCGAAAAGCCTGTAGAGCCTCGATCTCGAAAGGCCGAGCGCCTGCAGCAGCATCTGCGCATCGAGCGTCGGATTCTGGAGATGCAACTGAATGTATCGCCGCGCCCGCTCCAGTTGCAGGTATGCTATGGAGTTGTCAGCCTCCTCCAGCCGCTGCAGCGAAGGCTCTACGCTCGCAAGCAGCATGGCGCGGGTCGCCGCGACCAGTTCCGTCATTTCCGTGACGTCGAGTTGCGGCAGTTGCTGCACGAGGCTGACCATGTAGTCGGCGAAAATCCGGGCCATGCCGCTGTCCAGACGCGAAAAGGCGGCGGCGTCCAGCGCCTGCACTTCGTCGCGGCAAAGGTCTCGCGGCACGAACAGCATCAGGATTTCGCTGTTGCTGACGCGCCCCTCGAATGCCCGGCCCAGCGCATGCATCTGGACCGTTTCGGCCTCACCCCTGAACTGTGTGCCGCCCGCATTCGTCACCGAATTGCCGCTCAGCAGCAGCGTGAACAGCCAGTGATCGAGCGGTTCGCGTCGGTGATGCCCGGCAAGGCCGGCGAAATCGACCTCTTCGGTGCTGACGTGGGAGAAAATGAGACTGCCGATGTCCCATACACTGTGGCTCCCACGGAAACCGACGGCTGTCGTGTCCGGTTCGCTCAGATCGAAGATGGAAGAGTAGCTTGAGCGCCACCCGTCGAACTGCTCATCTGGCGGCAGGTCTTGGGTGGAAAACTCGAAATACGGCACCGGCGTTGCGGGTCTCGTGCCGGCCGCATGCGGCGCTGCATCCAACATGCCGTCCATTTCGGTTATCGGACAGGAGGGGGAATCGTTCCACATGTCCGAGGTGAGGCGCGATTGTTCAGGCTCGGCGCCGCCTTCGGCGCTGAAGGCGGTTTCCTGCCGTCGCCAGTTTTGGTGGGCTGCTGTCGATGTCGCGCGCGGAGCACTGCCCCGCCAGGTTGGGTGTGACATGTTCCCCTCGAAAAACAGCCACCGCCAGTGGCATCATTCTATCCCAAACTGAAATGAGTTCAATCTTTGCCGTGCAGCGGAAATTTCTCCGCAAATTGTTGAAAAAATTGCATAAAAGGTGAGTTCATTGACTGTGTCCGCCTTCATGATCGGTCGGAAAACAATGTCGCAATCCAGCCTGTTGCCGGAAACTGCGAGCAGTAGACGATGATGACGATGAGGATAGGCACAGCGATGAAAGTGCCCGCCAGACCCCACATGAACGTCCAGAAAAAGATCGCGAAGATCACAGCCGAAGGCGAAATCCTCAGTGACGCGCCAGCGACGATCGGCTCGATGTAGCTGCCGATGACGAACTGGATCACGTTGAGGCAGAGAAATATGAAGACTGCTGGTTGCCACGTGTCGAACTGTGCAAGGGCAAACAGGGTCGGGAACACCGTTGCGATCAGTGGACCCAGAAACGGTATGTAGTTGAGGGCGAAGGCGATGGCGCCCCATGCGGTGGCCAGTTCCAGCCCCGCCAATAGCGCGAACGCCCACACCGCGAGACCGGTGAGCACGCTGGCAAAGGTCCTGACGAGCATATAGCGCCGCAGCTTGGCGCCGATCTCGCCGTTCGCCGCGAGCATCTTCTGCCCGAGCGGCTGCGTTCCGGGCATCGCGAGCCGGGCCCGGAAACGCTCGACCTCGAGAAGCCCGAGCATGACGAGAATGAACACCAGCACGAAGAAGCCGGCGAGGCTGTTGAGCCGCAGGAGAAGCGCCTGCATCCGCACCACCAGCCACTGCACGTCGAACTGTGCCGCAAGCGGGCCGGCGATGGCGACGCCGTATCCTTCAAGCCATTCCGACCATTCGGAATAGGTCGATTGAAGCCGTCCACTGTTCAGGAACAGCCATTGGCCGAGCTTCGTGAAGCCCCAGACGACGGCGGAAGCCAGGGCGATGACAAGAACGCTGGTGACAACCAAGACCAGCAGGAGGGCGAGAAAGCGTGGTATGCGACGCTGCAGGGCCGCCTGCAGCGGCCATACCAGCGCGATGATGAAGAGCGCGAATGCAAGCGGAACAAAGACGGTTTGCCCCGCGTGCAGTAGCGCCAGAAGCAGGATGGCGCTCGCAACAGCGCCTGCGCCGCCGCCGCTCATTGCCCGCTGCGCCTCCGCACCATCCAGCATGGGGTCTCTGGTCTTGGGGGGCGTGAAGTTGGACTCTTCCATGAGGATCGCGCGTCAGACCTTCCCCGGGGTAAATATCAACCGGTGCGCCGTCGTCTCGCCAGGCCGAGCAGCAGGATTGCAGTGGAACCTCCGATCAGGCCGGCGATCCCGGCGCCGACCAGCACCATCGGCGTCACGCCACCGGTGCCCTGGATCGCTCCGTCCACCGCCGTCTCGACATGCCCGACCATCCGTCCGACACCGGGAATCCGGGCCGCCAGCCATGTGAAGATCAACCCGCCGGCTCCGCCGACGCCAGCGTCGATGAAAGAGCGCGAACTGAAATGCGGCAGCCAGCGTCCCACGGCGACGCCGGCAAGCGCGCCGCAGACGAACTCGACCACGAGCGTAACTGCGAAAGCGGGATCCACCATGGCGGTTTAGCAGCGTTCGGCCCGTTCATGCCGCGGCGGCTGCCTGATCGAGGGCCTCGCGCAAGGACTGTTCCTTCGTCTCGTCCAGCGACGTCTTCAGCACGGTACCGCCATATCCCTGGATTTCCTTGAGGATCTTGTCGGCGGTCATGGTCTGGATGAGCAGGAACAGCGCACCGTTGCCGGGCTGGAGGTTGTTGGCCAACTCCTTCATGAAGGCATCGTTGATGCCGGCATCGGTCAGCGCCCCGCCGATCGCGCCCGATGCCGCGCCTACCGCCACGCCGAGAAGCGGATTGAGAAAGATGACGCCTATCAGCAGACCCCAAAAGCTGCCGGAAGCCGCGCCTGCCAAAGTGGTGTTGACGATCTGGTTGAGCTTGATCTTGCCCGTTTCCGTCTTGGTCGCGATCACTGCGTCGTTCAACGAGATGAGATATTGCTTCTGCAACTCGAACAGCCGCTGCCGTACTTCTTCCGCTTTGGCTTCCGTTGGATAGACGATTACTACGAGATCGGACATGCGGGCCTCCCGTCAGCTGTAGATGCGGCAACAAAGGCGCGCTTCCGACGAAAGTCTATTTCACCTCCACGGCGAAGAAACGGGCTGCAAATCCCGCATCCATGCACAAAGTCCCAATCTGGCCGGCGCCGGTTGCTGCTTCGCGTCGGGGGCCTCGCGGCGCGCGGGCGACTTCACGCCGGCTGAAGCAATGGCCAAAACCAAAAGCCGCAACGCGGTCGGAAAAGATGAAGCCTGTAGCCGACATGATATCGTCTCGTTGAAAGGTTCGCGGGGACCAAACCCCCATCGACCGCAGAGCGCTTCGCCTGCAATGTATGTTCGAACGAGATCTGCAAAATGCCAGTCGCTCCCAACGATGCAACGCCAGCAACCACCTCTCACCGAGAGGAAATCAAATCTGATTTCGAGCTGCGGGTCGGCAAGCACGTCACCCTGCAAGGCAGCGCAAGGATAACGCCGGCCGGGGTTATCGCCGTCGGCGTCGCAGCCGCCGCGATGACACTGGCGCTCGGCTATCTTTCCTCGTCGTTGAGACGCCGGTAGGCTTTGCAAGGAAGCGGTGAAAATGGCGCGCCCGAAAGGATTCGAACCTCTGACCCCCAGATTCGTAGTATGTAATCAGCCATATTGGAATGCCCGAGCGCCTACGTCACCATACTTTTCGTCTTGACACAAGATACTGATTTTGCTACTATTTTTAGTAGATGGTCGTGCTTTAGCGTAGTTTGACCGCGATGACTCTCGCCGGACACTTCCCCAGACTAAACCCAGACTAAAAATTGGGATGCCCGAAATGGCCGATAACCGGCAGCTTCTCACCGACAAGGCGATCGCGCGCCTGCCCTATGCTACCGACAAGCAATACAAGGTCCGCGACACCGAGCTTCCCGGCTTCTTCGTGCTCGTCGGAAAGAAGAAGAAGACCTTTATGGCGCAGGGGGAGTTCTGGCGCGATGGCGTCCGGGAGTTCGCCGCGCAGGTGAAGCTCGGCGAGTGCGGGGACGTGACGACGCGCGAGGCTCGCAGCAAAGCGAAGGTCGAGATCGGCTCCATCGCGCGGGGCGAGCGGCCAGGTGAAGAGCAGAAGATCAAGCCCGGCGCCGTCACGCTGCGCAAGGCGTGGGAGCGGTATCGGGACGGCCACATGGTCCGCAAGGGACGGGATGCGCGCACGATCGAGAACTATCGCGACCACATGGAGCGGCTGTTCGAGGATTGGCTGGACAAGCCGCTCGCTAAGCTCGGCCGGCAGCCGAAGCTGGTTGCCGAGCGGCACGACAAGATCAGCGAGGAGAACGGTCCCTACATCGCCAATGGCGCGATGCGAAGCCTACGGGCGGTCTACAACCACGCACGGAAGACCAATCCCGACCTGCCGCCGGTCAATCCGGTGACGGCGATCGACTGGAATACCGAGCAGCGGCGCGACACCGGCATGGGCACCGGCGACATGGCGTCCTGGTTCGCGGAGCTGACGGCGCTGACGAATCCGATCCGCCGCGAGTTCCACCTGATGACGCTTCTGACCGGCTCGCGGCCGACTGCGCTGAAGAACGTGCGGATCGAGCACATCGACTTCCGCAGCCGGCTGCTGCACATCCCGAAGCCGAAGGGCGGGGTGAAGAAGGCGTTCGACATTCCGCTATCGCGGCCGATGATCCGCTGCATCCTGCGGGCGATGCGCACCGGCCGCATCCTTTATCCCGACCAGGCCGAGTTCTGGCTGTTCCCGGCCGACAGCGACAGCGGGCATTTGATTGAGCACAAGGAAGAGCGGGACGTGCTGTCGAAGTGGGGCAACGACCTTCGCCAGAGCTACCGCACGCTGGCGCAGGCGGCCGGGGTGTCGGAACTGGACATCCATCTTCTGATGAACCATTCGCTGCCCGGTGTGAACGCGGGTTACATCACGCGCGACAGCCTGCTGCGCGACCATCTGCGCAAGCAGCAGGAGCGGATCTCGAAGGTAATCATCGACAGCGCGAAGGGTAAGGACGAGGGACCGGACCTGGGCTGGCTCCACCAAGCGAAGGTAGCCACCTTGCCGGTCTTGCCGGACGAGGAGTTGAAGGCGGCTGCCTGAGAGCCACCGACCGGGGAGCAGAGTGGCGCGTTGCGCCACTGTCCTCCACCACCGCGATCCGCGATGAAACTTAGCGTTCAAGATCGGCCATTTCTCACGCAATTCGCAAAATAAACTCGAACGATCAACGCATTGCTGCGGGTGCGGATCGGCCAAAAAGTGAAACCTGAAGGGGATAGCGACAGTCGATCACGCCGGGCAAGCGCCCCGAGCATTCAGTTGTCGTAAGCCTGTCGAACGTCTGGCGATGCCCCTAGACAGGCACGAAGAATGACGAGGGAATGTTTCAAGAGTGCCTCGCTGCGTTCAGGCGCGAACCAGTGGCCGTTGAACTTCCCCCCATGAAAGAGGTTGTTCCTGACGCGCCGCACATAGATCAGAATGCGGTCAGACTGGAGGTCCGTTTGAGGAACTCCATCTGCCCAGTCAAGAACACCTCCCGAGATGACTTGCTTTTTCGGTGGGTGCTGGAGGATGTAGCTGACGGCCTCGTTCAGCGTCGCTTCGCTGATGTTGTCAAACAGATCGGGGATGGACTCCGCGAACGAACGCCAGTTCGGCTCTGCCGCTCCCTCGCCCCTATGAAAGCCTGCGGCTTTAAGTGCGTATTCGAAGCGGGCGAAGGTGCGGAAGAGTTCAGAGGCGAGTTCGTTGAGTTTCGCGTGCATGTTGCTCTCCGACTCTCGGCCTGATGTTGTCATTTCCTATGGATAAGGAAGATCGACACCGCGCAGGCGACGCTGACGACCAGTTCCGCCTCATCGTCCCCGAGCTGCTGTCCCTCCTGGATATGCCTGGCCCTTTCTGAGGCGAAGCCCCAAAGCTTTTCGACGGCCTCGTCGAGCGGTCGAGGAAGGCCGAGGCGCGGTAGAAGTCGTCCAAGGGTCAGTCCGGGTTGCTTCGCAACGTCGCGTGCAACGCATTCCAGTGCTGCGATGGAATGCTGGATAGCGCCGGTTCTGTCCGGCGTCGGCCGCCGGGAAATATCCCGCAATGCCTCACGAATTTCGGAGGCCGCACTCAGGCGTCCGGTTGCCGTTAGGGCCTCAACCGCGTCGGCGGTTGCGGCCGCAAATGGAGCACTCCCACGATAGACGATGCCTTCGTGATCTTTCAGTTCCCAGCCGATGCCCTTCTCGCGGAAAAGCCCGTTCAGCTCGTCGCGAAACTGGTCGGCCTGCTGGTAGTGGAGGGTGCGGTGCAGCCGCTCGGCGATGTCATAGACCTTGAACCATTCGCAGTCCTCAAGTTGCCATCGAACCTCATCCCAGATGTTCGGGTATTCGGACCAGTTGTTGCGGTCAGGGGCGACAAAGAGGACGCTGCAAACTACATCCCTGATCTGACTCGGTGCCAAGCCTGCGTTGACGGCGATCTGCGCGACGGCATATCGCAGGTCATCCGGCGCGTCTTCCCGGATGGTGATGTCGGGTTCGGATGGCTTGTAGCCGTAGCGGTCTGAAAAACTCTGTGACATGACTGAGGTTATATGATCGGGGCAAAGCTGAAAGTGTCCCGGCACCGGAACCTGACTCTTGTCCACGTAGCTGAAAATTCGGTCGCCGTCTCGATACTATTTGAGGCTCAGCCAATGGAGATTTCGATTTCCTTCACCTCCACGAGAGCCGCAATCTCCGAATAGAGGTCGACGGCCTGCCCCGCGGCAGAGATCGAGATGACCAGCGAATAGCGCGCCTTGTCCGTTATCCGCTTCTGGCCTGTGTGCGACTTCCACCAGCCGCCGACCGGATAGACCGCGATGGCGTCATGGCCGGCAAGCTCGATCGCACGGCCGCGCCAGAGATCGCAATGGAGCGAGCCGGCCTGGATGGCCTTGGGTCCGAGCAGCCAGTAGCTCGCTTCTGCTTCAGTTTCCGAGCCATCCTTTTCCTGGCTGGCGGAGATGCGGCTTCTGAAGCGGGCATTCGTCTCGGTGCGCTTTTTCATGTCGAAGCGGAGCCCGAACGATCGGTAGGTGTCCGGCCGCGTCGCGGCCTTGCCGGTGATGTTGGGCTCGATGAAGTAGGAGAGCGTCACCTTCATGACGACGATCTCGTTCTCGATCTTCTCCAGGGCCGCTTTCGGCCAGGGTAGATCGTAGAAGTGCATTTCATTGAAGACGCCGCTGCGGCCATCGGTGCCGATCGCAAAAGGCTGGATTTCTGCTTCAGCGACGAGGGTAACGTCATTGCGTGCGGAGAGGATCGCACGCCCGAGGTCGGGAACGCCGTAGCCGAACTCGCGCAAGAGCTGCTGCTTCTCGGCCTTTGCCCCACTCTTCCAGTGCGCCCCGCGACCGATGAACCGCCTTCGGATCGGTTGCGGCCATTGCGCGGAGTCGACTGCCAGCGCGCGGTACGTTTCCGGCCAGTGGCCAGGCAGCGCCGCGTGCAGGCTACCCATGAAGTATCCGGCTACCCCCACCGCCGCGCTGGTCGCCCAGAACGGCACCAGCGGCTCCGCGGCTACGTCCGATCCGGGCGCAAGCAGCGAGACGGACGGTCCCCAGGCGCAGAAGCCGGTGGCGTCGGAAAGCATGTTGCCGGCCTCGAACAGCACCTCCGGCTTGATCGGCGTGAGGTCGTCGGGAAGCGACTGCGAGCCGCGGCTGAAGGGGCTGCGATGGTTGGCCGGAACGACGGGATCAAGGACCGGCGGCGGCGCGGGAGCCTGCTCCTTGCGCGTGAAGCCGCCAATCGTCAGGGCATTCCAGCTTTGCGCTGGATCTTCGAGCGGCAGGGAGGGCACGACGTTGACCATCATTCCTCCCGACACATTGCCGGTTGCTGCAAGGACAAGACGCTTCGGGCGCTCCGATGCCGGCACGTCGTCGGCAGCATCACCAGGCATTGATCCGGCGGCGACCTGATCGAGCGCGCCGCTCCATGTGGAGGGGCGGCCCGGCGGAAAATCGGTTGCGGTGGCGGCGAGGCAAAAGCTGCGGGGAATGCCGGGGCGCTCGATCTCGACAAGCGCGACGGCGCCTTGCGTCACGACACCGTAGCTCGGCGGTTTCGTAGGCGGAAAACCGTGCGGAGGGAGCAGCTTCATCGACTCCGCGGCATGGGTGAGCGTGACCGGCTGGCTGCCGTTCATGAGCGGCTCCAGATCGCCATAGAGGACGAGACCAGCGAGCGGCGTGCCGTGCCCGCCGTCAGGATGATGGTCGTCCGTTCCCCAGGCCACGTCGTAGGCCCATGCGCCGGCCAGTCCGGGCTCGATCAGCGGATGGGCGGCGCTAACGCCGGTATCGAGCGCGCATACGGCCGGTGCGTCGCCTGCGGGCGGGATCACGCGATCGGCAAGCTCGGCCACCCAGTCGTGCTGGCCCATTCCGTTATCGCCGCGATCAAGGAACGGCTCGATCGAACCTGTCGCCTTCCTGATTTCGGTGAGCGCGCCCGGCACCTTCGCTGCGAAGGCAGACAGCGCGCCGGCTGCTGCATGGACGAACAGGACCGTCGTATCGGGGAAGATGAGCCGGTCGGAATGGACATCGAAATTCGCGCCGCGCGCCAGTTCGGCGAGGCGATCGGAGATCGCCGCAGGCTGGCGAACCCAAAGCTCCCACCATACGATGTCGGGCGCAGCAAGATCGACGTCGCCGGTGAAGAGTGAAAGGCTCTCGGTGGCGCGCACGGTTTCGACGGACTCGAATTTCTCCAGGTCCGGGCGCCGCTGGTTGCCGGGATCACGCCCATAGTCTTCGATCCTCCCGCGCAGAAAGGCGCGCGTATCGTCGGGCACGAAGAGCAGCGCGCTTTCTGTGCGATCGTCGTTTCGCTCCGAGCGGAGCACGACGACATCCTGAGTCGGGAACTCCAGCGTCGCCGGCACTTTGACCGCCTTGACGCGCGAACCTTCGGCCGGCGGAAGGGTCGTCACTTCGACGATCGTGCCTGGCTTCAGACCCTGGACGGGCAGCCGCGCATCGGCATCGGTTACCGGCAGCTCACCCAAGGCTGCGTCGAGTTGATCGAGCAACGCTGCTGCATGGGCTGCATAGTTGGCCCGGAGCGGCTTCCGCTCCTGCTTGCGGGACGGGTAGGTGTAAGCCGCCGTTTCCGCGAAAGCATTGATCGAAATGTGCGGGCGATTCCGCCCCCCATAGTCTTCAGACTCCACCATAAGACCCTACCATAAATGAGTCGTTCCATTTCGTCCGGTCCGAAGAGATTCACTAAAGGCGGGACTGTCGACGGAACTTCTCCTTGAGGGTCTGACGGTTTTGCAGGGCGTCGCGCAAAGCCTCGACCGACACCTTTGCAGCGTCTTCGAGAATGGCGTCCTTGACCACGGCGTCGGCGGCGCGCACCAACTCGCCTTGGCTCAGCCCGTCGAGCGCGGGCGCAAGCTCGGACCAGGACTTGGCTGCAATCTTGAACTTGCCGAGCCGACGTTCGATGATTGCCCGCGCGGCGGCAGCATCGGGCCGCGCATATTCGATCACTTCGTCGAAGCGACGTGCCAGCGCTTCGTCGAGGATTTCAACATGGTTGGTCGCGGCTAGGACGAGACTGTCTGTCGAGTTGGGTTCCTCCATGAAGGCGAGCACTGAGTTAAGCACGCGCCGGATTTCTCCAACGTCGTTCGGTTCGCCGCGACGGGCACCGATGGCGTCGAACTCGTCGAGGAGATAGACACCGCGCGTCTGCGCGATCTGGTCGAACAGCAGCCGCAGCTTGCCGGCAGTCTCGCCGAAATAGCGGCTGAACAGGGATTCCAGCCTCACCGTGAACAGGGGAAGTCGCAGTTCCCCGGCAAGTGCCGAAGCCGTCATGGTCTTTCCCGTTCCTGGCGGCCCCACAAGCAGCATATGCGTCGTCGGCGTTTGCCCATGCTCGCGAAGCGTTGCCCGCTCCTGCTGCTGGCGAACGACCCGCATCAGGCGCGCACGAACATCGTCAGCCAGCACCATGCTCGCCAGCGTGATCTTGGGATAGCTGCTCTCGACGAGGCCCTGAAGTTCGCCGCGCGGCCGGGCCAGCGGGATTGGCGTTTGTCCGCCGGCCGGCGTTCCATTCCGTTGCCGGTCCCGCGCCTTCTGAACGAGGCGCTTCAGCTTATCGGCCTGTTCCGTGTGCCCCTGCCGGGCCTCCTGGGCTGCAACCTGAAGCGCGATCGAGAGAAATTGTTCCTCGTCCCCTTCGATATGGGAGTTCAGGAGCGCGAGAAGGTGCTTGGTCGACATACTCGCCTCCTTTCTTCGATTGGGCTGGACTCAGAATGACTACCGCCGCCTAAGATGGGGTAAAGGCGAACAAAACACTAACGGAACAGGGCGGGAAACGCCAGAGTCACCGGGATAGAAGGCTGGGGGATTCGGCTATTACGGGCGGGAAACCGCCGGCGCCGTTGCGGTGTTCATATCCGGCTGATCTGCCCTCCGCGCCGACGGCAGGAACTCCAGTCTATAGGTCATCGAGGTTGACCGGCACGCCCGTCTCGCCGGCCCGCGCCTTCGCGATCTCGATAAGCGCCTGGTCGTCGAGCGCATCCATCATCGCCTCATAGGTGCCGGCTGGCACCATATACGCCATGACGCGGTTGCGATTGAAGATCGCGACCGCGCTGCCGCGCGCACCATCGACAATGGCACTCGGATTCTTCTTAAGGTCGGAGACACTCACGGCGATCTCGGCTTCGATACGCTGCATGGCCAGGCCCTCGAATGACTGCACTGAAATCAGTTCAGATTTCAGTGCGGAATTTCGATCTATAGAGCGCATCGCCGCTCTCCATGCCAGAGGGTCGGAAGGCAGGGACGGCGTTTTCCTGCCGCAGGCCGGAATTATTGTGGAGGCGCTCCCGATAGAGCCCTAAGCAGCCACCGAACTTTCTACGCTCCTTTTGCTCGTGCTAACAACCTGACTTGGGCGAGACGTTCTTCAAGCTCGCAAGGCAGAACTGGAACGACGCCGGCGACAACGCACCTGACGCTGACGGGTAGCACTTGGGAACTAGGGGACACGACAGATGCTCACCGACGTGTTGCTTGAGGAATTGCGCTACAAGGGCGAAGGTTCCGATCTGGACTACAAGGCCGAGCGTTATCCGTTCGCCAAGGCCACCGATGACGAAAAGTCGGAGCTTCTGAAGGACATCCTCGCGCTGGCCAATGCGCATCGGATCGGAACCGCCTACATCCTGATGGGGTTCAAGGAGAAGCCACCGCATCCCGCGGAAGTGGTCGGACTGGCTCCAGAGGGCGCGATTGATGATGCCCGTCTCCAAGAGTTCGTGAACGGGAAGCTGGAGACCAAGCTCGACTTCCGTTACGAGGAACGGTTGTTCGATGGCAAGCATATCGCCGTGATTTCTATTCCGAGACAGCAACGGCCTTTCTACCTCAAGAAGAACTACGGCAAGTTGTCCAAGGAGGAGGTCTATGTGCGCCGGGGGAGCGCTACTGCGATCGCTGCACCCCGAGAGATCGCGATGATGGGAGCAGCCAATACGGCGAGGGCTGAAGCCCAGATTTTGCTGTCGTTTCAGACTCCGGAGAACCAGCCGCTGCCGGATGCCTTTGAGAGAGAGTTCCTGATTTTCCCAAAGGATTTGCCTGATCTCGAACCAGATCGAAGCAGCATGTTTCGCGTTCCTGGCCTGAGCGTCAATGAAAACTACTGGCGAGACGGAGCATACTACCATTCGAGCTGGAGAAGAGTAATACAAGCTCGATTATCGTTGGAAAATCAGTCTGAATACTCGCTCGGAGACACGCACCTGGAAGTGACATGCCGTTGCCCGGAGGGTGAATCCGTGTCGCTGCTTCGCGCCGACCACATGCCCGACGAGCCAGACTCCTCCTATTTGGCCCACATCACCTCCAACTTTGAGCATGCCAATCAGCGGGTGAGCATTGACGAGCGAGGCAGCGAGCCGGTGGCACACGTCGCATTGGGAACGATACGGCCGGGCCAGACGATTCGCGCTGAGGAGGATCTGGCGTTGTTGCCATCAGGTCCGGGCAGTTATCTTGTTCAGGTTCGTGTCATGGCCAATGAAATACCGACCCCGCGACTGATCGAACACCCGTTTGAGGTTGCCGGCCCGGTGACGGAGGTTAGCCTGTCGGACTTCGTTGCGTTGATGCAACCTTCCTCGGACGCGAACGAGGACTGAGCGCTCCATGATGACGACTGATGGCGTATCGTCCGAAGCCAGACCACTAGGCGGAACGCTGCGACAGATCGGTGCGCTTCGCCTTGCTGAATCCTTTGTCGGTGGCCATGAAGCGCTGGAGCATCGGCGCCACCAGCTTCGCCGGATCGAGCGCGGCAGTCTCGCCGGCGGTGCGGGCGAGGATCTCCGCATAGGCGACGAGATCGCGGTGGACGGCGGCCGGCAGCTCGACGGTGATCTTGACCGGCCGGTCGTCGGGGATGGCGGAGAGCTTGAGCTTGGTCATGACGGCTCCCTCGCCGCGCCGTAGGGCTGCATCACAAGATCGCGCTGGACGATCACACGGACCGGGAAGCCGGGCCTCACGGTGAGCGTCGGCTGGATGTTGAGCTGGCGGCGGACGATCTGCTGGCCGATGTCGGAAGCGGTGTCCTGCGCGCTCTCGCGGATGGCGCGGGCGATCTCGCTCTCGTCGCCGATGGCGAGCTGCGTGCCGACGCCGAGCAGCGTCGAGAGCGCGGCCGCGCGGAAGAGCTGGCCCCAATGATAGTCGACCTGATCCTCAAGGCCGGAGAAGCCCTGCGGGTCCGTGCCTTGCAGCCGCTCCAGCACGATCGAGGTTCCGTCCGGCATGACGATGCGGTTCCAGACCAGCAGGACACGGCGCTGGCCGAAGGCGACCTGGCTGTCGTATTGGCCGATCAGCCGCGCACCCTGCGGGATCAGGAGGTACGATCCGGTCGGGCTGTCGTAGACATGCTCCGTCACCTGTGCCGTGACCTGGCCCGGCAGATCGGAGCGGATGCCGGTGATGAGAGCGGCGGGAATGACGGCGCCGGCCTGAACGACCCAGGGCGACGCCTTGTCCTGCACGCGGTCGGTGCTGACGGTGCGGCGGTCCGTCTCCGCGTTCACGAAGGCGAGCTTGCGGTCCTGCATGTTCTGCGCGGAGCCGGGATCGAGCGAAGGCGGCTCGGCCGGAAGGGTCAGGCCGGTCATCGGATCGACGGCGGGCCTCGTGCCGAGGGACAGGCCGTCCGTCACGCGCTCGCCGCGGCTGTCGGTGAACAGCCTCGCGGTGCGGGCGGCCTCGATCTCGGCGAGGCGGCGCTGCTCCTCCGGATCGGCCTGCGGGGTCTGGATCGCCGGCGGCGCGACCGGCCTTCCTTGCTCCTGCGCGCGGCGGATCGGTCGGCCGAGATCGCCAGGCAGCGCCGGCCCTAGCTCCGGCACGTCAGGACGCGGCAGGCCGGTGTAGTCGCGGGGAAGGCTCTGCAAGCCGTCCGCCGTCGAGCGGTTCTCGGTGCTGTAAAGCTCGGAAGGCTGCTGTCCGCCGCGCCGGCTCGTGTCGAGCGCCCAGACCAGCGCGCCGAGGACCGCGACGGAAGCGACGCCGCCGAGGCCGATCAGCACCTTGCGCGAAAGCCGGGTGACGCGCGGCGGCTCGGGCCGCAGGCGCAGCTCGGCGCGGATGTCGCCGCCGGGAGAGGTATGGGCGTCGGTCATCGCCCTTCTCCCCTGGCGAAGATCGCCGGACGGCGCGCCGCCGGCCTGCCGTCCGTGCGGACGATGCGGACACGGCGCTGCGCTTCCTTGTCGCCCATGCGCAGCTCGGCCGCCGCGAACAGCCGGTCGACGACGTAGTAGTTCTGGTTGGCTCGGTAGTTGACCAGCTCGGAGTTGCCGGACGGGCCGATGACGAAGAGCGGCGGCATCTCGCCCTGAGCGATGCCGGACGGGAACTCGATATAGACCTTGGAGCCGTCGTCGAAGGCGCGAAGCGGCTTCCACGGGGCGCTGTCGCCCTCGATCGCATAGCGGAAGTTGAGCCTGGAGATGTCGACGCCGCTCGCGACGGGCTGGACCTGGGCGGCCCTCGCGTTCTGGCGGCGCAGCGCGATGAGCTGGTCCTGCGGATATTGCCATGACACCGACGCCATATAGGTTGAGGGTGTCGAGCGCAGCTCAAGGTGATAGGTGCGGCGATCGGTGTTGATGACGAGGTTGGTCTGAAGATCGGGCCGCGTCGGCTTGACGAGGATATGGACTTGGCGGCGATCGCCGCTGCCGCTCTCGGTGTCGCCGATGATCCAGCGCACCGTATCGCCTGCGGCGACGGGGCCGGAGCCGACGAGCTGCTCGCCGTGCTGGAGCGCGATGTCCGTGACCTGGCCGGGCGCGGCATAGACCTGATAGAGCGCCCCGGCCGAATACGGATAGACCTGCACGGCATTGATGAAGCCGTCCCGGACGGGCTGCATGCGTGCGGCTTCGTTGGCCTGGGTGATACGCTGGCGCGGATCGGCCGGCTCGGGCTTCGCCGCGGCTCCGTCGACCGGCTTCAACTGGCCGGGAAGCGGAAGCGGCTTAGGCGTCTCGACGATGCGGACCGGACCGGGCGGATCGGCCGTGAGCACGGCCGGCGCGGCATCGTCGTAGTCGATCTCCGGCGGAATATACTTCCTGGCGCAGCCGGCGAGCGCCGTCGCCGTCACCAGCACGACCAGCGGCAGCGAAGTCCTTCTCCTCAAGGCCCCCATCATGATCCCATCTCCCTCGACCAATTGATTGCGTTGACATAGACGCCGAGCGGATTGGCCCGCAGGCGTTCGGCGGTGCGCGGCGGCTGGATCACCACGGTCAGGATCGCGGTCCAGCGCTCGGTGGCGGCGAGCTGGCCGTTCTCGTATCGGCGCTCCGTCCAGGCGATGCGGAAGGAATCCGGCGAGGCGCGGATGACGGACGAAATCTCGACCGCAACCTGCTGCCGGCCGACGCGCGCGAACGGATCGTTGGACCTGGCATAGTCGTTGAGCGCGATTGCGCCGCGATCGGTGGTGTATTCATAGGCGCGCAGCCAGTTCTGCCGCACGATGATCGGATCGACCGGAATCGCGCGGACCTGCTCGATGAAGCGGCCGAGATGCCATGCGATCTGCGGATCGGTCGGCCGATAGTCGGCCACGGCCGAGGCGACCGCCTGGGCCTCGCCGAAGCGGTCGATCTGCACCACCCAGGGCACGACGGTCCCGCGCGTCGACTGCCAGACGAGCGCTGCGGCAAAGCCCCCGGCGAGCAGCAGCGATCCGAAGGCCATGAGCCGCCAGTTTCGGGCCTGCGCGCGGGCCGAGCCGATGCGCTCGTCCCAGACCTGAGCGGCTCGTCTGTATGGGGTTTCGGGTTCGGGCGTGCGCGCATAGCGCACGGTTGGTCGTTTGAAGAGGTTCATCCGCGGTCGTCCTGATTGAGAGAGACGTTCATGGAACCGCCGCCGGAATCGCCGGAGCGGACCGCATGGGCGGCCGCGGTGGTTCCGTGGCTGATGGTCTGGCCGCGCTTCATGCGCGCGGCCCATGCAGGCTGTCCGGAAGGCGCGGCGGCTTCGGCGGCGCTGCCTGCGCCCGACGCCATGCCGGCGACTTGTGACTGGCCGCCGGTGGCGGTCCATGCGCCGGCTTGCCCGGAGCGGAAGCTGGACCGCATGGCATCGGCCGCGCGCGACATGGCCTGACGGGCGGGTTGAGCAGCGGCGGACGCGCCGGCCTTGGCGACACCCCCGATACCGGCGGCGACGGCGCCCATGCCGGACTGGCCGGAGGTGGAGGCGGCCAGCCCGTAGGCGGCCGACGTGCTGCCGGCGAGATGCGCGCCGCCGCGTGCGGCAGCGGCCGACATGCGCCCACCAGCCCCGATCGCCGCAGCACCACCGCCGGCCGCCGCACGCGCGCCCATATAGCCCGCCGCCCCCATACCGGCCACCGCCAGGCCGGTGCCGACGGCCGCGCCTGCGCCGAGCTGCGGCGCACCGGAGACGAGGCCGGTCGCGATGCCGGGACCGAAGATCGACAGGCCCATCAGGGCGAGAGCGCCGAGCGCCAGCGACATGGCGTCGGTGATGGTCGGCTCGGGCGGGAAACCGGAGGTAAACTCGCCGAACAGGCCGGAGCCTATGCCGACGATCACGGCGAGCACGAGGATTTTCACGCCGGAGGCGACGATGTTGCCCAGCACCTTTTCCGCGAGGAAGGCGGTCTTGCCGAACAACGCGAAGGGAAGCAGGACGAACCCCGCCAAGGTGGTGAGCTTGAACTCGATCAAGGTCACGAAGATCTGGATCGCCAGCACGAAGAAGGCGATCAGCACGATCGCCCAGGCTGTCATCAGCACGACGATCTGGACGAGGTTCTCGAAGAAGGACAGGTAGCCCATGAGATCGCCGGCGGCCTCGAGTATCGGATTGCCGGCGTCGATGCCGACCTGTGCCACGCGGCCGGGCTGGAGAAGCTCGGCGCCGGAGAGCGAGCCGCCGCCGGCCTGAAGGCCGAGACCGGAGAAGCTCTCGAAGACGATGTTGGCGAGCCAGTTGAAGTTGCCAATGATGAAGGCGAAGAAGCCGATATAGAGGGTCTTCTTCACGAGGCGCTGAAGCACGTCCTCGTCGGCGCCCCAGGCCCAGAACAGGCCGGCAAGGGTGATGTCGATGACGATCAGCGTGGTGGTCAGGAACGCCACCTCGCCGCCGAGCAGGCCAAATCCGGAGTCGATGTAGCTGGTGAAGACGCTGAGGAAGCGGTCGATGACGCCGACATCGTTCATGGCCGGACGCGCTCCCCGGACGATTCCAGAAAGCGGCGGCGGCTCTCGACCCATGCTCTTTTGCAGGCGGCATCGTCGGCGGCCGCCATGCCGAGGTCGCGGCAGCGGACCAGCTCGGCATTGGCGGGCTCGCCGCCCGGATCACGGAGGCGGGTGGCGGGGGCGTCATCCTCCGAGCCTGCCTCGCGCAGCGCAGCGACGGCAGCAATCATGGCTGCGCCGATGGCGAGGACGGCGATCATCCGGGCGGCGATCTTCAGGTCCATCGTGTGCGTGTCCTCAGTCGTTGAACATGCGCACGCTGGACGGGCTGTAGTCGCGGCCGGACATGAAGCGGCCGAACTGCTCGCGGGCCTGCTCCTGCGCAGCCGCGCGGCGGGACTGCTCCAGCGCCTCGGCGCGACCCTGCGCGGCCAGCATGGCGGTCAGGTCGGCGATCTGACTCGCCTGCACGGCGAGCAGCTCGTTGCCTGCCTGGGTCGCCTGAAGGATGCCGACCGCCGACTGGCTGGCGCCGACCAGCGATCGGGTCTGCGCCTGCGTGCCGTCGATATTGCCCACGGCGGTCGCGCCGGCCTTCAGCGAATGCTCGTAGGCCGAAAGCGACTGCTGCCAGCGCTCGCGGGCGGCGGCGACAAGCTGCTCGCCGGTCTTGTCGCCGGCGAAGTCGCGATAGGTCGAGGAGAACTGGCTCTCGATGTCCTGCACGCTGTAGGCCAGCCGCTCCGCCTCGCCGAGCAGGCTCTTCATCTCCGAGAAATTGCCTTCGATCTCGGAGATCATGGAGGTGGGCAGGCTGGTGAGATTCCTCGCCTGGTAGAGCAACATCTGCGCCTCGTTGGCGAGGGACGTCACCTGATTGTTGATCTGCTCCAGCGCGCGGGCGGCCGAGAGAAGATTCTGGCTGTAGTTGGTCGGGTCGTAGACGATGCGGCCGCCGAAGAACTGCGCGTGCGCGGGCACGGTGACGGCGACGATGGCGGGCGCGGCGAGCGACAGCGCCATCGCGCCGGCGAGCGCGCGGCGAAGGTGGGCGTGTCGAGTGGTGTGTGGCATGGTCAAACCTCCTGTTCGGGTGACGGGTGGACGGGATCGGTCTCGCCGGCCGTGCCGGTATCATGCGAGGCGATCGGCGCGTCGGTGACTGCGGATCGGTCGATGACGTTGGAAAGCTCGGGCACGAGTTCGGCCGCCCAGGCGAGGCCGTTGGCGTGGAGCCAGGCTTCGAGGAAGTAAGGCCGCGAGCCGTCGCGCAGCAGCTCGTCGATCAGCGCGTGGGCGGCCTTATCGGAGGAGGCGCAGAGCGCCAGCGCGATGTGGCCCAGCCCAAGCTCGAACAGGCGGTTGCCGCGCCGGGACTGGCAGTAGTAGTCGCGCTTCGGCGTGGCGCGGGCGAGGATCTCGATCTGGCGGTCATTGAGGCCGAACTGGCGATAGACGGTCGCGATCTGCGGCTCGATGGCGCGCTCGTTGGCAAGGAAGATGCGGGTCGGGCAGCTTTCGACCAGCACCGGCGCGATCGGCGAGGCTTCGATGTCCGCGAGCGACTGCGAGGAGAAGACGACGCTGACATTCTTCTTGCGCAGCGTCTTCAGCCATTCCTTGATCTTGTCGGCAAAGCCGCCATCGTCGAGAGCGCGCCAGCCCTCGTCGATGATGAGCAGGCTCGGCCGTCCGTCGAAGCGGGCCTCGATCCGGTGGAACAGATAGGAGAGCACGGCGGGCGCAGCCCTGGTGCCGACCAGCCCCTCGGTCTCGAACGCCTGCACCTCTGCCGCGCCGAGATATTCGTGCTCGGCGTCGAGCAGCCGGCCATGCGCCCCGCCGATGCAGTATGGCCGCAACGCCTGCTTGAGTGCAGTGGATTGCAAGAGCACGGTCAGGCCGGTGATGGTGCGTTCCTCAAGCGGCGCGGAGGCGAGCGAGGTCAGCGCGGTCCAGATGTGCTCCTTCACCTCCGGCGTGATGGCGACGCCTTCGCGCGCGAGGATGTCGACCAGCCAGTCGGCGGCCCATGCCCGCTCCGGCGTATGCTGGATGTGGGCGAGCGGCTGGAGCGAGACCGAGGAGGACTCGGCGTCGTCGGAGAAAGAGCCGCCGAGATCCTGCCAGTCGCCGTCCATCGCCAGCGTTGCGGCGCGGATAGAGCCGCCGAAGTCGAACACGAAGACCTGGCTGCCGGGATAGCGACGGAACTGGAGCGCCATCAGTGCCAGCAGCACCGACTTGCCGGCGCCGGTCGGCCCGACCAGCATCAGGTGGCCGACGTCACCGACATGGAGCGCGAAGCGGAACGGCGTCGCGCCTTCGGTCTTCGCATAGAACAGCGGCGACGCGTCGAGATGCTCGTCCTTCGCCGGTCCTGCCCACACCGCCGACAGCGGGATCATGTGGGCAAGGTTCAGCGTCGAGATCGGCGGCTGGCGGACATTGGCATAGACCTGTCCGGGGATGGAGCCGAGCCATGCTTCGATGGCGTTGACGCCCTCGACGATGCAGGTGAAGTCGCGCGACTGGATGACCTTCTCGATCAGGCGCAACTTCTCGTCGGCGATCGACGGGTCGGCATCCCACACCGTCACCGTGGCGGTGACGTAAGCCTCTCCGACCTGATCGGAACCCAGATCCTGAAGTGCGGCGTCCGCGTCGGCCGCCTTGTTGGCCGCGTCGGTGTCCATCAGCACCGACGCCTCGTTGGTCATCACCTCCTTGACGATGGCCGCGATCGACTTGCGCTTGGCGAACCATTGGCGACGGATGCGCGTGACCAGCCGGGTCGCGTCGGTCTTGTCGAGCATGATGGCGCGCGTCGACCAGCGATAGAGGAAGGCGAGCCTGTTAAGGTCGTCGAGGATTCCGGGGAATGTCGTCGTCGGGAAGCCGATCACGGTCAGCGTGCGCAGATGGAAGCCGCCCAGGCGCGGCTCCAGCCCGCCGGCGAGCGGCTGGTCGGCGAGCAGCGCGTCGAGGTGCATCGGCGTCTCGGGCACACGGACGCGATGGCGCTTCGTGGAAATGCAGGAATGCAGGTAGGTGAGCGTCTCGGCGTCATCGAGCCATTCGGCCTCGGGGACAAAGCCCTCGACCAGATTGAGCACGCGGTCGGTGCGGTCGACGAAGCCCTTGAGCAGTTCCCACGGATCGACACCGCTGCGCTCGCGGCCCTCGTAGAGCCAGGATTCCATGCGGGAGGCTTCCTCGGCCGGCGGCAGCCAGACGAAGGTGAGGAAATAGCTCGACTCGAACAGCACGCCGCTGTCCTCGAACTGCTCGCGGCGCTCGATGTCGACCAAGGCGGATGCGCTGTCGGGAAACCGGCTGTCGGGATAGTCGGTCGCCGGATTGCGCTGCGCCTCGACGAAGATCGCCCAGCCGGAGCCGAGCCGGCGCAGGGCGTTGTTCAAGCGCGCGGTCGTGCCGACCAGCTCGGCCGGCGTGGCGCTGTCGAGGTCGGGGCCGCGGAAGCGCGCGGTGCGTTGAAAGCTGCCGTCCTTGTTCAAGACGACGCCGGGCGCCACTAGGGCCGCCCAGGGCAGGAAGTCGGCGAGGCTGGCGGAACGCTTGCGGTATTCGGAGAGATTGAGCATGGCCGCCTCACACGCCGAGATGGGTCGGGTAGCGCAGGTGCCGGCGCACCACGTCGACGAACAGCGCATCGCGCTTCGCCGCCCAGACGGCTGCGAAGTGGCCGATCGCCCAGATGGCGAGGCCGGCGATCCAGAGCCGCAGGCCGAGACCGACCGCGCCGGCCAGCGTGCCGTTGAGAATTGCGACGGCGCGCGGCGCGCCGCCGAGCAATATCGGCTCGGTCAGCGCCCGGTGGACCGGCGCGAAGAAGCCGCGAACGTCCTCGTCCATCAGCGATCCCGGCATCACGCCAGCGCCCCGCCGCCGAAGGAGAAGAAGGACAGGAAGAAGGAGCTGGCCGCGAAGGCGATCGACAGGCCGAACACGATCTGGATCAGCTTGCGGAAGCCGCCGCCCGTATCGCCGAAGGCGAGCGTCAGGCCGGTGACGATGATGATGATGACGGCGACAATCTTGGCGACCGGCCCCTCGATGGATTCGAGGATCTGCTGAAGCGGCTCCTCCCACGGCATCGAGGAGCCGGCCGCCCAGGCGGGCGCGGTGTAGAGCAGCCCGGCGGCGGTGATGCCGGCCGTGCCGAGGCTGTCCAGGAACGTGCCGGAAAGCAGCCGGCTGCGCAGGCTGCGGATCGGATCGGGCTTCGTCGTCATGCGGAGTCTCCTTGTGTGGGGCTGGGGGTTTCGAGCGTTGCGTGGAGGGTGCGGTAGTCGCCGGTGGCGGGATCGAGCCCTTCGACAAGGGCGATCTCCGCGAGGCGGCGGGCCGAGCCGCGACCGGAGAGCACGGCGATCAGGTCGATCGTGTCGGCGATTAGCGCACGCGGGACCGTGACCACAGCCTCCTGTACGAGCTGCTCCAGTCGGCGCAGCGCCCCGATCGCGGTATTTGCGTGGATGGTGCCGATGCCGCCCGGATGGCCGGTGCCCCACGCTTTGAGCAGGTCGAGGGCCTCGCTGCCACGAACCTCTCCGATCGGGATGCGGTCTGGCCGCAGCCGCAGCGACGACTTCACGAGATCGGAGAGCGAGGCGATGCCTTCCCTGGTGCGCAGCGCCACGAGGTTGGGCGCGGCGCATTGCAGCTCGCGCGTGTCCTCGATCAGCACTACGCGGTCGTCGGTCTTGGCGACTTCGGCGAGCAGCGCGTTCGTGAGCGTGGTCTTCCCGGTCGAGGTGCCGCCGGCGACCAGCACGTTCTTGCGCCTCTCGACCGCGAGCCGCAGCACCTCGGCCTGGGTGGCGGTCATGATGCCGGCGGCCACGTAGTCAGAAAGGGTGAACACGGCGACGGCCGGCTTGCGGATGGCGAAGGCCGGCGCGGTGGCGACTGGAGGCAAAAGACCCTCAAAGCGCTCGCCGGTCTCGGGTAATTCGGCCGAGACGCGTGGGTTGCCGGGATGGACCTCGGCGCCGACATGGTGCGCGACCAGGCGCACGATCCGTTCGCCATCGGCCGGCAGCAGCATGTCGCCGGTGGCGACGAGGCCCTCGCGCAGCCGATCGACCCAGATGCGGCCGTCCGGGTTCAGCATCACCTCGACGATAGATGGGTCTTCGAGATAGCGGGCGATGGCCGGGCCGAGCGCGGTGCGCAGCATCCGCGCGCCTCGCGACAATCCCGCGCTCTGGCCTTCATTCTGATGACGATGCGCCGGCATTCCGCCCCCGTTTCCGGCCATCCGCACTCACGGTCGGATGGCGACGGGGACAATCAAGAAAGGCACAAACTATGGGTGGGCAACCAGATTATTTGCGATTTCGTAGCCGGTCGTAGGCGAGCGAAAAAATACTTGAAGCATGCGGCGGCCGATCTGGCGTCGATCACGTGGAAAAGCCCGCCCGGCCGAATCACGCTCAGGGCTTCAAGGCGTCGAGGAAGGTCTTCAGCACGGGATTGATGTTGTCCGGCTTCCAGCAGGCGATGTATCCGAGACGTGTTGCCCCGTTGCCGTCGTGCAGCGGGCGGAACACTACGCCGAGGCCCGAAAGCCCGACAGCGGATTCGCATTGCAGCGCGATGCCCTGGCCGTCCGCGACCTCGCTCAGCAGGCTTTCGCGGCTGAGGCGGCGAGTGATGATCTCGGGGTGGTCGGACGGTGCGGCGAGGTGGCGAAGCAGCACGGCACGGATGTCTGGGCCGGGATCGTGGTGGGTGATGATGAAGCGCTCGCGCTTCAGCTCCGGCCAATAGATGACCGGCTTCTCCGCGAGCGGATGGTTTTCCGGCAGGGCAACCACAAGTTGATCCGACCAGAGCGCCACAGTTTCCAGAGTGTCGCACTTGCCGGCATCGCCGAGGATGATCGCGGTATCGAGTGTGCCTGAAAGCACGCCGGCCGATAACTCGACAAACGGCGACTCGACCAACTCGACCTCGATCTTGGGATAACATCGGCGGAAGCCACGCAGAGCTGTACGGAAGCCTCCCGTAGAAAGGGACTTATAGAACCCGACGACGACTCGACCGAGCTTGCCAGCAGCACTCGCCCGCATATGTTCGCCCAGCCGCTCGGCTTCTTCAAGGATGCGTCGGGCCGCGACAACAAATTCCTCCCCTGTCGGCGTCAGTCGCGCCCCGGCTGTGGAACGGTCGAACAGCACGACGCCCAACTCGCTCTCCAGTTCCTTGATGCGCTTACTAACGATCGGCTGCTTGACGTTGAGCTCGTGCGCGGCGGCACTGAAGCTACCGTTGCGGGCGGTGGCGACAATATAGCGGAGGTGGCGCACTTCCACCGATTATCCTCCAACGTTTGATGCGCTGCGCTTTTCTTTCGAAAAGCGTGCTCAGGTCCGAAAGTCGATTTGCAGTGATAAAACCTCAAGCCCCTTGAGCATCAAGTTTCAAAGCTGTGTTGAACTAGAAAGAGCCCCGAGGAATTAGCCCCCTTAGACAGACGGGAAACGCAGGAGAATGCTCCCGGCATCACTCGGCAGTTCTGCGGCCCTGTTGACATCGCCTAACATCCTGTTCGGCGCGCGTCACAAGGGGATGAATGTCGTCTCCCGATACCTTGAAATGGTCGGTCTGGAGAGCTTCGAGAGACGCTATGAGCCCGACTTCGTCGCCGCCGCTCCCGGTGACACCGTCACCTTCGTTCCGACCGACAAATCCCACAATGCCGAGAGTATCGCGGGGATGTTGCCTGCCGACGCAAAGCCCTTCAAGAGCAAGCTCAACGAGTAGGTCACTATCAACCTCGAAGGGGAAGGCCTCTATGGGGTCAAATGTACGCCGCACTATGGCATGGGGATGGTGATGCTGATCTCAGTGGGCGCCCCAACCAACCTAGAGGAGGCCGGAGCGGTGAGGCATCCGCCCAGGGCCAAGCAACTTTTTGACGAGCTCCTAGCCGCCGTTCCGACCACCTAGCGCAGAAGAATATGTGGATGGGGCGAACCCCATTTGCGCTCGCCAACTAGGCGACTTCTGCTGCTCCTATAGAATACCCGATCTGTTGCGTTCGAATCTGGGAGGCCGACCGGGAGAATCAGGAGCACGAATCCGGCGGCCAGAGTGTGTGAAGGTGCTCCCAGAGTCCAGGTCTTGCGTACACTCAGATTTTCAGCGTCGGTTGACGCCGCCAGCCCCGTCCGACCCGCTTGCTGGCGGCAACAAGCGCATTGACATCCAGGTAGCCAGGATCGTTTACACTCATGATGGAGATGAGACCCGCTCTTTCTTATCGGATCGAGAGATGGCACAGGGAAAATTCCGCCTGCCGACCGGAGTGTTGATGGCATCTGCAATTCTTGCCGGGATGAGTGCCGGCGCAGTCGGCGTCTACGTGTTCGGTGGCCCTTTTGGTAGCGGGCGGCAATCAGCCACCGCCTCCGATCGGACCCAAAGCTGCCCTGCGCGTGACGACAAGATCGCGGCTGTCGACAAGGCTGCCCAAGGAGAGGTGGCGGCGATGCTTCCGGCCGATCCTCCGCTTTCGATGAGCAGCCTCGCGTTCAACGGGCCTGATGGCGCTGCCATGACTGTCGCGGAGCTGGCCGGCAAGACACTGCTCATCAATCTCTGGGCGACGTGGTGCGCGCCCTGCCGGGAAGAAATGCCCGCCTTAAACGAACTGCAGGCCACGATCGGCGGCCCGGACTTCGAAGTGGTGGCCGTCAACCTCGATACCGGCGGCGATGAGAGGCCGAAGGCCTTTCTGCAAGAGATCGGCATCGACGAGCTCACCTATTATCGAGACTCCACGCTCGCGCTCTTCAACAACTTGAAGCGCCGAGGGCTCGCCATCGGCCTGCCGGTTACGTTGTTGGTAGACGAGGAGGGATGCCTTCTCGCCCACATGAATGGCCCTGCCGAATGGGCCAGCGACGATGCCAAGCGGCTTATCGAAGCTGCGATGTGAACTGCTGTCAGGCTGTCCAACCTGGCCGGTTGCGCGAATATCGAGCTAGAGTTGCTGCGACACAGGCGCCGTCACTCCGCTGGGACATCCGATCGGGCGAGTGCGATCCGATTTCGACTCGGCGCGCCGACCCGAAACCGACGATCGAACAGCGATATCGCGCCACCAGCCATCATCGCCACGCCGCCGAGCCAGAGCAGCAGCACCAGCGGCTTCCACCATACGCGCACCACGACGCCGCCATCGGGGGTGGGGTCGCCGAGCGAGACGTAGAGCTGGCTGAATCCGCGGGTGGCGATGCCTGCTTCCGTGGTCGGCATCTGGCGCGCGGTGTAGAGACGCTTGGACGAGACTATCTCGCCGCGTTGCCGGCCATCGCTGTCGAGATAGACGAAGCGGCCCTGCTCCTCGGTGAAGTTCGGGCCGCGATGCGGCGCGATACCATCGAAACGCAACGTATATCCGGCGATCGGCATCGTGTCGCCGGGTTGCATCACGACGATTCGCTCAATCTCAAGCGAGGTGACGGCGGCGATGCCCAGCACCGTCACGCCCAACCCGAAATGTGCCGCAGCAGTGCCGTAAACCGAGCGCGGTAGGCCCTTGAATCGCTTCCACGCCACTGCCGCACCCACGCTGCCGATGCCTGCCTTCAGCGTCAGATCGGTCAGCGCGCCCAGCATCAGCCAGACGGCAAGGCCGACGCCGAATGCGGCGAGCGCCCCTTTGCCTTCCACGAAGAAGAAGACCACGAGCGCCGTCAGCAGCGCCGCGCCGAGGGCGAAGTAGAGGCGCTGGGCCACGGCGTAGAGGTCGCCGCGCTTCCAGGCCAGCAGCGGCCCGAACGGCACGGCCAGAAGCAGTGGGATCATGAGGGGGATGAAGGTGAGGTTGAAGAACGGCGCGCCGACCGAGATCTTGTCGCCGGTGACCGCCTCGATCAGTAGCGGATAGAGCGTGCCGATCAGCACCGTGGCCGCCGCCGTGGTCAGGAACAGGTTGTTGAGCACCAGTGCGCCCTCGCGCGAAACGGGGTGGAACAGCCCGCCCTGCGTCAGTGTCGAAGCGCGCGCGGCGAACAGCGCCAGCGAGCCGCCAATCAAGGCGATCAGGATCATCAGGATGAAGACGCCGCGCGCCGGATCTGTGGCGAAAGCATGGACGGAGGTCAGCACGCCGGAGCGCACGAGGAAGGTGCCGAGCAGAGACAGCGAGAAGGTGAGGATGGCGAGCAGCAGCGTCCAGATCTTCAGCGCCGAGCGCCGCTCCATCACGATCGCCGAGTGAAGAAGCGCAGTGCCGGACAGCCACGGCAGGAACGAGGCGTTTTCGACCGGGTCCCAGAACCACCAGCCGCCCCAGCCAAGCTCGTAGTAGGCCCAGTAGGAGCCCATCGCGATACCGCCCGTCAGGAACAACCAGGCCGCAAGGGTCCACGGCCGCACCCAGCGCGCCCAGGCGGCATCGATACGGCCCTCGATCAGCGCCGCGACCGCAAAGGAGAAGCAGACCGAGAAGCCGACATAGCCGAGATAGAGCAGTGGTGGATGGATCGCGAGCCCGATGTCCTGCAGGATCGGGTTGAGGTCGCGGCCCTCGATCGGTGCGGGGTTGATTCGAGCGAACGGGTTCGATGTGGCGAGAATGAACAGAAGGAAGGCGGCTCCGACCAGACCCTGCACAGCCAGTACATTCGTGCGCAGGCTGGCCGGTAGATTGTCGCTGAACCACGCCACAAGTGCGCCGAAGAATGCCAGGATCAGGACCCAGAGCAGCATCGAGCCCTCGTGGTTTCCCCAAACCCCGGTGACCTTGAAAAGCATCGGCTTCAGCGAATGCGAATTCTCCCAGACATTCTGAACGGAGAAGTCCGAGGTGACATAGGCTGCCGTGAGCGCGGCGAACGACAGCGCGACGAAACCGAAAACCGCAACCGAAGCCGGCCTGGCAACGGCCATGAGGCGATCGTCGCCCAGTTGCGTGCCGATCCACGGTATGAAGAATTGCACCGTGGCCAGAACACATGCCAGCACGAGCGCGAAATGTCCCAACTCAACAATCATGGCGATGTCCCGAGCAGCCTCCGAGGGGCAATACAGTTGGAGATCGCGCGCGCAAACCGTTTCGCCGCGACGGGGCGGTCCGTACGCATGAGCACCGGGTTCGCCAACGCCAACTCCCTTCTCCGATCAACAGCCAGGAATGGCGGAGCAAACCGATGTCGCCGACCCGACCAAGCCCTTTATGCAACCTCTAGCAGGATGAGGTGCAAGAGCCCGACCACGTCGCTGAGGTCCCGGCAACCGGCCTCGGCTCTAGGGTTCACCACCGCTCGCCCGCGTTGTCGCGCTTCCCCGCCGTCGGATAAACACGTACGGCACCGCGCCAAGTACGAACACGCCGGCGAACGTCAGATAGACGGCCCAATCATATTGAGTGGCCAGCAGGAGTGAGGTCACCACTCCCAGGACCGCCGTCGGCGGCACGTTCGCGATCGATGGCAGCCGGAAAGGCCGCTCGAGGTCGGGCTGTGTAAACCTCAGGACGATCACGGCCGTATTGATCGCGGCGAAGACAAGGGTCACTCCCAGCGAGGACAGGCTTGCGACAAACGCGATTTCCCCGACGGCTACGAAGGCGCATGCGATCACGAGATAGATCAGTGCGGCGATCCACGGGCTGCGACTGAAGCCCAGGGTTCTGGATAGGGGACTGGGAAGATCGCCGTCGCGGGCCATGCCGAAGAGGAGCCTGCTCCCCGACAGCGAGGAACTCACGACGGCGTTCGCGGTAGCGATGAGGGCGGCAGCGATGATGATCATGCCGAAAGAGCCGCCCAGTTGCGCGGCCGCATCGGCGAGCGGAGATTGGGAACCTGCAAGACTGTCGGCGCTCATCAGGCTCAGAACTCCGAAGATCACGGCCATGTAGACGACGGTGGTGATGCCCAGCGCGATCATGAAAGCGCGCCACAAATCGCGGTCGGGACGCTTGGCCTCTTCCGAGAGGGAAGCCATGTGCTCGTAGCCGGAGTAGATAAAGAACAGGATAGCCGCACCCTGAAGGATGCCGGCGGGATTGTCGGGCCAGACCGAGACGTCCTGCAAGCTCCTGCTGCCAGATGGTATGGCGAACAGTGCAAAGCCCACGAGACATGAAACCTGGAGAACGGTCAGGGCCGCGCTGACGAAAGCCGCCTTGCCGATCCCGGCAATATTGATCATCGTGGCGACGCCCATGAGCGCAATGGCAACGATGACGGGCGCAAACGGAAGGAGTGTCTGCGCGTAGTTGCCGAAGGTGAGCGCCACCGTTGCCAGGGTAGCCGCGCCATGAACGGCGATGAACAGCCCGATCATGAACGCCAGAGCCGGAAACGAAGGAAACGTCTTACGCAGGAAGTTATGTTCCGCACCAGCACCTGGAAGCGCCGAGGCGATTTCAGCATAGGACAGGCCGGAAAATGCCGATATCACGGCGGCAAGCACGAAGCTCAGCCAGATGGCATCGCCCGCTGCCCCGGCCGCCGGCGCGATGACGGAATAGATCCCGGCACCGATGATCGTGCCGACTCCATAGAGCGACAGCCGTACAACGCCGAGCGACTTGGCCAGCGCTGGATGCTCGTTTCCGCTGCTCGACATCTTTCCTCGCATCCTTGCCTCGATCGGATATCTCGAACGCCGTTCGTGCGCTTCCGACAAAACGGTCAGTGGATTTCTAGGACCTCGACCTGCTAGAGGTTCAACCGAAAACGACAACTGCCGAGGGATCGGGTCTCACCACGCGGCGAGAGACACGGCGTCAAGGCAAGATCTCTATGCTGGTTCCCGACCCTACCGGGCCCGAGTGCCCGATAGAACATTCCCCCTTGCTCCTCTAGCGACTAGAGCTGCTAGCCTTCTCGATATCGCAGCCGAGCCACAATGTCTGTACCCGGTAGTGTGCTGGTCACAGGTAGATCAACCAGAATGCCATCGCGATGGGGTTACCAGGCAGTCTCGGCAGTGCATTCATCGCGCAAGGGCTTCGGCGGTTTCAGTGAAGCTTTCGTCGCCTTGCCAAAAGGAGTCGAAAAATGGCGACCATCAACCTTTCGCAGTCCGACAAAAGCGGTAGCGGCTTCGGCTACAGGGAACTGCCTTTCCTCCTGCCTTACATTGTGTTTGTCCTTCACACGCTATAAGAGCTGCCCGGATTTGCGGCCTGGGTCACAAGGAACTTCGGGCCGGAGACCACCGAGGCTTTCGCAGCGAACCACATACCGCTTTTTCTCCTGGTGCTGGTCTGCGCGTGGAGGGCGGGGGCTGCCCAGTGGGTCGTGCTGACGATGGCCTTTCAGTGGCAGTTTTTCGTCAACGCCTTCTTTCACCTCGCCACCTGGGTAATGTTCGCGGAATACTCCCCCGGAGCCGTCACCGGCGCTGTCGTTGCGATTCCGGCGACGCTCTTTTTTTACATGGATCATCCGTGAAGAGCGAGCAAGCAAGGGAGAGGTCGCGCTGGCCCTCGTAGTCGGAACGATGATTGCCGCCTTGGCGATCGGCTCTTTGTTCGTATGATTTTTCGGTAGGAGCGCGGTATGCACTCCCGCTCCTTCCGACACTTTTTGCCGCTAGACGGGAGCACGTATGGAAGTCGTTGTGCGAGCTTGTTCCAGAATCAGAGCTCCATCGATCCTCGCTCGCTCGGCCAGGAAGGCCTGCAGCTCATCTCCTGCGAGCATTCGCTCCGCCGGCAGACGGACTCGCATCGGGTCCACCTTGGTGTCGTTGACGATGAGTTCGTAGTGAAGGTGGTTTCCGGTCGAAAGGCCCGTCGAGCCTACATAGCCGATTATCTGGCCTTGCCGGACGCGTGCGCCTGGTACCACTCCATCTGCGATCCTGTCCTGGTGATTGAAGGTCGTCTGATAGCCGTTCGCGTGACTGATGATGGTCTGACGGCCATAGCCGCCACTCCAGCCGGCCTGTTCGACGACGCCGTCCCCGGAAGCGATTATCGGCGTGCCTCGTGGGGCCGCCCAATCGACTCCAGTATGAGCGCGGGCGTAGCCGAGTATCGGGTGGCGTCGATTGCCGAAGCCAGACGTGAATCTCCCGTTAGGAATCGGATTGCGGAGGAGAAACTGCCGGGCACTACGCCCGCTCTCGTCGAAGTAGCCGATAGTGCCGTCCTGCATCTGAAAGCGATAGAATGCGCGCTCGGCACCACCCATGGTGGCCCGCACGAACAGGAGTTCCGACTCTTGCGTAGCGTTGTCCTCGCCATCAGGCTGTGAAAAGAAGACCTCGATGCTGTCCGCTTGATTGAGACGCGATTGAAGATCAGCATCGGCGGCGAGCAGCCGAACCAGCTTTCGGGTCATGGAACGCGTCAGCCCATGAGAAAAAGCGGCTCGGTAAATTCCGTCATAGAGGGTTGGTGGATCTTCGCGGCTGTACATAGCGGGCGGGTGAGTGGTGTCGAAAGCCGCCTGCAACGCGGGGCTAGGCTCCGGCTCGCTTCCTGGCACATACTGCCGCCTATCGTTGAGAGCGACTGTGGACACATGCCGATCTACATCGTAGACGCTCGCGCGCACGATGCGGCTTTCCCCAAGACGCGCCTCGATACCGAGTCGCAGAACGCTGCCAGCCTTCAGCACCGGCGTTCCTAGCATGGTGGAAAGGGCCGACGCCATCCCATCTGCATTAGCGCTTGTGTAGCCTGCCCGCTCCAGCGCTTCCTCAATTTCGCCTTCGGCATGAAAGGGGATGACGTCCTCAGCATAGTCGAGGATGGGATCGCCGCTCCTTGCCCGGATAGCAACCGAAGCATTCTCCGCCACGATCCGAATGCCGGTAGGCCCTTGCAGATCACTTATGGTCGGCGAACTGCCGAAACGCTCAGGGTCAACGAAATGGAGAGCCGCGACCCGCACGTCGCCATCGGTGAGGAGGGCACTGAGATTGCGCACCACGACCTCAACCTCTTCGGCTGACAAATCGCTACTTGCGTCGGAGACGTCGGTCTCGAGAGGAAAATCGATCGTTCGCAGACGGACTACGTTCTCGACGCTGGCGCCGTAGATGATGCCCGCGCTCGAAGTGGGTTGAGCGACTCCTTCCTCGGCAAAAATCTCCAAGCCGTCGAAGGCGGGATATGCGCGGCTCGTCGCATGGCCGGCCGCCAGCGACATCCGGGCCTGGACAAACGGCATCGTGCGCAACACATCGCGGTCGCCCGACCGGGTCATCGTTGCCAGTTCCATCCGTCTGCGGTCGGTCAGACTCGCCAGATTGCGCGGCGGAACGAGTCGACCCGCCTTGGTGGCCAACTGGCTGTCATTGGACCAATCGGCTGAAAGCAGGCTTAGAACCTCGGGCGGCGTGGCAAGAACTTCGCGACCGTCGAGGGCCGCAAACAGCGCCACGCCCATCAAGATACTTGAGGTGACGCCGGTCAGAAATGTTCCCGATAGCCATCGGATCGAGACTTCACGCCGGTCCGGTGGCTTAGTGCGGCCGCCGACAACCAACGGAGGTTCGTTCCCTAACGAAGCAAGGGGGTCATCGACAGACGGCATTTTTTGTGGCTGCTATCCCTCAGGCCTTCACAAGTGTCTCTCATAGCGCGAAGACCATCGTGGTCAACACGCGTATCGCTCCCGCTAGGAGGAACTCCTCCCCGCCGCAAAAATGTTGCTTGTCTTGGAACGCCCCCTATGGGGCTGCACCGACGGCCTCGTTCGCGGCTTTCTGTAGTCCGACTATGAAGAGAATTAGGCTCGAATATGACCCGACCGGTTCAGAGGTTCCAGCCCGCGCACTTTGCGGATCCATTCGCCATCGACGATCACCGTCTGGCCTGGCCAATGCCATGATTGTGGTAGGGCTCCTCATAGAGTCCGCCAAATTGGTGCCTGTTTTAGAGTCCCCGATAGGGGATCAGGAAACCCCCACGCTTTTAGGCGGTGGGGAGGCGGAAGCTCTTGGGCAACTTTTGTGCGCCACGAGCCCTCGAATTGCGGGACGCGACTTTGTGGTCGAGAGCGAAAACCAGTCTATGATGCGCATCGACAGCTTTCCTGCATCGCGCAGTGCCCTGTACCCGTCAGCGCAGTTCGGTTGACGGCCGTCGATCGTGATTTCGTCCTGCGGACACGAGCGAGGGCTTGAACCTCATGCTGCTAGAGGTGGGAACATCTGGCGGCTATCCAACTGACTGGCTGATTCGCAGGGAAACCTCGAGGCCGTACCGGCTGCGAGCGGCTTCACCCGGCAGCGAGAGATCGAAACAATGCCCCAATCGGCCGACAGGCTAACTTTCCTGCGCGCATGGGTCGCCAACCCGCTGCGCGTCGGTGCCGCCATCCCCTCGAGCGCGCACCTCGCTGCACTGATCACCAGGCATGTTCACCCGGGGATCGGGCCGGTAATCGAATTTGGCCCTGGCACCGGGGTTTTCACGGAGGCGCTGATCCGCCGGGGCGTAATGCAAAATGAACTCACCCTGGTCGAGCTGGGCGAGGAGTTTGCTGACATTCTCGCGCAGCGCTACCCCGGGGCGATGATCGTGCGCGCCGACGCTGCGCGTCTATCCATGAGCAATCTCCCCCAACCAAGGCTTCATGGAGCGGCCATCAGCGGACTGCCGCTGCTGGCAATGCCGGCTTCCAAAGTTCTGCGGATTCTTGCCGGCTCATTCAGGCTGCTGGAACCGAAAGCGGGCTTTTACCAATTCACATATGGATGGCGAAGCCCAATTCCCGAAAGCGTCCTTCGACGTCTTGACTTGAAGGTTGAGATGATCGGAACGGAATTCCGCAACTTTCCACCCGCGTCTGTCTATCGGATCAGTCGTTGAGGGTTGGCCAACCGGGCGCGAGCCATGCGACAATGGTGGGTCGAGCTCCGCATCTTAGTTCGCTGCGGTGAGCAAGATCGGAATTGAACCTCAAGCAGGTCGAGGTCCTATAGTCTGTCCCGTGGAACCTTAGATGAAGGCATTGCATGACGAACTCCATGCGACTCTGGGCTATCGACGCCGTCCGCGGCGCTGCTATCGCCGGTGTGGTATTTTTCCACTTCGTCTGGGATCTGGAGTTCACGGGCTTTATCGCCGGCGTCGCCAACCATCCGTTGTGGTTGGCCTTCGGACGTAGCCTTGCCGGCACTTTCATGATCCTTGTCGGTGTCGGTCTCGTATTGGCAGACAGGGCCGGCTTTCAGCCTTCCAGCTACTTCATACGCCTGGCAAAGATCGCCGCGTCGGCCGCTGCGATCACGGTTGTGACGTGGTATGTCCTTCCGGGGACCTTCATCTACTTTGGCATCCTGCACGCGATTGCCGCCGCCACATTGATCGGTACGCTGTTTCTGCGGGCACGCGCATGGACATGCCTCCTGGGTGGCATCGCCGTCTTCTCCATGCCGATGCTTTGGCGGTCAACGATCTTCGACACGCGCTGGCTGGCCTGGATCGGGTTCGCGGAGCAGGTGCCGCCAAGCAACGATTTCGTGCCGATCTTTCCGTGGGTCGGCCTGACGCTGATGGGCGTTGCCGTGGCAAAGTGGCTTCTGTCAGCTGACTTGAATACCAGCTTCGCGAACTTGCTCGCTGCCGGGAAGCCAGCACGTCTGCTCGTCTGGATGGGGCGGCACAGCCTCGCGATCTACCTCCTGCACCAGCCCATCCTCCTCGGGATCATCGTGCCGCTGTCCTGGCTTGCACAACGATGAAAGCTGCCCCCCCTTGCGCGAGCCTGGTTCAAGGATCGACGAGTTTGCCGTGAAGGTGACTGCTGTCCGCGAGGATCTCGATGACGCGACATTCGCTGATCCGGCCCGAAGCGCATTCGTGCATCATCTTCTTGAGCTCGACGCGCAGCAGTTTCAGGCTTGAGATGCGCCGCTCGACATCGTCGAGGCGCGCCTTTGCAATCGCGTCAGCGGCCTCGCATGATTGGTCGGGATCGTCCTGCAATTTCAGCAGCGTGCGGATCGCATCCACCTCGAAGCCAAGTTCACGCGCATGGCGGATGAAGGAGAGGCGGCTGACGTCGGACCGGTCGTAGAAGCGCCGATTGCCGTCGCTGCGCGCGATTCTCCCTAGCAAGCCGATATCCTCGTAGTAGCGGATTGTCGGCACCTTGACGCCGCTCTCTCTTGCTGCCTCGCCGATCGAGTAAGTCCTTGCGCCCATGGTCTTTGCGGTCCTCTTGTTTTTCGCCGATGTAGCACGGTTGAGATGATGCTCAAGGTGCCCGCCATCTCGCCTCCTGTGCTGGGGCCTCGATGTCATGGGGACAAATTTGTCGCATCTAGAAGTCTCGAAGGGTCTTGAAGCTCAAGCAGCGTGAGGTGTTACGGACTCCGGATTGTACGATCGGAGATCGACCGGATCAAAGGAGGGGAACAGAATGTCGGGGTCGCCATCCAGATACGTCCCAAAGTCAGGTATTGGCCGCTGGGTCGATGCGCGCATGCCGCTTCCGCGACTGATCCATGATTCCTTCGTATCCTATCCTGTTCCACGCAATCTGAACTACGCCTATACGTTCGGCGGCATTCTGACACTGATGCTGGTCCTCCAGATAGCGACCGGAATCGTGCTGGCGATGCACTACTCGGCGAGCACCGCAACGGCGTTCGATTCGGTCGAGAAGATCATGCGTGACGTCAATTCAGGTTGGCTCCTGCGATATCTGCATTCCAACGGAGCTTCATTCTTCTTCATCGCCGTCTATCTCCACATCTTTCGCGGACTGTACTACGGCTCTTACAAGGCTCCTCGCGAGCTGCTTTGGATCCTTGGGTGCATCATCTACCTCCTGATGATGGCTACTGGCTTCATGGGCTACGTCCTCCCATGGGGGCAGATGAGCTTCTGGGGCGCGACGGTGATCACCGGATTTTTTACGGCCATCCCCTTGGTCGGGGAGTGGCTCCAGCAGCTTCTGCTTGGCGGTTTTGCGGTCGACAGTCCGACGCTGAACAGGTTCTTTGCACTTCACTACCTGCTGCCCTTCATGATTGCGGGCGTGGTCGTCCTGCATGTCTGGGCGCTGCACGTCACCGGACAGACCAACCCCACAGGCATAGAGGTCAAGCACAAGACGGACACGTTGCCCTTCACGCCTTATGCGACCACGAAAGACGCGGTCGGCATGGTGATCTTCCTGATCGTGTTCGCATACTTCGTCTTCTATATTCCGAACTATCTGGGCCATGCGGACAATTACGTGCAGGCCGATCCGCTCAGGACGCCCGCGAAGATCGTTCCCGAATGGTATTTCCTGCCGTTCTACGCGATCCTGAGAGCGGTCACTTTCAACATCGGGCCTATCGACGCAAAGCTCGGCGGCGTGCTTGCGATGTTCGGCGCTATTGCGGTGCTGTTCTTCGTGCCTTGGCTCGACACGTCAAAGGTTCGCTCGGCGGTCTATCGCCCCTGGTACAAGTTGTTCTTCTGGCTTTTCGCAGCCAACGCCCTTTTCCTCGGGTGGCTGGGAGCGAAGCCTGCGGAAGGCATCTACATACCGTTGATGCAGGTCTCTTCGCTGTTCTATTTCGGCTTCTTTCTGATCGTTATGCCGCTGCTGGGACTTCTCGAGACGCCTCGTCGCGTTCCCAACTCGATCACCGAGGCGGTGCTTGGTAAGGAACCCGGCAATGCGATCAGCGAGCCGGAAAAGATCAAGCAGGTGCAGAGGGCCAGTTGAGTTTTCAGACATTTGCTGTTGGCGCTTCCAAAGAACTGTTCCGACGGTTCCTCACATAGTCTGCTGAGGGGCCGGCTCGACGTAACAACACCCAAGATGAGTTGTGTGCAGTTTTGTGCTATCGCGGTTGGCTTGTTTGAAATGTTTGTTGGCGGGAGGAGTTGCTATTGTTAAATAGTGTTCCTGCGATCGTCGCGGTTTTTGGGCGCGCTTGGGTGGGGTAGGTGGGCGAGAAACCTGTAAGCATAAGGCTTGCTCCAGATTTTTCCTTCGTGGAAATGCCGGGCGGCAAACGGATTTCATTCACGCGCTCCGAGAAGCGGGCGCTCGCGGTGTTGGTGCGGCATCCGAACAGAATCCTGACCCGCGATCAGATTCTGGATGCGGTCACAGGGTCAGGCTCCGACAATGGCGACCGGAACATCGATTTCCTGGTCAATCGGTTGCGCCGCAAGCTTTCGGACAACGCCCGCGAGCCGCGATTCATCGCGACGCGCTATGGGGAAGGCTATGTCTGGATCGGTGGCGCTCCGAGCGTCGATGCCAACTACGCGGCCGCCTATCTCATAGTAGGCCCGCTCAAGGGAATCGACAATCTCGACGACCGCCGCGCCCTTGCCGAGAGGTTCGCGTCACATCTGCACGGAGCGTTCCGATCCGAATTACCACCCGAACGGCGAGTTATGCTTGCGCCGGATTGCCCGCCTGCACCCGACTTCACCGATACTATGCCTACCCTTTCGGTTGAGTTGACATTCTTCGAGGAACGCGGTGCGGTGAATTGCGTCGCCACGACGCGGCAATTTCGCTCAGGCCGGATATTGGCGGTTCGCCGCGTCATGGTGCCAGATGACGATCCAGCGCATTCCATACGATCCGCCGCCGAGGTGACAAGGCTCCTTCTAGCGGAGACCTGGCGGTCATTGGCCACGTATGTCGGGGATGATCTCCCGCTGCCGGTGCTGATGCAATCGGCCTCAACCCATCTGGAACTCGGCCCCGGCGTGCCGACCGACAGCGACGGGCATCTTCAGAAACTGGTGTCGCTGCACGAGAGCCGGGTCGTGGCTGCATGGAAGGAGAACGAGGTTCGGCTCAGGCATCTGCGGAAGGACAGCCCAGACGATGCGTCCCTCAAGGTGATGTATGCCACGCACATACATTCGAAGTACATCCAGTTCGGCTACAATCTGTTTCAGAACGGCATCGACGACCGGCCCCAGGACGAGAACGACATCGAGGCGCTGGTTCTCGAGGCGCTGCCTCATATCCAGTCCCAGCCGGAATACGCCATTATGGCGGCCAAGCTGCTTCATTTCCTTCAGCGCGGCTATTTCGACCTCGCACGCGAGTTATCCGAGGAAGCCTACGCTTCCAGCGTATCGGCGGCCGGATCGCTGGCGATCGTCGGCCAGTTCCGGGCGTTCGCGGGCGAAACCGAGGCTGCGCTGCGCTGCATCGATCAGGCGCTGAATCTCGTGCCTCCGGGCTCGAAGACGCATTTCTACACCCTCACCCTCAAGCTTCAGGCGTTGCGCGCGGTGTCGGACTACGAGCGCCTCCACGAAGCCAAGCGGCAGCTCTACCGCATGTCCGCCGCCCTTATGTTTCTGTACGAGCCGCTGTTTTCGCATCCCGAGAAGCTTTCACTTCGGGCCAAAGCGGTGACGATGACGCTTTCGCGCGGAAAGGCGGCGGCGCTGCTGAAGTGGCAGAGCTACGTATCGGCCCGGCTGTTCAGCGATCCGGCGCACAGGGAAAATGACATTCGCACCCTGTTGACGCTTGTCGTTCGGCGCTTCGGAAAGGCGGCTGTTCCCGATGAGCTTGTCGTGACGCATCCGCGCCTGCCCGACCGCTTTGCTTGAGGCGGCAGAGCCGGCGTCCGCGCCCATCCTTATGTGGATCCACATCACGCTCCGAGTGAGAGCGGGAAAACAGAACACAAAAAGAAGGCGCACCGAGCTTCGCGGCACGCCTTTAAGTGGGCATGTTTTATCCCGCCGTCCGACGACTGCAGGATGTGACTTCGGTGACGCAGACTACCGAAGACCTTCGAGATTCGGATCGAGGCGTGCGGCCGAGCCCCTGCCCCTGCCCGCACGCGTCAGATCGATGCCAGCATCCAACAACTGACGGTCGCTCAAGGAAGCCAAATAGCGCCTGTGCCATGCACGCAGCGGAGCTTTCCACAATCTTACAAGCAGCCTGTAGAGCCAGATGTCCCTCCCGTGACTGACCGCCGCGACACGCGTGCCCGCATCCTGGGCAACAAATTCAAACTTCTGCTCCTCCAACATGACCCCACCCATCGTTACCCCAAGTTTCAAGCGGAGACTGTTAGAGGCCAATTGTTGCACGACTATTTGAAGTTCGCTCTCTCGTTAGCCGCACAATTCCTAGGTTCCGCTAGCCGAGGCCGAATACTGCTTCTGCGCCGAGAGAGCGAGAGGCAGGCGGCGCGAGGCAAAAATCCAACACCATGTCGCAAACCATGAGGAGCCCCTCGAAAAGACGTCTAGCGGAAATGGCCCAGAAGTTTTCCGACCTGCAAAATTCGCTTGCTCCTCTAGCGGCTAGAGGATGCAGTCTTAATCAAGTCAGGATCAGGTGAGCCGCCGATGTTCCGCGAAACCACATTCAGAAAGCAGCAGACCGGAGGCCCTTGCGCGCTTCCGACCGATGCCGCGTTGTCACACACTTTCAAGGCCCGCGGGGCGAACAAGCCCGATCAGGCTTTAGTCCTCCGAGCCTCAACATCCGCGTTGCGGGGTCGGCCATGACCAGCAATCCCACGACCGTCACAGCGGCATTCCTTTTCACCGTTGCGGTTCTCGTTCTTGGCTATTCCGCCTTCGGCTTCTGGACGATGCTGATCTTCACCTCCGGATTCCTCGGCGGGTTCGTGCTGTGGCTGATCTTTCCGACAACCCCGTCCTTCACCGCGATCAGGACCCCGTACTTTCTTGCACTAGCGCTCTTCGCCCTTCACCGCATCGAAGAATACTCGATGGGCTTCTTCGAGAGGCTGGCGGAGATTACCGGCATAGTGACGCCCGAAGCCGCTTCCTGGCAGGTGATCCTGCTGGTCCTGCTGTCCGTTGGAGCGTGGCTGCTGATGCCCGTCCTGGTCAGCCGCGGGTACAGTTTCGGCACCTATCTCGCCTGGACCTTATTCGCTGCCATGGGCATCACGGAGCTCGCGCACTTTATCGTCTTCCCATGGTTTACCCCAGAGCCTTTTGCCTATTTTCCCGGCATGGCGACCGTCGTGCTGCTCGCGCCTGTAGCGTGGTGGGGCATGTGGCGTCTTTCCAAAGGAGCTTGATGTGACCGGCAATCCAGAGATCTCGAAGACGGGCCATGAAGGGCACGCGCACGAGGAGGGCCACGATCACGCACAGGTCGTGACCGCTTCGAACGAGCGGCGCATCCGATTCGTACTAATCTTCACGGCAAGCTACGCCATCGTGCAGGCGATCGGCGGCTGGTACTCAGGCTCGCTCGCGCTAATCGCGGATGCGGGCCACATGGTCTCCGACGCGGCCGCGCTGCTGCTCGCCCTGATCGCCTATCGCATCGCTCGGCGCGCGGCGGACTCCCAACGCACCTACGGTTTCCACCGGGTAAGGGTACTGGCGGCGCTCGCCAACGGCGCGACGTTGCTCCTGCTCGTGGCCTGGATCGCGTGGGAGGCCGTGCAGCGCATCAACGCGCCGGTGGAGATTCTGGCGGGCCCGATGCTGATCGTCGCGGTGATCGGCCTGGGCGTGAACGTCGCCGGCGCCTGGATCCTCTGGTCGGGCAACAAGGGCGACAGCAATCTCAGGGGCGCCTTCCTGCACGTCATCGGCGACCTGCTCGGCTCCGTCGGCGCGATCGCTGCGGCGATCGGGATCATGCTGACCGGATGGACGATACTCGACCCCATCCTGTCCGTGCTGGTGGCGGGGCTCGTCGTCAGATCCGCATGGAGCCTGGTCTCGGATTCGATCCGCGTCCTGCTGCAAGCTGTTCCGCGTGGTGTGGACGCGATCGAAGCGGAGCGCGGGCTCGCCGGCGTACCGGGCATCGCCGAGGCCGGGCACTTTCATGCCTGGACGCTGACGGACGAGACGAGCGTCGCCACAGTCCATGTCAGCCCGGCGACCGGAACGGATCCGCTCAGCCTCCCGCCGCTCGTCTCGGCCTGGCTCAAGGAGCGCTATGCGATCGACCACGTCACCGTGCAGGTCGACCCACGGGGCGAACTCAAATCCAATCATGAGTGATCCGGCCCCACAGCCGGATGGCTCATCCGCTCTCGCGAGCGGATCGCACTTCGGCGGAGACAAGATCAATCAGCTGCTGCGGCCCGAAGGACTGAAGGCTCTTGCCGTTTACGAAGAATGTCGGCGTCTGTCTGACCCCCAAAGCGTCGACATCGCTGGTATCCTGCCGCAGCACAGCCGCGACCTCGGCCGTGGTTGCGTCTTCGCGCGCGCGCTCGAGGTCGAGGCCTGCTGCGGCGGCGGCCTGCCAGGCGCGGTCGAGGTTCGGGTTGCCATGAATTGCCCACTCCGGCTGCGCGTCAAGAAGTGCTTCGAGCACCGGGACGAAGAGGTCCTGCCGTCGTGCCGCCTCGATGATCCCGACCGCCTGATCCGACCCGTCGTGGAAGGCCGCGTACCGGAACACGACCCTGACGTCATCGGGATACTGCGCAAGGATGTTCTTCACGAGGGGATGGAAGGCCCGGCAGGCTTCACAGGAGGGATCGAAGAACTCCACGATCGTCACAGGAGCATCCGGTGGCCCCATAACGGGAGAATGCTCCCGCACGAGAGCTTCGGCGCCGGACGGATCGAGGCTGCGCGCGCGGTTGTAGTAGAGCGCTGACGCCCCGAAGATTGCTCCTGCGGCCAATCCAACGGATAGGATGGTCACCTGTCGACGGTTCATTTGAAAACTCCAGGTCGGCACAAGGCAAGACTGCCGCCGATCGCGATGAACGCGAGCAGCGACACGAGCGGCAGCGGCACGCCGCCGAAAATGGTCATGTCGGCTCCCGAGCAGGACGGGCCGTCGCGGGCGCACGGCGTTATGCCCTCATCAATGAGGCCGAAGTACACCAGCGAGTGAAATGCCGCGATTGCAGCGCCGATTGCCACCAGCGGCAAGGCGTAGATCCTGATACCGACATCCAGCCTGAACGCCGCGATGCCGAGCACAATGGCAAGCGGGAACATGAACACCCGCTGGAACCAGCAGAGGTTGCACGGGGTCTGCCCCACGATCTCACCGATGAACAAGGCTGCCAGCGTCGACCCGGCCGCGATCAGCCAGGCCACTAACAGCCACCAGGAATTCCAGTCTTCAGCCGATTTGTTGGACACCTTGTCGAGCATCGTCTAGTCCCGGTCAGGCGCTCGCGAGACGGCGCAGTTTTTCCAGCCTCGTCTCGCGGGGTTCGTGCATGTCGAGAACGCCACCGAAGCTGCCGTCGCCGCGCATGAGGAAGACGCCGGCCGTGTGATCCATCGTGTACTGGCCGGCTTCGAGAGGCACCTTTGCCGCGTAGGCCGAGAATGCGTTCAGTGCGGCCTCGGTCTCTTCGGCCGTCCCCCGCAGCGCGGTGATGCGGCTGTCAAAGGAGGTCATGTAGCCGGCGAGCATGTCTTGCGTGTCCCGCTCCGGATCGACGGTGACGAACAGGACTTCAAGCTTGTCTGCATCCGGGCCCAGTTCGCCCATCAGGTCGGTCAGCTCGAACAGCGTCGTCGGACAAATCTCGGGGCAATGGGTGAAGCCGAAGAACACGACGTAGGGACGCCCCGCCAGCGACTGATTGTCCACCCGCTCTCCCTCATGCGACACGAGCGAGAACGGGCCGCCCACACGCGCTGCCCCGGTCGAAGCTTCCACAGGCTGGCGCTGCGCGGTCATCTGCGTCGACACCACCAGGTACGTGCCCAGCACCGCGATTGCGACCCAAACGCCGATGCGGAACAGCCTGACAAAGCTCATGGCGCATGGCCTCCATGTTCATCCTCTTGTCCCGCATTTCCACCCGGGTTCCTTTGCACCACGAACTCGACGGCCACTTCACCGGCATTCGCGAACTCGAGCGTCACCTCGAAGCGCTCGCCTTCCGAGAACGCACGTTCAGGATTGATGAACATGAGATGGGTACCGCCCGGCTGGAGCTCGACCGTCGCTCCGGGAGCTATCTCCTGCCCAGCGGGAAGAGGCCGCATACGGGCCACCCCGTCCTCGATACGCATCTCGTGGATCTCGACGCGTTCGGCGATCGTGGCACTTCCGCCGACCAGCGTATCGGGCTGCGACCCTGTGTTGGTCAGCGTCAGATAGCCGCCTATGACCGGAGCGTTGGCCGGTGCGAGACGCGACCACGGATGGCCGACCGCAATGTCGCCGACCGAAAAGTCGTGCGCCGCTGCGGGCGAGGCAATCAGCAAGCTGGACATGAACAGCGTCGCCATGGCGACGGCTTTGTTAGCATTGAACAATTTTTCCACTCCATATCGCACTCGACATGAGGCGTTCTGCGCCATCTCCGCCTTGCAGGAACAGGATGCACATCGCCGCATGTATGTGTCAGGCATCGCGAATGCCGCGCCAGGCCAACAAGCGCATGGCGTTGGCGGTGACCAGAACGGTAGCGCCGGTGTCGGCCAGGATCGCGGGCCACAACCCGGTCACGCCAAGGACGGTCGTGACGAGGAACACCGCCTTGAGGCCAAGCGACATGACGATGTTCTGCCAGATGTTGCTCATGGTTGCGCGCGAGAGCGAGACCATGTTCGCCACATCCTTGACACGACCGTGCAAGACCGCTGCGTCCGCGGTCTCCAGCGCGACGTCGGTTCCGCTTCCCATGGCGATGCCGATGTCGGCGGCGGCAAGTGCGGGCGCATCGTTGATTCCGTCGCCGACCTTGGCGACGAACGAGCCTGTCGCCCGCATCTCGCCGACGATCTTCTGCTTGTCCTGAGGCAAGAGCTCGGCGCGCGCTTCCATCCCGAGCGAGGCGGCAATCGCCTTGGCCGTGCGCTGGTTGTCGCCCGTCAGCATCACAGAGTCGGCGCCCAACTCGCGCAGCGCGGCGATGCCGGCCTTCGCGTCATCGCGTGGCTCGTCGCGCATGGCTATCAAACCGGCGACCTGTCCGCCTGCCAACAGCACCGACACGGTCTTGCCCTCGTCGTTGAGCGACGCAATGCGTGTGGTAAGGGCCTCGTCGAGCATGACCTGCTGGCCCGCCGCACGTGGCGAGGCGAAGAACAGCTTCACACCATCGAGCGTCCCCACAACGCCCTTGCCGCCAACAGCGCCCGCCTCCGATGCCGCGACCACTGGCACATTCTCCGCTTCGGCTTTTGCGAGGATCGCGACCGCAAGCGGATGGCTTGAGCCCACCTCCAGCGACGCGGCGAGGCGAAGTGTCTCGCGCTCGTCGCGCCCTATGCCGACGATGTCCGTCACCTTCGGCTTGCCCTCGGTCAGCGTCCCGGTCTTGTCGAAAGCCACGCTGTCGACCTTACCGAGGTTCTCCAGCACGGCTCCACCTTTCATCAGCAGGCCGCGCCGGGCGCCGGCGGAAAGCCCAGCCGCGATTGCGGCCGGCGTCGAGATGACGAGCGCGCACGGGCAGCCGATCAGCAGAACCGCGAGACCGCGATAGATCCATGTGTTCCACTCGGCTCCGCCCAGCAACGGCGGCAGGATAGCCACGAGCGCTGCCACGACCATCACGCCTGGCGTATAGTATTTGGAAAAGCGGTCGATGAAGCGTTCGGTCGGAGCCTTCGATTCCTGCGCCTCCTCGACCAGCGCAATGATGCGAGCGATCGTGTTGTCTGCCGCGGCCGCCGTGACGCGCACGCGCAGCACCCCTTCCTGGTTCACCGTGCCGGCGAACACCTTGTCGCCTTCCTCCTTTCGCTTGGGGACCGACTCACCGGTCACCGGCGCTTCGTCTACCGCGCTTTCGCCGGAAAGCACGACGCCGTCGGCCGGCACCCGGTCGCCCGGACGGATCATCACGATCGAACCGACCGTGAGGCTGTCCGCCGGAACGGTCCGTGTGCCTCCCTCGCTTTCAAGCAGCGCGGTCTTAGGCATCAGGTTCGAGAGCGCACGGATCGACGCTCGCGCCCGTCCCGTTGCGATGCCTTCCAGCAGTTCGCCGACAAGGAACAGGAAGACGACGACTGCGGCTTCCTCCGCAGCATCGATGATGACGGCGCCCACCGCCGCCACGGTCATAAGCGTCTCGATCGAGAACGGGCTGCCGTTCATCGCCCCGAACAGCGCCCGGCGCGCGATCGGCACGAGCCCGACGGCCATGGCGATGATGAAGCCCCAGGGTTGCGTTTGCGGAAAGAGTTGCGACAGCCCGAAGGCGATGGCGAGCGCCGCGCCGCAGACGATGGTCAGCTTCGCCTTCGATGTGCTCCACCACGGACCGTCGATCGGCCCATGGTCATGCCCGTGCATGCCGTGAAGCGAGTCGCCGGTCGGCACATTCGAGGCCCTGGATGGAGGGACACCGTCATGCGCGTTACCGCCGCCATGCGCATGGTGATCGTTGTCGTGCGAATGCTCATGCCCCTCGTGACGGCATTCCGGACCGTGGACATGACCGGAGGCGGGCGCCTTCTCTCCGGTTCGCGTCAGGGGGGACGCCTTGTAGCCAAGGCTGCCGAGCTTGCGCGCGACACCGTCGAGGTCGGTTTCCGGCCCGTGTGTCACCGTCATCGTGCCGGCGACGACCGAAACTCCTACATCTGTCACGGCCGGAATGCGGCGAACGGCTGTCTCGATCTTGGCCGCGCAGCTCGCGCAATCCATCCCCTCCACTCGAAAGCGCGTCTGGCGTTGCGGGACCGTCATAATCTACACTCCTGTATGTCAGGAGCAATTCCATACGACCTAGAGCAGCTAGAGGATCAAGAGGAAATTTCAGATTTTTCAGTTCCCGCTCTGCCGTGTGCTTCCCGTCAGTACATCGCGCTTCGGCTGGAGCCGGCGCGATGTTTCGTTACCGTGTCTAGCAAGGCCAGCGCCAGCTCGGTCATGAGGTGCTCGTTCACCTCGCAGGAGTGGAGACCTTGAGTATGCACGGACCTCTGCCTTGTACGCTTTTTCCCTGCCCTTTTTGGGCCGCCGCGCAACAAGCGCCGAATTCATGCGGGACTTCCAACCTGTCGCTAGCCCCATGCGCCAGATTGCCCCATTGGCCGAAACCTGCACCGCAGAAATAATCTGCTCCTCGCGGCGCTTTCAGCAGGATCGACACCGGTGCCCTTCTCTTCAGCCAGCGGCCGCACGCCGAAGCTTTTCCTCGCCGTCTTGCTGCTGGCGCAGCTCGCCTTTGCCGCGGCACAGTTCGTATCCGTAGCGCTATCCCGAAATCTATGGGCTGCAGACCTGGCAAACTTCATCCGTCCCCACCTTCTCGTGGCGGGCGTCATTCTTTTCGTCATAGGCTTCGCGCTTCCTCGGCGCTCCACGAAGATCGCGGGAGCAATCGCGCTTCTGGCTGCCGGCGTTCCCTATCTTTTCCTCCCGCCGCCGGCGCCCGCGGCGGCGGGAACGACGTTCACCGTGGTCTCCGCCAATGTCCTGGTCGACAATCTGGATCCGCGTCCCTTTCTTGCGCTTCCCGAGGTCGGCGAGGCGGATATCCTGGTGCTGCAGGAGGTGAGGCCGTTCTGGCAGAACACGTTGATCGCCAGAGGGCGCTGGCCCTTCGAAAGCAGCCGCGACCTTGCCGGCAACACCGACATGAAGGTTCTCAGCCGGTTCCCGATCCTCGACGAACGGACGGTCTTTCCCGAGAGCGGCGACACATACGGCAGGTTCGCCGTGCGCTTCGAGCTGTCGGTCGAAGGGAGGACGGTTGTTCTCTATGCAGTCCATCCACAGACTCCGCGCAGCCCCCGCGCTTGGGAAGCGCGCGCCGCGTACCTTCGGGATCTGGAAGCAGCCGTGAAGTCGGAGCCGTCGGACGCTCTGGTCGTCGTCGCCGGCGATTGGAACACGCCACCCTGGTCTCCGTTCTTTCTCGACTTCCTGTCCTCGACGGGATACCGGACGACCGAATCCCGGTGGTGGCCGCTGCCGACACGCTTCAGCATACGTCTCTGGTCGCTCACGCAGATCGGCACGCCAATCGACCGCATCGTCTTGTCGCCAACATTGGGGCTGGAGGATCTGACCCTGGGGTCGAAATTTGGCTCCAATCATCTGCCAGTCGTGGCGCGCGTGGTTATCCCGGATTGACGACCACCTAAAAGCGAAAACGAAGGACAGCCGCGCCGGCTGTGTGGGAACATGAGATGCGACCGCGCCTGACAGTACATGCGTTCGGAGCTGCCTTGTGGCTGGCCGGTGCGGGTCATGCCCTGGCGAGCCCTCCGACCGGCGTGTTTCTCTGGTATCCGGAGCAAGGCACGCCTACATCGCAGGACTGCGACGACATCGTCGCGCGTGTCGGGCCCTCACTGGAAAAGGCCGAAGCTTGGCTCTGGGGCCGCGCACCCTTCGGGTCGGAGCTGGAGTTCTATCTCTTCCTTACAAAGGACCGGATGGAAACGACGTTCTCCGCGGAAGGGGACTACGATACCGGGACATTGCGCCTGGGCCCAACGATCGGCGACGAAACGACGTTCGAGCTGGTTCCGGAGGATCATCCGACGATCACGATATCCGGCTCGATCGTGGCGCCAAAGGATAGCTCGGCCGTCACCATCATCCTTCGCGACGTGCCCTCGACGAACGGCCCTGCCGACAGGGTAGCGCACTACTGCCGGTTCGATGACGAGACCGAGGTCTAAGCCGACTCTCAGTGCTCGTTCGAGCACAGTTCGTGGTTGGCCAGAGACTGAATGACGTAACAGTCCCTGATCTGATCGCCGTGGCATCGGGTCGCGATGCGTTCGAGTTCGCGCTCAAGGGGCCTGAGCTTTGCAATCTTGTCCCGGACAATCTGCAGCTGACGAACCGCGATGTTGTCGGCATCCGCGCATGGCCGTTCCGGATGCTCGCTCAGCTCGAGCAGTTCACGAATGGCCCCGATCGTGAAACCGAGGTCGCGAGCGTGCTTGATGAAGGACAACCGTTCCCGTTCGCCAGGCTCATAACGCCTTTGATTGCCGCCCGAGCGGCCCGGCGCCATCAACAGACCCATCTGCTCATAGTAGCGGATGGTCGGAACTTTCACCCCGGTGACGCGCGACAGCTCTCCGATCGTCAGCATGATTACCTCCAGCTCTTATAGATATTGAAGGATGAATCGGTGTCCCGCAACAGTGCCGAATTGCCGCATCCCGAAGGCGGGCGCGGTTCACAGCCTTGCCCGATTCATCACGGACGTTCACGGCCACTAATCGTGGAGGGGACATAAGCGATGTACACAGGGATTTCTCGCCGGCTGCCAATCGCTCTTGACGCTGACAGTCGAACATGCCGAGATCTTGATTGCTGATGGTGACGGCTCCCCGGCCAGAGGCTTCCTGACGATCTGGAACGGCACGGATACTCACGCCTATCTCGCTAAGGTGAGCAGCGAAGCCTTTGCAAACATCAGGTTGATGCGTACACCATTCAATTCCGACGATGACGCGGCTGGGCCGGTCGGCGGCCCGCTTCTGGTTCCCGCGCACGCCGAACTGCAGATGCGTATTGGCGGCATCCACCTCCTGCTTGCCGATCCCGCGTCTCCGATCGACCAATCGGAAAGCCAACGCCTGATGCTGATCTTCGACGATGGCCAGGAAGTGGAAGTGTCAGCCTATCTCGTGCCGAGCTCCGATCGGCTGACCAGCCACCGGCACGGCGAGGCCGATCGTAGCGCGAACTAACGTGCAGCAAGCCCGCCGATCCTGGTAAAGGAAGGATTGCGAAAACCGCTGCGATTTGCAGCGAGTTTGAATCGAATACAAGCCATTGATTTTCTTCGATTTTGAGGTTTCTACGCTAGGCTTCTTCCCATCACTTCGGGGAGAGTCAAACAATGAAAAAGCTTTGGATGAGCGCACTCGCGCTCCTGGTTTTCTGCACGTCCGCATGGGCGAGTGCGTCACAGTTCAACCCCACCCAACCATACAACGCACGGAACATGGCGACGTTCGGTACGACCTCGATGCCGGTCGGATACTACGAGTATTGCCGTCGATATCGAGACCGATGCGCTCGCGCTCCGGCCGGCACGATGATCGAGCTGACGCGTGCGGCCTGGAGCGACATCGTCAGGGTCAACACGAAGGTAAACACTATCAAGGCGCTCACCGACATGGAAATCTACGGCGTCGAGGAGTTCTGGGAATACCCTACGACGGCAGCCGACTGTGAGGACTACGCGCTGCTGAAGCGCAAGCGCCTCAATGAAATGGGCTATCCGCTCGGCGCGTTGCTGCTGACAACGGCTCGCGACGCCCAGGGCGGGGGACACGCCGTGCTCACCGTCGTGACGAGCCTTGGCGACTTCATCCTCGACAATCTCGAGCAGAAGGTGCTGCTTTGGAGCGAGGCGAGAATCTACTTCCTCAAGCGTCAATCCCAGCGGGATCTCAACCAGTGGGTCAGCCTCATGAACGAGGACGATCTCCTGATATCCTCCGGCAACAACCACGCGCCCTCCACGGCGGCGGCCAGGGTCAGGAGATAGAGCGCGGTCGTTCCATAGAGCATCTCCATCCTGTTGTGCCCGATCCCGATACACACAAGCCAGAAGATGGTGGCAAGGGTGATATAGGCTGTCGAACCAGCAGCCAGCAGAGAGACCAGGCGCAAAAACATTGGTGGACCGGCAATTGGACAAATGCCGGTCCACTCTTTCATTGTCGGCTTCCCGACGCCACTCAACCCTATGTGACTATTCCGCTATTCCGGTTGGGTCTCCACCTGGGCCGGGCGCATCTCGCCCAGGATATGGCCGAAGCTGGCGAAGAACACAGCGCCGACAAAGCCGACGAGCAGAAGGACGACCAACAGGTTCTTGCGCGCTCTCCTGCGTACAAAATCGCGAGATTCTTCCAGGGTCATCTGCTCCAGCGAATTCATCGCATCCTCAATCCAAAAAGCCCTGACAAGGCGGCGCAGCCTCAATTCCGTCCTTCTTATCGGCTCTCCCCCGAGGACGGATAGTCGAACGTGCTGCGGTTCTTTGCCGCTCGCAAACATGTTAGGGGCAACATCTTCTTAACTATGATAGCCCCAAACTTACGGCTCGATCCCGAGGTCGGATCGGCGCGAAGGATCATGAAAGCGCGAACATGTTGCAAGCGATAAGGATAGGCGTGGTCGTTTTGCTTGCCCTTTTGGCGAGCGGGTGCGTGTCGACAGTTCTCGACGTCGACAACAAGGCGTCGCAGCCCATCCCTGCCGCCCTCCTTGCCGAAATGTCGCGCAAATCCATGTCGCCCTCTGCCCCGATCCTCGTCAGGATCTTCAAGCAGGAAAGCGAGCTCGAAATCTGGAAGCGCGACCGCAGCGGCCAGTTCGCCCTGCTCAAGACCTATCCCATGTGCCGCTGGTCCGGAAAACTCGGACCCAAGACGCGAGAGGGCGACCGCCAGGCCCCCGAAGGGTTCTACCACGTCAACGCGGGCATGCTTAACCCGAACTCGCAGTATTACCTCTCCTTCAACCTTGGCTATCCCAACCGCCTCGAGGCGGCGCTCGGCTACACGGGCGAAGCGCTCATGGTGCATGGCGCCTGTTCGTCGTCGGGATGCTTCGCCCTGACGGATGAGGGCGTGGCCGAGATCTACGCCGTGGCCCGCGAGGCCCTCAGGGGCGGCCAGCCTGCTTTCCAGGTGCAGGCGTTTCCATTCCGAATGACCGCCCAGAACATGGCGAAGCATCGCGACGACCCGAACTTCTCTTTCTGGACCGACCTGAAGCGCGGCTACGATATCTTTGAAGTCACCCGGCGCCAGCCCAGGGTCTCCCACTGCGGCCGCCGCTACGTCTTCGACATGGAGTTCCAGGGTGGAGAGCCGCGCGATCCTCTTGCCGCCTGTCCGCCGGCGGTGAAAGGGGACGACCCCGTCGTCGCTCGCAGGACGGAAGCCGACCTCCTCGCGATGCAGAGCATGGTGGAGAACGGCACGGCGCTCAGCGCTCATGCTTATGTCGACGGCGGAATGCACCCAAGCTTCCGTAGTCTTCTGGAGCGTTCCGGCGAGCAAACACTGGCAAAAAGAACGTCGCTGAGCTCCGTCCCTATCAGCCGGCCTTCCGCGGCGCTTGCAGACCCGCATTCGCCCAGGGAATAGAACGACAGCACGATGATCCGATTCCTCGCATTCCTCCTGGCTTTCATGGTCGCCGTCCATATGGCGGCGCCCACGGCCGTGGCTGCGAAGATGTCGTTTCAGGAGTTCGCGACGGCCGAGATCATGGCTGGCAGCGGCGGTTCCGAACTGCCGAACGATAGCAACGATGATGCGTTGCCACTGTCGCCGCACGCCACGACGAAATGCCATGACCACTGCGCCGGATTGACGATCTGGCTTTCACCCCACGCTGCCAGCGCGGGCCTGCTGTCGATACACGGCCGGGAGCAGGACCTGACGTTCGCCTTCATTCCCATCATCGTCCCACCGCCCCAATAGCGTCGAGCAGGCGAAACGGCCGGTAGGAGATCGAGTTTCTTCGGGCGCAGCCCCGAGGAAAGGCGGCTCCGATCCAGACGGTCGCAATTCGTCCTCACCAATTGCTTTCCGCGGGGAGCAATGGACCACGACCGTATTGGGAGCAAAGCATTGACAACCACACCATCACGCACAGGCCTGTCCCGACGGCAAGTCCTGACCCTTGCCGCATCCTCGGCCGCATCCTTGACGCTGGCCGGCTGCACGACCACCGATATCCAGCCCGTCGCGGTGGTGCCGGAAACGCCGAGCATCGATCCCTCCTTCGTCTCCATGTACCGGGCGATGCCGGAAGAGGATTTCCCGATCCCCGCCGTCGACCTGAGAAGGGTCGACCGGCAGTTCTACCGTCAGTTCGTCGACGACCCGACGGGCGAACGTCCCGGAACCGTCGTCGTCGATACGCAGTCCTTTTTCCTCTATCTGGTTCTGCCCGACGGCAAGGCGATGAGATACGGCGTCGGCCTCGGGCGGGCGGGGTTCACCTGGTCCGGTGAAGGGGTCATCCAGTGGAAGCGGCCCTGGCCGGTCTGGACCCCGCCGGCGGAGATGATTGCGCGCCAGCCCGAGCTGGAAGAATTCAGCGCCGAGAACGGGGGCCAGCCGCCCGGGCTCGACAATCCTCTCGGTGCGCGGGCGCTCTACATCTTCCAGAACGGGCAGGACACCCTCTACCGCCTGCACGGCTCGCCCGAGTACTGGACCATAGGGCGCGCGGTGTCGAGCGGCTGCGTCCGTCTGATCAACCAGGACATCATCGACCTCTACGATCGTGTCTCGATCCCCTCGCCAATCATCGTGCGCAGCGGTCCGAGAGCGATCGCCTGACGCCAAATTAGCGCTTGCTCCTCCAGGGGCTAGAGCTTGCAAAGTAGAAGCTCACCAAAGGAAACGACCATGAAACGTCGAAACGTTCTATATGGCCTGTCCGCTCTCGGAGCGGCGGCCGCCTTTCCAGCTCTGACGCTTGCCCAACCGACTCCCGAAGACCTGCTCGCGCCGGGAGCGCTCGCGGAAAAAAGCTTCGGTCCGGAAGATGCTCCGGTCACCGTGATCGAGTACGCGTCGCTGACCTGCGGCCACTGCCGCAACTTCCATCTGAATGTCTGGCCCGCCTTCAAGGAGAAATACGTCGATACGGGCAAGGTCCGCTTCATCATGCGCGAGTTCCCGTTCGATCCGCGCTCTTCGGCCGGATTCATGCTGGCCAGGTGCGCCGGCGACGACAAATGGTACGCCACCATCGACCTGCTCTACCGGACCCAGGACAACTGGGCGCGGTCCTCCGACGGCTCAGGCTCGCTCAAGGCCGTCATGGGCATGACCGGGATGGACGAGGCCGCCTTCGAGGCATGCCTGCGGAACGAGGAACTGCAGCAGCAAGTGCAGGCTGTATTCGAAGCAGGTCGTGAGTTCGGCGTCGATTCGACGCCGACCTTCTTCGTCAATGGCGAGATGTACAAGGGCGTCCTCAGCATCGACCGCTTCAGCGAGATCGTCGATCCGCTGATCGCGGCGAGCGGCCAATAGGGGGAGGGCGCATGATGGGAATTCGCTCTCTCACTTTCCGGCTGAAGGTCCAAGGGTTCGTTGCGGTTGCGATGATGGCGGCGATGCTGCCGCCACTGGCTCACGCTCAGGATGACGAAGTCGTCGCGCGCGTCAACGGCCAGGAGATCACGGCCGCCGATCTCGCAATCGCCGAAGAAATGTATGGACCCCAGCTCGGCCAGATGCCGGAAGACGCCAGGCGTTCCGTTCTCGTGAACGCGCTCATCGAGCTGCGCATCGTGGCCGACGCCGCTCGCGAGGCAAACGTCACGGAACAGGACGCGTTCAAGCGTCAGCTGGCGTTCTTCGAGGCCCAGACGCTTCGATCCGTGTTCATAGAGCAGCGCGTGGCCGATGCGGTGACGGACGAGGCGATAAGGGCCGCCTATGATGGCCAGGTAGGCAGCTTTCCGACCGTGGCCGAACGGAAGTTGCGGCATATCCTCGTGGGCACCGAAGACGAGGCAACAGACATCATCAACGCGCTGGAAGCCGGGCAGTCCTTTGCCGATCTAGCGCAGGAACGCTCCATCGATGCGGTGTCGAAGGCAAAGGGAGGGGATCTCGGCTTCGTCGCGGAAGGGGAGATCATGCCGGAAGTCGAGGAGGCCGCGGCCGAGCTCGAACCGGGACAGTTCACCCGGTCGCCGGTCGCCACCGCCTTCGGCTTCCATGTCGTGATGCTGGAGGAAGCACGCAATCGGCCGCCGCCTGCATTCGAGACGGTCGAACCGCAGATCCGGCAGGCGCTCGCGTCCGCCGAAGAGCAACGGCTTCTCGCGGGGCTACGCGCCGCCGCCCAGGTCGAAAAGCTCGTTCCCGACGTCACGCCGCCACAGGCGGACGACGGGCACGATCACTGATCGCACACTTCAGCAGCTATTGAGGGGCTTACCATGATGGATCGCAGATCGTTCGCAACAGGGTTGATCGCAGCGCTGTCGGCAGTCCAACTGCCGACCGCGGCGCTGGCTCACAGAAGGGTCGAACTCGACCCGCGCTTTCTTCCCCAAACCGTCGTCTCGCCATACGCTCAGCCAGCCGGTACGATCGTGGTCGCCCCGCGGGACCGGTTCCTGTACCTGATCGAGGGCAGAGGTGCGGCACGACGCTACGGGATTGGCGTAGGCAAGGCGGGTCTCGCATTCTCCGGCTCCGCGATCATCGAACGCAAGGCGAAGTGGCCCGCCTGGCGGCCGACCGCCAACATGATCAGACGCGATCCCGCGAGATACGCGAGATACGCGAATGGCGTCCCCGGCGGGCCGGGCAATCCGCTGGGTTCCCGCGCGCTCTACCTCTACCGCGACGGTCGCGACACGTACTACCGCATCCATGGCACGACCGAGCCATGGACGATCGGTCAGGCCGTATCCAACGGCTGCATCCGCATGGTGAACGAGCATGTGGAAGAGCTCTACGAGCGTGTGCCGCTCGGCGCCCGGGTCGTGGTGGTTTGATGGAAAGATCGGTGCTGGTCATCGGAGCCGGGCAGGCGGGTCTCGCGGCCGCGTACCACCTGGCCCGGGCCGGCGCCGACTATTCCATCGCGGATGCGAACCGGCGCGTCGGTGACAGCTGGCGGGCGCGCTACGACGCGCTGACCCTGTTCACGCCGCGCCAGTTCAGTGCGCTGCCCGGACTGGAGCTTTCCGGAAATCGCGAGGGCTACTCCAACCGGGACGAATTCGCCGACTATCTGGAAGCCTATGCGTCGCGCCTGAAGCTGCCGGTCGAAACCGGAAGACGGGTTGTTCGCCTTTCCAGGCTCGACGATGGACGTTTCGAGGCGACATTTGAGGACGGCGGAAAGCGGCAAGCGAGCGAGATCATCGTGGCGGCTGGCGCCTTCCAGGTCCCCAGAATTCCAACTGTCGCCGGGAAGTTCGGCAGCGATGTGCTCCATTTGACGACCGACATCTTCCGCAACGCCAACCAGTTGCCGGACGGCCCTGTGCTGATCGTGGGGGATGGTGCGAGCGGCCGCGACATTGCTGTCGAGTGCAGAAGAACTCAACCGGTGATCCTGGCGACCGGAAAGCCTCGAAAGCTGCTGCCCGAACGCATTCTGGGAAAGTCGATCTGGTGGTGGCTTCATCTTACCGGCGCTTTGACGGCATCGCCGGACTCCTTGCTAGGCAGCAGGGTCAGGGCAACCGACGCCTTCCCCGACCGTGACCGCAGCCTCGAAAGCCTGAAAAGAAAGGACATACGGATCGCGCCGCGGCTCGTGAATGCAGACGAGACGACAGCGCGGTTTTCGGACGGAAGCTCGGCCGAGGTCCGAACCGTCGTCTGGACGGTCGGCTACCGCGACGACAGTTCCTGGCTCGACGTTCCTCTTGCCGTGAATGAAGACGGTTCCTTCCGCCACGAAGCCGGGGTTTCGCCGGTCAAGGGCCTTTATTTCGTCGGGCGACCCTGGCAGCGAAACAGGGCTTCGGCGCTGATCATGGGAGCAGGACCCGACGCCGAGCTTGTCGTCCAGAGGCTTCTGGCTGATCGGGGGGGATGAGCGCGGCCGACCGGTCGATCACTCACGCACCGATCGCACGGCCTCCGCCAGCGGCTCCTTGCCCACGGCGCCAACGACGATTCGTTCGCCCACGACGAACGATGGGGTTCCTGTCAGTCCAAGAAGCTGAGCCAGCGCCAGGTTCGAAGCGATGACCGTCTCGATCTCTGGAGACCCCATCTCTGCCTCGACACGCGCGCGATCAAGACCCATTTCCTCTACAAGCGACAAAGCTCGGCCTGCGTTGGCCTGACCCTGCATGGCCATCAGCCGGGCATGGAAATCGCGCGCGCTCGCGTCGTCGCCCAGGCGTTTCACGGCGAGGGCGACTTTCGCAGCCTCGATGGATCCCGGACCGAGGATGGGGAAATCCTTCAGGACGACACGCAATTGTGCATCCTCGGCCAGCAATGCCTTTATGTCTGGAAAAGCTCTTTTGCAGTAGCCGCAGTTGAAGTCGAAGAACTCGACCAGCGTCACATCGCCATCGGGATTGCCGAGGACGAGATCGGCGGCGCTCCGCAGCAGGACGTCCTGCTCGGCCCGGATCGTCTCCGCCCTGGCTTCTTCTTGCGCCTTCTGCGAGCGGTTCTCAAGTTCGAGCAACGCTTCCTTGATTATCTCGGGGTTCTCGAGAATGTACTCGCGGACGATTTTCTCGACCTCCGAGCGATCAATCGTCTCTGCGATCGCCGCCGGGGTCGCCATCAGGAGAATGGCGAAGGTTCGGACCAGCGCAACACGCAACAATTTGATTCTCATCGGTTCCTCACCGCGCTAGCTCCAGCCCCCGCCGAACGTGCGATAGAAGATGTGCTTGCCGATCTGCGTCATCCGTTCCATCGACTGAGCCCATTTAGGATGGACGTAGGTGGCGTTGTAATGTGTCGACGACGCGACTTCCGGCAGGAAAATCTTACCCGCGGTGACGGCAAGCGCAACATCCTTTGCGAGCCGATAGGCCCGGCGATCCGAAATCACGTCAGGGACTCCGTCGCAAGCGAACGAGAACTGGCATCTGTTGAGCATGTGCTGATTCTGATAAACCACATCGCAGACGGTGTCGGGATAAGCCGGGTTCCTAACCCGGTTCAAGATTACCTGGGCGACAGCCGCCTGCCCTCTCGATTTCTCGCCGCGCGCCTCGAAATAGATTCCGGTCGCGAGGCACTTCTGCTCGGCGGCGGAGAACACCATCTTTGGAAGTGGCACCCTCATCCACGGGTGGTCACCCTCCGCCATGGGCGGAACGAAGCGGCCGCCGGCGTCCTGACCGCCAAGCAGCGCATCGAAGGGTGCGGACGTTGCGTGGTATGGATCGCTCGGAGCGTAGGCGGTCGCCAGAACGTCGGCACGGTCGTTGCTGACGAGATCCGCCAGGATCGGAGGCACGCCCTCAAGCCGGTGAGTCTCCGCGCGGTGAAGGATCGTTATTGCGTTCCGGACACCCGGAGCTGCCTCCGGCAGGAAGCCGCGCAAGCCCTCCGGAGCGTCAAGGCGGCTCGAGAAGAGGATGGCAGCCAGCCTCGTTCCATCGAAAACGCCTTTCGAGGCGGTTACGGAAAGCGTTGCCGTTTTGCCTGAATCGGAGGTCTGGCTTTGCAGAAGATCTCGCTTTGAGGCGTTATCGGAGAAATCGCCGCTCCGGCTCGCGGACGGCCCGGTCGCAAACGTTTCCACCCCAGTAGCCGACCCAAGTCTGAGCGTCCGAAGATGGGAGCATGCATCCTCACCCCGAACACCATTGCGCTGTACGAGAACAGTGCCGGTCGCAAGCTCGGAACGCATGTCCTGGATGGCGGTCGGCGACGCGAACCCGAAGGTCAGCGAGCTTGCAAACAGGATTGCCAGAATCCGACCTCGGCGGGCCATGGAAGTGGATTCCGAGCCTTGGCTTTGCTTCGACGACAACGACCGATCTCCTGAGGTGGTCTCGGAAGCAAAATGAATTGTTAACCTTGATGATCGGTTAAGACGCTGCACACGGGGCGTCTGTTTGAGAGATAATCGGTCGGCTTGTCCGCTATAGACCGACATGAACGGCTGGGAGCGCGGCCGATTGTTCGATAATCATGAGGTAGGGGCTTCAGCCCTATTCTCACCGGTCAGAACTCGCGGGTGCAACTACGCGCTACAATTCCCATTGTGCGACTTTCGAAGGTTTCGGGTAGACCATCCTGCACCACTGCGTACGTAGATTTTCCGATGATCAGCCTTACGGGCGGCATGTGGTGTCAACAGGGTCTTTCCAGGCGACTTTTGTTGCCCGACAGGGTTGTCGCCTGACGAGACGTATCACCAGGCCGCAGATCTCGTGAATTCTCCGATGGTCCGTGCCTCTGACTGCGGTCAAAATGCGCAAGCGGCTACCATCCTATCACGGCCACGGACCAGAGCAGGTTGATGTTGAGCGCGATGATGGTGACGGCGATCAGCGCGCAGAGCGCGGTCAGCCAGAGCGGGGCGACCATGTCGCCCATCTTGGCCTTGCTCGCGGTGAACATGACCAGCGGCACGATGGCGAAAGGCAACTGGAAGCTCAGCACGACCTGGCTGAGGATGAGCAACTGGCCGGTGCCTGAACTCCCCCATATCAAAATCACGATGACCGCCGGGACGATCGCGATCGAGCGTGTGACGAGCCGGCGCAGCACTGGACTGATACGGAAATTGATGAAGCCTTCCATGACGATCTGGCCAGCCATTGTGGCGGTCACGGTGGCGTTTAGGCCGGAGCACAGCAGTGCGATGCCGAACATCGTCGGTGCGAGCGAACCGCCGAGCAGAGGCGCTAGCAGCGCATGGGCCTGATCGATCTCGACAATCTCGGTGTTGCCGCTCGCGTGAAAGGTTGCCGCAGCGAGGATCAGGATAGAAGCGTTGATGGTCAGGGCGAACATCAGCGCGATGGTCGAATCCCAGGTCGCCATACGCAACGCCTCGAACCTTCGTGCCGGCGTCGTCTCCCAGTTGCGCGTCTGCACGATGCCGGAGTGGAGGTAGAGATTGTGGGGCATCACGGTGGCGCCGATGATGCCCAGTGCGATGTAGAGCATCTCCGGATTGGTCACGATATCGGTCGAGGGCGCGAAGCCTGCGATCACACCTGCCCAGTCCGGATCGGCCATGGCGATCTGCACGAAGAAGCAGGCGGTTATGACCGCCAGAAGCGTGATGACAAATGCTTCAACCCAACGGAAGCCGCGGTTCTGCAGCCACAGGATCAGAAACACGTCGGCGGCGGTGATGAAGACGCCGATTTCGAGCGGGATACCGAACAGCAGGTTGAGACCGATTGCCACGCCGATGACCTCGGCAAGGTCGGTGGCGATGATCGCGGCCTCCGCGAAAATCCACAGCGGCCACGACACCCATGACGGATAGGCATCCCGGCAGGCCTGCGCTAGGTCGCGCCTGGACGCGATGGCGAGGCGCGCGCACAGCGATTGCAGCAGGATCGCCATTACGTTGGACAGTAGCGCCACGAACAGGAGCGTGTAGCCGAACTTGGCGCCGCCGGCGAGCGAAGTCGCCCAGTTGCCGGGGTCCATATAGCCGACTGCGACCAGATAGCCTGGGCCGACGAAGGCGAGAAACCTTCGGAACACCGTGCTGCCACGCGGCACGACGATCGAGCCAAAGACTTCGGAGAGTGACGGCGTCGGGCTGGTGCGACGCCAGCCATTGTGGCCGGCCACGGACAACGAGGGTTCCGAATCCAAGGATGGAGAAGACATATGGCTGTCTGTTGCGAATGATTTTCAATTGCAAGATAGATATATCGCTGACAGTCGTCAATGCGTTTGTCATGGCAGGTTGCAGTAAGGTCTCACTCGTCGGCAAGGTTGCTTTGATGATAGCGAAAAGAGCTGCCCCCGCTTCAGCATTGTGGCGTGTCGGGTACCGTAACCCTTGGTGCGACCAAGGCTCGATAAACGTGAGGGGACGAATGATTGACAACAGCTTTGCGCCCATGCGCTCAATGGCAGGGGTGAGCAGTTCTAGGTAGTCACTAGCCACGACTCAGCCGAATATCGCGCGCGGCATCCGGCATTTTCATTCTGCTGAAATCGCAACTGCGTTAAATCAATATGGGTGCGACTGAAGACGATCCGACACAGTGATTCAGCTGAAACTTTCACGCTGGGTGCATGCGGTTGGCCTGCTGCCGATTTTCCTACGCGTGGTTACGGCAAAACGCGCGCTACGGCGCCTACGACACGCTCACCCCGGCTCTGGAACCGCTTCACCGCTCCCCTACTTCCATGACGCTCGCTGCCGACGCCCGCAAGCGTGATGACTGGTTCGACAGCCGATACCGGCTCGCTCTAACGGAAGGCGAGCGCGCAGACCTCACGGCCTACCCGGAGGCCGCTGGCAATGCCGACGAGCCCTATCGGAAGTTCGAGGGACCGGGGTCGGTATTCCACTTCGCCTGGAAGGAACTGACGACGTTCGTCTGCACGTTGAAAAAGCTGTTCAATGGCCGACGCCGAGATCACCTCTGCCTAGCTGGCGGGCCAGGGGGGCGTTTTGGCGCCTGGCCACAGATCGCGCCCGACATCGTGCGCGACACGCTTTTCCGCTTCGAGATGAACCTGCGGGAATCCCCATCCTCGGCCTCGTCGGTGCCGGCGGGATCGGCTTCTACATCAAAACCTATGTCCGCACCTTCCAGTAAGAAAAGGTCGCCACGCTGACGATCGTCGTCGTCCTGTTCGTCGTCGTGATCGAACTGGCCAACAACGCGATCCGCACGCTGCTGCGATAGAGGCAAGATAGAAGACTTGCACGACGAACGCGGGCTCAATGCCCGCGCCCCGGCCTCGATCGAGCGGCGCGGCGCAATGTCACGCGGGACAAGCCTCGATCCGGCCTTGAACCTCATGTTGCCAGAGCATGTATGGGCACTGAGTTCGTCCACACCGAATCCGACGAAAGAAGAGGACATGAAATGACGATCGACGTCTCGGCAGTCGGTCTCGCAACGGCAGTCGTGGCCGGCGCGGTGTCGTTCGTCTCGCCCTGCGTCCTGCCTCTCGTGCCGGGGTATCTCTCGTTCGTGTCCAGCGGCGTGAATCCGCATTCGGCGCAGCTCGCCGACCGGTTGCGGATCGTCTGGTCAGCGATGTTCTTCATCGCCGGGTTCACGACGATCTTCGTCATTCTCGGGCTGGGCGCGCAGTTCCTCGGCGGCCTGCTGCTTCGCTACAGCTTCGAAGCCAACCTCGTGGGCGGCGGCCTGCTGGTCCTGTTCGGCCTGATGATGACCGGCCTCATCAGGCTTCCCTTCGTGATGCAGGATTACCGCGTAGAAGGACCGCAAGCCGTATCCGGCCCCGCCGGCGCCTACACTCTCGGCCTCGCCTTCGCCTTCGGCTGGACGCCGTGCATCGGCCCGGTTCTGGGCTCGATTCTGACGATGACCGCGGTGTCGTCCGGAAGCGGGGCGGTACTCCTCGCCGCCTACAGCCTCGGCCTCGGTATCCCGTTCCTGGTCGTCGCGCTCGCGTTCGGGAAGGTTGCCGGCTTCATGAAACGGGCGCGCTACGCCGGCCATGTCCTCAACATTACCGCCGGCGCGATCATGATCACGATGGGCGTGCTGATGATGACCGGCCGCATGACGCTGATCGCGTTCTGGCTTCTGGAGCGCTTTCCAGGACTTGCCTATATCGGCTGACTGATATGACGGACCGGGGGGCGATCGAACCGGAAGAAGGCGGCCTTGGCCGGATAACGTATCCGGACTCGGGATTGGCCGTGTCGCTCCCGGTATGCGCGTTGATGGGCGCGCTCACGGCCCTTGCTTTTGCTCCGTACTTCGTTCTGCCGCTCGTATTGGTCGGCTTTGCCGCCTTCGCCCTGTTCATCCGTCACGCCCGTGGCTCGTGTGCCGCCTTCCTGATCGGCTGGGGCTTCGGCATCGGCCAGTTCGCAGTCGGCCTGCGGTGGATATCCGAGAGCTTTTTCGTCGACGCGGATCGGTTCGGCGCACTCGCCTGGCCGGCAGTGCTGGGCCTTTCCGGCTTCCTTGCCCTGTTCCCGGCATTCGCAGCCGCGGCAACGCGCTATCTTGGCGGACGCGGACCGACCGTCTTTCTCATACTTCCCGGATTCTGGACCCTTGCCGAAATGGCGCGCGGCGTCCTCTTCACCGGCTTTCCCTGGAACCTGACAGGATATGTCTGGGGTTTCAGCGACGCGACGCTCCAGCCTATGTCGGCGATCGGCGTTCACGGAGTTGGTTTCGTCACCGCGACCCTATGCATGGTTCCTTTGGCGCTCGCGGAACGATACCGTCTCGGACCATGGGCTCTGGCGGTGACGATGCTCGTAGTGCCCATGCTCGGGGCAGGGTTCTTCTGGGCTTTCGGAGCGGTCCGGCTCGCAAACGCCGAAACCGCCGATGGCGCCGGTCCCCGAATCCGTGTCGTCCAGCCGAACATCCCGCAGGATCAAAAATGGGATCCAGACGCGGCAACGCGGAACCTTCAGAAGCTGCATGACCTCAGCACATCGGGCGCTGCCGGGCGGCCACGCGTCGTAGTATGGCCGGAAACGGCTTATCCGTATCTCTTTTCCGAGGTCGTCAGGTTGCCTGAAGCCCTACTTGGGAGCATTCCCGAAGGAGGATTGCTGCTGTTCGGCGCGGTACGAGCTGTCCCCGGGGACACCGCTGAGGTTGGGGGGCTGCTGAACAGCCTGCTCGCCGTCGATCATACAGGCAAGGTCGTTGCCGACTACGACAAGATCAGGCTGGTGCCGTTCGGCGAGTTCACGCCTTTCAAAAGCTTGCCCGGCATCAGCAAGCTCACGGCAGGCGATATCGACTACGTGCCGGGTTCGGTCAGCTCACCAATGACCCTTCCGGCAGTACCGCCCTTTCGAGTGCTGATCTGCTATGAGGCGATTTTCCCGTCGCCGAAGGTCGATGAGGAGCGATGGCTACTCAACGTCACGAACGACGCCTGGTTCGGCGTATCGGCGGGACCCTACCAGCATTTTCTTTCGGCAAGAGTCCGCTCGATTGAATCGGGCCTGCCCATGATCCGCGCCGCGAACAGCGGGATCAGCGCGGTCGTCGATGGCTATGGCCGGATTCAGCAGATGCTGCCGTTGGCGGTCGAGGGGGCTTTCGACGCCGCCCTGCCTGGACCCACCCCGCAGCGTACGCTCTACAGCAAACTTGGTGACATGCCGACTTTGATTGTCGTCGGTCTCGTGATCGGCATTGGGGCGTTTTGCCGGAGAAGGAGGCGTGACGCAGTGATTAAGAGCGAAACAAATCCCTAGTGCAGGGATCCTACAAGGGGAGCATCGCCTTCACGGATCGTGACCCACCGGCCTGTGTGCGTTGTCGCCTGCCGTTTGAGATAGAGATACTCGGTTTCATCCCAGTTCAGAACCGCATCGGTGAGATTGTCCAGGACCACGTCGCCGATGTCCGTTCGCACGGTCAGTACAGCATGGCCTTCGCCGTTCGGCCGCCGAAGTACAGTCAAAAGGAGATTCGAGGTCGAGACGCCTTCCTTGAGCAGGATGCGACGTTTCGCCAGCGCGTAATCCTCGCAATCTCCAGCATCTACAGGATAGGTCCAATACTCGTCGACCCCATATATCTCAAGGTCGCTTTTCGGCTTAATCGCCTGATTGACCTTGACTGTAAGACGCTCCAGCCGAGCAAGCAGTTCCTCCGACATCGGCAACGTGCCGAAGTCGCGTGTTCTGATGGAGCACTCCGCCGGCTTGCGCTTGCAGAACTCATAGTGCCCGATCGGTTGTGACGTGAAACCGCCGGTGATCATCGGCGATGGGTGCGCTTGGACCGTAGAAGTCGAGGCAAGCGTTGACAGCACGATAGCGAAGGTCGCCAGCGACCAACACAATGCCCCCATCGGAGCCCCCACTTAATCGGTTAAACTTTGTTACCAAAGGCCTAACGGCAATAGGCCGTAAGGTCCATTGCAGCACCGTAACATTCTCGTGAGTGCGCGCCTCCTCCCGAGAACTGTTTTTCCACAGACACCTTCAGCCGCCCCCTTGAAGCTCAGCTAACTAGAGGTGCGAGCGATATGTGGTCTACAAACCACGGGAGACTGCGATGATGCGAGGCACCAACACAACGCGCATTCTGGTTGGCTTTATCTGCATCCTTTCGGCATTCGCGATCGATCAACTTACGAAGGCCGTGATCGTGGAAATAGTAATGCAGCCGCCTCGTGTAATCTACGTCACGTCATTTCTGAACATCACGCTCAGTTACAATCAGGGCATCAGCTTCGGGTTGTTCTCGGATTTTTTGAGAGACCGATTGACCCTAGTGATCTGGATGACGGTGGCGCTGGTAATGGTGTTGCTGGTAATGGTGTTGCTGGTCTGGATGATCTTCTCCCATCGCGTCGTTACGACCGCGGCTCTGGGCCTGATGACCGGTGGCGCGCTTGGAAATGTGTTCGACCGCGCACAGCGGGGCAAAGTAACAGATTTCATTGATCTCCATGCCGGCTCATGGCACTGGCCGACGTTCAACATCGCAGACGTGGCAATTGTAGGTGGAGCCATCATCCTGATCCTCTGTTCTCATCGATCCACTTCGTCGTTGATCTAGCGATGTAAGGACCGGTCCGAACGCAACTTCGTAAGGCACCCACAGACGGCGGACGTGAAAGACGAATCGTATGAACGACCCTCAAAAGCAGAGAGGAATTCCGTATCGGTCAGCCATCATTTGGCACCTCCTGCCTCAGACTTGGCCCCCTAGCTAGGCGCCGTCCGAGCGCCTCGAGGAATTTGTCGTAGCGCTCGCCGCCCTTCGCGCGTGCGGCGACCTGTGCAGCGTCAGGCAACGGTGCAATCGAGGTCAACCAAGCGCGGATGAAGATGGCAAAAGCCTCATTCACGATGTTTAGATCACGTTCAAGTCGCTGGACGTTTCGGTCGATCCGGTCGAGACGCTTGACGATAGCGGCCTCCTGCCGCTCATCTGCGTCAGGTGACAGGAAGGAGGCAATTGCCGCCTCGGCTATCAGCGAGCGGGATTGCTGGCGCCGATCGGCGAAGTCGGCCAGCCGGCGCATGAGATCCGGATCGAGATAGACGGAAAGGCGCTTCTTCTTGTCGGGTCGCTCAATCATAGCTCAAAGCTCCATGCCGTCGCCGGGGTCCATCGAAACCTGCCGCGCCATCTGCCGCATGTTGCGGACGAGCGTCTGGTTGGCCGCTGCTTCGCCGTCTGGTTCTTCAGGATCGGGATCGAACTCGTTGACGGGCGGCTTCGGCGGTTCCGGCGCGATGTCCTTGTGCGGCTCAAGGCCCGGTTCTCGGCGCAGGCCGGCATTGGCGGGGTCGTCGTCCTGTTTGCCATTGGTGGGGGGCTTTGCCACGCGATTCGCAGCCGATGCAGCAGCGTGGGGAGCCAGACCATTTGCGGAAGTGACATTTGCTTGCTCCGGGATCGGCGCGACGATCGGCTTCAGCGTCGACCAGTCGTCCGGCCGCTGGACAAGACCTGCGCGGGGGTTCGCGGGAACGGGAAGGAGGCGCTCCGTTAGACGGGTATCCTCATAGTAGCGCGCCTTCTTCGCCTGGATCGGCGGGATGCCGGCAACCATGACGATCTCGTCGTCGGGCGGAAGCTGCATCACTTCGCCGGCGGTAAGCAGCGGCCGGGCGGTCTCGGAGCGCGAGATCATGAGATGGCCGAGCCACGGCGCGAGACGGTGGCCGGCATAGTTCTGCATGGCGCGCATCTCGGTGGCGGTGCCGAGGGCGTCGGAAACGCGCTTGGCGGTGCGCTCGTCGTTGGTCGCGAAGCTGACGCGGACATGGCAGTTGTCCAGGATGGAGTTGTTTGCTCCGTATGCCTTTTCGATCTGGTTGAGGCTCTGCGCAATCAGGAACGCCTTGATGCCGTAGCCGGCCATGAAGGCAAGCGCCGATTCAAAGAAGTCGAGCCTGCCTAGCGCGGGGAACTCGTCGAGCATGAGCAACAGGCGATGGCGGCGGCCGCTGGCGTGCAGTTCCTCGGTCAGCCGGCGCCCGATCTGGTTGAGCACGAGACGAACCAGCGGCTTGGTTCGAGATATGTCCGAAGGCGGCACGACGAGATAGAGCGTGGTCGGGCGTTCTCCGGACACGATGTCGGCGATGCGCCAATCACAGCGCGCGGTGACGGCGGCAACAACGGGATCGCGATAGAGACCTAGGAAACTCATCGCCGTGGAGAGAACGCCGGAGCGCTCGTTATCAGACTTATTGAGCAGCTCACGGGCGGCACTTGCGATGACGGGATGCGGACCCTTCTCGCCAAGATGCGGCGTGTTCATCATGGCAGCCAGCGTCGACTCGATCGGCCGAAGTGGATCGGAGAGGAAGGCGGCGACGCCGGCAAGGGTCTTGTCCTTCTCGGCATAGAGTACGTGGAGGATCGCACCGACGAGCAGCGAGTGGCTGGTTTTCTCCCAATGGTTCCTTTTCTCAAGGCTTCCCTCGGGATCGACCAGCACGTCGGCAACGTTCTGCACGTCGCGCACTTCCCATTCGCCGCGCCGCACCTCCAGCAGCGGATTGTAGGCGGCAGACTGCGCATTGGTCGGATCGAACAGGAGCACCCGGCCGAAGCAGGAGCGCAGGCCGGCAGTCAGATCCCAGTTCTCGCCCTTGATGTCGTGGACGATGGCGGAGCCCGGCCAAGTGAGCAGCGTCGGCACCACGAGGCCGACGCCCTTGCCGCTTCTCGTTGGGGCGAAACACAGGACATGCTCGGCACCGTCATGCCGGAGATAATCGCGGTCGAGCTTGCCGAGGACGACGCCATCTTCGCCGAGTAGGCCGGCGGCCGCGATCTCCTTGCGCTCGGCCCATCGCGCGGAGCCGAAGGTTCTGACGTCTTTCGCCTCGCGCGCGCGATAGATCGACATGAGGATGGCGGCCGCGATGGCGATCAGCCCGCCGGAAGCTGCGATGCCGGCGCCCCCGTAGAAGATGGTCGGCGCATAGGCGTCGTAGAAATACCACCACCAGAAGAAGGCCGGTGGCGGATAGACCGGCAGGCCGGCAATCTCGAACCAGGGCTGTCCGAGCTGAGCCTGAAAGCCGAGCCGCCACGCCGTCCATTGCGTCGCGGACCAGACCGCGACGAGCACGATCGAGAACACCACGACGATCTGGCCCCACATGACGCGGCTTGCAGACAAGGCAGCGAAACTCCCTCGCGTTTCGGTCCAAGAGCGCGAAGAAGAACACGCTGCACACGGGTTTCAATGGCGGGTTGAGGGCAGCTCGAAGCCGGTCGTAGAAGGTGCGGAAAATACTTGCGGGTTGCGGCTGACAAACGCGGCCGTTGCTCATAGCCCGAGCCCGCGCTTGCGTCCGAACGACCAATCCACGCCGCCATTGGAGCGGGCAACGCCGGAGATGTGCTGGCCGATGTGCTTCTCGACCGATGGGGTCCAGGGCACCAGCTTGAAGCCGAGTCCGTCGTCAATCATGGCGAAGCGGCCGGAGGCGAGCGCGAAACGCTGCCGGTAGGTGCCGGCGACGTATTCGCCTGCGGCCGCCTTCTGGAAGGACGTGCCTGTCTCGGCCGCGAGCTTCTGGCCGAGCGCGTCCAACTCGCGCTCGCGCAGCGTGGCGAGCAGGTTGCGGGCGAAGACGATACGCTGGCCCTCGCGCCGTGCGAGGCCCTCGGCTACGAGATGATCGGCGCGGGCCTCCATCGCCTGCTTCACCTCCAGGCCGAAGCCGCCGCCGGTGTCGAGGGGATCGCGGGCGATAAGCTGGCGGTCGATCCAGGTGGAGCCGGTCGCCGTGGTCTGGGCCTCGATCGAGAGGTCGGCGCGGACGGCGAGTGCGGTACGGGTCCAGCCACCGCTATCCTCATAGCGGCGCAGCTCGACGACGGAGCCCGGTGCGGAATCGCCGGCCGCGTCGAGATCGTCGAAGCGGATGTGATGGGTGTGGCCGTCGATACCGTCGATCACGGCATAGGCGGTGCCGCGCAGCTCGTCGTCCAGACCGCGCTCGACCAGCCGGCCGAGGACCGGCTCCGGACCGGCTTCGCCGGCTAATACGTAGCCAGTCAGGCCGCGATCTATGCCGCTTTCGGTGAGCGCACGGTGCATGCGCTTGATGATGTCGCCGCGCTCGCCCAGCTCGCGCAAGGTGGCTTCGGCGTCGTCGGCCATGATCCATTGGCCGGGACCGATGGTCTCGGCGAGGCCGAGACGTTCGAGGTGCCGAAGCCGGCCCACCTTCAGCGTCACATACTCGTCGGGCTGCCTGTCCGGCGACGGGGCAACGTCGATGATCCCATGCTTGTTGGTGTCGCGGGCAAGCTGGCTGTCGAGCTGGGTCCAGCGCTCGGCCTCGACCTGCCGCTCCAGCGCGCGGCGGATGTCGAGATCGGTGCGCGGGCCGAGCTCCTGGGTGATGAGATCCTGCGCGCGGTTGCGCATGCCCTCCTTTATATAATCGCGAGCGATCACGAGGTCATAGCCGTCATCGGCGCGGCCGCGCAGGATGACGTGGACATGGGGATGCCCGGTGTTCCAGTGATCGACGGCCACCCAGTCGAGCTTCGTGCCGAGGTCCTTTTCCATCTTCGCCATCAGATCGCGGGTGAAGGTTTTCAGGTCGGACATTTCCGTCGCGTCGTCCGGGGAGACGATGAAGCGGAAATGATGCCGGTCGTCCTCGCAGCGTTCGGCGAAGCCCTTCACGTCGGCGTCGTCGGTCTCCGGGCTGAACATGCGCGCCTTCTCGCCGTCGCGGGTCACGCCGTCGCGGCGCAGATAGTTGAGGTGGGCGGTGAGCGGCGCGGAGCGCGCGCTATGCCGGACCACGCGTGTCTTGATGATGGCGCCGCGCGAGCGGCTGGATATGAGGCGGTTGGCGCGCACGCTCGCAACACGGCCGCGGCCAAAGCGCGAGCCGTTGCCGGAGGTGATCCTGCCGGAGCGGGAGATACGGCCGCCTGCCTTCTGCGCGGCGGCGAGCGCCTGGGCGACGAAGGGCTTCGCTCGCTGCGCCCGGCTCGAACGGATGCGGCCCGGCCGGACGCGGAAGTCGTCGTCCCGGCTCATGGCCGCTTCCTGTGCGATGTGCGGTTTCCGCGGAAATCGCAGGAGAATATCTTGGCGCGCACCTCGCGCGCCTGATCCGCGATGTGCGCGGAAACCCGAAAAGCGCAAGCGAAACAACACCCCAACCGAGCGGCGATGTGCCGCTTTTTATCCCGCCCTCCTTCGGCCTGATGTGCCGCTGTCCCGCAGCGCACCGCAATCCCTGCGATTGCGCACCACGCGAAGCGAGGAAATGCGATCTTCAACGCCGATCTCCTTCCCTTGCCGGCCGTTCCACGAACAGACCGTCGGATGGTGGCACGAGCGCCGACAGATCGACGATCGGCGGGTCGTCGGAAGGTCGGCCGGAAAGAGGGAGGGAGTCGTCCGCATCGTCGTGATCGCGGTCAGTGGAGCGCGTGAAGAAGAGCGGAGCGCGACGCCATGACGGCGATGACGATGAACCAGCCGTGCGTGTGATCGGTGCGGTGCCGTCGATCATCGGCGCGATTTTCGCGACGTAATCGACAGTCTCGGCCGGCAGCGCGCGGCCGCTCGCGAGATGCTCGTCATAGCGGCCGGGGCCGGCATTGTAGGCGGCCAGCATGGCGTCGACCGAGCCATAGCGGTCGTGCATCGCGCGCAGATATGCGGTGCCGGCGAGGATGTTGTCGCGCGGCTGCCAGGGGTCCGCGCCGAGGCCATGCTTCGCGCGCAGCTCCTCCCATGTCGCAGGCATGACCTGCATGAGGCCGATGGCGCCCTTTGGCGAGAGCGCGGCGGGATCGCCAACGCTCTCGACGGCCAAGACCGCGCGTATCCATCGCTCGGGAATGGCGAAGCGGCGGGCGGCCGCGGCGACATGGGGCGCCCACGGATCGGATCGCGGAGCGGCCGAGACGGTGGCCGGGAGCGGTTCGCCGGGCGGCGGCTCGGCCGACGCAGGAGCCACCATGACGACGATCATGGCGCATGCGAACAGCATCGTCATGAGGGTCGGGACGGCAGCGCAGGCACCGCCGTCCCGATGCGCGACAAGCCTGCCATCGTGCTCGCTGCGGCCAAGGGCGAGGCTTCGCCGGCGGCCGACATTTTCCGGACGGGCATCGTCGGGCGATATGACCGAAACCCGGAAAACAGGCCGCCGCCCTTGACCTCCGCTGCGCGCGACGGCCGCCCGATGGACGATCGGGTCGAGGGGAGTGACCGGCATTCGACCGATCAAGGAGAGTGAGCTTGAAGGATGACGAGAACGATGGCAGCGCATGATCGGTCATGCCTCGCCGTCGTTCTTCTTCCGGCGCGTCCAGAGCAGGTTCCACGCGCCCTTCTTTGTGTCGGACTCGAACAGGCGCGCGCGGATCGGCTCGAAGAAGGACGGATCGTCTATAGTCAGGGACAGATAGCTTCCGGCCTTGTCGCCGGTGCGGTCCCAGGCCGCGCCGACTTCCTGCCCGTCGAGGAAGACGCGATGCTCGGGCGCGTTCTCGGCATCCGATTCCTCGGCCGGCAGGATGGCGACTTCTACATCGAGCTTGAGCGTGCGGACGCGGCCAAAGAAGCCATCATCGTTGCGGGTGAAGGTGCCGATCTGGGCCATGCGATGTTCCTTTCGCGAGGTTGGAGAACGAGCCGTCATGGCTCGTCGGGGACCGGCTCACGGAAGGATTCCGCGTCCGGATCGGGGTCGTCGGTTGTCCAGACGGGGACCGCCCGGCCGACTATGGTTGCGACGGGGAGCGGCCCGAAATAGCGGCTGTCGAAGCTGTCCGGGCTGTCCCAGTTCATGAAGAAGGCTTGGCCTTCGCCGAGCGTGCGGCAGCCCTGCCAGACAGGTAGCGGGCGGCCGTGCGTGTCGAGCGCGCGAGCGTCACCATAGGTCGCGCCGTAGGCGGTGATGGTGCTGTCGTGCCGGCAGACCTCGGTTCCGGCGAGTGCCAGCACGCGCTTGATGAGCGGCAGGCCGCGCGGCAGGTAGCCGCGTTCGGCGAGGAAGTCCGCCAGCTCGTCGGGCGGCATGACGACGGCGAGGTCCGTGACCTCGATGCGGTCGGCCGGGACGATGCGGTAGAGGCCGACCGGCACGCTGGCCGATGCGTTCCAGATGAAGCGCAGATCGGGCCGATGCCATGCCGGAGCCGCGACCAGCACCGCGCCTGCGATCATGGTGATGAGCGTCACGCGGCGCGCGATCATCGCGTCACCTCGCGGCGCCGGAGCCAGGCACGGTGCTGCTCGGCGGAATAGACGCGGAACGGCTCGTTGACGCTGATGCGGTTGTAGATGTGACGCCAGTGATCCGGCGCCACATCGGCGGGGTCGATGCCAAGCGCCTCGATCGCATCGACCACCTTCAGCACCGCCTCGACCTTCGGCCAGCCGGTGATGCGCAAGAGAATGTCGCCGCCCGGTCGCACGAACGGGAGCGTCTGGAAAGGCTCGCCACTTGCTACGGCGCGCACGATGTCGATGCGCGAGATGATCGTGCCATGCTCGTTGCCGGCCCAGCGGACGAAGGCGAAGATGCTGCCCGGCGCGAAGACAACGACACGGCGATGGCGGTCGAGGCGCTGGTCCTCGGCGGCGCGGCCGAAGCGTATCCAGTGTTCGACGTGGTTCTCGCGCCAGGTCAGCTCGACCACCGTGCGGTCGGCCGGCAGGCCGGCGTTGCGGATGCTTGTCGTCATGTTGGTGTCCCTTCCGTGAAGGGCAGCACGGATGCGATGCGCGCTCGCGCGCGCTCGGCCATCGCCGCGTCGATCTCGCAGCCGAGATAGCGGCGGCCGGTCAGCCGGCAGGCTTCGCCCGCAGCACCGGAGCCCGCGAACCAATCGCCGACCAGGCCGCCAGGCGGGCAGCTCGTACGGATCAGGATTTCGAGGAGGAAGACGGGCTTTTCAGTGGGGTGGATGGCGCGACCATGCGCGTTGCGCAGGAAGATCACGGAGCGCATCAGGCGCGGGCCGCCGTCCTCGCTGACATAGTGGCCGGCGTCGATCCGGCCGGTATGCGGCGGTCGCTTCTTGCGCCGCACGGTGCGGGCCGTGGCGTCCGGAGTCGTCTGCACCTCGTTGTAGACGGCGCTCCACGGCACGTCGGCACGGCGGAACTGGACGGCCAGCTCGTGGACCCTGCGAAAGCGATCCGCGTGGAAGGAAGAGCCGTTCTGCTTCTCCCAGACGATCTCTTGCGCATAGGTCAGGCCGGCATCCGAGAACGCTCCTCCGGTGGTCATGAACGAACGCAGCGAGCCGAACACCCAGAGCGAGCCGGACGGCTTCAGGGAGGCGCGGGCGAGCGGCAACCAGCCGTCGACCTGCCGGTCCCAGGCGAGCGACGTGTCGCCATAGGGCGGATCGGCGAGGATCAGATCGAACGGGCCGTGCGCCGGCATCAGGTCGCGGCAATCGCCGGTCAGGATCGTCATGGCGCGATCCTCCGCATGCCGATCAGGCTGCGGCGCCGTTGTCCCCGATTCCGTGAAATGGGAGGGCGCGTTAGCAAGAATCCGAAGGATTCTTTAGTTAGGGAAGTTAGAGGGGCCGGATTCCGCCTGTCGAATCCGACGCTTGCCGGCGGTTGGCGTTCCCGATGGTACGGGATTCGCGTTCCCGAAAAGACGGGAATCAGCGTTCCCGATAGTACGGTTCCGTCCACAGGCTTTCCACGGCTGCGGTGGAGCGATGTCCCGGCTCCGATCATGACGTCGCTCCCGCACGCTTGCGGCGGCGCGGCATGGGCTGCTCGTCGATGGGCTGGAAGGTCAGACGCTGGCGACCATCGGGATCGTCCACCAGCGCCAGGCGGTAGCCGGGAAGCGGCTGGCGCTGGACGATGGCGCGCAGCTCAAAGCGGAAGCGCCGGAGCGGCGACAGGCTGCCGGACTTCAGATGAAGATGCGGAACGTCGAAGCTCCAGCCACCGCTCTGCCGGCCGCCATGCTTGCGCACGAGCCGGTAGAGCCAGCGTTCGAGGCCGCCGGTCAGCCCGAAATAGTCGCGGTCTATGGTCAGCACGAGCGCGTCGTCGAGGACGCCGGCATAGAACCAATCCGGCAGGATCAGCTCGATGCCGAGCGATCGCCCCTGCGCGTCGAGCCGCTCCTTCCACTCGGCGATCCACGAGAAGCGATGCCGGCGACGCTCGGAGGGCTGGCGGATCGAGGTGAGGATGGTGGTCGATTGCAGCCTGTCCAGCGCCGCCTTCAGCCTGTCGTAGTTCAAGCCGGAATCGGTGCGGCCGATGAAGGTGAGAATCTCGTAGGAGGTGGACGCCATGAAGCGCGAGGTGGAGAGGCCACGGTCGCGCGCGTCGACGATCTGGCTCGCGGCCCAGATCAGCACGTCGGCATCCCAGATGGTCGCCATGCCGTGCTCGGACGTCGCCTCGACGCGGATCGACACGTCGCCCATGCGGAAGTCGATCGGCGTGACGCGGCGCGATTTGCCGAGCGAGAAGAACGGCCAGGACATCAGGTCTTGTGCGTCGCGCGCGGCGATCTCGCCGGAGCGTGCCCTGAAGAGTTCGAGCTGCTGGCCCTGATATGTGCGGCGCGCGGTCATGCGGTGGTCAGCGGGTCGCGTCGGCCGCGCCCGTGTCGCGCGGCGCGGGCAGGCTCGGCGTCGCCGGCTCGGAGGTGGATTGACGTGCGCTCGCCTCGATCCAGGCTTGCAGGTCGGCGACGGCGTAGACCACGCGGCCGCCGAGCTTGTGGTAGATCGGCCCGGTGCCGTCGCAGCGATGCTTTTCCAGCGTGCGGGGCGAGAGATCGAGGAGGCGGGCCGCCTCCGGCGTCCGCACGAAGCGCGGCCAATTGCTGTCGGTGATATTGTCCATGATCGGCCTCCGTCGCGGCCGCCGTGAGAACGGCGAGTCAGATGCGACGATGGCGAAAAATCAGCGGTTGGGCGGAGTGACAAAAATCGGGGTGTCTTAGGAGAAGTGTCCCCCCTTCGAGCGCGTGGGTCTGCTGGCGAGTCAGTCTCGATCGCTTTCGCGCCGACCACGCGATGCGTGGGGCACCAGCCAGCGCAGATAGCCGCTCTCGATCTGCCGGCGCGCGGCCGCGAGGATACGTGCGAGCCGCCGCCGCTCCGGAGCGTTCTGCCAGTCGAGGGCGCGCATTGTCTCGACGGTCCGGTTGATGAGAACGGCGGCGATGACGCGGCGCGAGGCGCCGGATTCCACGCCGTCCCAGGCACGCAGCATCAGAGCGGCGCGACGAATCTGGAATGCGGATAGGCGCTGCTGGCGTGGCGAGGGACCGGCCGGCTTCCTGTCCAGCCGGCGCTTCAGGCGGCCGGCATTTCGGTGACGCCACCAGAAATGCTCGTCGAGCGGAAGGAAGATACCGGCGTTGGCCGGTTCAGCACCATGCTGGAGCCAGAGCCGGTGATCCCCGGCCTGGTCTTCAGCAACGGCGTGCAGGCCGTCGCCGGCCAGTTCGCCCAGTAGCGGCAGCGCGCGAGGATCAGGAAGCGAAGAAGCTGCAAAGCCTTCGGGGACAGCCATGACAATGAGCACGGCAGGGAAGATTCGAGGCAGCCAGACGGGTCGAGCGGTCAACGCCGATGCAGAAGGGTCCGCCGGGAAAGGCGAGCCCCCAGCGACGGGACAGGAGCGCTATCGCGTCCTTCTTGTCCGCGCCGCCGGAGGCCACCCTTGCCAGCGTCTCGGCATAGTCCTGCCGGTATTCACGGTTGCGACGAAGAAACTCGAACGACACGCCGCCCCGGTCGAGACGGCCCAGATGTTCCTCGAACTGCGGTGATCGCCAGTCGTGCAGCGGCTCCATGACGAAATCCTCCCCGCCCGGTCTTTGCCATCGGGATGATTCGAGTATTGGCGGGGTCGACCTCGCGTGAAGATGGAAAATCGGAATGGAAATCTCGACCGTGGCGAGCAATCCGGGGTCGCGCTGTCGTCGGCGATGCGGTGATGCGCCGCCCATCATTGCATGCGCGGTTCCAGCAGGTGCTTGTAGCCCTTCTCGGTCATCCAGCGGGCGCGGGCGAGATGGGTGTCGTGCATCCGCTTCGCGCGTTCGGGATCGGCGTCGACGTCGAGGCCGAACACGATCTTCGCGACTTCCCGCCAGTCCTCGCCCTCGGCGGCAGCGTCGAGCAGGCGCAGATAGGTTGCGAGGTTGGCTTCGTCATAGGCATTCACCCTGTCGGTCAGCGGAGGGCTGTCCTTGAAGGGAGATTTGCTCATCGTAGTGTCCTTACTTCCTCGCGCATGTAGTTCACAAATACGTCATCGCTTTGAGGTGCAATAGAAGTTCCGCGACTGGCATCGAAGATTCTCGGAATGCTTCCATTCCGCGATTCGACAGAAAGTCGACGGGCTGCGACGCACTTGATCTCAGCGCATGTGGTCGACCATACCGAATCGGAACGATCATTCCTAGAACGATAATTCCGGTTCTGGTTCCGATGCGTCATGGACCTCAAAGAGGTCATGGCGATCAACATGCGTCGGCTGCGCCATGACAAGGATATGACGCAAGAAGAAGTGGCCGAGCGCTCCGGGCTGAGCGCTCGCTATATCGGCTCGATCGAACGCGGCAAGGTTTCGGCGAGCGTGAGCATTCTCGGAAAGGTGGCGGACGCGCTCGACGTCGACCCCTGCGAGCTGATCCGCGTGTCGAGACCCTGACGTTCGCCCTCAAGGGGCGAACGGGTCGATCTCGCGGATGATGGCTTCGTCGTCGCCGTCATATTCGGCGGCGGGCATGGCGCCGACCGTGCCGTCGCCGGCGCGAAAGATGACGATCGTGACCAGCAGGGTGGCGGCGAGGCTGAAGGCGAAGGCTTGTGCGTCTGGAAGGGACATTGCTGCGGCTCCTGATCTGGAGCGGGGGCCATCCCCGCTCGACAGGCGCCCGATGGGTTTCGGCCGCGGCCGCGATCACCGCCGGGGCGAAGCCTCCGGCGGCGGCATGCCGTGCATAGTCCGACCCCTTGGGGTTGATCGTGGAAGGCCGCGACTGGAACGAAGGTAAGCCTCAAAGAGCGGGGTGGCATTCCTCCCCACGGAGCTGCACGTCCTCGCCCGGATGCGCCGGTAGGTTCGGCCTCGCGTCAATGCCACGCTCGGGCGTGCGCGCGGGTGGCACGCCGTCGATGCCTGCCCGCCACCTGGCAGAGGATCGGCGGCGGATATGCTCGGCCCAGACAGGGCGAGACGTCGAGTGAGCGTTGCGGGAAGGCTCGAAGCCGGGTCGCGAAGTTTCTGGCCGCGAACATGAAGAAGGCCCGGCGGCTTTCGCCGCCGGGCTCTCGACACCTCCTTTCAGAACGGGATCTCGTCGTCGGGATCGTTGGCGCCGCGGCTGTCGTCCTCCCGCTTCGGCCAGCTCAGGAAGTCCACCGTCTCGGCGATGATCTCCGTGCTGTAGCGCTCGACGCCTTCCCGGTCGGTCCACTTCGTGTAGTGGATGCGGCCCCGGACCAGCACCTTCATGCCCTTCTGGCAATGCTGCTCGACCGTCTTGCCGAGGCCGTTGAAGCAGGTGATGCGGTGCCATTCGGTCTCCTGGACCCGGTAGCCGTCCTTGTCCCGCAGAACCTTGCCTTCCGCGTAGCGGGGGCGCGAGGTGGCTAGGGTGAAGTGGACGATGCGGGTGTTGTTGATGGTGGTGCGGCCCTCGGGGTCCTGACCGATGTTGCCGGCAAGAATGACGATGTTCTGCATGGTAGTTCTCCGTTGCTTCAATCGGAGGGACCGTCCCTCCGACGAGACCCGGCCACGGTCGCCGGGAGCCGACAGCAACCCTTAAGGCCCGGAGTGGGGCGGGCAGGCGCTTCGCGCCAACACGGTCCGGAGCCGCGGGGGTTGAGGGCGGAAACCGCTCGGCCGTAGGGGATCAGTCAGTCGGAGGGCATGTCCTTCCGCGAACGCATCACGGAGAAACCGCAGAACCTTCCTCCTTGCCGGCCCGGCCATCGGTCGTGGCCTCTTACCCGCGCCATCTCGGGAAACAGCGCGATCGCCGCGCCTGTCTCAAGCGCATGCCGATCTCGGATTGCTGATGAGGAACAGCGCCGGCACCGGCGTCCGGGCGAATGGCGCCGTTACCATCTCCGGGGCAACGGTGACGGCTCGTGCGCGCCTGAAGGGATGAAGCATGGCTCCGGCTCGCCGCGCTGCCACGCCACGGTGGGCCGACCGGGAAGGCGTCGAGAGCACCAAAGACGCGATCACGCTGATTGGGACGTCCCGCGCCGGCTAGATGCGGAGACGGCGATGCGAAGACGGAGCGGATACCGGCGGCCAGCCCGTCATGGGCGAGGTTCGGAGAGCTGGTGGAGATGCCGTCGAGGCCCTTTGTCATGGGAGCGGCCACTTGCATCGCCGATTGGCCATTTTTGATTTCATCGGAAAGTGCGATGATGGCGTGGCTGGAGGGAACGACCTTGGGTAAGGAAACAGAGGAGGCACCTGAAGCGATACGGCTGGCTGTCGCCGACCTTTGGCGTGCGGCATGCCGAACGGAGGAAGAAGCTTATAGCTCGGCAGCATTTCGGTTGCTTGAGAGCAATTGCGCTTTGATCTATCCCGACATGAGCGGTTCTCGGCTCTCGAAACGTCCTTCCGGTGATTCATCGCGAAAGGAACTGCGGACGGCACTCGAAAACTTCTTCCGCTGGAATGAGGCACCTTGGCATTCAGGCAGCCTGCAAACTGCCGATGACACAGCACGGAAGCTGCATCGCGCTTTCTTGGTCGAGGAAGTGACGCGATTCCATTACGCGCCCCTCGATCGCCTCGATCTGGACGATTCAAGTCAGCGGCCGCACCAAAGCGTCGAGAATGTGCGTTTCGGGACGAACGAGATCGCCCTTCTCAGACGCGGGGAACTCGGTCGGCGCGTGCGGCATGATGCGCTAAAACGCTTCGGCCGTTGGCAGCAATTTCCCGTCGAAAGATTGGATGGGTTCTATTGGCTTGTCACGAGCGAGTCCGAGCCGGCTGGTGCGCTATGGGAACGCACTTGGCTTGGCGTGCTTCACAAGCGATGGGATGAGATCGGCAAGGTTCCAGTGTTCGAGCCGACGTTTCCGTCGCCTGTGGAGGACGCGCTATTTGTGCTGCTTTTGTGTCTTAGCAAGGAGTCGATTGACGGCTCGTGGGAACCGTTTGACGTTCCCTGGGTCTATTCGTTCTCCGACGATCCGTTCGCTGACGCGCCGCGCGCGCCCGACGCGGCGGCTATGACCTGGACCCTCATCGGTCATCCGGACGAGGAGATCGAAGTTCCCGATCGGTCGGAGTCTTTCGAGCTTGGCCGACAACAACTCGACACACTCGAACAGCGATGGCGGTTGCTTCAAAAGGTGCTTGCAAAGCGAGGCACAGAGAGAGCGATCTTACATCCGCTGACTAAGCACTTCTTCGTCAAAGCTCTCTCGGAAGAAGGGATCGACGAGATCGTTGTGAACATAAGCTGTATCGAGGCGACCTTGATGCTCAGGGAACATCGCGGCCGCGAGAAGATGAAGCGCAGATACAGACGTCTCGTTGATGACGACAACGAAGCGGACTGGCTGGAGCGCGGTTACACGTTGAGAGACGAGTATCTGCACAGTCTCGGCCATCCGAATGGGACGATCTCGTGGGATGACCTCGGGCACATTCGGCTAAGCGTTGCCAAGGCGGTGGAGCGGTATCTTGATCTGATTGACGAGAAGGCTGAGTTGAATCGGGAAGAACTGCTCCGTTCTTTGGAAACGTGAGTGTCGGGCTCGCGTGACCCATCGGCGTCGACCATGTGAACCATTTCCCGGCAGCGATCTGATCAAGTCCGCCCGGAGGGGCGATAGAAGGCTTCAGCGCGGCGTGAAGGCGGCGGCGTGGGCGCTGATGTTCAACAGCGCGGCGATGCCGACGAACAGGCCGCCGGTGCCGCATAGAAGATTTAGCGCAACCGTCGACTCGATGACGTTCTGCGCGACGCCATGCACCACCGCATAGCCTGCCAGGGCGGCGGGCGCGGCGAATAGCACGAGGACGGGAAGACGCAGGAGGGGTGCCCGCACGAAGGCGAGGACGGCGGCGGCGACCAGAACGGAAAGGCCGGCAGCGCCGAGCGCGGCGACGATGGACATGGCAATCCCCGCATCGACCGCATGGACGTAGCGGAACGCGGCAAGCCCGACCATGAACGGGAGGGCGTAGACCGCGAAGTGCCATGCGATCATGGTGAGCGCGATCGACAGCGAGACGGCAAGCAGGATGAGGGTCATGGAAGCCTCCGGATGATCGGTCCAAGGATCACGACAGGCTGTCCGACGATACGCTCCGCCTGCGACTTTGCTTCTATGCCGGTGCTGCGAGGATGCACGGATTTGACTCCTTTTGCTGGCGATCGTCAAGCGGCGGCGCCTAAGCGCCACCCCGATCGCGGAAATCGTAGACGTTGATGCCGAGCTTCCTCGCCTTGTCGGCAAGGTTGCCCTGGATGCCGCCGCCGGGAAAGACGATGACGCCGATCGGAAGCGTTTCGAGCACGGTGTCGTTGCGCTTGAAGGGCGCCTGCTTCGCCGGATACTTGGCGAAGTCGGGCGGGAACGGAACGGTCGGCACCTTGCGGTTCGCCGCCCACTTGTCGGCGATCAGGTCGGTGCCGGTCCTGGCGCCGCCATGCAGGAGGACCATCTGCGGATACTTGGCGTGAACCTTGTCGAGCACGCCCCAGATGAGAGCGTGGTCGTTGAAGGTGTTGGCGCCGGAGACCGCGATCCTCGGGCCTGCCGGGATCAGCACCTCGGCGTCCGCCCTGCGGCGGGCGGAGATGAAGTCGCGGCTGTCGACCAGCGCCGAGGTCAGGTTGCGGTGGTTGACCATCGAGCCGGAACGCGGCCGCCAGCTTGAGCCGGTGTGGCGCTCGTAGTGTTCGGCGGCCTGGTCGCGCATCAGCTCGAAGGCGTCGCGCCGCTCGATCATGGTCTGGCCCTCGGCCGTAAGGCGCTCCAGCTCGACCGCCTTGATCTCGGTGCCGTCCTGTTCCCGCTGGAGGCGGCGCTGGGACTGCTCGTTGTCGTCCAGCGTGCGCTCGATCCGCTGGACGGCGCGGTGGAAGAGATTGACGGTCGACCAGAGCAGGTCGTCGAGATCGGGTTCGAGGCGGGTGTCGCCAAGCGTGGCGATGAGGGCGTCGAAGATGTCTGCGATGGCTCCGGCCACCGTGCTGCCCTCGGGCAGCGGCCTCGGACCGGGCTCGTCCTCGAAGGGGCGCCAGCCATAGAGCTGGAGTTCGGTGAGCAGGCGGTCGGTTGGGGATGAGGCGTGCTGCGGCTCGAAGCCGTCTTCGTGTTCGCTTCCCATCTGCGTGGTCTCCTTCGTCGGTCCGACCGCGACCCTCGCGGCCTTCATGGCGTCGGAAGCCCACGGGCGGCCCGGACTGGCAGCCCTCGCTCGCGAGGGCCTTGATGGCTAAGCCCGGCAATCTTGTTTCGCGATGCAAAGGCGGGGCTCGCCCCGCCGGCGGACGATAGCCGGAGCGCCGCCATTGCTTGTCCGGGCCGTTTGTGGGCTCGATCGCCCTCTGGGAAGGCCGGGTGGCGGTCTCTGCCGACGATCGCGGGAGCCGCGCGGAAGCGAACCGGGGACGGCGGCCGCGCCGCCTGCTCCATCCCCGATCCCGACTATGCCGCCAGGGCCATGAAGCGGCTGGCGTCCTCATGGACGAGCTGAGGCCGCATCTGCGCCCGAAGGGCCTCCGGGCCGTGGAGCCGCAGATCCTCGTTGAAGTCCTCGAGCCGTGGCGACAGCACGATCGCCTCGATCCCGGCGCTCGCCGCCCGCTCGACCAGACGGTCCCGCGCACCGTCGCCGGCCGGATCGCGGTCGCGCAGGATGTAGAGCCTGCGCAGCGTCGCCGGGAACAGGATCGCGGCGAGATGGGCGGCCGAGGTCGCCGCCAGCATCGGCATCATGGGCAGGACCATGCGGGGCGACAGCACCGTCTCGATGCCTTCGCCGGCCGCCAGCACATCGTCCGACGCGCCGAAGCGGATGCCGTGGCCGAGCAGGTCGCCCATCGCCCGCCTCGGCGTGTCGACGGCAGCCTTCCCCGATCCGTCCGGCGCGAGCCAGGTGCGATGCGCCCCGGTAAGCCGGCCGTCAAGGTCGGTGACGGCGGCGATCAACGCCGGCAAGGTCTTTCTCGGGCTGTGCTCGTCAGGCCGGTAATAGCAGCGCGGATGGAACCGTAGGCTGGAGATGCCGGAGAGGTCCGTGATGCCGCGCCGGCGCAAATAGGTTTGCGCGAGCGTGCCGCGGATCGGCTTCGATATGCCGAACAGGCGCCGTGCCGCTTCGGGCGAGCCGGATGCGCGCCGGCTCGCCTTCCCGGCCGCCGTTCCGGTGTCCGGTTCGGGATGAGGCAGGCTGAGGAAGCGTCGCGCCTCGTCGGCTATGTCCTTGAAGTCGACGAGGCCGAGGCTTTCGCGGACAATATCGAGCATGTCGCCATGCTCGCCGGTGGCGGCATCGGTCCAGTGGCCGGGCGGTCCCTTGGCCGAGCTGCGCAGCCGGACGAAGGTGGAGCGGCCGGGCAGGTTCCGGGCGTCCCCGACCAGCCAGTAATTGCCCTGGCGTCGTCCGTTGGACAGATAGTGGCGGCAAGCCGCCTCGGCATGGAGGCCGAGACGGCGGGCAAGCTCGGAAGCGTCGAGACGGGGCATTATGCGGCCTCCCGTTCGCTGAAGCGCTCGACCGACCATCGGTCGAGCAGCCTCGCCAGCACCGCGACCCCGCTCGCGTCGGTGGGAACGAACATGCGTAGTTTCCACGAGATGATCTCGTGGAACAAGCCGTAGGCCGAGAGACGCTCGCGCATCGTGTCGGTGAAGCCCGACAGCTCGATGCGGTGGGCGCCCATGACGCGGACGCGGCGAAGCTGGAGCCCATCGTCGAGGTCGATGATGGTCCTCCCCTCCATCAGCGCCGCGAACGCCTCGTCGGCAGAGAGCGAGACCGATCCGGTCGTCACCGCGTTCGCCGCCCATGCCGGCGAGACCCTGCGGCCGATGATGCGCTCGCCGTCATCGGTCTGAAGCCGGTAGACGCGCGAGGACTCGTTGGGCAGGCGTCGCCAGATCGGCAGCAGCAGGCCGGTGACGATGTGGATGGTGGAATCCGAGAACTCCGGCACCTCCGCCACCTCTGCCTGCCAGACCGATGCGAAGGCGTCTCGGTCCGCCTCGACCCAATGGCTTCCGACCATCGCACCGAACGGGATGGTGTGAGCCTCCATCGGCCGGATCAGCCGGACGCGATACTGGACATCGCCATCGTCGGTCATCACGGACGGCGCATGGACCCGCACCGCGGCGCGGCCGGAGCGTTCGTTGACCAGCAGCTTCGCGCGCGGGTCAAGGAGATGGTCGAGCGCGGCATCGAGCGTGACCGGCCGGTTGCGCTTGCGCTCGGAGATGGTGAGAAGCCGGGTCTCGGCGCCGGTGCCGGGATGCGTGTAGATCGTCTCCCTTCCGGTGACGACGAAGCTCTCGGCGCTCAGCGTCTCCAGGCCGGCATCGTAGCTGCCCGACGCGATGGCGCCTTCGATCCGCGCGTTCAGCAACCCCTCGAAGGCGGTGAAGATGATGCCTTGCATCTCGATGGTGAGCGCGAGCAGCCGGTTGAGGAAGGTGGTGATCGGCGGCAACTCGTCCTTGATGCCGGTCGAATCCATCAGCTTTAGGCCGGTCGACGCCTCGAACTTCCCCAGCGAGCAGCCCTCGACCTTGCCGCGCACGATCAGCATGTAGAGCTGGCGCAGCGCGTCGCGGGCATAATGCGATTCCAGATTGTCCTCCGGGCGGAACAGGCCCTGACCGCCGGTCTGCCGCTGGCCGCGCGTGATCGCGCCCAGCGTGTCGAGCCGGCGCGCGATCGTGCTGAGAAACCGCTTCTCGGCCTTGACGTTGGTGGCGATCGGCCGGAACAGGGGCGGCTGCGCCTGATTGGTCCGGTGCGTGCGGCCGAGCCCCTGGATGGCGGCGTCGGCCTTCCAGCCGGGTTCGAGGAGATAGTGGACGCGCAGCCGTGTGTTCCGCGCCGACAGTTCGGCGTGGTAGCTGCGGCCCGTTCCGCCCGCGTCCGAGAAGACCAGAACCCGCCTCTGGTCGTCCATGAAGGCGGCGGTCTCCGCGAGATTGGCCGAGCCGGCGCGGGTCTCGACGACGAGCCGATCGTGGCCGCCATTGCTCGTCCTGCGGACGATGCGGCGCGACCGGCCGGTGACTTCGGCCACGATGTCGGTGCCGAAGCGCTGGACGATCTGGTCGAGCGCGCCGGGAACGGGCGGCAGGCTCGCCAGCTTCGCGATCAGCGTATCCCGGCGGGCGACGGCCTCGCGGCTCTCGACCGGCTGGCCGTCGCGCGTGACGGGCCGCGACGACAGCCTGCCCTCCGAGTCGGTGAAGGGCTCGTAGAGCTGCACCGGGAAAGAATGGCGAAGGTAGTCCAGGACATACTCGCGAGGCGTTATGTCAACGCGGACGTCGTTCCATTCCTCCGTGGGAAGCTCCGCCAGCCTGCGCTCCATCAGCGCCTCGCCGGTCGAGACGATCTGCACCACGGAGGCATGGCCCGCCTCCAGATCGCGCTCGATCGAGCGGATCAGGGTGGGCGTCTTCATGCTGGTGAGCAGATGGCCGAAGAAGCGCTGCTTGGCCGACTCGAATGCGGAGCGCGCGGCGGACTTTGCCTGCTTGTTCAGCGTGCCGGAGCCGCCTTCGCCTCCGCCGATGATGTTGGCGGCCTGCATGGCGGCGTCGAGGTTGTTGTGGATGATGGCGAACGCCCCGGCATAGGCGTCGTAGATGCGGGTCTGCTCGGGCGTTAGCTCGTGCTCGACCAGCTCGTATTCCACGCCGTCGAAGGAGAGCGAGCGCGCGGTGTAGAGGCCGAGCGCGCGCAGGTCGCGGGCCAGCACCTCCATCGCCGCAACACCGCCGGCCTCAATCGCCTCGACGAACTCGGCCCGCGTCGAGAACGGGAAGTCCTCGCCGCCCCACAAGCCCAACCTCTGCGCATAGGCCAAATTGTGAACCGTGGTGGCGCCGGTCGCCGAGACATAGACGACGCGGGCGTCGGGAAGCGCATGCTGGAGACGAAGCCCGGCGCGGCCCTGCTGCGACGGAGCGGCATCGCCCCGCTCGCCCTTGCCGCCGACGGCGTTCTGAAGCGCGTGGCATTCGTCGAAGATGACGACGCCATCCCAGTCGGCGCCGAGCCAGTCCACGATCTGCTGGACGCGCGACGCCTTCTCGCCGCGCTCGTCGGTCCTGAGCGTGGCGTAGGTGGTGAACAGGATGCCTTCCGGCAGCGTGATCGGCTTGCCCTGCGGGAAGCGCGACTGCGGCGTAATCAGCAGGCGCTCCATGCCGAGCGCCGACCAATCCCGTTGCGCGTCTTCGAGCAGCTTGTCCGACTTCGAGATCCACAGCGCCTTGCGGCGGCCTCTCATCCAGTTGTCGAGGATGATGCTCGCGGATTCGCGGCCCTTGCCGACGCCGGTGCCGTCACCGATCATGAAGCCGCGCCGGAAGCGGACGGAACCACTCGCGTCGTCGGCAGCGGCCGTCACGACGTCGAAGGTCTCATCGACCGTCCACGCGCCGGCGAGATAATCGGAATGGGCCTCGCCGGCATAGATCAGGGTTTCGAGCTGGGCATCCGACAGGAGGTCGCGGATGTTGGCCGGCAGGCGCGGCCGGTAGCTCGGCTTCGGCGGCGCGACGGACGCCATCGCCGCCGACTGCACCAGCTTGGTCGGATGAGGCTGCGCGCCGGGGATGCGGATCGACTGGAGCGCGTATTCCTCATAGATGGAATCGGTGATGCCGGCGCTCCCGGCATCCTGGCGGTCGATGATCTCGTAGCTGAGGTCAACGCCTTCCGGCTCGGCTAGGGGCTTCCTCGGCGCGGCCTTTGCGGAGCGGGCGAGATAGCCGCGCACGGTGCGGGGCGCGGGCGTGGCGGCGACCGGAACCGCGACGGCGGGATCGACCGGCAGGCGGGCCGGCACATGCTCGGCAACCCAGCCCATCAGCGCATCCGCGTCGGGCGCGATGCCGAGCGACGCGGGAAAGACTGTGGGATCGTCGGCCGGCTGCTTGTCGATGACGGTCAGCCGCGTCGGGAACGTCGTGCCGTGCTTGGCATAGACGGCGCCGTCGATGGCGGCCGTGAATACGACACGGCCGCGTTCCTGCAGACGGGCGTAGGCGGAAGCCCATTCGGGTGCGTCGGGTGCGAAGTTGGCGCCGGTGATGGTGACAAGGCGGCCGCCGGGAGCGAGGCGCGCCAGCGCAGAGGCGACATGGCGGAATGCCGCGTCCGCCATGCGGGTCTCGACATGCGCCATGACCGAGAATGGCGGGTTCATCAGCACCACGGTCGGCGTCACGGCCAGGTCGAGGTGGTCGTCGATCTGGGCCGCATCGAAGCGCGTGACGGACAGGGCCGGAAAGAGGGAGGAGAGGAGCGAGGCGCGGGTCTCGGCCAGCTCGTTGAGGACGAGCGTGCCCCCGGCGATCTCGGCCAGGATGGCGAGCAGGCCGGTGCCGGCCGAGGGCTCCAGCACGCGGTCGGCCGGCGTGATCGCGGCGGCGGTGGCCGCGACCAGGCCGAGCGGGATCGGGGTCGAGAACTGCTGGAAGGATTGCACCTCCTCGGAGCGGCGCGTGTGGGTCAGCATCAGCGCCGCGATGCGTTCCAGCAGCGGCAGGCTCGCAGCGGGAGAGCCGCTCTTGCGGAGCAGCGCCTTGCCGAACTTGCGCAGGAACAGCACCGTGGCCGCCTCGCAGGCTTCGTAGGCGGTCTTCCAGTTCCATGCGCCCGCCGCGTCGGAGCCGCCGAAGGCGGTTTCCATCGCGTGGCGCAGCGCCGGAGCGTCGATGCGCTGGCCGCGTTCGAGATGGGGGAGAAGGAGCTGCGCGGCCGCGAGGATGGCGGCGGCGGTGCCGGGCTCGGAGGCGAGCGGGATCGGCGCGGCAGCGTTGGCGGCCACGGTAGCGGGCATCATGTTCATATGGGAGCCTCAAGGAGAGCGGGAACGGGACGAGCCGACCGGCGCTCTCTCTCGACCGCACCGGCTCGAACCCGTCCCGGCCTTCCTCTCGCTCTCGGACCACCGGGACCGGCAAGCGCCCGCGCGATCTGCCGGAAGCGGATCAGCCGAAGCGGCGGCCAGATGAGGTGAAGGTGTATTCGTTCGCGGCAATGGCCTCGTCGACCACCTCGTCCGACAACAGAAACTCGTATTCACGCTCAAGCTGGCGGTAGAACCAGCGTGCGAGATCGCGCAGCGCCTCCGTCACGGCGTCCTCGGCGTCGGCGGTCATGTCCTGATAGATAGGACTGTCGCGTTCCACCGATATGACCATGCAGTATTCGTGGCAGTAGCGGCCGCGATGGCTGACGCCGGCATGGAGCTGGTAGAAGTTGCGGCGCTGGATCGCCTGGAGCGCGTCGGCGATCCGGTGAAGCTCGCCATCCTTGGGAGCATGGTCGCGGATTTTTCGCGGTGCGCCCCTGGCGTGGCTGTAGCTTCCCTCGAAACAAGCACCGTCGCCCTGGCTCCAGAAGCCGGAGAAGTAGATGCACGGCTTCTGACGGGTGCCGCCGCCATAGAGCGGAACGGTGCGGGTCCGGAGCCGCACGCCGAGAATCTCGCAGACACGCTCGAAATCATCGAAGATGAACTCGTGCAAGTCATGGTCGAACGCGCCTTCGCGATACCATGCACGCGCCCTGTCCTTCGCGTCCGCGGACAGCTCACCGAGGCGGTAGACGGTGGTTTCGACGATCTCAGGCATGGCGGTCGCTCCCCTTGGGATCGCGGGCGGCGGCCATCATCGCTTCGGCCTTGGCGATTGCGGACACCGCACGTTGCCGCCAGAGCGCGAGTTCAGGCGCTGCCGGATCGGCGGCGGCGAACATCTTGAGAAGGCCGAGCAGCACCTCGAAATGCCGGGCCTTCCGGCGCATGGTGTCGCCATATTGCGAGGGAACCGGAAGGCTGCGGGCCGAGTGGGGAGCGCCGGTTCCTTCCCAGATGCCGCTGACGAAGGTTTCGCCGGGGGTGTCGTGAGAAATCTTGCGGATCGACCAATCGCCGTCGTCCACCGCCAGCCGGCATGCCTTGTCGACGGTATCGGCCTCGTAGCTGCGAAGACGGTAGACCGGCACGTCATGCGCGGTCTCGATGGTGAAGGTGGGCATGGAAGCCTCCTGAAACGAAAAATGCCCGGCAAGAGGCCGGGCGAGGTTGGGAGAAAGGGAGGGAACGACGTCAGTGGCGGGTTCGCATGAAGCCACGCTGGATCTCCGCGTGGCGGCGAAGCATCGCGCAGTAGAAGATCCTGCGGAGCAGCCGCCGGCACGGATCGGCGCGGACTTCCGGCGACAGAAATCTTACCGCCGCCCGGAGCACGGCCCGGTCCGTATCGAGCGGGGTGACGCCGAGATTGGGATAGAGCGTGTGCAGCATCACCGGCCTCCGTCGTCGGGCGCCAGGAAGCCGGACGGATCGTCCGGGTCCGGCGGAAGATAGGCGTCGTAGGGATCGCCATCGGCCAGATGGCCGAACGGCGTGAAGACGTAATCGCCGCCGTCGCGGCCGACCGCGCAGATGACGTAGCGCAGGTTGCCGGTCGCGGCGTCCTGGCACTCCATCAGGGCGAGGTTGCCATCGCCAGCCGCTCTCAGCAGCGTCTTGAAGTTGGTGCGTGCATGGTCGGGAATCGCCATGTCGATCTCCTGAAACGATAACGGCCCGGCGCATGGCCGGGCCGAGAGTGAAGGGATGGAAGGGAGCGGCCGGAGCCGCTCCGCGACTATTCGGCGGCGACCAGATGCTCGGGATCGCCCTCAACGCTGCCGACCGCCTCCTCCTCATCACCGGCGAGGAAGGCGGGAAGCGCCTCGCCATCGCCCTCCGTGCCCGCCTCAAGCTCCGGCTCGGCGTCGAGCGGCCGCAGCGGCTCGGGCAGCCAGCCGGTTTCAGCGAGCAGCCGTTCGGCTTCCTCGGCCATGTCGCCCTTCTTCAGATGGGCGATCAGGTCGGCCGCGCGATCGCCGGCGCCCTCGCGGACGGCTTCGAGGATGCGGGTCTTCGGAACGCGGCCGAGATAGTTTTCGACCGTGGGCCGGAAGCCCGCCTCGATCATGTCGAGGCCGGTGGTGCGGGCGAGCCGGTCGGCCTCGGCCATGCGAAGGTCGAGACCGTGCTGCGAGATGCCGCTGGCGCTGATCGGGTTCGGCCGCTCGTAGAGCGCGTTGACGCCGTAGCTCACGCAATGGGCGAGCAGCGCCAGGCGGCTGGCCTCGTCGAGCGCGGCGAGCCAGTCCCAGAGCGCGTCGTCGTCGGACGGAAGGTCCGCCTTCCAGCCGTCGTGCCGCTCCTTGACCGACTGCGCATAGGGGCTGTCCTTGAGGTCCGGACCCTGCTCGCGGAAATAGACCTCGCGGACGGAAGCCCCGACCGCGGCGCCGGTGGTGGAGCGCCCGAACGTGTCGCGCACCAGCTTGTGCAGCAGCGCCGTGAGCGCGACCTGCGGGTTGGCGCCCACGGCGTCGCGCAGGGCGAGCGTGCGATGCGCCGTCAGCTCGGCCACCAGCCTTTCCGACAGGGGACGGATGACGTCTTCCTCGTCCTCCTCCGGCTCGGCAGGCTCGCCGCCGATGGTGATGACGGTCCGCATGACTCGCGGCTCCTCCGTGCCGTCGCCGTCGGCGCCTACGGCCTCCGGCGCTTCGCCGTCGACGGCCGCGGCCGGCTCGTCCTCGGGCCGGACATAGCCGCGTTCGACGACAAGATCGCCATCGGAATCGACCGAGATGAAGGCGCCGGCGCCGGCGATCTCGGCCGGGTCATAGATGGCCGGGCGGTTCTCGAAGGCGTCAAGCGCCGCCTCGATCTCGCTGAGCCGCTGGTGGATCTCGTCGGGCAGCTCGTCGCAGCCGTCATGCTCGGCCATCAGGGCGTCGTACTCGTCGCGCAGCGCCTCGCGCTGCTTGCGCTCCTTCCGCGTGAGTTCGGGCAAGGTGCCGGCGAGCACGCGAAGGCCCCGCTCGTGGCCGAGCGGGAGGTCGAGGCTGACGGCGATCCACTTCCAGCCCTCGGAGGCCACCTCGTCGGCGACGGTCCTGAGCTTGTCCGCAACCAGCCTGTCGAGCAGAGGCACGTCGTCGAGCCAGCCGCCATCCTCCTCGTCGAACAGGTAGCGGGGCAGCACCGGGCCGCCGGCCGCGACATAGGCGTCGAGGCCGATGAACATGGCGCGCTTGTCGGACGCGGGAACGCTGGTCTCGGTGAGCATCTGGCGGACGTGCCAGGGTTCGCGGTAGTGCGACTGCCTCACGGCATCCCAGACCTGCTCCTGACGGGCATGATCGGGATTCGCGGTGAAGGTCTCCAGCAGCGCCAGCGTCATGCCGTTCTCGGCATAGACCTCCAGCAGCTTCGGCGAGACCTTGGCGAGCGCGAGGCGCTGCGCGACATAGCGCTCGGTGGTGAAGTAGGCGGTGGCGACCTCCGCCTCGGACATGCCGCCGTCGACCATGCGCTTGAAGGCGCGGAACTGATCGAGGGGATGCAGCGCCAGCCGCAGCACGTTCTCTGCGAGCGAGTCGTCCACGGCCGAGGTCTTGGCGTCGGCCTTCTTGACGATGCAGGGAACGAGCCCGTCCTCGGGGAAACGCCCCGCCTTCACGAGCCGGGCGATCGACCTGTAGCGGCGCCCGCCCGCCGGCGTCTCGAAATCGCCGGTCTCGTTGCCGTCCGCGTCGAGGATGGCACGGACATTGAGACCCTGCACGAGGTCCTCGCGGCGGTCGATGTCGAAGGTGAGTTCGTCCAGGCCGGCCTCGACGTCGACCTCGCGGACATTGCTGTCCGACAGCCTGATCCGGTTGAACGGAATATCGCGCGCCCGCGAGAACACGATCATTGGGACGGCGGCGGACTTCTTCCTGGCAGCTCTTGCCATCGTGGTTTCTCCACGACGGGCGCGGAGAGCCTCTCTCTCCGCTTCCAACCCGTCACGGAAACCCCGGCACCTCTCTTCCTCTCGGCTGCGCCGGCACACACCGGCGCAGCCATCGGCCGGAACGGTCACAAGGCGTACTGCCGGGGCCGTTCGTCGTTGATGCGGTATTTGCAGCGCAGCGCTAAAATCGCGCCGTTCTGCCGCTCGACCTTGCGGCGAAGCCGCTCAAGCTCGGCCTGCGCGGCTTTGGACGTACGATCGAGGATGCGCCGGTATTCGGCCTCGTCGGCTCCGGTCCAGCGGCTCATCCGGCGATGATACCAGCGCGACTTCGGGCGCCGCCTGATGGTCTCGGCTTCCGCGCCGTCGCAAAGCCGGCGCTCGACAAGGGCGAGGTTGTGCCGGGTCTCAGCCAGGCTCTCCTCCATCCGAGCGAGCGCGGTGCGCAATTGCGCGTAGGTCATCATGCCGCCCTCCTGTCGATCGAGGAGGCGGCATCGACGGCGGGCTGCTCGTCGGCCGGCAGGAAGGAGAGAAGCCAGTCGGCCGCCTTGCTGGCCTGCGACGCGGCGCGGAAGATGGCGCGGTTGTCCTCGCGCATCGTGTCGATCCACGCGCCGATATAGTCGGCATGGCGCACGGTGGGCCTGATGCCCAGCGCCGCGCAACAGAAGGCGCTCGAAAGCTCGGCGACGCATTCCTCGACGAAATACTTCTTCGAGCCGAAGGAGCCGCCGAGATCGCGAGCGAGGCGCGAGTGATGGCCGCTGGCGTGCGACAGCTCGTGCAGGGCCGTGCGGTGCCAGTTGATCGGCTCGAAGAAGGCGGCCGGGGGCGGCACGACCACATAGTCGGGGGCCGGCATATAGAATGCCTTGTCGCCGCCGATGCGGAAGTCGATGCTGGTGGCCTTGATGAGCGCCTCGACGGTGGGCTCGATCTGGCCGGGCGGCGGAGGCGGTGCGGCGACGGTGACGTCTTCGGGAAGGTTCTCGCATTGCACGGTGTTGAACACGGTGAAGCGCTTCAGGAAGGGAATCGCGTGGGCTTCCTCGCCGGTTTCCTGCGCGCGCTTCTTTTCCTCGTCGGGGATGAAGCGGTCGGCGTAGACGACCGTGGTGCCGTGCTCGCCCTTGCGAACATTGCCGCCGAGCGAGAGCGCCTGGCGGAAGGTGAGCCAGCCCTGGCCGGGGAAGCCGCGCTCGACCACGGCGCCCCAGAGAAGAAGGATGTTGATGCCGGAATATTGCCGGCCGGTGACGGCGTTCTTCGGCAGGCCGAGGAGCGCGTCGGCCTCGGGGGTGCCCCAAGGCTGCACCCAGGGCACGCGGCCCGCCTCCAGTTCGGCGATGATCTTGTCGGTGATGTCGTCGTAAAGGCTCGTCCGGTCCGAGCCGGCGCGAGCGCTGCGGTCATGTCTGGCCATCGGGATTACTCCGCGACGGGCCTCGGGAGCCTCTCTCCCGATCCCAGCCCGTCACGGCAAACCCGGCCTGCCTCTCACTCTAGGGGGGCGTTGCGGGGTCTCCCCGCAGAAGGGGGTGCGCCGGCAACGAAGTGCCGGCCAGGGGGAAGGCTTTCCCCCCGAGACCATCATCAAATTCGCCCCACCAGCTATCAAAAAGTGGGAATCACATGCTGCCGATGCCGACATTCCGCGTCTATCTGCAACAAAAACCCCAGACTAAAACCCAGACTAAAATGGATTTTTATGCTGGGGAGCTATCGCGCTGAAGGCAGAAAATGAAGTGATTTCAGTGGGTTAAATGGCGCGCCCGAAAGGATTCGAACCTCTGACCCCCAGATTCGTAGTCTGGTGCTCTATCCAGCTGAGCTACGGGCGCGCGCCGGGCCGGCGAACCGACCTGAACCCGGCGACTAGGCGTCGCCGCGTTTCGTGCGGCGTTACCTAGCCACTCATCGCACGAAATGCAAGCGGCCCATCGCAAAACTTTCATCGCCCGTCTCAGGCGGGCCTGCGCAGCGCGGTGCGGGCTGCGTCTAGGTCGACGGGCTGGTCGGGAATGGTGATGGCGAAGACCGTATGTCCGCCACGGCTTTCCACCAGTTCCAGCGTGCCGCCATGCGCACGCACGAGCTCATGGGCTATGGCGAGGCCCAGGCCGGTGCCGCCGCTGCGCGCCGAACCGCGAAACGCCGCAAACAGGTTCTCGCGCGCTTTCTGCGGCAGGCCGGGGCCGGTATCCTCGATCAGGATGCGGCAGATGCTTCCTGTTCGCGAGGCGCTGACGGAGAGCCGGCGCACGACGATGCCTTCGCGTTCGCCGGCCATGGCCTGGACGGCATTGCGCGCCAGATTGGAAAGCACCCTGAAAAGCTGTTCCTGGTCGGCATCGATCTCCAACTCGGGGTCGACCGCGTTGACGAACTCGATGCCTCCGTCCGGATCGAGCCCGAGCAGCAGATGCACCTCCTCTACCAGGAGATGCAGCCGAACGCGCCTGCGCATCGGCGGCGCCTCCTGCGTGCGGCCGTAGGAAAGCACGCCTTCCGAGTAGGAGACCGCACGGTCAAGCGCGCGCACAAGCCGCGGCACGAAACGCTGCGCCGTGGGGTCCTTCACCGTTGCCAGCCGGTCGGAGGTGAGCTGTGCTGCCGCCAGGATGTTGCGCATGTCGTGGTTGATCTTGGAGACGGCGAGACCCAGATCGGCCAGGTGCTTCCGCTCGCCCAGTGTGCGCTGAAGCTGGCTCTGCATGGAGGCGAGCTCGCGCTCGGCCACGCCGATTTCGTCGTCCCGCGCCTCGGGACGGATGATCCGCGCCGGGTCGTCGGGCGCCTCCGAAAAATCCAGCATGGAGCGGGTCATCGTGCGGATCGGCCGGATCATGATGCGGTTGATGGCGTAGAACACCAGCGTGGCAGTGATAAGCGATATCAGCAGCGACAGGATTGCCACGTTGCGGGCATAGACCAGCAGCGCTTTTCGCAGCTTTGTCTCAGCCATCACCAGTTCGAATTCCTTGTCGCTTTCCCCGACAGGTCCGAAGACGCGCAGCACCCGGTCCCCGCCCAGCACCATCGTATAGAGTGCTTCGCTCATTGCTGTGGGAAGCGAGGTGTCGGCAAGGTCTATGTGCAGGTCGACCTGCGGGGGCATCTCGGTGACGACGAGAAGCTGTGAAGCGCCGTCGGCACGCACCGCAACGGCCTTGGCGTCGAGCGAAAGGAGCACGTCGTCCTGGATCTGCCGCGACAGGCTGTCGGCGTCGCTTTCCATCAGCACGATGCCGACGGCCGCCGCCGTTGCCAGGCGCTCCTCCAGCCAGCGCAGCCGGAAGGTCGCGACCGACGGTACGAAGATCAGCACCTCGGCCAGCAGGACGAATAGTATGGTGAGCAGCAGCAGCTTGGTCGACAGTCCCCGTGACAGCGGAACCTGTTCGTTGCTCCGCTTGCGTCCGGTTTCCTCCACTTGGCCTCTCTGCGGCACACTTTCCTCCGGTTTGGTCATGCCGGCCTGGCGCGGGTCTTCAATCCGGCGGGCAGGGGACGGCAAATGCTCGCTCGCAAAATAGGAGATTGCGGCACACTTGCCAATTTCACCCCTTGGGGGCCTCGATTGACGGGTGCGTCTCTTTTACGCAGGCGCGGTCATTTCGGATCGCCTGCGCGGCTTCGGCCGCCGATTGACTCATAGCCGGCATGTCCCTATAAGCCCGCTCACGCTCGGGCCCTTGGTCCGGCGCAGCCTTTGGCTGTGCATGGAAGGGCCGGCGAATGCTCCTGCTCACGTTGAGACAGATTCAAGAAGGGCCGCACTCCGCGGTATTAAACAAATGAAGCGCACCTATCAGCCCTCCAAGCTTGTTCGCAAGCGCCGTCACGGATTTCGCGCACGCATGGCCACCAAGGGCGGCCGCGGCGTGATCGCTGCCCGCCGCAATCGCGGTCGCAAGCGGCTTTCCGCCTGACGTGGTCGAAGGCCGGTCAGTTGACTATCCGGCCAATGGGCAAACAGCCCGGGCGCTTGAAGAAGCGCTCGGAATTTCTGGCCGTCCGGCGTGGCGAAAAGCGCCGCGGGCGGCTTTTTCTGCTTGAGGTCCTCGACCGGGCGGACGATGCGGCGCCCCGCTTCGGACTTACCGTCACGAAGAAGGTCGGAAACGCCGTGGTGAGAAACCGCGTCCGCAGAAGGTTGAAGGAAGCCACCCGCGTTCACGCCGGTGGTGACATGGCAGCCGGCAGCGACTATGTGATCGTCGGTCGACGCGAGGTGCTTGGCGTCCCCTTCGACGAACTCAGGCAAGAGCTTTCCCGCCGGATACGCGGCGCGCGGTAAGGGAACCGTATGGAAAACAATCGTAACTTCTTCATCACGATCGCGCTTTCCGTGCTGATCCTGGTCCTCTGGCAGGTGTTCTACATGAACCCGCGCATCGAGGCGCAGCGCGAGACCGCCCGCATCGAGGCTGAGCAGGCCGAAGAAGCGCAGCGCCAGGTGACCCAGCAGCAGCCGGACCTGCCGGCCACGCCGGGCGATTCCGACCTGCCGGGGGGCGTGGCTCCCACGCCCGCGGTGCCTGACACGGGTGCTGGCGTGCCTGCCGGTTCCTCGCGCGCTGCCGCGCTCGCCTCCGGCGGACGCGTTGCGATCGACACCCCGCGCATTTCCGGTTCGATCAGCCTGACGGGCGGGCGCGTGGACGATCTCGTTCTTAAGGACTATCGCACGACGGTCGAGCGTAACTCCCCCAACATCGAATTGCTCAATCCCGCAGCGATGCCTGACGGCTACTATGCCGAGGTCGGCTTCATCGGCAACGCTCAAACGGGCGCCGTTCCGGGGCCAGACACCGTTTGGTCGGTGGAGGGCGAGCAGACGCTGACGCCGGCGACGCCGGTCACCCTCACCTTCACCAATGATCGTGGGCTGACCTTCACGCGCACCATCGCGGTCGACAACGACTACATGTTCACCATCTCCGACACTGTCGCGAACGAGAGCGGCGAGGCGGTGACCCTGTCCAACTACGGCCGCGTGGCGCGCATTGGCACGCCGCAGATCGAAGGCTTCTTCATCCTGCATGAAGGCCTCATCGGCGTGACCGGAACGGAGGGCCTGCAGGAGATCGATTATTCCGATCTGGCCGAGAAGCGGCAAATCCAGCCCGGCAAGTCCGAGGATGGCTGGCTCGGCATCACCGACAAGTACTGGGCGGTCGCCATGGTGCCTTCGGGGGCTCAGCCCTTCCAGCCCCGCTATGCCTTCTTCGACGATGGCCGCGTCCGCTACCAGGCGGATTACCTGACCGATCCGCTGGCCATTGAGCCCGGGCAGTCGCGCACGGTGGAGACGCTGCTTTTCGCCGGCGCCAAGGAAACCGCGAAGATCGACGCCTATGAGGCCGATCGAGGCATCCGCCAGTTCGACCTGCTGATCGACTGGGGTTGGTTCTATTTCATCACCAAGCCGATGTTCTACCTCATCGACTGGCTGTTCCGGATGCTGGGCAATTTCGGCCTCGCCATCCTGGCCACGACGGTCGTGGTGAAGGCCATCTTCTTCCCGCTCGCCAACAAGTCCTACAAGTCCATGGCGAACATGAAGAAGGTGCAGCCAAAGATGCTCGAAATCCGCGAGAAATACGCGGATGACCGCATGAAGCAGCAGCAGGCGATGATGGAGCTCTACAAGACGGAGAAGATCAATCCGCTTGCAGGCTGCTGGCCGATCCTCATCCAGATTCCGGTCTTCTTCGCGCTCTACAAGGTTCTGTATGTCACGATCGAGATGCGGCATGCGCCGTTCTTCGGCTGGATTCAGGATCTTTCCGCACCCGACCCGACGTCGCTGTTCAACCTGTTCGGCCTTTTGCCGTACAGCGTTCCGGCATTCCTGATGATCGGCGTGTGGCCCGTCATCATGGGCATCACCATGTTCCTGCAGATGCGCATGAATCCGACGCCGCCCGATCCGACGCAGGCGATGATCTTCAACTGGATGCCGGTGGTCTTCACCTTCATGCTGGCGACGTTCCCGGCGGGTCTCGTCATCTACTGGGCCTGGAACAACTTCCTGTCGATCATTCAGCAGGGCGTCATCATGAAACGCCAAGGCGCCAAGATCGAGTTGTGGGACAACCTGATCGGCCTGTTCAAGAAGAAACCCAGCCAGCCGGCGGAATAGGACGTTGAACGAAAGAAGGCCCCGGCAACGGGGCCTTTTCATTATCAATCCTCCGGTAGCAGATCGTGCTGTCTCCGCCCGGTGAGGACATCCGGGGTGCATTGACGGCGAGAAGGTGTACCGCAGCCGCTGGGTCGGCGAACGGCTCGACCTAATCGACAATCACGAATCGGTTATCTCCGAAACTTCCCTGACAGTGATGGCGTGGCTCCAATCGCTCGACAACCGAGCCAATGGAGGAGCAATCTTATGAAGGGAATCTCGATCAAGGCGCTTGCGCTTTCGACCGCACTCGTCCTTACCGGCATGGCTAGCGCCCAGGAAAATCCGATGGTGGGTGGCGCGCCCATGTTTGCCAACCGCAACATCGTGGAGAATGCGGTCAACTCCGCGGATCATACGACGCTGGTAGCGGCCGTTCAGGCGGCCGGCCTCGTCGAAACACTGCAGGGGGTGGGGCCATTCACCGTATTCGCGCCGGTCAACGCGGCGTTCGGACGGCTGCCGGCCGGTACCGTAGACACGCTACTGCAGCCGGCCAACCGTGGGCAACTGACAAGCGTGCTCACCTATCATGTGGTTCCAGGCCGTCTGTCGGGGTCGGACCTTCTGAGGCGCGCGCGCGCAGGTGGCTCGCAGGCTCGGCTTACCACCGTTCAAGGCGGAACGCTCACTGTGGTGCCATCGGGTCGCGGCGTCGCTGTCGTCGATGCGCAGGGCAACCGAAGCGTCGTCACCATCGCTACGGTCAATCAGTCGAACGGCGTTATCCATGTCGTCAACCGCGTGCTGATCCCCGGCTGACGCGATCTAGCCAGTCAGCACGTCCGTGCTCTACGAACGGCCCGCCTCGTGCGGGCCGTTCGCGTTTTGGCGAAGCGCGCTCCCTGCGCTACCCTGTTTTGTGCACGACAGGAGGCGTTCCATGGAAGACCAGGGCCCCAAACCCGAAATCAAGCACCCGATCCCGATGCATCCCCGTGTCGGCTTTCTCAAGCCTCTGATTGACCGGCCCAATATCGAGATCGGAGACTTCACCTACTACGACGACCCCGACGGGCCGGACACGTTCGCCGACAAATGCGTGCTGCATCACTACGACTTCATCGGCGACAGGCTTGTGATAGGCAGGTTCTCGGCCATAGCCGAAGGCGCGCGCTTCATCATGAACGGCGCCAATCATGCAATGTCTGGCTTCTCCACCTATCCGTTCAATATCTTCGGGCATGGCTGGGAAAAGGGCTTCGACGTCGGCACGTGGGAAAAGGAAGTTCGCGGCGACACGACTGTCGGCAACGATGTGTGGATCGGCATGGAGGCGGTGATCATGCCGGGCGTCACCATAGGCGACGGAGCGGTGGTGGCCGCGCGTTCGGTGGTTACGCGCGACGTGCCACCCTATGCGATCGTGGCCGGCAATGCGGCACGTGTGGTCAAGATGCGGTTCGAGAAAGCCACCGTCCGAAGGCTTCTTGCTGTGGCATGGTGGGATTGGCCGGTTGACAAGATCACGCGCAACCTTGATGCCATCCGCGGCGCCGACATCGATCGGCTGGAAAGATCGGTGTAGGAAAGCGGCGATGGATAGTGAGGCAGAAGGCATAGGGCGCGACGTGTTTACGCGGCCGTGGATATTCATCCGCGGCGTGCCCTCGATGAAGTTCCTGCCCCCGGAAGGGCCGGCCGAGATCGCATTCGCCGGCCGCTCCAACGTGGGCAAGTCATCGCTCATCAACGCACTGGTGAGCAAGAAGGGTCTCGCCCGCACGTCGAATACGCCGGGGCGCACGCAGGAGCTCAACTACTTCGTGCCCGACGGCTATTCGGGCGAGGCGGGCGACCTGCCACCCATGGCGCTGGTGGACATGCCCGGCTACGGTTATGCCAAGGCTCCCAAGGCGCAGGTCGATGCCTGGACCAAGCTGGTCTTCGACTATCTCAAGGGCCGCGTTACGCTCAAGCGCGTCTACGTGCTGATCGACGCACGCCACGGTATCAAGAAGAATGACGAAGAGGTGCTGAGCCTGCTCGACAAGGCGGCCGTATCCTACCAGATCGTTCTCACCAAGATCGACAAGATCAAGGCCGCAGGCGTACCGCGTCTCGTTGCCGAAACGGCCGAGAAGGTGAAGAAGCGTCCGGCAGCCTTTCCGGCCATCCTCGCCACCTCGTCGGAGAAGGGTGAGGGAATGGACGAACTGCGCGCGGCGATAGCGTTGGCCGTCAGCGGCGGGTGAAGCTTTCAGCTGGCAGCGCAAGAATTTGCGGCAAACCCGTGGCGTCGATTGCCGCTCCGTCAAATTTCGCCTAGCGTTGACCAAACGATAAAAAGAGACGGGATTGCAACGTCAACGCAAGCCAACCAGAGGTGGTCAAATGCCCGATTTTCCGAAGAACCTGAAATTTTTCACGCCCACGCGACGCAGCCTTCTCAAGACCGCCGGGGCAGGCGCTGTCCTTGCCGCCACGGCTGGCCTGCCGACAAGACTTTTCGCGCAGGAGCCGCTCAAGGTTGCGGCCGTCTATACCGTGCCTTTCGAGCAGCAGTGGGTCAGCCGCATCCATATCGCCGCCAACGCTGCCAAGGACCGCGGTGACATCGAATATACGGCGACCGAGAACGTCTCGAACACCGACTATGAGCGCGTGATGCGCGAATACTGCGAGGCGGGCAACAAGCTGATCCTGGGCGAAGTGTTCGGCGTCGAGCAGGCCGCACGTGACGTCGCGCGCGACTATCCCGAGGTCGCCTTCCTCATGGGGTCCAGCTTCAAGGAAGACGCGGCGGTGCCGAACTTCGCGCCCTTCGACAACTACATTCAGGATGCGTCGTATCTCACCGGCCTCATCGCGGGCGCAATGACCCAGTCGAAGAACATCGGAATGGTCGGCGGCTTTCCGATTCCCGAGGTCAACCGCCTCATGCACGCCTTCATGGCAGGCGTGCGCGAGACGGCCGGTGACGACGCCAAATTCCAGGTCGCCTTCATAGGCTCGTGGTTCGATCCGCCCAAGGCGAAGGAAACCGCCTTCGCCCAGATCGATGCCGGGGCCGACATCCTCTATGCGGAGCGCTTCGGCGTCTCCGATGCCGCACAGGAACGCGGCGTTCTGGCCATCGGCAACGTCATCGACACGCAGGCGGACTATCCGGAAACCGTCGTCGCGTCCGCGCTCTGGCACTTCGAGCCGACGCTCGACCGCGCCATCGAGCAGGTCAAGGCGGGTTCCTTCACCGCTGAGGATTACGGGGTCTACTCCTTCATGAAGGAAGGCGGCTGCTCGATAGCACCTCTCGGCACTTTCGAAGACAAGGTGCCGGACGAGATCAAGGCGCTGGTGGCTGAGCGCGAGGCGGCCATCAAAGACGGCTCGTTTACGGTCGAGATCAATGACGAGGAGCCGAAGTCGAGCTGATCTGCGGCTTTCCTTGCCTTGAGCGGAGGATGCCGAGCGAAGTGAGGCGGGTGGGGCAGATCAGCCGGGGGTGCCGCGGCGAACCCTCCCGCCCAATCGCTCTCGGCGATTGTCCAGCCTCCCGCGAGCGGAGGGACCGCGCCAACCATTACCGTTGTTCCATGACGTCAGATAGCACGCCCGTCCTTCGCATCGCCAACGTGACCAAGCGGTTCGGCCTGCTGGTCGCCAACGATTCGATTTCGCTGGAACTGGGTAAGGGCGAGGTCGTCGCCTTGTTGGGCGAGAACGGAGCAGGCAAGACGACGCTAATGAACATCCTCTTCGGTCACTATGTGGCCGACGAAGGCACTGTCGAGGCGTTTGGCCGGATGCTGCCGCCGGGCGATCCGCGCGCTGCGCTGGGCGCCGGCGTCGGCATGGTCCACCAGCATTTCACGCTGGCCGACAACATGACGGTGCTCGAAAACATTGCGCTGGGCACGCAAAACCCCTGGTCTTGGCGGCTGGACCGTTCCGGCGCACGGGCTCGCATCCGCCAGCTAGCGACCGACTTCGGCCTCGCCGTCGATCCTGACCGGCAGATCGCCGCTCTGTCGGTGGGCGAACGCCAGCGCGTCGAGATACTCAAGGCGCTCTATCGCGACGCGCGCGTGCTCATCCTCGATGAACCCACGGCCGTGCTCACGCCGCTTGAGACGGAAGGGCTGTTCCGCACTCTCAAGATGCTGGTGGCGCGCGGGCTCTCGATCATCTTCATCTCCCACAAGCTGAACGAGGTGATGGCTGTCAGCGACCGCGTGCTGGTGCTGCGTGGCGGCAGGCTGGCCGGCGAGCGCATAACGGCTGACACGACAAGGCAAGAACTTGCAGCGCTCATGGTCGGGCGGGAGGTGATGTCGCCGCCCGTTGCCCCGGTCGTACGTGGCGGCGAGCTGTTGTCCCTCGACGATGTCTCAACCGCTGCGCGCGCCGGCGGCAGCGCGCTCGATCATGTATCGCTACGGTTGCACGGCGGCGTCATCACCGGCCTTGCCGGCGTTTCCGGCAATGGACAGGCAGCTCTTGCAGCACTCTTGGCCGGCGCGCTCGCCCCTTCAGCGGGCACCATGCGCCTTGCCGGTGCTGCGGTTTCGGATTGGTCGCCGCGCAAGGCACTCGAAGGGGGCATCGCCCGCATTCCCGAGGACCGACACGCCGTCGGCTCCATAGGTGACATGAGCGTCGCCGAAAACGTGATCGCCGAGCGCTACCGCTCCGCCCAGTTCAGCCGGCACGGCTTCATGGACTGGAAAGCCGCGCGTGCCTTCGCGGAGGAACTGATCCGGGACTATGATGTGAAGTGCCCGTCGCCCGACGCGCGCATCAGGCTGCTCTCCGGCGGCAACATGCAGAAGCTCATCCTTGGCCGCGCGCTCTATCCCGACCCCGTCGTCATCCTCGCCAACCAGCCGACGCGGGGGCTTGATGTCGGCGCGGTCGCCTATGTCCACCGGCGGCTTCTGGAGGCGCGGGGGAGGGGCGCGGCTATCCTGCTTATCTCCGAAGATCTCGACGAAATCCTCGCGCTGTCCGACGAAGTGCGCGTCATGTTCAAGGGCAAAATATCCGAGCCCTCGCCGCGCGGCGAACGCTCGATACAGCAACTCGGCGAACTCATGGCCGGCCACGGCATGGGGGAGGCAGCCGATGCGGCTTGAGCCGAAGCCGGCGCCATCTCTGGCCACCATGCTTGCCTATCCCATCGGCGCGATGGCCGCGACGTTCGTCATTTCGTCGCTGCTGGTCCTTGCTGCAGGGGCTTCGCCCTTCTCCGTCTTCGGGCTGGTGGCGAAGGGAGCAGCCGGGTCGCAGTTCGCACTTCTTGAAACATTGACACGCGCGACACCGCTCATTTTCACCGGGCTGGCCGTTGCCGTGGCGTTCCGCGCCAAGCTCTGGAACATCGGCGCCGAGGCCCAACTCTACGCCGGTGCGATCATCACTGTCGTGCTCGGCACCGGCCTTTTGCCACTACCGGCCCCCATACTCATTCCGCTCATCATGGTCGTGGCCATGGCGGCCGGCGCGCTCGTTCTTCTCGGCCCGGCCATACTCAAGACACGCTTCGGCGTCGACGAGGTCGTCACGACGCTTCTGTTCAACTTCATCATGCTGCTCTTCGTGTCGATGCTGCTGGAAGGTGTTTTGAAAGACCCGATGGGCATGGGCTGGCCGCAATCGCAGCGCGTCATCGCCGAGGCCCAACTGCCGCGTCTGATTCCGCGCACGCGGCTGCATCTGGGGTTCCTCATAGCGCTGGTGGCGGCCGTGGCGGTCTGGGTCATCATGAAAAAGACGACGTTGGGCTACGAGATGCGTGCCGTGGGCCATAACCCGGAGGCCGCTCGTTTTGCCGGCATCCCTGTCAATCACGTGCTGATGAAGACAGCGCTGCTGTCCGGCGGCCTGGCGGCGCTCGCAGGCTTCTCCGAGGTCGCCGGGCTCAAGGGCAATCTCACCTTGGACCTCTCGCCGGGCTTCGGCTACACCGGCATCGTGGTCGCCATGCTGGCCATGCTCAACCCGCTGGGCGTGGTGCTGGCCGCCATCTTCGTCGCCGGCATCTTCGTCGGAGCCGACGCCATGAGCCGAACCGCCGGCGTTCCCTCCTACATCGCGCAGGTCATGGTTGCGACCTCGCTGCTGACGATGGTGGTCGCAATCATGCTCACGCGTTTCCGCGTGAGGTGGCGGTGATGCAATGATCGAAGCATTCGAAATCCTCTTTACCGCATCCTTCTGGGTTGCAGCGATCCGTATCGCCTCGCCGCTGATCTTCGCCACCATGGGCGAGCTCATCTGCGAGCGGGCTGGCGTTCTGAACCTCGGCATCGAGGGCATAATGGTTGCGGGCGCGTTCGCCGGTTGGCTTACCGTCTATCTCGGCGGCGATCTGTGGACCGGCGTGGCGATTGCAGCGATGGCCGGCGCGATGTTCGGCCTGCTTCATGCCACGCTCACGGTGCCGCTGGGCCTGTCGCAGCATGTGGTCGGCATCGGCATCACGTTGCTGGCCACCAGCCTGACCTATTTCACCTACCGCATCGTCCTGCCGGAAGTGACGTCGCCGCCCCGGATCGCGTCGTTCCAGCCGCTGCCGGTCCCCGTACTCTCCGAGATTCCTGTGCTCGGGCCCGCGCTCTTCAACCAGACGCCGCTGACCTATCTCGCCTTCGTCACCGTCGGCGTGGTTGCATGGGTGCTCTATCGGACACCTCTGGGGTTAGCCGTGCGTGCCGCTGGCGAGAACCCGTCCGCCGTCGAGGCGCAAGGCATCAGCGTAACCGCCATCCGCACGGGCGCGGTCATGGCCGGCAGCGCGCTCATGGCCGTAGGTGGCGCGTTCCTGACCATGTCGGCCTTCAACTCCTTCTTCTTCGAGATGATAAATGGCCGCGGATGGATCTGCATCGCGCTCGTGGTGTTCGGATCGTGGCGGCCGGGCAAGGCGCTGCTGGGCGCAATCCTGTTCGCTGCCTTCGACGCCTATCAGGTGCGCCTGCAGCAGATCACCGGTGGCGCGGTGCCCTACCAGCTTTTCCTGATGATGCCGTTCGTCCTGTCGATCCTGGCGCTGGTCGTCATGTCACGGCGCGCGGCCTATCCCAAGGCGTTGATGATTCCATACCAGAAAGGCGAGAGATGAGCTTCGACCTGATCGTGAAGGGCGGCATCCTGCCGGATGGAACGCGTGCTGACATCGGCATTCGGGGAGACAAAATTGCTGCCATCGAACCTACTATTGAGGCGGAAGCGGGTAGCGACGTCGATGCTGCCGACTGCCTCGTCTCGCAGCCTTTCGTCGATCCGCATTTCCATATGGACGCCACACTTTCCTACGGCATCCCGCGCATCAACGCCTCTGGCACGCTTCTGGAAGGCATCGCGCTGTGGGGTGAGTTGAAGCCGTTGCTCACCCAAGAGGCGGTCAAGCAGCGCGCGCTCGCTTACTGCGATTGGGCCGTGTCGATGGGCCTGCTGGCCATCCGCACCCATGTCGATACCTGCGACGACCGGCTGCTCGCCGTCGAGGCTTTATTGGAGGTCAAGAAGGAAGTCGCGCCCTACATCGATCTGCAATTGGTCGCCTTCCCGCAGGACGGCTATTTCCGCGATCCGACGGCCAGGGCGAACACGATCCGCGCGCTCGACCTGGGTGTCGACGTGGTCGGCGGCATTCCGCATTTCGAGCGCACGATGGAGGACGGCCGCCGCTCCGTCACCGAGCTTTGCGAGATCGCTGCGCAGCGCGGCTTGATGGTCGACATGCACTGCGACGAGACCGACGACCCGCTGTCGCGCCACATCGAGCAGCTTGCGTATGAGACGCAGCGCCTTGGGTTGCAGGGGAGGGTGGCCGGCTCGCACCTCACCTCCATGCACTCCATGGACAACTACTACGTCTCCAAGCTGCTGGCGCTGATCGCCGAGGCGCAGGTGTCGGCGATCCCCAATCCGCTCATCAACATCGTGCTTCAAGGCCGCCACGACACCTATCCCAAGCGCCGGGGCATGACGCGCGTGCCCGAGATGCTGAAGGCAGGTATTCGCGTCGGCTTCGGGCAGGATTGCGTGCTCGACCCCTGGTACTCGCTGGGCACGGCCGACATGCTCGACGTCGCGTTCATGGGGCTTCACGTGGCGCAGATGACCAGCCCTGACGACATGCGCCGCTGCTTCGACATGGTGACGAAGACCAGCGCGGCCATCATGGGGCTGGACCACTACGGACTGGAAGTCGGCAAGACAGCCAGCCTTGTCGTGCTCGATGCCGGCAACCCTATCGAGGCGATCCGCCTGCGCGCCGACCGCGTCGCCGTGGTCGCCAAGGGCAGGCTGGTCGCGGAGCGTCCGCGTCGCGCCACTGCCTTGGCGTTGCCCGGCAGGCCGGCGAACGTCCACCGGCGCCACGTCACTCCCCACTAGGCGCCTCGTTCCAAACCCACTTTCCATCCGGTTGACGCTACGGCATCATCGCAATGCCTGCGTGCGAGTCGCGGGTGCAGTGTGGGGAGGGACACATGGCCGCTATCGGAACCGTCGTCATCTACATCATCATGGCTTGCGCGGTTGCCGGCGCCATTGCCTCGATCCGCAACGCGGATGAAGGGCTGGGCAAGGAGTTTCGAGAAGGCATCTATGCGATAGGTCCTATCTTCATTCCCGTTGCAGGCATCATGGCCGCGATCCCCTATCTGTCGGAGTTCGTGCGCGTTCTGGTCGGGCCGCTCTTCTCCGTTATCGGGGCCGACCCCGCCATCGCGGCCACCACCATCATCGCCGTCGACATGGGCGGCTACCAACTGGCTGACGCGCTTGCCGAAACGCGCGACGGCTGGATCATGGCTGCGGTGGTCGGCTACATGGCGGGCGCCACCATCATCTTTTCCATCCCCGTCGGTCTCGCCATGCTCGAAAAGCGCGACCACAAATACATGGCGCTGGGCATCATGTCGGGCATCCTCAGCGTGCCTGTCGGCGTGTTTATCACGTGTGCGATCCTCGCGATGTCCGGGCTGGAGGTGCGCCCCACGGTCAACACCGCCGACACCGAGACGATGCACACCATCGGCCTCACCTTCGGCGCGATCCTCACCAACCTTCTGCCCCTGATAGTCTTTTGCGTCGCCATTGCGTTGGGCTTGAGGTTCGCGCCCGACGCGATGATTACGGGCTTTCTCTGGTTTGGCCGGATCATGTATGCCGGCATCACGCTCGTGCTGGTATTTTCCATCGTCGAATACTTCACCGGCTTTTTCAGCATGGTTTTCGGTGGTTGGGGCTTCGATCCGATTATCGCGGACGAGGCAGACCAGTTCCGCGCGCTCGAGATCGCCGGCTATATCGGCATCATGCTCGCCGGCGCGTTTCCGATGGTGTACCTGCTGACGAAGTATCTGGCCGGGCCGATGGAGGCGCTGGGCAAGCGCATCGGCGTCGAGGCAGCGGGTGCTGCCGGCCTCCTAGCCGCCTGCGCGAATATCATCGCGATGTTCCGGCTGGTGCGCGACATGCGCCCGCAAGACAAGGTGCTGGCCATTGCCTTTGCCGTATGCGCGGCCTTCATGTTCGGCGACCATCTGGCATTCTCGGCCAATTTCCAGCCTGCCACCATCCTGCCGCTGCTGCTGGGCAAGCTTGGCGGTGGCATTGCCGGCTTCGCCATCGCGCTGTGGCTGTCGGTGCCGAAGGCGGTCGAACTGGCCGCGAGCGAGCCGGGTTTCGACGGCGCACAGGTAGCGCCCGCCGAATAGCCATCCAACCTGGGCGCTGGTCTGGATGGAGTGAATGGAACGCAGCGATAAAACTGGACGCCAATGTTCAGGTTCAATAGTCTTGGCTACAGTTTCGCGAGGTTGTCATGAAACCGACCATCCCCCTGATCGTCGCGCTCGCCGCGCTGGCCGGCTGCACCACGACACTGGAGGAGCGTCGCGCAGCCGACGAAGCAGTATGCCGGGACTACGGATTTCGGCAGGGCAGCGAAGCGTTTGCCGAATGCCTGCAGCGCATTGAGCTCGATCGCCGGGCCGAGCGCCGTGCCAGCATGGCGTCGTTCGAACGCAGCAGCTGGCCCGTGGTCATTTACCAGCCTGTTCCCGTGCTCCCGCCGCGCGGCAATTGACGCCTCAGGCCTTCACGCGGCTTGCAGACGGATCATACAGCGGCTCGATATGGATGGTTGCGGGTACGTTTTCCATAGCGACCACCAGTTCGTAGCGGCCTGACGTCAGGAACTGGTCGCTAACGCCTTCTGCATTTCGGACGTAGCCGTAGCCGATGCTCTTGCTGACCGTGTAGCCATAGCCGCCGGAGGTGAGGTAGCCCACCGGCGCGCCGTCGCGCAGGATCGTCTCGCGACCCAGCAGCACGACGTTGGGGTCGTCCATGGTGAAGCAGACCAGCCGCTTCCTGAGCGGCTTGGCTAAGAAGGTTGCGGATGCGTCACGGCCGAGGAAGTCGATATTCTTCTTCAGCTTCACCGCCCAACCCAACCCAGCCTCGAAGGGCGAGTCGTTAGGCGTGATGTCGGAGCCCCAGGCGCGATAGCCTTTTTCCAGCCGCAGCGATTCCAGCGCGCGATAGCCGACCGGCCGTATGTCGAATGGCTTGCCCGCGTCCATCAGCGCATCGAACACTTCGCCCGTCGCGGCTATGGGCACGTGAAGCTCCCAGCCCAGTTCACCGACATAAGTGACGCGCAATGCTCGCACTACGTGGCCCGCGATCGAAATCTCGCGCACGTGACCAAACGGGAAACCGGCGTTGGAGACATCAGCGTCTGTCACTTTTTCGAGAACATCGCGCGCCTTTGGTCCCATCAGCGAGAGGGTGCCGAAGCGCTCCGTCACGTCCACCAGCGCCGCATCGAGCCCGTCGCCGATATGGTCCGAGATCCAGCCGAAGTCATGGGTCCGAAAGCCGGTGCCGGTCACGATATAGAACCGGTCGTCCGAAAGACGCGCCACGGTCAGGTCGGCCTCAATGCCGCCGCGCGTGTTGAGCAACTGCGTGTAGGTCAGCCGACCCGCCGGCTTCGACACGTCGTTGGCGCAGATGAAATCGAGCGCCTTCTGAGCGTCGCTTCCCGACAGCTCGTATTTCGCGAATGACGACTGGTCGAAGATACCGACCTTCTCACGCACATGGGCGTGCTCGCGCCCGACAGCATCGAACCAGTTCTGTCTTCCCATCGAATATTCGTCGCGCGCGCCGGGTTCCTCGGAAAACCAGTTCGGCCGCTCCCAGCCGAGCTTGGAGCCGAACACCGCGCCATGCGCCTTCAGCCTCTCAAAGAGCGGTGAGACGATGGCGGGCCTGCCGCTTTCATATTCCTCATGTGGAAAGCCGACCGTGTAATGCTTGCCGTAGGCTTCCAGCGTGCGCTCGCACACCCAGTCGCGGTTCCGGTGCAGGCCCGAGAAGCGGCGTATGTCGACCGTCCACAGGTCCAGCGGCGCTTCGCCGTCGATGACCCACCGCGCCAGCACCCAGCCAGCGCCGCCGCCCGACGCTATACCGAAGGCGTTGAAGCCCGCACCTACGAACATGTTTGCGCATTCGGGCGCCGCCCCGAGGATGAAGTTGCCGTCGGGCGTGAAGCTCTCCGGCCCATTTATCATCTGCTTGACGCCTGCCGTCTCCAACGCGGGAACACGCTCGATAGCCTGCATCATATGCTGTTCGAAGTGGTCGAAGTCGTCATCGAACAGCCTGAACTCCCAGTCGTTCGGGACATCACCGGTGGTCCATGGCTGCGGGTTGGGCTCGTAGCCGCCCATGACCAGACCGCCGACCTCTTCCTTGAAATAGGTGCGCCGATCGGGGTCACGGATGGTGGGTGCGTCGGCCGAAAGCCCCTCGATCTTCTCAGTGATGATGTACTGGTGCTTCACCGGCTGCAGCGGCACGTTGATGCCGGCCATCGCGCCGACCTGCCGCGCCCACTGTCCCGCGCAGTTGACGACCTTGTCGCAGGCGATGTCACCCTGCGTCGTCTTCACCTTGACGATGCGGGCACCGTCCATCTCGAAGCCCGTCACGCGTACATCCTCGACGATCTTCGCACCGTGCATCCGCGCGCCCTTGGCAAGCGACTGGGTGATGTCGGACGGGCTGGCCTGCCCATCGGTGGGAAGCCATGACGCGCCCACGAGATCGGACACCTCCATCAGCGGCCACATGCGCTTCACCTCCTCCGGAGAGACGAGGTGCATTTCCATGCCGAAGCTCTTGGCCGTTGTCGCCAACCGCCGGAATTCCGTCCACCGGTCTTGGTTGGTTGCCAGCCGCAGGCAGCCGGTCATCTTCCACCCGGTCGCGAGGCCGGTTTCCGCCTCCAGCTGTTTGTAGAGATCGACGGAGTATTTCAGCACTCGCGTGATAGACGCCGACGAGCGCAACTGGCCGACCAGTCCGGCGGCGTGCCACGTGGAGCCGGAGGTCAGCTTGCCCTGCTCCAGAAGCAGGACGTCGGCCTTGTCGCGGGCAAGATGATACGCCGTCGAGCAGCCGATGATGCCACCGCCGATGACGACGATCTGTGCATGGGAGGGAAGCGTCATGGTCATGCTTTTCCGTAGAGGCTGCGATAGCTGTCGAGGGTCGTTGCGAGACGCTCGAGGTTTTCCTCGCTATAGGCGACATAGTCGACACCGGGCGCATCCAGATGCAACTCCGACACCATGCTCCACATCGCCTCACGCAGGAGCGACGCGCACTGCATGGCGGCCAGCGACCGTTTCAGCTCCGGCGTTGGCGACGCGCCGAAATAGATCGCCAGAAGCCCTTCGGATTCGTCAGCCGAAAAACTGGCGTTGGAAGACAGGCCGGCAAGGTCGAACATGGCGGTGGAAAAACCTGCATACTCGAAATCGATCAGCCACAAGCGGTCGCCCGTATCGAGCAGGTTGGCGGGCAGCAGATCGTTGTGGCCGAAGATGATCGGCAACGGCACCTGCGCCGCCTCCATCTCGTGAGACAGTTCCAGATAGCGGGGCAGATCGGGGATCTTGCGGCTCTTTCCGTGCTCCAGCGTGCGTGCATAGTCGCGGATCACATGGAACACCCAGAATATGAAACCTGCGCCTGAAACGTGGGCGGCCATGGTGTCGTGAAACCGCTTTATCAGCTGCGCCACGCCTGCAAGATTGGCGCGTACATCCTCCTCGCCATAGGTTTTTGCTCCCAGATACTCGCTTACCATCACCCCGGGCTGTGTGTAGTGCAGGGCAGGCGCAAAGCCGGCCGCATGAGCTGCGCGGGTGGTCATGATCTCGCGTTCTCGCTGCACGTGATGGAACGGAAAATCCTCGCCGAACCGCACCACGTGCCTGCCTGCGGCGTCGGTGACGAGGAAATTCTGGTTGGAGAGGCCGCCGTGAAGCGGCTCGATTGCGATTTCGCCCTTCCAGCAGGGGAGGGCGCGGATGCGGTCGTTGGGCAGATTCATGGTCGCAGAGTGTTTCGGCCACCGCCTGCTTGTCAATTGCGCTAGGCGCTATGGCCAGTCGGCGAAGCTTGGCGTGGGCGCGTTGACACCCTGAAGCCGTGAGGCCGCCGCCTGCTTGCGGTAGCGACCCGGCGGCATGCCTGTCATGCGCCGGAAGAAGCTGGAGAAGTGCCCCGGATCGTTGAACCCAAGCGCGTGGCCCAGTTGCTGGATGGTCAGCGACGAACGCTCCAGCCGCAGCGCGGCCTCGTGCGCCAGCCTTTCGGAAATCAGCGCCTTAGGGGACTTCCCGATGCCGGTCGTGCAGATTGCGTGCAGCCGGTCGGTGGTGATGCCGAGAGCGTCGGCATACTGCGCGACGCTCCAGTGGCCGCGGAAATTCATCTCCACGAGCTGGCGAAAGCGCTGCAGCAGGCTGTTCTTCTCGCCGATGCCCGAAGGCGCCATTTCCTTGCCGCCCGACACCCGGATCATCGAAACCAGGATGATGCGTAGCAAGGCTGACAGGAGCAGTTGCGAACCCTCCATCGGCTGGCGCAGTTCGTTCAGCACGCCCAGGAAACATCGTTCCAGCAACCTCGCCTGTTCATCCTGTCCCGACAGGGAAAGCACGAAGCTGCGCTCGACAAGATAGTGGAGGCCGACGGATTCCGCCTGGTCGCCGATGGCGGAAACCACCATCGCATCGCTGGCCCAGCCGCGAAAGCCGGTGCCTCCGGCCTCGACCCTCAGTCGCCCCGGTTCGGTGTTGCCGAGCCAGAGAATAGCCGGCGCAGAAACGGCGAAACGCAGGTCGCCGATCTCCGCCTCGCCCGTGCCGTCGGTCAGAAGCACCACATGCCGCGCGACATTTTCGCTCTGTCGGTTGAACGACCATATCCGCGAATGGAGGCTGCTCTCGATAGGTTCGGCTTTCATCTCGTTCCTGACATTTGCCGGCTAACTGGCCCGGCACTCTAGCGCGTGATTTCAGATGGGCCATATTTATACAATAGATAGCCAGATTTTTCTATTCTACCGACCGGGCGCTTTGCTGTTTGCTTGATGGTGGCGGGATCGCGCTTTCGCCAGTCGATTGCGCAACCGGACGGGAGAGCTGGCTGCCAGGGAGGAGACAAGCTTGAACGAGGCCGTGCGCGCCGCGAGCGCATCGACGCAACCGGACGAACGCCCCGCGCCGGCCACAGTGGCCGATGCGCGCCATGCCGCCAATGTTGCGGCATCCGCGTTTCCCGTCTGGTCGCAGACGTCGCCGTCGCAACGCCGCGCGGTGCTCGATCGTGCGGCCGACCTTCTGCTTTCTCACACCGAGGATTTCGTCAGGCTCATCGCGGCCGAGACCGGCGGCACCCGTGCGTGGAGCGAACTTAACTGCCAGCTCGGCGCTTCCATCCTGCGCGAGGCGGCCGCCTCCACCACCAATATCGCTGGTGAGGTCGTGCCCGCCAATCGAACGGGCATGCTCGCAATGGCCGTGAGGCAACCCTGCGGCGTCGTACTGTCCATGGCGCCGTGGAATGCTCCTATTGTACTGGGTGTACGTGCGCTGGCCACCCCGCTTGCCTGTGGCAACACGGTCGTCTTCAAGGCATCCGAGTTATGCCCCCGCACCCATGAGCTGATCGTGAGCGTGCTGGCCGAAGCGGGTTTGCCGGCCGGCGTCGTGGGCATCGTCCACAATGCCGGTGACGAGGCGGAAGAGATCGCCGAGGCACTTATCGCCCACCCCGCTGTGCGCCGGGTCAACTTCACCGGCTCGACGCGCGCCGGCAGGGTCATCGCCTTGCTGTGTGCGCGCCATCTCAAGAAGTGCCTGCTGGAACTCGGCGGCAAGGCTCCGCTGATCGTGCTCGACGATGCCGATGTGGATGAGGCCGTGGCAGCGGCAGCCTACGGCGCGTTCTTTCATCAGGGACAGATCTGCATGTCGACCGAGCGTCTGATCGTGCATGAAGATCTGGTCGGAGCGTTCGTCGAGAAGCTGCGCGCGAAGGCCGAGCGCATGACGGTAGGCGATCCGGGAAAACCGGACAGCAAGATCGGCCCGATGATAAGCGAGCAAGCTGCCAACCGCGTGAAGGCGCTGGTGGACGATGCGCTTATGAAAGGCGCGAAGCTGATCGCCGGCGGCCGTCAGGATGGCGCCTATCTCGACGCGACGATCCTCGATGGAGTCACGCCCAACATGCGCATCTACTATGAGGAAACGTTCGGCCCTGTCGCCTCCGTCATCCGTTACTCGGATGTCGACGAGGCGGTCTCAATCGCCAACGATACGGAATACGGCTTGTCCGCCGCCGTATTCGGCCGCGACGTGGCCCGCGCGCTCAACGTCGCGCAGCGGCTGGAGACGGGCATCTGCCACATCAACGGCGCCACCATCAACGACGAGCCACAGATGCCGTTCGGCGGGGTCAAGGCTTCCGGCTACGGCCGCTTCGGCGGGCGTGCCGGCATAGACGAATTCACCGAGCTTCGGTGGATCACCATTCAGAGCGGGAAACAGGATTACCCGCTCTGACGCTTACGCGCGGGATGATCCCGCGTCTTTCGGCAACCAAGGGAGGAATGACATGCTCAGGAGAACGCTTCTTGCACTGGCCGCATCGGCCGCGACGCTGGCGATGCTGCCGGCAGCCGGCTTGGCGCAGGACGAGGTGCTGAAGATCGGCGCCAGCGCGCCCAAGACCGGGCCGCTCGGCGGCGGCGGCGCGACCAGCCATTGGCCCAACATCCAGCTATGGGTCAACGACGTTAACGAGCGCGGCGGCATCAAGGTCGGCGACAAGCAGCTCAAGGTCGAACTCATCGAATACGACGACAAGACCAGCGCCGAGGAAGCTATCAAGAACATCCAGCGTCTCGCGACAGTCGACAATGTCGACTTTATCGTGACGCCCTACTCGACCGGCCTCAACGTCGCGACCGCGCCGCTCATCGCACGCTACGGCTACCCGCACATCACCACCAGCGCCATCACGGACGGCGTCGAGGAGTTTGCAGAGCGCTGGCCTAACTCGTTCTGGATGCTCGGGACGTCGCGCGAACTCGCCGTTGGTGCTGCCGAAACCCTGACGCGCCTGCGCGATGCGGGCCATATCGGCAACAAGGTGGCGCTCGTTCATGTGGCCGATGCCTTCGGCCTCGAACTGGCCGGTGCAGGCAAGCCCGCACTTGAAGAAGCCGGCTTCGAGATCGTCTACGAGGCTTCCTACCCGTTCGGCACGCAGGATGTCGCCCCCATCATCAGCCAGGCCAAGGCCGCCGCTCCCGATGCATTCGTCGGCTTCTCGTACCCGGGCGACACCTTCGCGCTGACCGAGCAGGCGCAGATACAGGGGCTTGATGTCGGCGCGTTCTACGTCGGCGTCGGCGCATCCTTCCCGGCCTATGCCGGCCGCTTCGGCGCGGCTGCCAACGGCGTGCTGGGCGCCGGCGGCACCAACCCCGACGACGCAACGATCCAGGAGTATCGCGCGCGCCACAAGGAAGTCACGGGGGCCGAGCCGGACTACTGGGCGAGCGCGGTCACCTATTCTGGCCTCCAGGTGCTGGAGCAGGCGATTGAGCAGGCCGGTACCAAGGATCGCGCGGCCGTCATCGAGGCGATCAAGACCGGCACGTTCGACACGGTGATGGGTCCGATCAAGTTCGAAAACAACGTCAACCGCTCGCTCTGGACGGTCGGTCAGTGGAAGGACGGCGTCTTCCACGGCGTCGCCGCCAACGGCATCGACGGTGCCATCGAACCGGTTCGCAAGGAAGGCTGGGAATAGCCCCGGCATAAACCAACCGGCGCGGTTTCGTGCCGCGCCGGTTGGCTTCAATGGTAGATTGATCCATGGAAATTCTGGTTACGGGCATATTGCTGAGCGGCACCTACGCGCTGATCGCGCTGGGGCTGACCTTGCAATACGGCGTCGCGCGCATCATGAACCTTGCCAACGGTGAAACGCTGGTCGCGGGCTGCTTCGTGGCGTTCTGGCTTTACGCCTCATTCGCCATCAGCCCGATCTACGGACTGCTCATCATCGCGCCCGCGGCCTTCGCGCTCAACTGGGCGATCTATCGCTTCGCGCTGCGCCCGCTCGTCAACCGAGCCAAGAACCGCGGCATGCTGGAGGTGGACTCCATCCTCGCCACCTTTGGTTTGCTGTTCCTGCTTCAAGGGTTGATGCTGCTCAGCTTCGGCGGCGAGTATTTCTCCTACACCTTCCTCGCCGAGCGTTTCGTGCTGTTCGGCAGCGCCTACGGGCTCAACCGGGTGGTCGCGTTCGCCGCCGCCGTCGTCATCGCGCTGGCGCTTTACCTGTTCCTGTATCACACGAGGCACGGCACTGCGGTCCGCGCCGTGGCGGCAGATCCTACCTCGGCCAATCTTGTCGCCATCGACGTGGCGCGCACCGCAGCCTTCGCGTTTGCGCTAGGCGGTGCGCTGACGGCCTGTGGTGGCGCGCTGCTTTCGACCTTCTATACGTTCAACGCGTCCATGGGCGTCGTCTTCACGATGAAGGCACTCATCATCGTCATCATGGGCGGGGTGGGCGATATCCGCGGCGCTGTTCTGGCGGCGCTCATCCTCGGTGTGGCCGAGACGGCGGTTGCCAGCCTCATCGATCCAGGCCTCACGCTGGCCGCTACCTACACGCTCTTCATCCTCGTGCTGCTGTTCCGGCCGCAAGGCATCTTCGGGAGGCAGACCACATGAACCTCACGTCACACGAAATCCGCATCGGCCTCGCAGGTGCTGCTGTCGCGGCGCTTGCGGCGACGCTGCCGCTTTTTGATCAGGGCTACTACCTGTCGATATCGGTCAACATCATGCTCTACGCCGCCCTGTGCACGGCGTGGACGCTGTTCTCTGGCCCGACGCACTACATCTCGCTGGCAACCGCCGCCTTCTTCGGGTTGGGCACCTATTCTGTCGGCCTGTGGATCAACCATCTGCCCTATCCGGTTCTGGTCGGCATCGCCGCCCTCGTATCGGCCTCGCTCGCAGGCCTCGTCGGCGCAGCAACGCTGCGGCTGTCAGGCGTCTATTTTGTCATCTTCACACTGGGTCTGGCAGAACTGGTCCGCCAGCTCGTCACCTGGGCGCAGGCCAAGTTCACGACGCGAATGGGGCTTTACGTCTTCACCGACATGACAGAGGAACACATCTACTGGATGCTGCTGGCACTCACCGTGGCTGTCTTCATCACCGGCTGGGCGATTAACCGATCGCGGCTGGGCTTTGCCATGCAGGTCATCGGTAACGATGAGACGGTGGCGAAGCATGTCGGCATCGACACTGCCCGCGCGAAGATCGTGCTGTTCATGGTCTCGGGCGCGTTCATCGGCATCGCCGGCGCGATCAGCGCCCCGCGCTACGCCTATATCGAGCCGCCATCGGCTTTCAATCCTATGATTTCGTTCCTCGTCGTCATCATGGCGCTTCTGGGCGGCACGAAGCGGTTGTGGGGTCCGCTCGTAGGCGTGGTGCCGTTTACCATCGTCATGGACATCGTCTCGGCGCGGTTCCCCAACCACACCTCGATCGTCATCGGCCTCGCCTTCCTCGCTATCGTCTATTTCATTCCCAACGGGGTAACGGGATTGATCGAGCAGGCGCGGGCGAAATGGCAGGCACGCCAGACGGCTGTCGGCGAGGAGAAGGCGGCATGACCGCAGCGCCCATCCTCTCAGTCAACCGCGCGCAGAAGAAGTTCGGCGGCCTTATAGCCGTCAACGACGTATCCTTCGATGTGAAGCAAGGCGAGCTTCTGGGCCTCATCGGCCCCAACGGCTCCGGCAAGACCACGATGCTGAACCTCATCTCCGGCGCGCTCAAGCCAACGGCCGGCGAGATTGCGCTTGGCGGCAAGGCGATTTCGGGACTTGCCGCACATCACATCGCACGCAGGGGCGTGTCGCGCACTTTCCAGCTCGTTCGCGTGCTGCCTTCGCTAGATGCCGAGGGCAACGTCATGGCGGGCGCCGTCTTCGGCCATCGCCGGCTTTGGGGTGAAGAGGCGCGGGAACTGGCGCATCGCTTGCTGGAGCGCGTCGGGCTGGCCGGCAAGGCGCACGCGCCCGTAGCCGCGATGACCTATATCGACCAGAAGCGGCTGGAGCTGGCCCGCGCGCTGGCTTCCGATCCTCGGTTGCTTCTGCTCGACGAATGGCTGGCCGGTCTCAACCCATCCGAACTCAAGATCGGCATCTCGCTCATAGACGAGCTGCGTCACGAAGGCCGCACGATTATCATGGTCGAGCATGTGATGGACGCCATCCGCACGCTCTGCGACCGCTGCGTCGTCATGTCCAGCGGCGTGAAGATCGCCGAAGGTGGCGTGGCCGAGACATTGTCCGACTCCGAAGTCATACGCGCCTATCTGGGGGATGATGATGCTTGAGGTCAGCAACCTCTCCGTCAGCTACGGCCGCCATCGGGCGCTCGAGGGTGTCAGCGCTCGCGTCGACAAGGGCGAGATTTGCGTCGTGCTGGGCGCAAATGGTGCAGGCAAATCCACTCTTCTCAAGGCCATCGCCGGCATCGTGCGGGCCGAAACCGGCAGCACTGTCGTTATGAACGACAAGCCGATCACCGCGCTCAAGCCTCACCGCATAGTCGAAGAAGGCATTGCGCTGGTGCCCGAAGGGCGCGGCATCTTCGGCGACCTGACGGTGGCCGAGAACCTGCGCCTTGGCGCGTTCGCTGCGCGTGCAAGGGCCGGTGAGGCGGAGACGCTGAGGCGCATCTATGCGCTGTTCCCCCGCCTTGCCGAGCGCAAGGCGCAGATCGCGCGCACGATGTCGGGTGGCGAACAGCAGATGGTCGCCATAGGCCGGGCGCTGATGTCCAAACCCGACATCCTGATGCTCGACGAGCCATCGCTCGGCCTGTCGCCGCTGCTATCGCAGGAGCTTTTCCGCGCGCTTGCCGAAGTGGCCAAGACGGGTGTCGGCATTCTGCTGGTCGAGCAGAACGCAAAGCAGAGCCTCAAGATCGCCGAGCGGGGCTACCTGATCGAAAACGGCCACGTCACGGGAGAGAACACCGCCAAGGCACTGATGAACGATCCCGCCGTGGTCAGCGCCTATCTGGGCGGTGCGGCCAAGACGGCGTCGCCCGCCGCCGCGCCGCAGGTGTTGCTGCCTCCGTCAATGCGGCTGCCGGATAGCATCGAAGCGATGAGCCAGGCAATCGGCGATTTTGCCGGGAGAGCAGGGCGCATCCAGCAGGCTTTCGTGCGCGCGCTGCGACGCGATGGTGCCCTGCCATCGGCATTCGTCGGCCGCTACGATCCGAAGGCCGCTGCCGACCCATGGGCCGAAATCGCGGAGGCATCGCCTTCGCAGGCGCAAACGCGCGCGGCGACAGTTTCGCAGGATGCACGCAAACTCTCCGACGATGCCGTCGCACTGGCAGCGCGTGCGAGCGAGCGACTGGTTGCACATGTGGTCGCCTCCCGCCTCACTGCGCCGCGGCCCAGCGCTTTCGTGGCATCGCCGAAGCCTGAGCCGGCATCGCATCAGCCGCAATCGGCGCTAAACGGCTCGCACGGGCTGATCGGCCACAACAGTGCCGGACTTGCCATCGACGATGAGGCGCAGGCTCCAAATCGGGCGGCCGGATTGTCGATTGCCGAGCTGGTTGCTCGCGCGGCCTCGATCCACGCGGCTCACGTGACCGCCCAGCGGGGCAAGCGCCTGACCGCCTACACCATTCCCGCCCGGCCTTCTCCCAAGGCCGGAAAATCCGAAACCGCTGGCAAGAAGCGGAAGAAGCACAAGGAGGCTTGAATATGGCTCGCGTTTTCGAAGGCATGTATATCGGCGGCGGCTGGGCTGCCGCCAAGAAGACCTTCAAGGACCTCAACCCCGCCGACGGCTCCGTGTGGGCCGACGTGCCTGACAGCGGCCGCGCCGAGACGGCCGCCGCCATTGAGGCGGCGCATGCGGCGTTCCCCGAATGGTCGCAACTGCCGTTTTCCAAGCGCGCCCACTACCTGCATAAGGCTGCCGAGATCTGGGAACGGCGACGCATGGAAATCGTCGATGCCATCCAGGCCGAGGGCGGCGGCTGGTTCGGCAAGGGCATGTTCGAAACCGGCTACGTTCCTGAGGTTTTCCATGCTGCCGCGGCGTCCGTGTGGAACCCGATCGGCGAGGTCATGCCGTCCGAATACGGCAAGGTCTCGATGGCGACGCGCCGGCCGATGGGCGTTGTGTCGGTCATCTCGCCATGGAACTTCCCCTGCATCCTCACCGCGCGCGGCTTTCTCTTTCCGCTGGTCGCCGGCAACACCATCGTGCTCAAGCCGTCGGAGGAGACGCCCTATCTGGGAGGTCTGCTCTTCGCCGAGATTTTCGAGGAGGCAGGCCTGCCCAAAGGCGTCTTCAATGTCGTCACCTGCTCGCGCGAAAATGTGCAGGAAGTGGGCGACGAGCTGATCGAGCACCCCTACGTCAAGGGCATCTCGTTTACCGGGTCCACCGCGGTCGGCCGGCAGATCGCGGCCAAGGCGGGCGCGCATCTCAAGAAGTGTTGCGTGGAGCTCGGTGGCAAGGACTCCCTTATCGTCCTGGACGACGCCGAGATGGAGCGCGCCACCCAGGCCGCCAATTTCGGCTCCTTCATGCATCAGGGCCAGATCTGCATGTCCGTCGAGAAGGTGCTGGTCCACGAGAAGATTTTCGACGACTTCCTCAAGCGTTTCGTCGAGCGCGCCTCCAAGCTCAAGGTCGGTGACCCGACCAAGAGCAAGGAGCACATCATAGGCCCGCTTATCAACGACAAGCAGGTTGCCAAGGTGAAGGAGCAGCTCGAAGACGCCATCGCCAAGGGAGCGAAGGTCGTGCTCGGCGGCAAGATCGAGGGCCGTTTTGTCGAGCCGACGATCCTAACCGGCGTCACGCCCGACATGAAACTCTATCAGGACGAGACGTTCGGCCCCGTCGTTCCGGTCATTCCCTTCCGTACCGACGACGAGGCGGTACAGATCGCCAACGACACCGAGTACGGCCTGTCGGCCGGCGTGATGACGCGCGACGAGAACCGCGGCCTGGCCATCGTCAACCGTCTGGACACAGGCAATTGCCACATCAACTGTTCCTCGGTGAACGACGAGCCGCATGTACCGTTCGGCGGATTCAAGGCTTCCGGGGTCGGCAAGCATGGCGGGCGCTGGTCGCTTGAAACCTTCACCGAAACGCGCTGGATCACGCTCGATCGCGGCGGCCGGCCCTATCCTCCGGTTTTCTGAAAACACGAGACGCAAACCAGAAGGCCGAAAGTCATCCTTTCGGCCTTCTCTTTTGGCGGTGGATACCAGTTGTGATGATGTAAGAGTCACATCGTTTATGCTATTTTCTGCCCCGCCTTTATTGGGAGGGGTGTACGATGACCAACATATCCAACTATTACTTCAAGACGGCGATCGTTTTCCTTATCGTCGGCATCATGGTCGGCCTGCATATGTCGATCACCCACAGCTATGCACCGGCGGGCGCGCATGCCCACATCAACCTGCTCGGCTGGGTCACTATGTTCCTGTTCGGCGTCTATCTGGCGCTTCATCCGAGCAAGGGCGCAACGCGCCTGGCGAGGATACAATACTTCGTCTACACGATCGGCGTCGCCGTCATGACGCCGAGCCTTTACATGCTCCTGAGCGGGCGGACCGAACTGGAACCGCTGGTCGCCATATCGTCGCTGGTCACCTTTGCAGGCGTTCTGTTGTTTGCGGTGATCATCTTCCGCAGGGAGGCCTGAACGCCGGTTTCCCGCAGGCTGTCATCTGCCCGTCATCCCGGCGAGCTATGTCTGCCTGCGAGAAGAGATCGCCAGTCGATGACCGCGGATGAACCGGCATAGGCGAGAGCGTAGGGAAGGGTCGGGTCAATCCCGGCCTTTTTCGTTTGCGGTGACACGATTCCGTCAACCCGCCCTTGCCAGTGCGACGGCATCTGGCCCTGCCGGATAGCGCAGGCGGCTCGACGTGTCGTTGGCGGCCAGCCAGATCGTCTCGGCCACATCGTTTTCCCTCGTCGTCTGGGCCGGTCTGGCGAATTCGGCAAAGATCGGCCCTGCAAAATCTGCGTAGGGCTCGGGGATCAGATCTGCGACCGGAATATCTGTGTTCGCCGCAAATCGCGTTGTCGGCGCGTAACCCGGTTCCACCAGCTTCACCCGGATGCCGAACACATCCAGTTCATGAGCCAAAGAGCCGGTAAAACCTTCAATGGCCTGTTTGCTGGCGGTGTAGGCTGCAGCCAGCGGCATCGGCGCCAAGGTCACGCTGGAGGTCACGTTGACGACGGTGCCCGCACGCCGCGCCCGCATCTGCGGGATCACGGCCTGTACCATGGCCATCACACCGAAGGTGTTGGCCTCGAACACTTTGCGTATATGAGACATGGGCGTCGCCTCGAAGGCCCCGACCACGCCGATCCCTGCATTGTTGACGAGAACGTCGATAGGGCCGGCGACCTCGATCGCGGCGGCGATGCTGGGCTCGCTGGTTACGTCGAGCTGGAGAAGACGAATGCGCTCCGAGACGGGGAGCAACCCGTCGCGGGGATTGCGCATGGTCGCGATGACGCGCCAGCCCTGCGCATGGAAATGGCGTGCCGTTTCAAGTCCGTAGCCGGACGAGCAACCGGTGATCAGTACGGTTTTCATTCAGGTCTCCTATGTGTGTTTGGTGTTGACGAGACCTATGTAGCCAATGGATGATGGACCATCATCGATCAGAAGTCCTATATTCATTGGAGATAGTCCGGTTTTGATCGACCCATTGTCCCAGGTGATCCAGTTACTGCGACCGAGCGCGGTGTTTTCCAAAGGCATCTGCGGTGCCGGCCGCTGGGCGGTGCGCTATGGCGAATTTGGCCAAGCGGGTTTCTGCGCCGTCACGGAAGGGAGGTGTCACCTTGCCGTCGATGGTGAGGCGCCTGTTGTTCTTGAAGCCGGTGACTTCGTCCTGCTGCCAGCTACACCTGCCTTCACCATGTCCGGCTTCGAGCCCGCACCCCTCCGACATATAGATCCGCAGGCCTCCCTGTCGCCGGGCCGCGAAATCCGCTACGGCCGCCAAGATGGACCAGTGGACGTCCGTCAGTTCGGCGGCTGGTTCAAATTCGGGTCGCCCGACGCGGCGCTGCTTGTGTCGCGTCTTCCGCGCATGATCCACGTGCGCGGTGTCCCGCGGCTGGCGCAACTTGTGCGCCTGGTCGGCGAGGAAGCGGCGTGCGACAATATCGGCCGGGACTTCATACTCGAACGGCTGGTGGAAATTCTGCTCATTGAGGCGCTGCGCGCGGCACCCGGCCATGAGGCGGGTCCGGGCCTGCTGCGCGGTCTGGCCGACGCCCGTATCGCGAAAGCGCTGCGATGCATGCACGGCGACATGGAGCGTTCCTGGACCATCCCCGACCTCGCACGCGAAGCCGGTATGTCCCGGTCGGCCTTCTTCGACCGCTTCACCAGAATGACCGGCGTCAGGCCTATGGAGTATCTCCTGTCCTGGCGTATGGCGGTTGCCAAGAGCCTTCTGCGAGGTGGCGATATTGCCCTGGATGAAGTGGCTGGTCGTATCGGCTACGGGTCGGCGAGCACTTTCAGCACGGCCTTCAGCCGTCACGTCGGCATTGCGCCGGGCCGCTTCATGAGAATGGCGCTGGCCGAGGTCGATACGGCGCGCGCTCGACCGATGGCTGGATGATCGGACGCGCTCTAGCCTGCCTTGCGCTCCTCCGGCGCGGGTCGCCTGATCGTCCCTGCCGCTTCCAGCACGATCGGCTTCAGGTCCCCACCACCGGCATCGACGACTTCGAACAGATGGCGTCGCATCCGCGGTTCCCAGAACTTGTTGATGTGTTCGGCCACGCCCGCGACGCCCTCGTCGTGCGGTTTGGATTCGAAGAAGGTTCCGATCTGGTTCGCCATCCGCACCAGCTTGGCGTACGGGTCGAAGGGAGTTTCGTCATGCGACATCGCGTGCATCTCCGCTTTTCAGCCGCTCGGGATGGGTGAAGACGTCGAAGTCCTCGCCCCGCACCAGCGCGACAAGCGTCATGCCGGCGGCATCGGCCGTGCGGATCGCCAGCGCCGTCGGCGCGGAAACGGCAAGTATGAACGGCGCTCCGATGGCAGCCGTCTTCTGCACCATTTCCACCGACACGCGCGATGTGACCACCACTGCGCCCGACGCACCCGCGATGCCCGCCTTGCTCAGCGCGCCGGCCAACTTGTCGAGTGCGTTGTGGCGGCCCACATCCTCACGCGCCATCACGATGCCCTTGCCTGGCACGTAGAAGCCTGCGGCGTGCACCGCGCCAGTCTCTGCATGGAAAGGTTGCTGCTTCGAAAGCAACTGCACCGCCTCGGTAATCTGGGAAGCATCCAGAGCCAGGGTCGAGCCGCGTACCGTGTCCACGTCGCGCATCGCTTCGTCGATAGATTCGATCCCGCACAACCCACAGCCTACGGGCCCGGCCAGTCGCCTGCGCCGCGCCTCGAAGCGTGTATTGGCGGTGTCCTTAAGCCTGATCTGGATGTCCACGCCGGCGCCCACATCCTGCATCGTCACGCTTTCGATCTCGTCCGCTTTGGCGACGATCCCCTCGGTGATCGAAAAACCGACTGCGAAATCCTCGAAATCCGCCGGGCTTGCCATCATCACCGCATGCGTCGTGCCGGCATAAGACAGCGCGACCGGCGTCTCTTCCGGCACGTTGCGCGCCGCGGCTTTCATTCCCGACGCGCGCCGTGCGATGCGCGTCGTCGAGGTGACGGGCGGGCGGGCGGTCACTCCGCCGCCTCCATGTGTCCTTCGATCCGGCGGCTCTTGCGCGACAGGTCTTCATATTCTTCCTGCCACCGAGACGGCCCGTTCGAAGGGCCGACCTGCACCGCCGTCACCTTGTATTCGGGGCAGTTCGTCGCCCAGTCAGAATAGTCGGTGGTAATGACGTTGGCCTGCGTGTCTGGGTGATGGAACGTTGTGTAGACCACGCCCGGCGCGACCTTGTCGGTGATCGTCGCGCGCAGCGTCGTCTCGCCCGAGCGGCTGGTCAGGCGCACCCAGTCTCCGTCACGCACACCTCGCTGCTCGGCGTCGTGTGGGTGGATTTCAAGCACGTCCTCGTCGTGCCAGATGACGTTCGGCGTGCGTCGCGTCTGCGCTCCGACATTATACTGGCTGAGGATGCGGCCGGTGGTCAGCAGCAGCGGGAAGCGCGGCCCGGTCTTCTCGTCGGTCGCGACATATTCGGTGCGGATGAACTTGCCCTTGCCGCGCACGAACCCGTCCACATGCATGATCGGCGTGCCCGCAGGCGCCTTGTCATTGCAAGGCCACTGTACCGAGCCCATTCGCTCCAGATAGTCGTAGCAGACATTGGCGAAGGACGGCGTCGTCTGTGCGATCTCGTCCATGATCTGCGACGGGTGGTCGTAGGCCCAGTTGAGCCCCATCGCCTGCGCAAGCCTTTGCGTTACCTCCCAGTCGGCAAGCCCGTTCTTCGGGGCCATCACCTTGCGCACGCGGTTGATGCGCCGCTCGGCATTGGTGAACGTGCCGTCCTTCTCAAGGAACGTCGAACCCGGCAGGAAAACATGCGCATACCGCGCGGTCTCGTTGAGGAACAGGTCGTGCACGACGACGCATTCCATCGCGGCAAGGCCGGCGGAGACATGCTTGGTGTCGGGGTCGGACTGCAGGATGTCCTCACCCTGGATGTATATGCCCCTAAACGTGCCTTCCACTGCGGCGTCGAGCATGTTGGGAATGCGCAGGCCCGGCTCGGTGTCAATCTTGACGCCCCACAGCGCCTCGTAGATGTCACGCACCGCATCGCCCGATACGTGGCGGTAGCCCGGCAGTTCGTGCGGGAACGAGCCCATGTCGCACGAGCCCTGAACGTTGTTCTGGCCGCGCAACGGGTTTACGCCCACCCCCGGGCGGCCGATATTGCCGGTCAGCATGGCGAGGTTCGCGATGCCCATCACGGTCGTCGAGCCCTGGCTGTGCTCGGTTACGCCAAGACCGTAATAAATCGCGCCGTTGCCGCCAGTGGCGTAGAGCCGGGCCGCGCCACGGATCGTCTCGGCCTCCACGCCCGTGAAAGCTTCCACCGCCTCCGGGCTGTAGGCCTTGTCGGAAACGAACTCGGCATAATCCTCGAACTCGGACCAGTCGCACCGCTCGCGGATGAAAGCCTCGTCGAACAGCCCTTCGGTGACGATGACGTGCGCCATCGCCGTCACGATCGCGACGTTGGTTCCGGGCTTGAGCGGCAGATGATAGGACGCTTCGACATGCGGCGACTTCACGGTCTCCGTGCGGCGCGGGTCGATCACGATGAGCTTCGCCCCTTGGCGCAGGCGCTTCTTCATGCGCGAGGCGAATACAGGGTGCCCGGCGGCAGGGTTGGCACCGATCACCATGACGACGTCGGAATGCTCGACGGAATCGAAATCCTGCGTGCCAGCCGACGTTCCATAGGTCTGGCCGAGGCCGTAGCCGGTGGGCGAGTGACAGACGCGGGCGCAGGTATCGACATTGTTGTTGCCGAAACCCTGCCGGATCAGCTTCTGAACGAGGTAGGTTTCCTCGTTGGTACAGCGCGAGGAGGTGATGCCGCCGATCGCGCCCCTGCCATACTGGTACTGGATGCGGCGGAACTCTCCGGCGATGTGGGCGAAGGCTTCCTCCCAGGTCACCTCACGCCAAGGGTCCGTGATTTTCTCGCGCACCATCGGGTTCAGGATGCGTTCCTTGTGGGTCGCGTATCCATAGGCAAAGCGGCCCTTAACGCAGCTATGGCCGCGATTGGCCTTGCCGTCCTTGTAGGGCACCATGCGCACCAGTTCGTCGCCGCGCATCTCAGCCTTGAACGAGCAGCCAACACCGCAATAGGCACAGGTGGTGACGACCGAGCGTTCCGGCTGGCCGATCTCGATGACGGATTTTTCGGTGAGCGTCGCAGTAGGGCAGGCTTGCACGCAAGCGCCGCAGGACACGCATTCCGAAGAAAGGAAATCCTGATGCATGCCGGGCGACACGCGGCTGCCGAAGCCGCGGCCCTCAATCGTCAGCGCAAACGTGCCCTGCACTTCCTCGCAGGCACGCACGCAGCGCGAGCAGACGATGCATTTGGACGGATCGTAGGTGAAGTAAGGGTTGGACTCGTCCTTCGGCATCCAACGCATGTTTGCAGTGCCATCCGACAGTGCGCCCCAGCTTTTCGCAAACACATGGTTGTCGCCATCGTAGCCGTAGCGAACGTCGCGCAGGCCGACCGCGCCGGCCATGTCCTGCAATTCGCAATCTCCGTTTGCTGCGCAGGTCAGGCAGTCGAGCGGATGGTCGGAGATGTAGAGCTCCATCACGCCGCGGCGGATGTCCTTCAGGCGACCAGTCTGCGTGTGCACGACCATGCCTTCGGCAACGGGCGTGGTGCAGGAGGATGGCGTGCCGTTGCGGCCTTCGATCTCGACGAGGCAGAGCCGGCAGGATCCGAACGCGTCGACCATGTCGGTCGCGCAGAGCTTGGGGATGGCGATGCCCGCATCCATTGAGGCGCGCATGATCGATGTGCCTTCGGGCACCGTCACCTCGAAGCCGTCGACCGTCAGCGTGATCTGCTTTTCGGCCCGGGAGGCCGGTGTTCCGTAGTCGATTTCGTGAACGAGACCCATGGCGGTTCTCCTATTCTGCCGCTTCTGCGACGGCACGCGGCGCGAAGTCATCCGGGAAATGATTGATGGCGCTCATGACCGGGTAGGGCGTGAAGCCCCCCAACGCGCAGAGTGAACCGAATTTCATCGTGTTGCAGAGGTCTGTAACGAGCGCGAGGTTCTTCTCCGGTTCGACGCCTGCCGCCACCTTGTCGAGCGTCTCGACGCCTCGTGTGGAGCCGATACGGCAGGGCGTGCACTTGCCGCAACTCTCGATGGCGCAGAACTCCATCGCGAACCGCGCCTGCTTGAGCATGTCGGCGGTCTCGTCGAAGACGGTTATGCCGGCATGGCCGATCAGCCCGTCCTTGGCTGCGAAAGCTTCATAGTCGAACGGCGTGTCGAACAGCGCGCGCGGGAAATATGCGCCGAGCGGCCCGCCCACCTGAACCGCCTTGATCTCACGGCCGGTCGCCGTGCCGCCGCCGATCTCGTCCACGATCTCGCCCAGCGTCATGCCGAACGCGGCCTCGAAAAGCCCGCCATGCTTCACGTTGCCGGCGATCTGGATCGGGATGGTGCCGCGTGAGCGGCCCATGCCGAAATCGCGGTAGTACTCCGCACCCTTGTCCAGAATAACAGGCACCGAAGCCAGCGAGATAACGTTGTTGATGACCGTCGGCTTGCCAAACAGGCCCTGAATGGCCGGCAGCGGCGGCTTGGCGCGCACCACGCCGCGCTTTCCTTCCAGCGAATTGAGCAGTGAGGTTTCCTCGCCGCAGACATACGCGCCCGCGCCGGCACGAATTTCAATGTCGAAGGCGTTGGGCGAGCCCATCACCGCAGGGCCCAGCACGCCTGCGCGCCGGGCGACCTGCACCGCCTTTTCCATCATGCGGATCGCGTGTGGATATTCGGAGCGGATATAGACGAACCCCTTGGTCGCGCCCGTAGCCAGGCCGGCGATCGCCATGCCTTCGATCAAGACGAAGGGGTCGCCCTCCATGATCATGCGGTCGGCGAAGGTGGCAGAATCGCCCTCGTCGGCGTTGCAGACGATGTATTTGCGGTCGGCTACCGCGCCCAGCACCGTGTTCCACTTGATGCCGGTCGGGAAGCCAGCGCCACCACGCCCGCGAAGGCCGGAATCCGTCACGGTCTTTACGATGTCGGCGGGCGTCATCGCTGCGGCCTTTTCGAGCCCGGTGAGACCGCCATGGGCTCGATAGTCGTCGAGCGACAGGGGATCGGTTTTGCCACAGCGCGCGAATGTCAGGCGTGTCTGGCGTGCGAGAAACGGTATCCGCTCAGGATCGCCCAGCGAAAGCCGGTGGTTGCCGCCCGAAAGAAACTCCGCATCGAAAAGCGACAGCACATCCGCCGCCTTCACCGGGCCATACGCGACGCGACCGCTTTCAGTCGCAACCTCGACCATCGGCTCCAGCCAGTACATCCCGCGCGACCCGTTGCGCACGATTCTGGCCTCAACCCCGCGCGTCTCAAGCTCGGATGCGATTGAATTCGCCACCTTGTCGGCGCCAAGCGCCAGTGCACCTGAATCGGTCGGTACGTAGATGATGGCGGTCACGTCCGTACCTCCCGCACAATCTCTGCCACGGCATCGGCATCGACGCGTCCGATAACCTCGCCGTCGAGCATCGCAGCGGGCGCGCAGGCGCAGAGGCCAAGGCAGTATACCGGCTCCAGCGTCACCGATCCGTCGCCTGCCGTCTCATGAAAGCCGATGCCCAGCGCGGTCTTCACCTGTGCTGCAACGGCATCGGAACCCATCGACTGGCAGGCTTCCGCCTGGCAGAGTTTCAGCACGTGCCGGCCCGCGGGTTTGCTGCGATAGTCGTGATAGAAGGTGACGACGCCGTGCACCTCGGCATTCGACAGGTTGAGCGCACCGGCAATCACCGGCAGCGCCTCCTGCGGCACGTAGCCGAACTCTTCCTGAATGCCATGCAAAATGGGCAGCAACGGCCCTTCGAGAGCCTTGAACTCATCGATGATCGCGGCGACCTGCGCCTCGGTTTGGGTACCTTGCGGCTGCATCATCGTGCAGCGCCCTCCCTTTAACCAGTCGAAACTTGCTAAGTGTCTATGAAAACAGAGGAAACCGGCAGGATCAATAAAGCTGTTCCGTTGCTTGATAGAAGTTTTCTATCAATTGTGACCCGATCGGATGATGGATCAGCCGCGCCGCGCGAAATCGCCTGCCAGCGTCATCGCCTCTTCCAGAAGCGCCGCCACCAGCGGTGTGTGCGGCTCGCGCTTGGCAGCGACAAGCCCGACGATATGGCTGGCGTCCGGCTCGACGATCGGGATGGCCCGGATTGGCTCGGCAAAGCCGAACGTCTCGGCGAGATTGAGCGGCATTATCGACGACCACTTGCCTGTGCGGATGTGCGAGAACAGCACGATCATAGAGTTGCTTTCCAGCGTCGGTCGCGCGCTTGCGCCGGCTTCCGCCAGATGCTGGTCGATGATGCGCCGGTTCTGCATGTCTGGCGTCAGCAGGCACAGCGGCAGTGCGGCCACCTCCGCCCAAGATACCTTGTCGCGTTCCGACAGCGGGTTTCCCGCTGCCGTGATGAGTTGGTAGCGCTCGGCATAGAGCGGCACGGAGACGACGCGGCCGAGAGGCTCGTTGTCGAGATAGGTGATGCCGGCGTCGATGTCGTAGTTGCCGAGCAGCGACAGCACCTCGATGGATGTGCGCGACAGGATCGTGAAAGTTACGCCGGGGTGCCTGGCTCGAAACGGTGTGGTCAGCAGCGGCGTCATCGCCAGCGCTGTCGGGATGGCAGCGATCTTGAGCCGGCCGGCAAGGCCGTGCCGTGCAGCCCGCATCTCTTCCTTCATCGTGCGCGCGTCGCCGGTGATGCGGCGTGCCCAGCTCAGCACCTGCTCGCCCTCCGGCGTCAGGCCCTGAAAGCGCGAGCCGCGCTGCACCAACATCACGCCCAACTGGTCTTCCAGCTGCTTCACGGCGGCCGAAAGCGTGGGCTGTGTAATGCCCAGCTCCTCGGCCGCCTTTCCGAAATGCTGCGCCCGCGCCAGAGCGATGAAGAATTCGAGCTTGTCGATCATGCCCGAACGCTATCGCGGCCAGCGTCCGCGCGCTACGCCTATTGCTCGATCATGCCCGAGTTGACCATCCAGGGGACGCCGTAGCGGTCGACGAGCATTCCGAACTTCCTTGCCCAGAAGGTGCCTTCCATCGGCATCTGTATGTCGCCGCCTTCCGCCAGCGCGGCAAATATCCGCTCCGCCCGGGCATCGTCGTCGAGCTGGATCGATATCGTGAAGCCGGTCGGCTTCGAGTAGGGATGGTGCGAAGGCGCGTCGGCTCCCATCAGCTCCGCGCCTTCAGCCACCAGATAGGCGTTCATCACCTTGTCCTGCTCGTCGGCCGAAAACTCGCCCGCCATCGGCGTCTCGCCGTTGGTGACGATGCCTTTGATCTCACCATCGAGCACTTTTGCGTAGAAATCGAATGCCTCGCGGCAGTTTCCGTCGAAGGACAGATAGGGAATGAAGTGCATCGTCGTGTCTCCTTGTTCCGGCGTCGCGGCTCAGCCGCGGGCAGCCTTTTCCAGTTCTGCGACATCGAGCTTGACCATCTTCATCATGGCCGCGGTAACGCGCTTGGCTGCTTCGCGATCAGGCCCGGCCATGACGCGTTCGAGAATTTCCGGCACGATCTGCCATGAGAACCCGTATCTGTCCTTCACCCAGCCGCATTGCACCTCTCGGCCGCCATCTGCGGCCAGCTTGTTCCAGTACTCGTCCACCTCGGCCTGGTCGGCGCACAGGATATGGAAAGATACGGCGTCATTGGGCTTGGCTTCAGGGTGCGGCCCGCCGTTGAGGCAGAAGAAGTGGTGCCCCTCGATGACGAACTCCGCCGTCAGCACCTGGCCTTCGGTCGTGTAGGGTTCGCCGCCGCCCGGTGCGTGGACGACCTCGCCCATTTTGGCGTTGCGAAATACCGAGGCGTAGTAGCGCGCGGCCTCTTCCGCCTGGTTCTCGAACCAGAGCCATGTCGTGAGCTTCTGCATGAATTACTCCTTCCTTCGTCGCGCCCTTGGGGGCTGATGACGCAAGGACGTGGCAAGCACGCCCGTGCCGACAGGGCAGGAAAAATATTCGCCATTTCGGCGGCGACATTGCGACGAGGGTGACGCGCGCCCTTGGCCCGCGATCTGAACTGCATTATCTGGACTGCACATAAAAAAAGCGGAAGAAGCACCATGGCCGTCACCAAGGAAGCCGTCATAGAGAAGCTGAAGACGATCAAGGGCCCCGATTTCGAGGGCGATATCGTTTCGCTCGGCCTTGTGTCCGACATCTTCATCGCCAACGGAAAGGTTTTCTTCTCCGTTACGGTGCCGTCGGACCGTGCACAGGCGCTTGAGCCGCTACGCGCGGCTGCAGAGCGCGCCGTGAAGTCGATACCGGGCGTCGAGGGTGCTGTGGTCGCGCTCACCGCCGAGAAGAAGGGCGGCGGCATGGAGGCGGCTCCGCCGCGTCCCGCCCCGCCGCGCCCGACGCCTGCTCCGGCTCCCGCGCCTGCCAGTCGCCAGCAGGGCAAGGCAGGCGTTCCGGGCGTGCGCGCCATCATCGCGGTGGCGTCCGGCAAGGGCGGCGTTGGCAAGTCCACCACGGCGGCCAACCTCGCGCTCGGCCTTGCCGCCAACGGGCTCAAGGTCGGCGTGCTCGATGCAGACATCTATGGCCCTTCCATGCCACGTCTGCTGGGCATCTCCGGCCGGCCGGAAACGGTGGATGGCAAGGTGCTCAGGCCGATGCAGAACTATGGCCTCAAGGTCATGTCGATGGGCTTCCTCGTCGACGAGGAGACGCCGATGATCTGGCGCGGCCCGATGGTGATGTCCGCGCTGTCGCAGATGCTGCGCGAGGTCGAATGGGGCACGCTCGACGTGCTGGTGGTTGACATGCCGCCCGGCACCGGCGACGCGCAGCTTACCATGGCGCAGCAGGTGCCTCTGGCCGGCGCGGTTATCGTCTCGACGCCGCAGGACCTCGCCCTCATCGATGCACGCAAGGGCATCAACATGTTCAGGAAGGTCGACGTACCGCTGCTCGGCATCGTCGAAAACATGAGCTACTTCCTCGCTCCCGACACGGGCGCGCGCTACGACATCTTCGGCCATGGCGGTGCAAGGCGCGAGGCCGAACGCATCGGTGTGCCGTTCCTGGGCGAGGTGCCCTTGACTATGGATGTGCGCGAATCCTCCGATGCCGGCACGCCCGTCGTCGTTTCCGATCCGCAAGGCGCCCAGGCGCAGGTCTACCGCGCCATTGCCGAGAAGGTCTGGGAGCAGTTGAGGGTTCAGGCTACTGCGCAGCCGGCCGCGCCGGCGATCGTTTTCGAATAATCAGGCAGTTGTTGGTTCCGGGGAGGGAAGTTTGAACGACGTCGTCATTCACGAACGCCGTGACGGGTACAGCATCATTACGCTCAACCGGCCCGAGCGGCTCAATGCGTTCAACGAAGCGCAGCATCTCGCGTTGCGTGCCGCCATCGACTCCTGCGAGGCCGATCAGGATTGCGGCGCGATTGTGCTGACCGGGGCGGGGCGAGGCTTTTGTGCCGGTCAGGACCTTGCCGACCGCGACCCCACCATCCTCGGTGACAGCCCCGATCTGGGAATGACGCTCGAGACCTATTACAACCCGCTGGTGCGCAGGCTGCGCGGGCTGCAGATGCCGGTCATCTGCGCAGTCAACGGCGTGGCGGCGGGCGCGGGCGCCAACATCGCCTTCGCCTGCGATATCGTGCTCGCGGCAAAGTCCGCCAAGTTCATACAGGCGTTCTCGAAAATAGGTCTCATCCCCGATGCCGGCGGCACCTACTGGCTGACGAAGCATCTGGGCGAGGCGCGCGCCAAGGCGCTTGCCATGACAGCCCACCCGCTTCCGGCCGAAGACGCCGCCAGCTGGGGGCTTATCTGGAAGGCTGTGGACGACGACGCCCTGATGGCCGAGGCGACGGCGCTCGCCGAAAGCTTCGCCAACGGTCCGACGCGCGCCTTTGCGCTCACCAAGCAGGCGATCCACGCCGCTTCGGGCAACTCGCTGGAAGAACAGCTCGAAGTCGAGCGTGCGCTTCAGCGCGAGGCAGGCTGGTCGGACGACTACAAGGAAGGCGTCGCAGCCTTCCTGCAAAAGCGCCCGGCGAACTATCGTGGCCGCAAGAGCGGCTGACCTCTCGTCTATCTCGCCGCTCGTGCGCCCGGTGCCAGACCTCGCTCTACGCTTGGGCTGCGAGATAGCCGGGCAGGTCCGCGATTGAATCCAGCACCACGTCTGCCAGTTGCGAAAGTGAATCGCGCGTGCCAGTGCCCGACAGTACGCCCACCGCAAGCCCTACGCCGCCGGCCCTCGCCATTTCGAGGTCATGGCGATTATCACCGACCATGGCGAGCTGCGTCGGCTTGAGCCCGGTCAGGTCGCAGAAGGCGTAGACAGTGTCCGGTGCCGGCTTGGGGTTTGCCACGGCGTCGTACCCGTAGGCTGCGTCGAACATCTGCGCGACCCCCAGTGCCAGTAGCGTGCGTTCGGCCCCACCGGTGGAATCGTTAGTCGCTACGCCCAGCCTCAACCCGGTGGCGTGCAGCGATTTGAGAGCGTCGATGCAGCCGGCCAGCACCACGGGCTTCGCGGCTCCTTCCTCCGTCGTGAACCGGTCGAACTCGTCGATCAGCGCCTGCCGCGGGCCGTTTGCCAAGTGCGGATACCAGAGCGCCACGATGTCGGCGTTGGTTCCTGCCGCGAAGATCGAATCCGGCCGAAACCTGTGTGCCTCGAAATCGAAGCCCGCCACGTCAAGCAGGTCGTTGGCCTGCTCGCGGTCGCCATTGGCGGCCCGGAGCGCCAGAATGTCGCCGATTGCGAACCACGTTGCATGAAAATCGACAAGCGTGCCGTCCTTGTCGAACAAAATGCCCTTGATGTCGGCCAACCTGCTCGCTCCGCTACTTGAGGCCGCGCATGTGTCGCACGAGCCCGGCCGTCGACGCGTCCCGGCCTGCGGCATCCTGCTTGCCTTCAACGACAGGCAGAAGACCTGTGGCAAGCTCCTTGCCCAGTTCCACGCCCCACTGGTCGAATGCGTTGATGCCGAAGAGCTGTGCCTCGACGAACACGCGGTGCTCGTAAAGCGCGACCAGCCGGCCCAGTGTGAACGGGTCGAGCGTCCTGTAGAGCAGCGTTACTGACGGCCGGTTGCCGCTGAAGACCCGGTGCGGCGCGATCGCCTCCACGTCTTCTGCGGCCATGCCCTTGGCAAGCATCTGCGTCCGCGCCTCTTCCAGCGTTCGACCCTTCATCAGTGCTTCCGACTGCGCGAAGCAGTTGGCCACCAGAAGGTCGTGGTGGTGGCTCAGTTCCGGCTCGTGCCCCTGGGCCGCAACCAGAAACTCGACCGGGATCACGTCTGTGCCCTGGTGCAGCAACTGGAAGAACGCGTGCTGACCGTTGGTGCCCGGCTCGCCCCAGACCAGCGGGCCGGTGGGGGTGGCGACCGGCTCGCCGTCGATGGTCACGCCCTTGCCGTTCGATTCCATGTCGAGCTGCTGGAGATAGGCCGGCAGGCGCGAAAGCCTCTGATCGTAGGGGATGACCGCACGGGCCGGATAGCCGCAGGCGACCCGATGCCAGTATCCGACGAGGCCCAGCATGAGAGGCAGGTTCTGCAACATCGGAGCCGTTGCAAAATGCTCGTCCATCTCGTGGGCCCCGGCCAGGAAAGCGCGGAAATTCTCAGGCCCCACCGCGATCATCACCGGCAGGCCGATGGCTGACCAAAGCGAATAGCGCCCGCCGACCCAGTCCCAGAAGCCGAAGACGCGATCCTGTGGAATGCCGAAAGCCGCGACCTTGTCGAGCGCCGTCGATACGGCTGCAAAATGCGACGACACCGCATCGTCGCCCAGCGTCCCGGCGATCCAGCGTCGCGCGGTATCGGCATTGGTCATCGTCTCGATAGTCGTGAAGGTCTTGGATGCGATGATGAAAAGCGTCGTCGCGGGATCCAGCGCCTTCAGTGTATCGGCGATGTGCGCCCCGTCGACGTTGGAGACATAGTGCGCCCGCGGGCCGTCATGATACGGCGCGAGCGCCAGCGTCGCCATGGCGGGGCCGAGGTCGGAACCGCCGATGCCGATATTGACGATGTCGGTGATCTTCTGGCCCGTCGCTCCCTTGATCGCGCCGGAGCGCACACCGTCGGCAAAGGTCGCCATTGCGTCGAGCACGGCGTGCACCTCGCCCATCACGTCCCTGCCGTCGGCGATCACGGGCCGGTCGGCGGGGTTGCGCAGGGCGGTATGTAGCACCGCCCGGTTTTCGGTCGCGTTGATCTTCTCGCCCGACAGCATCGCCTCACGGCGTCGCTCCACGCCGGCGGTCCGTGCAAGCGCCTCCAGCAGCGAGACGGTCTCGGAGGTCAGCGCACATTTGGAGAAGTCGAAGAGCAGATCGTCCAGCCTCAGCGAGAAAGCCTTGAACCGGTCCGGCTCGGATGCGAACGCCTTTCGCATATCGAATGGCATCAGCGCTTCGCGGTGGGCCTTCAGCGCACTGAGCGCGGCGTCGAAACCGGGTCTTTCCATGTCTGTCTCCGCCGTCGCTGGCTTGCTTTGGCCGGTCTTGCCGGCGCGGGGGATTCATAAGACGCAGCGGCCCGCGGGTTCAAGCTGCAAATGGCCCAAGGGCCGATCCATCAGTGGCACAAATTGGTACGATCAATTAATTTCATTGGCGCAAGCCATTGGACCAGTCTTGAATGCGTTGCGCCAGAGACTGCCGAGTCTCGTGCATCCGGGAGCGACGCCATGCCTACGAGAACCGATCCGGCGATATGGTCCGGCCTGTTCAGGATTTCAGCGGAATCCGGCCAGACCCTTCAGGCCCAGATCAGGCAGGCGATCGTGGCGGCGATCCTCGATCGTCAGATCGCGGCTTCGATGCCGCTGCCTTCTTGCCGCATCCTCGCCGAGAAGCTGGGCGTCGCGCGCGGCACGGTCGTTCTGGCGTTCCAGCAGTTGGTCGACCAGGGCTTTCTGATAGCGCGCGAGCGGCGGGGTCATTTCGTCAATCCCGAGGTCCTCGCCACGCCCGGCCGCATGCGCGAGGCGGCGAACCGCGAGCCGCAGGACACAATAGACTGGAAGGCGCGTCGCCGCATCGCCGCCTCCGAGATGCCGGAGCCGACCAAGCAGGAAAACTGGATCAAGTCGTCCTACCCGTTCGTCTACGGCCAGTTCGACCCTGCGTTGTTTCCCACGGCCGAATGGCGTGAGTGCAACCGCATGGCGCTGGCCGTGCTGGAGATCCGAAACTGGGCGGCCGACATGGTCGACCGCGACGATCCGTTGTTGATCGAGCAGATACAGGCGCGCCTGCTGCCGCGTCGCGGCATCTTCGCCAACCCCGACGAGATCATCGTTACGCTCGGCGCGCAGAACGCGCTTTACATGCTGGCGACGCTGTTGATGGGCAAGGGTTCCAAAGTCGCCATGGAAGATCCGGGCTATCCCGACGCCCGCTCCATCTTCAGGCTCGCTGGCGCGGAGGTCGCTCCCGTCAGGGTCGATCGCGACGGCATTGATGTTGGCGCCATCCCGGGCGACACCAATTTCGTCTTTGTCACGCCCAATCACCATTGCCCCACCATGGTGTCGCTCAGCGAGGCGCGCCGCCGCCAGCTGCTGGCTGACGCCGAGGCGCATGACCGCATCATCATCGAGGACGGCTACGACAGCCAACTCGTCGATGACGCGCCCCAGCAGGCGCTGCGCGGCATGGATCGCTCGGGCCGCGTGGTCTATGTCGGCTCGCTATCCAAGACGCTCGCGCCGGGGCTGCGGCTTGGCTACATCGTCGCGTCGGCGGGGCTCATCGCCGAGCTGCGGGCCCTGCGACGCTTCATGCTGCGCCACCCGCCGGCCAACAACCAGCGCGCGGTCGCCCTGTTCCTGTCGCTAGGTCATCACGAGGCGTTGGTGCGCAAGCTTTCCGCCGCTTTCACAGAGCGCCGCAAGCGGCTTTCTCAGGCTATCGACGCTTTCCTGCCCGAATGGCGCTCGGCCGATACGCTCGGCGGCACGTCGGTCTGGCTGGAGGGGCCACCCGGTGCCGATGGCGCCGCATTGGCCCAGGTGGCCGCCGCGCGCGGCGTGCTGATCGAGCCCGGCGCACGCTTCTTCGACCGACCGGAAAAGAACGGCCGCTTCCTGCGGCTCGGCATCTCGTCCATCGCGCTTCAGCATATCGAGCCCGGAGTGCGCGAACTGGCAACGGCAGCCGGGCGGAGACCTGCGGCAGCGTAGTTCCTCCTTGGGAGACGAGCCGGCTCCCTTACGATTGTGTAAGCCGGGTTGTCTCTCTTGAGAGGAGGCGTAGAGCTGCGGCTATGGAGTTCTAACCGATCTCCGACCCTACCCCAAATATCAGCACTGGCTCATCTTCGTTGAAAGCGCTGGCCCAATCCAACTGCCCCACGACAGCGACATAGTCGGTGCTGTCAGATGGTGCAGGCGGCTCGCAGAAGCCGCGCCACTGGCAGAGTGTCGGTTGGGGAACTGTCATGCCGGTCACGGTCGATGAACCACAGGCGCCCGCTTCTTCGAGGCGGGCGGGCGGTCGCGATGCGCGGCGCGCCATGCGCGCGGCGCCGCTGGCGGAGGATATCAGGCCGGTGAGGCCCGGGCTTGAAGGTGGGCGATACCGACCCCTCGCCGAAAACGACATAGAGCGCATTCACGAAGCGGTACTGACGGTTCTGGAGACGGTTGGCTTCGCCAACGCCATCCCTTCCTGCGTCGAGGCTCTGAAACGCGCCGGTGCCCATTACGGGGAAGATGGCCGGATCCGCTTCCCCCGCGCCCTCGTGCTCGAAACGATCAGGAGCGCCGCACGGCATTTCACCCTCCATGGGCAGGATCCGAAGCACGACATGGTCGTGCAGGGCCGGCGCGTTCACTACGGCACGGCGGGTGCAGCGGTGCATGTGGTGGATGTCGAAAAGCGCGAATACCGCGAGTCGCTGCTTCAGGACATCTACGATGCCGCGCGCATAGTCGACCGGATGGACAACATCCACTTCTTCCAGCGGCCGATGGTGCCGCGCGACATGGTCGATCCGGCCGACCTCGACCTCAATACGCTCTACGCCTGCGTCACCGGCACGACGAAGCACGTCGGTACATCTTTCACGGTCCGCGAGAACGTCGCTCCTGCGCTGGACATGCTTTACGCGATCGCCGGCGGGGAGGAGAATTTCCGCGCCCGGCCATTCGTGTCCAACTCCAACTGCTTCGTTGTGCCGCCAATGAAGTTCGCGGAGGATGCCTGCGGCGTGCTCGAAGCCTGCGTGGAAGGTGGCATCCCCATCCTGCTTCTGTCGGCAGGCCAGGCGGGCGCAACCGCGCCGGCTGCGATCGCCGGTGCGGTGGTGCAGGCTGTGGCCGAGGTGCTGGCGGGACTGGTCTACGTCAACGCGCTCAAGCCCGGCCATCCCTGCATATTCGGCACATGGCCCTTCGTCTCCGACCTGCGCACCGGCGCGATGTCGGGCGGTTCGGGCGAGCAGGCGCTGCTCACGGCGGCTTGCGCGCAGATGGCGCAGTACTACGACCTGCCAGGCGGCTCGGCGGCCGGGATGGCAGATTCCAAGCTGCCCGACATACAGTCCGGCTACGAAAAGGGCATCACCGACGTGATGGCCGGGCTTTCAGGGCTGAACCTGATCTACGAATCCGCCGGCATGCACGCCTCGCTGCTGGGCTTCTGCCTCGAAAGCCTCATCATCGACAATGACATGATCGGCCAATGCTTGCGCTGCGTTCGCGGCATCGAGGTCTCGGACGCGGCTCTGTCGATCGAGGCGATCACCGATGTCTGCCTCAACGGACCGGGGCACTATCTCGGTCACGAGCAGACGCTGCGACTGATGCAGACGGAGTATTTCTATCCCGCTATTGCCGATCGCTTCAGCCCCAAGGAATGGAACGAGAAGGGCAGGCCGGACATCCTTCAGCGCGCCATCGCCGAAAAGCGCCGCATCCTGGAAAGCCATTTTCCCCGCCACGTCCCGCGTGACGTGGACGATGCGCTCCGCGCCCGCCATGCAAACATCCACCTCCCGAAAAAGGCGATGGGCTGGGGATAGCTGTTATCGCACCGCTTTTCGGCGCGTCACTCCCCGTCGGCGCTCAGCGCGAACCGCTCCACCACTTCCGGGTTGATGAGCCTGGCATGCAGCGCCAGCAGAACGACCTGCGCGTCGAGGCTTTCATCGGCATCCAGCGCGCGCTCGATCCGGGTTTCGACATCGGCAAGCCGTGCTTCCCCATTCACGTGCAGGAACGCGTCGCGCCCGGCCACGCAATAGGCGAACAGGCCCGCCAGAGGCAGGTAGGCATCCTCGGGCGGCTCACGATCCGGCCACGCGTCCTTCATCAGATTGACGATGGTCAACTTGACGCCCTCGGGCACCAGCGCGGGGTGTAGGTCGACCGCGCGCAACGCCTTGTCGAGATGGCGTAGGTCGCTGGAGCGGCCGAACATGCCGAAGAAGCCGAGTGATGAGTTGCGCCTTGTCATACCTGCCTTCCATTCTGCTGCGACCATGGTCGAGGCGCGCCCGGCACGCAACCTTGTTCGATGAGGGTTTTGCAATCCATGTGACGGGCCATCGCGACAGGAGTATCATGCACCGAGGCGGGGTTGGCGCCGAGCAGGGAGGCTCATCATGGCGCGCAAATATATAGACTGCCGTGAATTCCCCAGCGAAATGAAGTGCACCGTCGCGATTTCGGCTGACGATGAGGAAGAACTTGTGAACGCCGCCGTACAGCACGCAGTCGCCGTGCACGGCGAACACGATACGCCCGCCTTCCGTAAGGAGGTCAGGAGCGCCATCCATCAGGGAACGCCGCCGCTGACGGTGGCATAGAGCTTTGACCGGCATGGCCGCGCCGCAACCGCGCGGCCATGCACAATCTCGTGACGCGCGTCAGTGATTGTTGCGCGGCAGGCCTTTTTCCTGCGCGACGCGCTGATATTTCACCGCAGGTTTCAGCACCATGCCGGCCGATAGCTGGTCGACCATGCCGCGCTGGATTTCCTGCCATGGCGTCTGATGGTCCGGGAACGCATAGCCTCCCGCGCTCACCAGCGCCGCGCGCCGGGTAGAAAGCTCCTCGTCGGAGATCAATATGTCCGCCGTCCCCTTCTTGAGGTCGATGCGCACCCGGTCGCCGGTCTTCACCAGCGCCAGCCCGCCACCCACAGCCGCCTCAGGCGAGGCGTTGAGGATGGAGGGTGAGCCCGAAGTACCGGACTGCCGCCCGTCGCCGATGCAGGGCAGGGAGTGCACACCCTTCTTGATGAGGTAGGCCGGCGGCTGCATGTTCACCACCTCGGCCGCCCCCGGATAGCCGACCGGCCCCGTCCCGCGCATGAACAGGATGGTGTGTTCGTCGATACCCTCGGCCGGGTCGTCGATGCGGGCATGGTAGTCTTCCGGCCCGTCGAACACGGCAGCCTTACCCTCGAACGCTTCCGGGTCTGCGGGGTTCGACAAATAGCGCTCGCGGAACTCCGGCGAGATCACGCTGGTCTTCATGATCGCACTGTCGAACAGGTTGCCCTTGAGGTTGATGAAACCCGCCTGTTTCTTCAGCGGGTCCGCAACCGTCCGGATCACCTTCGTGTCGAGGTTTTCCACCTCACGGCAATTGTCGCCGATAGTTTTGCCGTTCACCGTCCTGGCTTCGGGATGCGGCAGCATGCCGGCCTTCATCAGTTCGGCCACCACCGCCGGTACGCCGCCGGCGTGGTGATAGTCTTCGCCCAGATATTCGCCCGCAGGCTGCAGGTTCACCAGCAGCGGCACGTCGTGCCCCACCTCCTGCCAGTCATCGTTGTCAAGTGGAACGCCCAGATGCCGCGCGATGGCATTGAGATGGATCGGCGCGTTGGTGGATCCGCCGATGGCCGAGTTGACGACGATCGCGTTCTCGAACGCCTCACGCGTCATGATGTCGGATGGCTTGAGGTCCTCCCATACCATCTCGACGATGCGCTTGCCGGTTTCGTAGGCGATTTGTCCGCGCTCGCGGTAGGGTGCCGGAATGGCAGCCGACCCAGGCAGTTGCATGCCCAACGCTTCCGCCAGGCTATTCATGGTGGTGGCGGTGCCCATCGTGTTGCAGTAGCCGACCGACGGGGCGGAGGAGGCGACCAGGTCGATGAAGCCGGCAGTGTCGATCTCGCCTGCCGCCAGCATCTCGCGCGCCTTCCACACGATGGTGCCGGATCCGGTGCGCTCGCCCCTGTGCCAGCCGTTCAGCATCGGCCCGACCGAGAGTGCGATGGCAGGAATGTTGACGGTTGCCGCCCCCATCAGCATCGCCGGCGTGGTCTTGTCGCATCCGATCGTCAGCACCACGCCGTCCAGCGGATAGCCGTAAAGCGTTTCCACGAGCCCGAGATAGGCGAGGTTGCGGTCGAGCGAGGCGGTGGGGCGCTTGCCGGTTTCCTGGATCGGGTGAACCGGAAACTCGAACACCACGCCGCCCGCCGCGCGGATGCCCTCGCGCACGCGCTTGGCAAGCTCGATGTGGTGGCGGTTGCAGGGCGACAGGTCCGAGCCGGTCTGCGCGATGCCGATCATCGGCTTGCCGGATTGAAGCTCCTCGCGCGTCAGGCCGTAGTTCAGGTACCGCTCGATATACAGGGCGGTCATCCCGGGGTCAGCCGGGTTGTCGAACCATTGCTGGGACCTCAATCTTGTGCTGGCGTTGCCTGCCATCGCGTTTCCCTCTTTCGCTGCGCGGGCCAGTTATTGCATGCTCGCGCATCATTGCGCTACCACGGTTGCCAGCAAGCGGGAGGAATTTGGTTATGGCGATGATAATCGAAGGCGAGGAACGCATCGAGGCTCCCATCGGCAGGGTTTGGGAAGCGCTGAACGACCCCGAAATCCTCAAGCAATGCATCCCCGGCTGCGAGAGCCTGGAGAAGAAATCCGACACCGAGCTCGAGGCTGTCGTCACGCTCAAGATCGGGCCGATCAAGGCCAAGTTCAACGGCCAAGTCGAGCTGAAGAACCTGAAGCCCCCTCACTCCTACACCATTCAGGGCGAAGGCAAGGGCGGCATCGCCGGCTTCGCCAAAGGCGGTGCCGACGTGACGCTGAAGGAAGACGGCCCGAACCTAACCGTCCTCACCTATGAGGCCAAAGCCGATGTCGGCGGCAAGATCGCCCAGCTCGGCAGCCGGCTGATCACGTCCACCTCCAAGAAACTGGCCGGACAGTTCTTCTCGTCCTTCAACGAGAAGGTAAGCAACGGCTGACGCAGCCTGGCTGCCGAAGCCCTTCCACAAAAAGTTCGGGGCGCCGGAAGCGCCCCGAGACCCTTGGAGTTTTCCGTCCCTACCTGAGTTCGCGTCGCAGGATCTTGCCGACGTTGGTCTTCGGCAGTTCTGTGCGGAACTCCACATGCTTGGGCCGCTTGTAGGCGGTCAGCTTGTCCTTGCAGAAGTCGATCAGGTCCTTCTCGGTCAGGTTCGCGTCCTTCTTGACCACGAAGATCTTCGGCACTTCGCCGGACTTCTCATCGGCAACGCCAACAGCCGCGACTTCCAGCACGCCGGGGTGCATGGCGATCACGTCCTCGATCTCGTTGGGATAGACGTTGAAGCCCGAGACGAGGATCATGTCCTTCTTGCGGTCCACGATCTTCACGTGGCCCCGCGCGTCCATGAAGCCCATGTCGCCCGATTTGAAGAACCCATCCTTGGTCATGACCTTTTCGGTCTCGTCGGGACGATTCCAGTAGCCGGCCATCACCTGCGGGCCCTTGATGAGGATTTCGCCGACCTCACCGGTGGGCAGATCCTTGCCGTCCTCGCCGCGAATGACGATCTCCGTAGACGGCATTGGCAGGCCGATCGTGCCGGAGAAATCATCGGCGTCGAACGGGTTGGCGGTCGCCACAGGAGATGTCTCCGACAGGCCGTAGCCTTCCGAGATCGTGATGCCTGTCAGCTTCTTCCAGCGATCGGCCACCGCCTTCTGCACCGCCATGCCGCCGCCGAACGTCAGAAGCAGAGGCTTGAAATCGAGCTTCTGGAAGTCCTCGTTGTTCAGCAGTGCGTTGAACAGCGTGTTGAGGCCGGGGAACACGTTCACCGGATACTTCTGCAGCTCTTTCACGAAGGCTGGAATGTCGCGCGGATTGGCGATCAAGATGTTCTGCGCGCCCTGTTGCATGCCCATCAGCGCGTTCACCGTCAGCGCATAGATGTGATAGAGCGGCAGCGCGCAGACATAGACGAGGCTGTCGGGCCGCTTGCGCTTTACATAGGCGCTCTCCACCCACAGCGCGTTCTGCGCCACGTTGGCCAGGACGTTGCGATGAAGCAGCGTCGCGCCCTTCGACACGCCGGTCGTGCCGCCTGTGTATTGCAGGAAGGCGATGTCGTCGAGGTCGACGTCCGGCTTGCGGAAGCTCTTCGAGCGGCCTTCCTTGACGGCGTCGTTGAACTTGACGTGGCCGGGCAGCGACCACGCAGGAACCATCTTCTTCACCCGGCGCACGACCAGGTTGACGAGGAAGCCCTTGAGGCCGAGCATGTCGCCCATGGATGCGACCACCACATGCTTCACCGGCGTCTTGTTCAGCACGGTTTGCAAGGTCGTGGCGAAGTTTTCCAGGATAACGATCGCTTCGGCGCCGGAATCCTTCAGCTGGTGCTCGAGCTCGCGCGGCGTGTAGAGCGGGTTCACGTTGACGACCGTATAGCCCGCCCGCAGCACCGCCATCAGCGTGACGGGGTATTGAAGCACGTTCGGCATCATGATCGCGACGCGCGCACCCTTCTTCAGCCCCTTGGACTGGAAATAGGCGGCGAGATGCTTCGATTGCTCCTCGAGTTCGGCGAAGGTGATCGACTTGCCCATTGAGGTGAAGGCGGGGCGCGTGGCAAAGGTCGCGCAGGCTTTCACCATCATGTCGCCGATCGATGCATCCTCGATCGGCCCGATCTCGTGCTTCACCACCTCAGGGTAGGTGGCAAGCCACGGCCTTGACGCGGCGGCCTTCGCCGTTGCCGCTTTCGCGGCTGCAGCCTTGGCCGTTGTGGGCTTCGGGGCGGCAGGCTTCGCTACGGCAGCTTTGGCAGGCGCGGCTTTGCTGCTGGCCGGCTTGGCGGCAGCCTTCGAAGCCGTCTTCGGCGCGGCCGCCTTGGCGGGAGCTGCCTCCTTCGCCGGCGCGGTCTTCTTGGGGGCAGGCTTGGAAGCTGCCTTAGGCGTGGTTGCAGCCTCGGCCTTCGCTGCCGGCTTGGAGGTCACCTTGGCAGCCGGCTTTGCCGCTGCCTTGGGCGCTGTCGATTTGGAGGTCGCGGCAGGCTTTGCCGCCGCCGTCTTTGCTGGTGTCTTGGCTACAGCCGGCTTTGCTGCAGCTTTGGCCTTGGCCGTGGCAGGTGCCTTGGCGGCAGGTTTCGTGGCTGCGGCCTTCGTCGGCTTTTCAGCCGCCTTTGGTGCGGCCTTGGTAGCCGGTTCTTTCTTTGCAGCGCTGGTTGGGTTGGTCTTCTTTGCGGAAGCTGGTTTCGCCGGTGTTTTGGCCACGTCTGGTTCTCCTCCTCGATATCCGGGGACTGCCCGCGCCTATGGACGCGCGTTCCTACAATCAAACTGCCTGGCCGGCGCTTGGATGCATCCCCGCTTGGTATTTCTATCTAGTGCGACAAACGCGTTGCGCGCAAGGTTTGCGCGCAAGGTGCGTTCTATTGCCCATAGCCTCCGTGGCCCTTCAGAAATTCGATCTCGGAGGTCGTGCTGTCACGGCCCAGCACCCTGTTGCGGTGAGGAAAGCGTCCATATTGCGCGACGATGTCGCGATGCTCGATAGCGTATTTCAACCCTTCCTCGGCGCCGAGCGCGCGGAAGAGGTCGACACAGCGTTCCTGGTCCGCCGTAACCTCAGAATGCATGAACGGCATATAGAAGAACGACTTTGATTCCGGTTCGACCTCATGGTCGAAACCGTTTTCCAATGCGCGCCGGGCGATGCCCAGTGCAAGGTCATCGGTGCCGAAGGCGGCCGGCGTCCTGCGGAAGATGTTGCGCGGAAACTGGTCGAACACGATGATCGCGGCCAGTGCCGTCCGGGCATCCGCCACGCTATCCAGGCGGAAGTCGGCCTTGAGCCTGTCGTAAAGCGCGCCGAAGCGGCTGCGTATCTTCTCGTCGGTTTCCGCCGCTCCGCCAAACCGTTCCTCATGGGTCAGTTCCTTGAACCAGAAGTCCAGAACTTCTTCGACCCAGTTTTCATTCGTCATGGCGATCCCTCCTTCACTCGTGAATCGGGCGCGGATCAACACCGCGCCCGATCCGAATTTCGCTGCGGTCTATATGGGTCTAGATTCGCCTTTCCTCAACCGCGTGACAAGCCGTCTGGCTGATGCCGTTCTCCAGCAGGGCCGGTATCTCCGCTTTGCATCGGTCGAAGATGAACGGGCAACGCGGATGGAAAGCGCAACCGGACGGCGGATCGATCGGGTTCGGTATTTCCCCCTCCACCCTTTTGCGCTTGCGCCCGGTCATCTCAAGATCGGGCACCGCATCCAGCAGCATGCGCGTGTATGGATGCTTGGGCTGGAGGAACAGCGTCTTCGATTCCGCCACCTCGGCGAGACGCCCGAGATACAGCACGCCGATCCTGTTAGCCATGTGGCGCACCACCGACAGGTCGTGGCTGATGAACAGGTAGGTCAGGCCGAACTCGTTCTGCAGATCCTTCATCAGGTTCAGGATCTGCGCCTGCACGGACACGTCCAGCGCCGATGTCGGCTCGTCGCAGACGATGAACTCCGGCTTGGATGCGAGCGCACGCGCAATGGCGATGCGCTGCCGCTGGCCGCCGGAAAACTGGTGCGGGAACTTGATCCCGTCCTCCGCCGACATGCCGACAAGTTCCAGAAGTTCGCCCACACGCCTGCGCCGGTCGAGCGAGGAAAGCCCGCGCTCGAACACCTTGAGCGGTTCTGCGATGATGTCCGAGACCCGCCAGCGCGCATTAAGGCTGGCGAACGGGTCCTGGAAAATCATCTGGAACTTGCGACGCAGCCGTCTCGCTTCCGCCCCTTGCAGGCCCGCCGAGAGCGACTTGCCCTCGAACAGGATTTCGCCTTCGCTCGGGTCCAGCAGCCCGACGATCAGCCGCGCGATGGTGGATTTGCCCGAGCCCGATTCACCCACCAGTGCCAGCGTCTCGCCCTTGTTGATCGAGAACGACACGTTGTCGACGGCCTTGAGATAGACCTTGTCGGTGCGCTCGATCACGCGGTTCAGCCACGGCTTCGATACGTCGAAGCGGCGCGACAGGTTCCTTACTTCGAGAAGGGGCGCGCTCATGCGGCCTGCTCCTTGCGGTCGTCATAAAGCCAGCAGGCCACCTTGCGGTCGCCGACGTCGAGCGGGTCGGGCCGCTCGACGCGGCAGCGATCGAATACCTGCGGGCAGCGCGGGTTGAAGGCGCAGCCCTTGGGAATCGCCGACAGCCGCGGCATCGAGCCCGGTATCTGCACGAGCCGTTCGAGGTCGCTGGTCAGCGACGGGATCGATCCCATCAGCCCGCTCGTGTAGGGATGCTTGGCATCCTTGATGACGTCACGCACCGGGCCGATCTCCGCGATGCGCCCGGCATACATCACCGCAACGCGATCCGCCGTCTCGGCAATCACGCCCATGTCGTGGGTGATGAGCATGATGGCCGCGCCGCGCTCTGCACAGAGCTTCTTCATCACCTCGATGATCTGCGCCTGCACCGACACGTCCAGCGCCGTTGTCGGCTCGTCGGCGATCACCAGGTCGGGTTCCGCGCACAGAGCCAGCGCGATAACGACACGCTGGCGCATGCCGCCCGAGAACTGGTGCGGATAGTCGTCGATGCGCCGGGCGGCGGCGGGGATGCCCACCTCGTCCAGCAGCGAAATCGCCCGCTTGCGCGCATCGGCTTCCGAAAGCGGGAGATGCGTGCGGATGGTCTCGATCAGCTGCTGCGACACCCGGTAGAGCGGGTTGAGCGAGGTCAGCGGGTCCTGGAAGATCACGCCGATCTTCTTGCCGCGGATCTTGCGCGTCTCCTTTTCCGACAAATTGTCGATGCGCTTGCCGTTCAGCTTGATCTCGCCACCTGCGATGCGGCCGGGCGGTTCGATCAGGCCGATGACCGCGGCGCTGGTCATCGACTTGCCTGCGCCCGATTCGCCCACCACGCCCAGCACTTCGCCGGGCGCGATGTCGAAAGAGATGTTGTCGATCGCCGTCAGCGTGCCGCGGCGCGTGGGGAACTCGACGGTCAGGTTCCTGACCGAAAGAACGGGTTCGGTCATGGTCCTACCTCAGCCGCGGGTTGAGCGCGTCGCGCAGCCAGTCGCCCAGCAGGTTGACCGCGAGTGCGAGCATGACGAGCGTGATGGCGGGGAAGAGCAGGATCCACCATTCGCCCGAGAACAGGAACTGCTGGCCGATGCGGATCAGCGTTCCCAGCGACGGCTGGGTCGGCGGCACGCCCACACCCAGGAACGACAACGTCGCTTCCTCGATGATGGCCAGCGCCAACCCGATCGTACCGATGACCAGCACCGGACCGGTGACGTTCGGCAGCACATGGCGGATGAGGATCGCCAGCGGGTGCACGCCCATGATGCGGGCGGCCGACACGTAGTCCTTCTGCCGCTCCACCATCGTTGCACCGCGCACCGTACGCGCGAACTGCGCCCAGTTCGACAGGCCGATGGCGACGATCAGCACGTAGATCGCCATGCTCTCCTGTCGGCTGGGCGGAATGATGCCGCGCGCCACGCCGAAGATCAGCAGCGCGATCAGGATCGCCGGGAACGAAAGCTGGATGTCGGCGATGCGCATGATGACGCTGTCGGTCGTACCGCCAAGATAGCCGGCGGCCAGCCCGAGCGACACGCCCAGCGTCATCGCGAACAGCGTGGCCGAAAGCCCCACGAAGATCGAGACGCGGCTGCCGTAAAGGATGGTAGACAGCACGTCGCGGCCCTGATGGTCGCTGCCCAGCACGAAAAAGTTGCCCATCATCGATTCCGTCATCGGCGGCGTGAAGCCGTCCATGAGGTTTAGGCTTGCCGGGTTGAACGGGTTGTAGGGCGCGATCCACGGCGCAAACAGCGCCGCCAGCAGCATCGTGACAGTGACGATCGCCGCCACGATCGTGACTGGCGACCGCCGGAACGAGTAGAAAACGTCGGAGTCCCAGATGCGATAGAGCCTGGACGGCGGCTTGGGTGCCACGGGCGCTGCCGTGGGTGCGGTGAGATTGTCTTGTGCGGACATGGCTATTTCCCCGCGCCGATGGAGTGCACCCGCAGGCGCGGATCGACGGCGTAGTAGAGGATATCGACGATCAGGTTGATGACGACGAAGACGAAGGCGATGAACATCAGGTAGGCCGCCATCACCGGCACGTCGACAACCTGCACGGAGTTGATGAACAGCGAACCGACGCCCGGCCACTGGAAGACCGTTTCGGTGACGATCGCGAATGCGATGACCGAGCCGAGCTGCAGGCCCGTGATAGTGATGACGGGCACCAGCGTGTTCTTCAGCGCGTGGCCGAAATTGATCGCACGTTGCGACAGGCCCCTGGCCTTGGCGAAGCGGATGTAGTCTGCGCGCAGCACTTCCAGCATCTCGGCGCGCACGAGGCGCATAATGAGCGTGAGCTGGAACAGCGACAGCGTGATCGCAGGAAGGATCAGCGAGCGCCTGCCCGATTCAGTCAGCAGGCCCGTTCGCCACCATCCCAGGTCGACGACCTCTCCACGTCCGAACGAGGGTAGCCATTGCAGCTCCACCGCGAAGATGTAGATCAGGCCGATGCCGATCAGGAAGGTCGGCAGCGAAACGCCGACCAGCGACAGTGTCATGATCGCCGCGGTTGCGAAACTCTTCGGCTTCAGCGCAGTGAAGACGCCCAGCGTGATGCCGAACACCAGCGCGATCAGCGCCGACGTGAAGGCCAGCTCGATGGTCGCCGGCAGGCGCGTCATGATGAGTTCGCTCACCGGCTGCTGCAGCCGGTAGGAAATGCCGAACTCGCCCTGCACCGCATTGGCGATGAAGCGGGCGAATTGGATGTAGAACGGATCGTTCAGGCCGAGCCGCTGGCGCAGTTCCTCGATGTCGGAAAGGCGCGATTCCTGCCCCAGCATGGAAGCGATCGGATCGCCGACATAGCGGAACAGCATGAAGGATATGAGGGCAACGACCAGCATGACGACGATGGACTGGGCGAGCCGCCGTAGAATGAAGGCTAGCATGGCTAAGGTCCCCGGATGGGCACGATCCCTGGGTGGCGCGCGATGGGCTGCGCCGGATGCGACGTAGGCCAACAGGCCGCGCGGCAGTGCCACGCAGCCTGGAACCGTCTGCCGCATGCGGACGGGATGCTATCGAAAATGGCCCGCCGCGCAAAGCGCAGCGGGCCAGATGGTGCGTGTCAGATTATTCGCCGACTTTGAGTTCGTTCAGCAGCGGCTGGTTTTCCGGATGAACGGGCAGGTCGAGACCTTCCTTCATCGCGTAGGCCAGAACCTGGTTGTGGATCGGCAGCAGGACGCGGTCTGCCTTCACCACTTCCCAAATCTCCGCGACAGTCGCATTGCGCTTGTCCAGGTCGGTCTCGGTGCCCAGCGACTGGATCTTCGTGTCGAGGTCCGGGTTGGAATACAGGCCCACATTGTAGGCGCCGTAGTTGCCGTCCTTGGTGTGGACCAGATCGTTGAAGATGTAGGCCGAATCGAAGGTCGGAACGCCCCAGCCCAGCAGGTAGAAGTCCGTGTCGTTTGCCAGGATGATCGGCGAGTGCTGCGCCACCGGGCGCGAAGCCAGCGTCACGCGGATGCCGATCTGGCCGAGCATACCGACGACGGCCTGGCTGATCGCCTCGTCGTTGACGTAGCGGTCGTTCGGGGTGTCGAGCGTCACGGTGAAGCCATCTGCGTAACCGGCTTCGGCCAGCAGCGCCTTGGCCTTCTCCACGTCCGGCGCCGGGTAGGCGTCGAGTTCCGGCGTCCAGCCATTGACGAAGGGCGGGGTCGCGACGCCGGCCGGCACCGACTGGCCGCGCATCACGACACGCTGGATCGCCTCACGGTCGATCGCCAGCTCCATCGCCTCGCGCACCTTCGGGTCGTTGAAGGGGTTCTTGTCGGTGATGTTGGACGACTTCAGCGGCTCGTCGCCGAACTTGTAGCCGAAGTAGATGATGCGGTTTTCCGGTCCGGTGTTGACCTTCACACCATCGGTTGCGCTCAGGCGCTCGATGTCCTGCACCGGCACGTCCTGGACGAGATCGACTTCGCCCGAGAGCAGCGCTGCAACGCGGGTCGCGTTCTCGCGGATCGGCAGGTAGATGATTTCGGTCACGTCCGGCGCCTCGGCCCAGTGGCCGTCGAACGCGGTCAGCACCGAGCGCACGTCGGGCTCGCGCGAGGTCAGCACGTAGGGACCGGTGCCGTTGGTGTTGCGCACGGCGTAGTTGTCCTCGCCGGCAGCAAAGTCCTGCACCTCGACTACGTCGTTCTCTTCCGACCAGCCCTTGTCCATGATGAAGGTGTTGGTCACGTTGTTCGGATAAAGCGGCGACGGGCCCTTCATCTTCACTTCGACGGTCAGGTCGTCCACAGCCGACACCGACTCCACGTCGGCATGCAGCTGGCGCATGTTGGACTTTTCGGTGCGCGCGCGGTCGAGCGAGAACACGACGTCCTCGGCGGTGAAGTCTTCGCCGCCGTGGAACTTCACGCCCTCACGCAGCTTGAACACCCACACGGTCGGATCGTCTTCCTTCACGAACCACTCGGTCGCCAGGCGCGGAACGAGGTTGCCCTCGACGTCGCGGTTCAGCAGCGTCTCGTAGATGTGGTGGTTGAAGTTGTGGGTCACGCCCTGGTTCTGCGAGTGCGGATCGAGCGTCAGCGCGTCGGACGCGCGAGCCCAGCGAACAGTCTCGGCCGACGCCGGCATCACAGCGGCGCCCAGCGCGAGCATGCTCGCGGTGATAAGTAGTTTTCGCATGGTAGCTCCCAAAAGCTTTGTTTGTTTGTTTTTCACTGTTCCCCGTGAGGGCCTTCGCCCGCCCACGATTGGGGGCGTACCATAAGGGAGGGGATCGTGTTTGAAAAGCGCCCATTTTCGGCCGCAACCATGGCGATGCTGACCCAGGGTAAGTAATTGATTTTGGTTATTTAAAATGCGCTCTAAAAGGGCGGGGACGGCATAGAAGAGGTGCCATCTATAACGCCGTTTTCGCGCTTCTTGCGCTCGATGTTTCAATCCTGAAATAAAGGGTTGCGGTCGGCAGGATACGCGCAACGTTGTTGCGCCGCGTTTGTTTTGCCGGCAGCGGGACAAGCCGCCGCTATGTCTTGACCAGCCTCGCCACTGCCCGCGCGATCGATGGCCCCATCACCAGCACGAACACGAACCGCAGCGCCTGCATCGTCATCACGAACGACACATCCACGCTGTGCGTGGCGGCAGCAATGATCGCCACGGTGTCCATTCCGCCGGGGCTGGTAGCCAGATAGGCGGTCAGCGGGTCGATGCCCATCTCATGGGCCAGCACGAAGGCGATGGCGCCGCAAAACACCATCAGTGCCAGTATAGACAGCACCACCTGCGGCAGCGCGCGGGCCGCGTGGCGCAGTGTCTCGCTGCGGAACTGCAGCCCTATGGCCCAGCCCACCACGGCAAAGCTGAGCATCATCAGCCAATGCGGTATCTGGAGTTCGAGGCCAAACGCCAGATGCGCTATCGAGCCGAGCACCAGCGGCCCCAGAAAATGAGGCGAGGGCAGTCGTACGATCCAGCCAATGACGGTGCCCGCAACGGCCACGCCGAGCGTCAGGCCGAAGCCGTGCGGGTCAAGGGGCGGAAACCAGACTGGGTCGGGCAGGGCCACGTCGCCCGTATCCACCCACAGCCGCGCCACCAGCGCCGCTCCCACGCTCACCATGATGACACGCAGATACTGCATAAAGGCGACGAGCCGCTGGTCGGCCCCGAAGGCCCCTGCCATCAGCACCATCGCGGTTGCCGCACCGGGTGCCGAACCCCAAACGCCGACCGTCCCCGGCAGCACCTTCCACCGGCTTATCATCCAGCCCAGCGCGCTGCTGGCCGCGACGGTCGCAAGGATCGAAAGCACGAACAGGTGCCATTCGGCCATGAAGACGGGAAGGATCGCCGGCGTCAGCGATGCTGCGATCAGGCACCCCACCATCGACTGCGCGGCTCCGAACGCAAGAGGCGAAACGGATATCTTCCCGCCGCGCACGCCCACGACGATACCGGCGACCATGGTGCCGATCAGCATGGCCGCCGGCAGATCGGCCCATTCCAGCAGGCCGAAAAGCATGGCCGAAAGAACTATCAGCACGCCCCAGGCGGCGAGGGCCCTCATGGGATGATGCTGGCAGCGGTCATTCTAGCCTTCCGCAGGATGCTATCGGAGATCGCAACATTTTCATGCGCGCTTGTGGAGATGCCGTCTACAACCGGCAGGCGATCTAACTCCCTTCACCGTCGAACCACAAGTCGGCCGGCTGGCACGAGTGTCATTCGAACAGCGCGTATTCGTAGGCGAAACGCCTTCCACCATGCGGGCGAAAAGGCCAGTCGGATTGCAACATTGAACCATCGATGACCGTCCCCGGCGAAGCATGCGCGAGCCGCGACCGACGGCGTTGGAGTGCGTCTTAATCTGCCGACGCATAGAGCAGCGCTATATCGCGCTGATAAAGTTCGCAGCCAGGTCCTTCCGATCTGACTACCGCGCGCCGCGGCTCGAGCACGATGACGCAGCCGTTCTCGAACCCGTACTGCCGGTCGCCGTTGGCAAGTGTCTGCTGGTTCGGCACTTCGTCCTGCGGGCGGTCGCCGGCTTGTTGGGGCGGGGTGCTCTGCGCGCAGGCCGATAGCGTCAGGATGACTAGGCCGAGAAGTGCTTTCATGAAACCCGTTCCGTTTGCAGTTGCGCCGCAACGTTAAACGTGCGCCCGCCGAAGGGGTTGCCAGAAAGCGAATGGTGGAAAAAGGAATGGTGCCGCTTAGGTGACTCGAACACCTGACCCCATCATTACGAATGATGTGCTCTACCAACTGAGCTAAAGCGGCTACCGGCGGTGCGTTGCGCACCCCTGAAAAGTGCGCGCGTGATAGCGCTATTGTTCGCCAAAGACAAGCGTCCGATTGCCGATTTCGCAAGGCGCCCGGAAATCTTCTGATGCGCCGGGCCGCCCGTCGGTAACACTCTCGGGAGGTGGCGCGGTCGGGCTGCCTCCCCCATGGACTCCTGATGACGCTGCGTTACAGTCTGCCTCGTGCCGGCCCCGCGAGGGGGTGGCGGGACAGTGATCTGGAGGAGATTCATGTCGGAAGTGGCGATGGTCGTGAATGGCCGGAAAGTATCGGGCGCGGTGGAGGACCGCACCCTGCTCGTGCACTACCTGCGCGAGCATTTGGGGCTGACGGGAACCCATGTCGGCTGTGACACCTCGCAGTGCGGAGCCTGTGTCGTCCATATGGACGGCAAGGCGATCAAGTCGTGTTCAATTCTGGCCGCGCAGGCTTCGGGTGCCGACATCGTCACCATCGAGGGCCTGGCTGACGGCGCCGATCTGCATCCCGTGCAGGCCGCCTTCAAGGAGCATCACGGCCTCCAGTGCGGGTTCTGCACGCCGGGAATGATCATGGCTGCGACCGACATGATCCGTCGCCATCCCGAAGGGCTGGACGAAGCGACCGTGCGCGCCGAACTGGAAGGCAACATCTGCCGCTGCACCGGCTACCATAACATCGTCAAGGCCATCCTTGCCGCGTCGAAGACCATGGCCAAGGCCGGAAAGGGCAAGACGAAGAAGGCTGCCTGAGCGGGTGGAGGATGAATGGCCGATCCGGGGGGTGCCTTACGCAACCTCGGCCGTCATGCGCCAGTCACTGTTCACCATTCACGTTTCACCCTGACGTTCTGGAGGAGAACTTCCATGGGAGTTGAAGGCATCGGCGCACGGGTTGCGCGCAAGGAAGACAAGAGATTCATCACCGGTTCCGGCCGCTATGTCGACGACATGGTCGTGCCGGGCATGAAGCATGCGGCCTTTGTGCGTTCGCCCCACGCGCACGCAGACGTGAAGAAGATCGACACGAAGGCGGCAGAGGCGATGCCCGGGGTCATCGCTGTTCTCACCGGCAAGCAGCTCAAGGCCGACGGCATCGGCAACCTCATCTGCGGCTGGATGGTCCATTCCAAGGACGGCACTCCGATGAAGATGGGCGCATGGTCGCCGCTGGCGGTCGATCGCGTCCGCTATGTCGGCGATGCCGTCGCGATCGTCGTGGCCGAAACCAGGGGGCAGGCGCGCGATGCAGCCGAAGCCGTCGAGGTCACCTACAAGGAGAGGAAGGCCGTCACCTCGGCCGTCGATGCCCTGAAGAAGGGCGCGCCGCAGCTTCATCCCGAAGCCGACGGCAACCTGATCTACGACTGGGAGCTGGGCGACAGGGCTGCCACCGAAGCGGCCATCGCAAATGCCGCGCATGTGACGAAGATGCACATCGTCAACAACCGGCTGGTCCCCAACGCCATGGAGCCGCGCGCGGCACTCGGCCACTACGACAAGGCAGAGGACCACTACACCTGCTGGACGACGAGCCAGAACCCCCACGTCGCGCGCCTCGTCATGAGCGCGTTCTATAACGTCGCGCCGGAAAACAAGCTCCGCGTGATCGCGCCGGACGTTGGTGGCGGCTTCGGCTCGAAGATTTTCATCTACCCCGAAGAGATCGTCTGCCTGTGGGCTTCGAAGAAGGCGGGCGTGCCGGTCAAGTGGGTGGCAGACCGCACCGAGAGCTTCCTCACGGATGCCCACGGCCGCGACCACGTAACCGAGGTTGAGCTTGCCTTTGATGACAAACATCGGATGATAGGGTTGAAAGTAGACACAATCGCCAATTTCGGCGCTTACATGTCGCTTTTCTCCTCTTCCGTGCCCACTTATCTCTACGCAACGCTGCTTTCGGGCCAATATGCAATCTCGGCTATTCATGCCAATGTGCGAGCCGTGTATACCAATACAGCACCAGTTGACGCGTATCGCGGAGCTGGGCGTCCCGAAGCGACCTATCTGCTTGAACGCGTTGTGGAAACGGCTGCACGGGAGCTTGGTGTCTCGCCGGCCGAGCTGCGCCGCAAGAACTTCATCCGCGAGTTCCCGTATCAGACGCCGGTCATCATGGCCTACGACGCCGGCGACTATGAGGCTTCGCTGGAAGCGGCAATGAAAGCAGCGGATTACGCTGGCTTCGAGAAACGCCGCGAAAAAGCGAAGAAGGCCGGCAAGCTGCGCGGTATTGGCATGAGCTGCTACATCGAGGCCTGCGGCATCGCGCCTTCGGCAGCGGTTGGTTCTCTCGGCGCCGGTGTCGGCCTGTGGGAATCGGCCGAGGTTCGGGTCAATGCGGTCGGCACGATCGAGGTGCTGACCGGCTCTCACAGCCACGGACAGGGCCACGAAACCACGTTCTCGCAGCTCGTATCCGATCGCTTCGGCGTGCCCATCGATAGCGTCTCGATCGTCCATGGCGACACCGACAAGGTACAGATGGGCATGGGTACTTACGGTTCGCGCTCGGGCGCGGTCGGCATGTCTGCCATCGTCAAGGCGCTCGACAAGGTCGAGGCCAAAGCCAAGAAGATCGCGGCCCATTTGATGGAAGCCGACGAAGGCGACATCGTCATCGAAAACGGCGAATGCAAGGTGGCGGGCACCGACAAATCGGTGCCGTGGTTCCAGCTGGCACTTGCCGCCTACACCGCCCACAACCTGCCGGGCGGCATGGAGCCGGGCCTGAAGGAAGGCGCGTTCTACGATCCGACCAACTTCACCTTCCCCGCCGGCTGCTACATTTGCGAGGTCGAGGTCGATCCCGATACGGGTGTGACCGAAATCGTCCAGTTCGTGGCGGCCGACGATTTCGGCAACATCATCAATCCGATGATCGTCGAGGGACAGGTGCATGGCGGCATCGCGCAGGGCATCGGCCAGGCGCTTCTGGAAGGCACCAGCTACGATCCGGCTTCCGGCCAGCTGCTTACGGCAAGCTACATGGACTACACCATGCCGCGCGCCGATGACCTGCCATCATTCAGCGTCTCGCACCAGAACACGCCTTGCCCGGGCAATCCGCTCGGCATCAAGGGATGCGGCGAGGCGGGCGCGATCGGCTCGCCACCGGCCGTCATCAACGCCATCACGAATGCCATCGGCAACAACGACCTGACGATGCCCGCCACGCCGCAGACGGTGTGGAAGGCTCTTCACGCCGCGACGAAGCACTGAGGAGGCACAGCATGTATTCGACCAGTTACCACCGCGCTTCCTCCGTCGCTGACGCTGTGAAGCTGCTCAAGAAGGCAGAAGACGGAAAGTTCGTCTCCGGCGGCATGACGCTGATCCCGGCGATGAAGACGCGGCTTGCCGCACCCTCCGACCTCGTCGATCTTCGCCATATAGCTGAGCTCAAGGGCATCAGGATATCGGGGAAGAACGTTACCATCGGGGCGGGAACGACTCACGCCGAAGTGGCTGCGAACGACAAGCTCGCGTCGGTATGCCACGCCATAGTCCATATGGCCTCGCATATCGGCGACCCGCATGTGCGCCACCTCGGTACGCTCGGCGGCTCCATCGCCAACAACGACCCGGCCGCCGATTATCCGGCGGCCACGGTGGCTCTGGGAGCGACCATCGTTACTAACAAGCGCGAAATTGCCGCCGAGAAATTCTTCACCGGCCTGTTCGAAACGGCGCTCAAGGACGACGAGATCGTTACGGGTGTCACCTTCACGGCGCCTGCCAAATGCGGTTACGAGAAGTTCCGCAACCCCGCCTCGCGCTACGCCATGGCGGGCGTGTTCGTGGCCAAGGGCAAGGACGGCGTGAAGGTCGCGGTGACGGGTGCGGGGGAGGACGGCGTGTTCCGCTCCAGGGAGATCGAGGCTGCGCTGACAAAGAAGTTCGAACCGTCGGCACTTGAGGGCATGACCGTGCCGTCCAAGAACCTGATGAGCGACCTTCATGCGTCGGCCGACTATCGCGCCAATCTGGTCGTCGTCATGGCCAAGCGCGCTGTGGCCGCTGCAAACGCGTAAGGCGGTTGCTCCTGCTTAGGGGGAAAGGGGGCTTTGCGGCCCCCTTCTTCTTGGCAATCGCTGCCAACTGCCTATGATCCAGCCGAGCAACGAGCTTTCGCGGTCTGGCGATGCAAATAGTCTGGTTTCTGGTTGCCGCCGGCGCGCTGTCACTGGTGACATCCTTCATCGCCGTACTCTCCTACGGGCATTTCGCGCGCCAGGATCGCGGCAGGGACGAAAGCGCACTACCGATCGAGCCGGCCGCCACCACTCTCGACAAGGGAATCGCACCGCGACTGGAGCAGCATCCAGGTAAGAGCGGCTTGACCCTCCTTTCAGGCAATCTCGACGCGTTCGCTATCCGGGCGCTGACGGCGCGGACGGCCGGACGCAGCCTGGACCTGATGTATTACTACTGGCTGGACGACCTGACCGGCCGGCTGCTGGCCCATGAGATCGTGCAGGCGGCCGATCGCGGCGTGCGCGTGCGCCTGCTGCTGGACGACATCAACGCGCGTGGCCGCGACAAGAGCTACCTCGCGCTCGACGCGCATCCGAACATTTCTGTGAGGCTTTTCAACCCCAGCCGCGCGCGCGATGGCGGCCTGCGACGCGGGATCGAGATGCTGCTTCGCGCCTACAGCGTGACCCGCCGCATGCACAACAAGGCCTGGATCGCCGATGGAAGGCTCGCGATCGTCGGCGGGCGCAACATCGGCGATCCCTATTTCGACGCGGCTGAGACCTCGAACTTCCGAGACATCGACATGATCATGATGGGCCCCGCCGTCCAGCAGACCGAGAAGGTGTTCGACGACTTCTGGAACAGCGAGGTGTCGATGCCGATCCGTGTGGTGGCAGGTGGGCGGCGCGGCGCGCTCGACCGGCTCAGGTCGGATCTCGCGCAACTCGCCGAAAGCGATCGCGCGCAGCCCTACGTGGAGCGCGCACTGGAACGCGTCTCGGTCGTGTCCATGCTGGACGATGCTTCCGCTACAAGGTGGACCAGGGATGCCAACGTGGTGTCGGATCCGCCAGAAAAGGCGCTGGCTCGCGGCGACGGCAACTGGATCATGTCGAAGCTGATGCCGGTCATCGCATCTGCCGAGAAGAGCGTGGAGATCACCTCGCCCTATTTTGTGCCGGGTGTCGAGGGAACGAACAGGCTGCGCCGGATGGTGGAGGGTGGCATCGATGTCTCCGTACTGACAAACTCGCTTGCGGCAACGGATGTCGCCGCCGTTCACGGCGGCTACGCGCCTTACCGCAAGGATTTGATTGCGGCAGGCGTGAGGCTCTATGAATTGCAGCCCCACGCCCACCGCACGAAGATGTCACTCTTCGGTTCCAAGTCCGCCAGCCTGCATACTAAGGCGTTCACCGTGGACGAGGGGGCGGGCTTCGTCGGCTCCTTCAATTTCGACCCACGCTCGGTTTCCCTCAATACGGAGATGGGGGTGCTGTTCAGGGAGGCGACCATTGTCGGCCAGATGCGGGAACTGTTTCGCGAGGAGACCGGCCCGCAGATGAGCTACGCCGTACGTCTCGACGCCGACGGCAAGCTGCTCTGGGAAAGCGAGGAGGATGGCGGCCTCAGGATGTTGCGCCGCGAGCCCGAGGCAGGGCTCACGCGGCGCGCGGTTGCCGCCATCGTTTCATGGCTGCCGATAGAATCACAGCTTTAGAGCGGCGTGAGGTCTAACCCTCCAACGCGTCCACCAGCCGGGCAGCGCCGTCGCGGAACGGATCGACCGTCGGCAGGCCCATGCGTTGCTCGACGGCTGCCAGATAGGTCTTGGCCTCATCCACCGACATACCCGACGTGTTGATGGATATTCCCGTCACCTTCACGTCGGGGTTGACCACGCGCGCCATGTCGAGTGCCGTGTCGCGCAGCGTCTCGAGCGAAGGAAGCTGGTAGTGCGGCAGTCCGCGCATGTGGGTGCGGGTAGGCTCATGGCACAGCACGAGCGCGTCGGCCTGCCCTCCATGTATGAGCGCCAGCGTCACGCCCGAATAGGACGGGTGGAACAGGCTGCCCTGACCTTCGACCAGATCCCAATGGTCGGCGTCGTTGTCCGGCGTGAGCCATTCGACACTGCCGGCCATGAAGTCGGCGATGACGGCATCGAGCGGCACGCCCGATCCGGTAATGAGAATGCCCGTCTGGCCGGTGGCACGGAAAGTGGCCTTCATGCCGCGTTCGCGCATTTCCTTTTCCATCGCGAGGGCGGTGTACATCTTGCCCACCGAGCAGTCGGTGCCGACCGCCAGACAGCGCTTTCCCGTGCGCCTTTTGCCGTCTGCGATAGGATAGGAAACGGTCGGCACGCGCACGTCGTAGAGCGTCACGCCGGCCTTGGCGGCCGCGTCCACCAACTCCTTGCGCTCGCGCAGCAGGTTGTGAAGGCCGGATGCTATGTCCATGCCGGCCTCGATTGCTTCGAACAACGTCGCGATCCATGCGTCGGAAATCACGCCGCCGCGGTTGGCGGCGCCCACCACCAGCGTCTGCGCCCCCGCGGCCTTCGCCTCGGCGATCGTCATGTTCGGCAGGCCGAGCTCGGCCTTGCAGCCCGGCAGCTTCAACTGACCCAGCGAGAACTCGGGCCGCCAGTCCTTGATGCCCTGCGCAACCTTTGCGGCCAGCTGGTCCGGCGCGTCGCCGAGGAAAAGGAGGTAGGGGGTCTTGAGCATCGAACGGCCTTTCGAGAGAACGTGTCCGCCGGCACATCTATCAGCCCGGAAGCCCCGCGTCATGCGCTGGCCACTGGTCCAGCCCTTTGCTGATTGGCCGGCTGGCGAAGGTATTTCTTGACCAAAGGGTAAACCCAAGGGAACATTCATCAAGCGATCATGGAAGCGGGGCAAGCATGTTGCCGATCCCGGACGATTCGATCCAACGATCGTGGGGAACAGAACAATCAGCGCAAAAAGAAGGAGGCGCAACATGTCGAAAGAGGACACACCGGGCGCGAACGCACAAAACACCACGGCCCTTAGCCGCCGCCGCTTTCTGCAGGTGGCAGGCGCAAGCCTGGTCGTCGCCAGCGGTGGCGGCATCGCGCATTTCTCGATGTCCACGGCGCACGCCCAGGGCGCGTTCAAGCTGAACGTCCTGCACATCAACGACATGCATTCGCGCGTCGAATCGATCAGCCGTTTCAACTCGACCTGCTCGGCCGAGGATCAGGGCGAGGGCAAGTGCTTCGGCGGCTTCGGCCGGCTGGCGACCAAGATTTGGGAGCGCCGCAAGGCACTGGAAGACGCCGGTGAGAACGTGGTGACGCTCGATGCGGGCGACCAGTTCCAGGGCTCGCTGTTCTATACGACCTACAAGGGCAAGGTCGAAGGCGAGTTCATGAACAAGATCGGCTTCGATCTCATGGCCGTGGGCAACCACGAGTTCGACAATGGCCCGGACGTCCTGGCAGACTTTGCCGACCTCATCGAGTTCCCGCTGATCTCCGGCAACATCACCATCGCTGATACCGAGAAGCTGCACGGCAAGGTCGACGAATGGGCGATCCTCGACGTCGGCGGCGAGAAGATCGGCGTGCTTTCGGTGCTGACCCCCGATACCGTCAACATCGCCTCGCCCGGACCCGGCGTCACATTCCAGGACGATATCGAATATCTCAAGGAAGCCGTCACCCGCATTCGCGCAGAGGGCGTCACCAAGGTGCTGCTGCTGTCGCATGTCGGCTTCAACCGAGACCAGGAGATTGCCGCGCAAGTGGAAGGCATCTCCGCCATCATCGGCGGCCACTCCCACACACTGCTTTCCAACACGGAGGAAGGCGCGCCTTCCTATGCGATGCTGGTTGAGAACCCGGCAGGCAAGGCCGTGCCGATCGTGCAGGCCGGCGCTTACTCCAAGCATCTGGGCGATATCGCGCTGACCTTCGACGAGGAAGGCTATGTGGCCGAGGCCACCGGCGACACGCTGCTGCTTGACGCATCGGTGGAGCCTGACGCCGAGATCGAGGCGCGCATCGCCGAACTGGCCGGGCCTATCGAGACGATGAAGGCTACGGAAGTAGGAGAGGTTGCGGCTCCGATCGACGGAAGCCGCGAGACCTGCCGCGCCAAGGAATGCGAGATGGGCGTGCTCGTCACCGACGCGATCCTTGCCCGCACGGCCGATCTGGGCGTGACCATCGCGATCCAGAACGGTGGTGGCCTTCGCGCTTCCATCGACCAGGGCATGGCGACGGTGGGCGATGTGCTGTCGGTGCTGCCGTTCCAGAACACGCTTGCAACCATGAAGCTCAAGGGAGCCGACATAGTCGGCTCGCTCGAAGCTGCCGTGAACGACATCGAGAACGGCGCCGGCAAGTTCCCGCAGGTGGGTGGCCTGAAATTCACGCTCGACCTGAACGTCGACCCGGACGGCGGCCGCGTGAAGGATGTAATGGTCCAGGAAAACGGCGAGTGGGTGCCGATCGACCCCGAGAAGGAGTACACCGTCGGCACCAACGACTTCATGCGCAAGGGCGGTGACGGCTATGCGCTGTTCGCTTCCAACGCAGTCGATCCGTACGATTACGGGCCGGGCATGGAGGAGGTGGTGGCTGAATATCTCGCCAACAATGCACCCTACCAGCCCAAGCTCGAAGGCCGCATCACGGTCATCGAGAAGAACTGAGGCTGCATGATATCCGCCGGCCGCCGCTCGACAGCGGCCGGCGGAGCCTATGCGACATTGGGCTTCCAAACAAATGTCGCGCGGACCAGACCGTGGTCCGTCGTATGGCGTTCGACCTGGTCGATGTGGTCGTTAAGGAACTGCATATCCCGGAAGGACCAGTGCCGCTTGTCGGAGTAGTCGTAGAACTGCTCAGAGACCAGCACGTGGTCTATGACCTCGCGCACGTTTTTGAACTCGTGCGTGTAGTAGACGTCGGCAAGGCTGCGAAGCTGCTGCAAGGTCACGCCGCTGTAAAGGCCGTGGTCGCTGCGCCGGCCAGCGGTGCTGGACTGAATGACACGGAATGACGGCTGCCCCGACAGCACCGATACGGTGTTGGAGAACTGCCCGTCATTGATGTCTCCCAGCACCACCACGGGCTCGTCGTTACCGGTCATGGCCTTGTTGAGAATGATGCGAAGTGCGGCGGCTTCCGCCGTGCGGCGGATGGTCGAGAGCGCGCCGCCCAGCGCTTCACGGTGCGGCCGGATGGCGGCGTCGCGATATTCCTCGTTGTCGAGCGGCGTGCTCAGCTTCGATTTCAGATGCGTGCAGAAAACGTGGATCGGCGGCACGGACGGGTTGCGGGCCCGCGAATGGCCGACCGTCACCTGCAAGGGCGAACGCGAGAACTCCGAGATGGCGACCTCGATGCCCTCGTCCTCGTGGCTTGGCACGAATTCGGGGTCCTGATCGGCATCGACCTCGCGGTCCGCTGCCGGCGGGTTGGCGCGGATCGCCGCCATGGTGCGCTTGCGCTTCTTCAGTTTCATTTCCGGCGGAAACGCCTTGTGGCGCTGAACGGAAAGTATGCGCCATGGCTGCCGCACAGCTGCGGCAACAGCGATGCCGTCCCAGCCGCCGTCCTTGATGAAGGCGAGCTCGTACTGCCCGCTCAACCGCGGATCGGCGAACACATCACCCAGGCTTTCAGGCGACCAGGCCTCCTGAAAGGCGATGACGTCGCTGTCGAGCCGGAGAATGGTGCGAACGATAAAGTCGATCTTCAGATCGTACTCTTCCTGCGTGTAGAGACGGCTTTGCGCATACATCGGCCAGTCGGGACGTTGCAAATTGTAAAGATTGAACGTCCCGAAGGTTATGTCGCGCATATTGGCCATATGCTTCTCCCGAAGCAGAGAGAAGCATAGTATAATTCATTTCAAGCCGAGAAAAAAGACGGCCGGCGCTCGCTCGGATGCTTTGCCGGCGTCAGGCCGCGAGCTTGCGCCTGGCCGCTTCGTATTCGCCCGCGAGGCGGTCCACGAGGGCTGCCGCGCCCACCACGGCGTCCACCGCTCCGATGCCTTGCCCGCAACCCCAGATGTCTTTCCACGCCTTTGTCTTGTCGCTGCCGAAATCCATCTTGGTCGGGTCAGAAACAGCCAGGTCGTCCGGGTTCATGCCGGCGGCCGCAATCGAACCCTTGAGATAGTTGCCATGTATCCCCGTAAAGAGGTTGGAATAGACGATGTCGGCCGCCTTCGACTGGACGATCATCTGCTTGTAGTCGTCGGCCGCCCGCGCCTCGGTCGTGGCGATGAAGGGCGAGCCTATGTAAGCCATGTCGGCGCCCATCGCCTGTGCGGCGAGGATCGCGCCGCCATTGGCGATCGCGCCCGACAAAAGCAGCGGGCCGTCGAACCACTGGCGGATTTCCTGCACCAGTGCGAACGGCGAAAGCGTGCCGGCATGGCCGCCAGCCCCTGCGGCAACCGCAATGAGGCCGTCGGCCCCCTTCTCGATCGCCTTGCGGGCGTGTCGGTCGTGGATGATGTCGTGCAGCACGATGCCCCCATAGGAGTGCACCGCGTCGTTGACCTCCGGCACAGCGCCCAAGGATGTGATGACGATCGGCACCTTGTATTTGACGCACATGGCCAGGTCGTGTTCCAGCCGGCCGTTCGACTTGTGCACGATCTGGTTGACCGCGAAAGGCGCAGCCTTCTGTCCAAGATTGGCGGCATCGTGGGCGGCCAGTTCCTCGTTCATCTGCGCCAGCCATTCGTCGAGCTGCGCTTCCGGACGCGCATTGAGGGCCGGGAACGAACCGACGACCCCCGCCTTGCACTGCGCCAGCACGAGAGGCGGATGCGAGATGATGAACATCGGTGAGGCGACCACCGGAATGCGCAGGTTGGACTTCAGGATCTCGGGCAGCGCCATGTCGTGTCATTCCTCCCAGCGATTGACGTTTGCGTAAACGTCACTTTGTAGCAGATCGGTATGGCCGGGCAACCGTGTCGGGCGTCGCCACGCGCGATGGATTGTTTCGCGCAAACGCGTCACCATCATTGATTGAACGCTTTGGTAACGCTAACCATGCTTAGGTGCAGGATTATTTGAGACAGAGCCTCAATTTGGACTCGATCGAGAAAGCCATAAGAAGCGCCTTCGAGAAGGGCGACCCGAGCGACCGGGCATTCCGCGAGAAGGTCTATCGCTCGGCCTTCGGTGCGCTGGACCGGGCGTTGCAGGCCAATCCGAACGTGACTGAGGACATCGTTGCGCGCCGCCGTCAGGCGCTGTCGCAGACGGTCTCGGCAATCGAATCGGAATTCATCCCCGCCGTTCCGGCAGTGGATATGCCAGCTGCCGCACGTGCGTCACAGCCCACACCCGCACCAGTCACCCAGGAACAGAGGAGCGAGCCCGGATTCGCACCGACACTGGCAGGCGAGGACCGCAACTACGCGTCAGCGGCCGATGACGACTACGACGACGGCATCGACCCTCCCTCCTATGAAGGATATGGGCGGCCACAGCGCCGGAGCCGCTCCTGGCTGGCAATCGTCGTCACCCTGGCCATCCTCGCGGTGGTTGGTGCCGGGGCATGGTGGATGTTCGCGCCATCAGGGCCGGAATCGTTCCCGAGGCCGCCGCAGGATGCCGAGGACTTCACGCCGGAACAGCCGGCACCCGGCCAGCCGCCGCGCATCGTGGGAGGAGGCGACAACCTCGACGACTGGATCGCGGTCTTCGACCCCGCCGATCCGACGACCGTGACTGCACCGGGTGATTCGCGCGCCGAGATCACCGAGGATGACGGCGAGCGCTTCATCCGCATCCGATCAGGTGCGTCGGGTTCGCCGATCCTGTTCGATGTCGGGCAGGGGGTGTTGGAAGAGGTCGCGGGCAAGCGCACCGTCTTCAACATCGTTGCGCGCGCGCAGGAAGGCGAGGAAACGCAAATCTCGGTCGATTGCAGCCTTGGCGAACTGGGTGACTGCGGGCGTAAGCGCTATGCCGTCGGCAGCACGCGCGAAGAGTTTCTTTTCGAGATGGAGCTACCCGCCACCAACCCCGGTGCGGGCGGAACGATCGCGATCAACCCCGATATCGAAGGCGGCGGCAAGTCGCTCGACGTCTACGCCATCCGCGTAACGCCGGCCGAGTAGAGCGCTCAGTCGAGCATCGCTGCCAGCGTGTCCAGCCGGTCGGCTTCTGCAGGCGGTTTGTCCCAGCGCAGTCGTGAAATGCGCGGAAACCGCATGGCGACGCCAGACTTGTGGCGGGTGGAACGGTTCAACCCTTCGAAAGCCACCTCCAGAACGAGGCCGTGGTTTGGTTCTGCGCGCACCGAGCGCACCGGGCCGAAGCGGTCTATGGTGTTGTCGCGCACGAACTTGTCGATCTGGCGAAGCTCCTCGTCGGTAAAGCCGAAATAGGCCTTGCCGACCGGCACCAGTTCGTCCTCCCGCCATACGCCGAACGTGTAGTCGGAATAGAAGCTAGAGCGCTTGCCATGGCCGCGCTGCGCATACATCAGCACAGCATCGATGGTGTGGGGATCGCGCTTCCACTTGAACCATGGTCCCTTGGGGCGGCCAGGCACGTAGGGAGAATCCAGCCGCTTGAGCATGATGCCTTCGATCACCGGATGCGGCGGTTCGGTGCGCAGCCGGTCGAGATGCTGCAAGTCGTCGAAGGGCACCAGTGGCGAGAGATCGAAACGATGTGGGTCAAGCCGCGCGACGAAGGCTTCAAGACGCGTGCGGCGCTCGCTCAAAGGAAACGTGCGCATATCTTCCGAGCCGTCGGAAAGAATGTCGTAGCAGCGCATGAAAGCCGGGAAGTCACGAATGGTTTTCGCAGCCACCGTCTTGCGGTTCAGGCGCTGCTGAAGATCGGAAAACGAGCCTGTCCGCTCCGGCGGTCGCCCCACCAGCAATTCGCCGTCCAGTGCGCCGTGAAAATCCATCGCCTCGACCAGGTCGGGAAACGCGCCCGAAATGTCGTCGCCGGTGCGCGAATAAAGCTTGCGAAGGTCACCCTCGCACACCGCCTGCACACGGATGCCGTCCCATTTCCATTCGGCGGTATAGTCCTGCGGGTCGAGACGCGCGAGGTCGCCGTCCTGCACCGGGTTGGACAGCATGACGGGGCGAAAGAGAGCAAGGCGGCCCGGCTCCGGCTTGGCAGCGTTGCCGTCGAGCCAGGCGAAAAGCTCCTCATAAGGTGGTTCAAGCCCGTGCCAGACTTCCTCGATATCGTGGACATCGACACCGCCGAAATCGGCAAGCGCCTGTTTCGCCAGCCGGGCCGAGACGCCGACGCGCAAGCCGCCTGTCACCAGCTTGATGATTGCGAAGCGGGAAGCGGGCTCCAGCCTGTCGAGCAGACCTGCGAGAACCGCAGGCGCATCAGAGCGGCTGGCAGCGTGCAGCCTGTCGACGGCGTAGGACAGGCTGATATCATCGTCATTGGCTTCGCCGCCCTCCGGCCAGACAAGCGAGATCGTCTCGGCGAGGTCGCCGACATAGTCGTAGGAATAGGCGAACAGAACCTCGTCCATGCGCTCTGCTATGAGCGCGCGCAGCAGCGCGGGCTTGACCGAGGCGAATGACAGGTTGCCGGTGATCGCCGCCAGCGCCAACCCGCGATCGGGGTCCGGCGTCTCGCGGAAATGGTCGATCATCAGCTTCAGCTTGGCGTTTCGAGACGGCGTCAGCAGAAGGCGATCGAGCAGTTCGGCAAAGCGCTTCATTCGGCTTCGTCCTCATAGCCGACGAGGTGCAGCGGGCGCGCCTTGATGCCCTGCATCTCGCACCAGCGCACCAGCGCCTCCTCGCGGCCGTGCGTGACCCAGACTTCGGATGCACCGGTCGCAGCGATGGTCTCGATCAATTCGTCCCAGTCGGAATGGTCGGAAACGATCAGCGGAAGCTCGACGCCGCGCTGCTTCACCCGCTGGCGGATGCGCATCCAGCCCGACGCGAAGGCGGTGACGGGGTCGGGGAACCGGCGCGCCCAGCGATCGGCGAAAGCCGATGGTGTGCCGACGACGATTGCCCCGGCGAAGTCGCCCTTCGTGCCGGTATCGACCGTTGCAGGCTCCAGCCGCCCAAGGTCTATTCCCTGCGCCTGGTAATATTCGCACAGCTTCGCCAGCGCACCGTGAATGTAGAGTGGTTCGCTGTAGCCCGCATCGCGGATCAGCCGGATAACGCGCTGCGCCTTGCCGAGCGCGTAGGCGCCGACCAGATGCGCCCTTTCAGGAAACTGGTCGGCCGACTTCAGAAGCCGGGCGATTTCGTCGGCCGCGTCGGGGTGTCGGAACACGGGCAGGCCGAAGGTGGCTTCGGTGATAAAGACGTCGCAGGGGACAAGCTCGAAATCGGCGCAGGTCGGGTCAGCCGCACGCTTGTAGTCCCCAGACGCAACTATCCGTGTACCCCCATGCTCGACCGCGATCTGTGCCGAACCCAGCACATGGCCGGCCGGATGGAACGAAACCCTGACGCCGTTGACGGTGATCTCCTTACCGTAACCTGCCTCCTGCGTCGCGCCCGCAAAATGCTCGCCGTAGCGCAAAGCCATGATGTCGAGCGTCTGCCGCGTCGCGAGCACATGGCCGTGGCCGGCGCGGGCGTGGTCGGAATGGCCATGCGTGATGAGGGCACGGTCCACCGGCCGCACGGGGTCGATGAAGAAATCGCCCGGCGGGCAGTAAAGCCCTTCGGGGCGTGGATGGAGAATGTCGCGCGGCTGCATGGCACTTCATAGATAGGCAAGGCGTGGCGTGGCGGAAAGTCGTTCTCGTGGCGGCTCCTGTCAGCAGGGTGGCCGGAACATTGGTCTCGCTGCTTCCCGCTTGGCGCGTTCCCTTCGCCGCGCTACCTCTTGGCGGTGACCAGACTTCTCGACCAGCAGGCGCTTGCCGGCGCGACGAAACTTCCCGAAGCCTTTGCGCGCTGGTTTGGCGAGCGTGGGTGGGCGCCGCGCGCTCACCAGCTTGATCTGCTGGCGCGTGCGCAGGGTGGCGCTTCCGTATTGCTGATCGCGCCGACGGGTGCGGGCAAGACGCTGGCCGGTTTCTTGCCTTCGCTGACGGATCTCGCTGAGCGGCCGAAGCGAAAGCCGGGCGAGCTTCATCGTGGGGTCCACACGCTTTACATCTCGCCGTTGAAGGCGCTGGCGGTCGACATCCATCGCAACCTCGGTCGCCCGGTCGAGGAAATGAAGCTGGACATCGCGATCGAGACCCGGACGGGCGATACGCCTGCGCACAAGCGGCAGCGCCAGAAGACCGCGCCGCCCGACATCCTGCTGACCACGCCGGAGCAGTTGGCGTTGCTCATCGCGTCTGGAGACGCCGACCGTCTGTTTGCGGGGTTGAAGTATGTGGTGCTGGATGAGCTGCATTCGCTGGTGACATCCAAGCGCGGGCATCTGCTTTCGCTGGGGCTGGCTCGGCTGCGCCGTTTCGTGCCCGGCCTGAAGACCATCGGCCTGTCAGCGACCGTTGCCGAACCGGACGAATTGCGCCGCTGGCTGGTGCCGCAGAACCCGCCAGGGCTGATGGCGGAGCTGATAACCGTTCAGGGCGGCGCGAAGCCGGTCATCACCATACTGGATTCGCAGGAACGCGTGCCGTGGGCGGGCCATTCCGCGCGCTATGCCATCGGCGAGATCTACGAGGCGATAAAGGATCACCGCACCACACTGCTTTTCGTGAATACGCGCAGCCAGGCGGAATTCCTGTTTCAGGAACTTTGGCGGGTCAACGAGGATACGCTGCCGATAGCGCTTCACCACGGCTCGCTCGATGTGACGCAGCGGCGACGCGTGGAAAATGCGATGGAGGCCAACGCACTGCGCGCGGTCGTCGCCACTTCCACGCTCGACCTCGGCATAGATTGGGGCGATGTCGACCTTGTCATCCATGTCGGCGCACCGAAGGGCGCCAGCCGTCTGGCGCAGCGCATCGGGCGCTCCAACCACCGGATGGACGAACCCAGCCGGGCAATACTCGTGCCGGCCAACCGGTTCGAGGTTCTGGAATGTCGTGCGGCGATCGAGGCGAACTATCTGGGCGCGCAGGATACGCCCCCGCTGCTGGAAGGCGCGCTGGACGTTCTGGCCCAGCACGTGATGGGCATGGCCTGCGCGGCGCCGTTCGACGAGGCCGTGCTGCTTCAGGAAGTGCGTACCGCCGCGCCCTATGCACATCTGGACGAAGACACCTTCGCACGCGTCGTAGATTTCGTCGCCACCGGTGGCTACGCCTTGAAAAGCTACGAACGCTACGCGCGCATCCGCAAGACAAAGGAAGGACTGTGGCGCGTCTCGCACCCGCGCTACGCGCAACAGTACCGTCTGAACGTTGGCACCATCGTGGAATCGCCGACGCTCAATGTTCGCATGACACGCCAGCGGAGCAGGGGCGGCAATGCCGCTGGCGGGCCGGCGCTTGGCAAGATCGAGGAGTATTTTCTCGAAACGCTGACGCCGGGCGACACATTTCTTTTCGCTGGCAAGATCCTGCGCTTTGAAGGCATCCGCGAGAACGAGTGCTACGTTTCCAACGCGCCCGGACAGGACGCGAAGGTTCCGGTCTACGCGGGAGGTAAGTTCCCGCTTTCCACCTATCTCGCGGCGGAGGTGCGCGCCATGCTGGCCGACCCGGAGCGGTGGAATCGCCTGCCGGAGCAGGTGGCCGAGTGGCTTTCGATCCAGAAGGACAAGTCGATGCTGCCGCGGGCCGGCGACCTGTTGGTGGAGACGTTTCCACGTGGAAATCGCCACTACATGGTCGCCTATGCTTTCGAGGGGCGGCTGGCGCACCAGACGCTGGGCATGCTCCTGACACGGCGGCTGGAGCGCGCAGGCGCTCATCCGTTGGGCTTCGTGGCCACCGACTACGCATTGGCCATATGGGCTCACGATGACATGGGCACGATGTTCAAAGGCGGCCGGCTGCCGCTCTCCGACCTGTTCGACGAGGACATGCTGGGCGACGATCTCGATGCCTGGCTGGCTGAAAGCTGGCTGCTGAAACGGACTTTTCGCGCCTGCGCGACGATCTCGGGCCTTATTGAAAAGCGCCACCCTGGACAGGAGAAGACGGGCCGGCAGATGACCGTTTCGGCCGACCTGATCTATGATGTGCTGCGCACGCATGATCCCGACCATATCCTTCTGCGCGCTACGCGCGCCGATGCCGCCGCCGGCCTGCTCGATGTCAGCAGGCTTGCCGACATGCTCTCGCGGATCAGGGGGCGAATCGTGCATAAGCAGCTTGAGCGCATCTCGCCGCTGGCCGTACCGGTGATGCTGGAGATCGGCAAGGAACGCGTCAAAGGCGAGGCCGACGAGATGCTCCTGTCGGAAGCAGAGGACGACCTCGTGCACGAGGCCATGGGTTACTGATGAACGTTGCGGCGGACATGCGCAGCTTTACCACGCGCGCCGGCGAGATCGCCATCGCGGACGAGGTCGCGCTATGCGACCCACGCGGCGCGCTGTTCTTCCCCGATAGCCGGGTGCTCGTAGTCTCCGATCTCCATCTGGAAAAGGGGTCGGCCTATGCCAGGCGCGGCCAGTTGCTGCCGCCTTACGATACCGGGGCGACACTTGATCTGCTGGCGGCTGTGATCGCGGAGCATCGCCCAGCGACGATCATCAGCCTCGGTGACAGCTTCCATGACGGATGGGGGGCCGAACGCATGCCTCAGTCCTATCGCGAGAGACTGCTGGCCCTCATGACCGGCCGCGAATGGATATGGGTAGCCGGCAACCACGACCCGGATGCGCCAGTCGGCCTGCCGGGCATGGTGGCCGGGGAGATCGCGCTTGGAAGGTTGCGATTCCGCCATGAACCGCTAACCGGTGCCGAACCGGGCGAGATAGCAGGCCATCTGCATCCCGGGGCTGTGATCGTCCAGCGCGGGCGAGCGGTTCGCAGGCGCTGCTTTGCTACCGACGGCGAGCGGCTCGTCATGCCGGCATTCGGGGCCTACACAGGCACGCTCAACGTTCTCGACCGGGCCTATCGCGGACTGTTCCGGTGGGAGACGTTCTTCGCTCACATGCTCGGCGCCGACCGGGTCTACGCCATGGCCCATCGTCGCCTGCGCGGCGGATGATATCCGGTCAGTCCCTTCGGAAGACCAGGCGGCCGATCCAGCCAGTCACGAATGCCAGCGCTACCGCGCCGAGGCCATAAAGAAAACTGTGTTCCTGCGCCGCACGAAAGATGCGCTGCTCGAAGCCTGACTTGAGAATGGCGAGCTGAGCCGAGCTTTCCTTGATGAATACGCCGTTCTTGAACAGGAAAGCGCGGGCGCGGTGGGTGCCGACGGGCACGTTCGGCGCGAGATGCAGCGTCGCTCGAAACAGGCTCTGCGACAGGAAGTGCACCCCGCCGATGCGCTCGCTGAAAAGGTCGCTCGCCTTCTTGCGGTCGCGCAGGGCTACGGCAAACTCCCTGATGGTGGCCGGGTCGTCATCGCGAACGGCCGGAACAACAGTGATGTTGTTGGCCCCCAACGCCATCTGCCGGTAATTGTCGGGGTGAGTTATGTCCTGCAGCGCGCGTGTCGTCGCTACCGAATAGGAAACCGGGACGTTCACGAACGTCACCGATTGGGTGTTGATCCACATGCCCAGAAAGCGGGTCTTCTTGCGCACGACGACAGGGCGCGGCGGACCCTCCAGAACCACGATCACGTCGTAGCGCCCATGCCGTGCAATGAGGGGGTCGGAGTTGTCGAGCGCGCCGAAGATGGTGAGGTCGGCCCCCGAAAAATCCGCTGTGATGGAAACGCGATCGGTGGATAGTCCGATCTGGATGCTTTCGGGGTTGGCGGTTTCCGGCACCTGCGCGCGCACCGGGCTCAACGCGATCAGCAGGGACAACAGGATGCCTGTCAGCGTCGTCAGGCGGAGGCTGTGCATCGTCATACCCCCGACAGAGATGAGAGGGAGTAGAGCGAGGCGGGGCGCACGAAGAGGTCGAACGCCAGCCTTAGCGCAACCGCAAGAACAAGCAACGCCAGAAGCGCGCGCAACTGCTCGCCACGCAGCTTCGCGCCGGCGCGTGCGCCGTACTGCGCGCCCGCAACGCCGCCCACCATCAGCAGGAAAGCCAGCACGACATCGACCGTCTGGTTCGTCGTGGAATGCACGACGGTCGTATACGCGGCTGTAAAAACGATCTGGTAAAGCGAGGTGCCGATGACGACATTGGTCGGCACCTTGAGCAGGTATATCAGTGCCGGCACCATGATGAAGCCGCCACCCACGCCCATGATGGAGGCGAGGAAGCCGATAATCACGCCAAGCCCGATCACCGGGATAACGCTCACGAACAGCTTGGATGCGCGGAAGCGCATCTTCAGCGGCAGGCGGTGGATCCAGTTATGCTGGCCGGGCTTGCGCAGCGAGGCGACATTGCCGCCGGCGGCGCGCCTGAGTGCACGAACGCTTTCCACCAGCATCATGCCGCCGACCGTGCCCAGCAGCGCGACATAGAGCAGCGAGACGAACAGGTCGAGTTGGCCGACGCTGCGCAGGAGCGAGAACACCCACACGCCCACGGTCGAGCCGACCACACCTCCCGCCAGCAATACCGTGCCAAGCTTGAAGTCGATCGTGCCTTTCTTGAAGTGCGCCAGAGCCCCCGAGATCGACGATGCGACGACCTGGTTGGCCCCGGTGGCGACCGCGATTGCAGGTGGAATGTTGTAGAAGATCAGCAGTGGCGTGATGAGAAATCCGCCTCCCACGCCGAACATGCCTGACAGGAAGCCGACCGCCGCCCCCATGGCCAGAAGAACGACCATGTTGACCGACATTTCCGCGATCGGGAGATAGATGCCCACCGCCAAGCTCGACTGTTCGTGCCCTGATGCCGACACCGCTTCTGCGTGCGAAGCGGGCCGGAGAGGTCAACCGTTCTTGCGCCGACAGGAACGTGAAGTCAAACCGTGCGAACCGGATCGACCCGGAAAAATGCAGGCTTTTGCAGGTATTTGCGCTGATGCGTCGCGGGGGTGTCGCAATCAGCGCCTTTCAAGCAGGGCGTGCACCAGCGGCTCGTCCACTTCGCCGGTCGCGGCCATGCCGTTATCCTTCTGGAAGGAGGCGATGGCGGTTTTGGTCTTCGCACCCATCACGCCGTCGGCCGGCCCTGCCGAGTAGCCGTTCTTATTGAGAATCTGCTGGATGTTGCGCACCGCCTGCTTCATGTCGACGCTGGCGGTTACGTCCTCTCCCTCGCTCCAGCTATCGGGCACTTCGACCGTGTTGGCTTCGGGGTCCACTGGCTTGGCGCGCCAAAGTTCGACAGCCGCCCGCGCATTCTCAAGCTGTTCCGGGCGCAGCGCAGTGGCCACCTCGTCGCGCTTTTCCGCGGCATCCTTGTCGCCGGCCTTCGCCAGCAGCGCGAACCACTGGTAGGCCTCCTCAAGGTTCTGCTCCATGCCGACGCCCTTTGCAGCCAGGATGCCCAGATTGAACTGGCTGTCCTTGACGCCGCGCTCTGCGGCCTCGCCGAACCAGCGCGCGGCCGATTCATTGTCGGTCGTCCCGTCAGCGCCCATGGCGAAAAGGACGGCAAGGTTGTGCATGGCGCTGGCGTTGCCCTGCGCTGCCGCGAGTTGATACCAGGTCTTTGCGGCTGCGACGTCGCGCTGGACGCCGATGCCTTTTTCGTAAAGGTTCCCGATGCGGTATTGGGCGGGCGCCAGCCCTTCGTCGGCCGCCTGCTCGTACCACTGGGCCGCGGCAGCCATGTCCTCCAGCACGCCGCGGCCGCTGGCATAGCGATTACCGATCTCGAACAGCGCCTTGGGATCGCCTGCGGCAGCCGCTTCGCGCAGGGCCACGGGCCCGGCTTCGACGGGAATGGCTGCGATCTGCTCTTCGGTTGGCTCGGGTAGGGTTTGCGATTCGGCGGCCTCTTCCGTCTCCTGCGTCGGGGCTGCTGCGGCCGACGCCTGCGGAGCTGAAGCGGTTGTTTCCACGTCGAGCCAGTTGGTGGAGACGTCCTCGGCCCGTTCTGGAGCTGCCGCGATGGCGGCGCGCGCGGTCGAGGGCGCAGGGGCCTCGCCGGCTACGCGGACAGGTTGTGCAGGCAGTGGCTTGGCGTCGTCGATCGTCACGGCTTCGGCAACGAACGCAGCGGGTGCGGGCGCAGGAACCTTCGCGACTTCACTGACGCTGCCGCTGATGAAAGACTTGCCGATCTGCAGGCCGGCAAGAGCCATGAGAATCGCCGCAACACCCATCAGCACCGGCTTGCGACGCGACTTGAGCAATCCGCCGAGGCTGAAACCACCAGATTTCGTCTTGGTTGCGGGGCTGCGCTTCATGATTTCGGCTTCGGCCGCTGCGGCTTGTGCTGCACGCCGTGCCGCCGCGATGAAGTCCGCCTTGGCCGTTTCCACGCTTGCCTTGCCACGTGCGGGTTCGCCGCGTTCATCGCGTACACGCTTCATGATCGCATTGAGGTCCGGCGCACCGGTGCCGGGCTCCAGAGGCTGGTTCGCCATCACCGGGTCAAGCGGCGCATCCAGTTCTACGGATGGCGTTTCCGCTTCCATCGATGGCTCGACCGGCATATCGCCTGCGAGGTTTTCGGGCGACTGACTTCCCTTCTTGCCCTTGCGGCCGGACAGGGCGCGCGTCAGGCCGCTGAGCATGGAGCGTCGACCGCCCGCGGCGGAAGCATTCGCGCCTGCCGCATCGCTGCGCACCGCGTCAGCCGCGGCTTCCGCAGCGGCCGCGGCCGCGGTACGATATCCCTTCTTCGGCGTCAGCTCCTCGTCGGCTGCCGGGATTACATTGTCGTCGATTCCGGCGAACGGCATCGCTTCGGCCGAAGGCTGGAGCGAGGGCGTCTGCATTGCGCCCAAAAGGGTTTCGCGCACCTGCATCGCCGCCTGCTTCTGCGGACCGGTGTCGCCGTTCTCGATCGCGCCGAGGCGACCGACGATCTTCAGCAGTGTGTCGTGGATCGCCTCGAAGGTCTTGGCATTGCGGTCGTCCGACTTGCGGGTCAGCGCTTCCAGAGACTTGAGGTCGTCGGCGAGGCCGGCGACAAGCGCGCCGTCCGGGCCCGAGCCAGACCCGGCGAAGCGGCGCACGGCCTCCTCCGCCGCCTGACGCGCGGCTTCGAGAACGTCCTGCTTTCCCGCGGCAACCGCTTCCTCGATCTTGTCGAGGCGCGGGCGAATGTCTTCGATTGCCGCGACGGGCTCCGCCGGCCTGGACAGGTGGGCGGCGAGGTCGGCGATCTGGGTCTCCAGGCTGCGGATCAGCTTCTTGTCCACTTCGGGCTGAAGCACCGACGCCTCGATCTTGCTCGACATGGTTTCGATGCGGGCTTCGAGCGCGCGGATAGCAGCCTCGTCGGCCGGCGCTGCGGGCTGGCGGTCGAGCCGCGTCGCAAGATCGGCAAAGCGGGCTTCCATGGCCTCCATCAGGCGCGCGTCCTGCACCGACGGTGCGCCGCTGCCGCTCTCGATGCTGATGGCGACGCTATCGAGACGCCGCTCGAGATCGCGGAAGAGGTTCTGACCTTTCACCAGCGCATCGTCGTGACGCTGTTCGAGCATTGCCGAAAGAGAGGCGAAACGGTTCTCGAGATTATGAAATACCTCGTCGAGGTCCGGGCGTCCGGGTGCCTGATCCAGCTTGTAGGAGATCGAGTCGATGCGGTCGGAGAGCTTCTCGATCACATGCTCGGGCAGCTCGACGCGGTGCGAGATGTCTTCCACGCGGTGCGACAGGGCCGAGAGCTGATCCACCAACGCGGCTGCAGGATTTGTCTGGGCCGCCTCTTCCATCTGGCGGGTGAGACCGGAAATGCGCGCCTCGATGCGCTGGAACGGCTCGGGATCGAATGCCACCGGATGTGCGACGGATGTCGATGCCGCCACGGCGCGCGAAATCTCGTCCAGCCGTTCCTCGATGGCGTCGAGCGCGTCGGGGGCGATCCGGTCCTGATGATGGGCGAACTGGTCCACCGTGGCGGCCAGCAACTTCATCTTTTCTTCCAGCGAGCGCAGTGCCACCGAGGTGGGCAGCGCATTGACGGCGTCGCCGATCTGCTCCAGCCGGGCGCTCAGCGCCTGAAGGGCAGGGTCGCGCTGGACGTTCGATACCTGGTTGGCGATGTCGGTCCAGCGCTGGTCGAACTCATCCCAGCGCCGGTCTAACGACTGCACCGTATCCTCGCGCGCAAGCTTGCCGAGCGCGTTCTTGACCTGCTCCATCTCAAGGCGCAGCAGGTTGACCTGCCGGTCGTCGCTCTGCGAGGCGAGCTTGTGGATCATCGCCGAAAGCCGTTCGAACTCGACACCCAGTTGTGCGACCTGCCCGGCCGGGCCCGAAGTCTGCATCGCGGTTTCAATCTCGCTCTTGAGTGCTGCAAACTCGCGCCGCAGGCCCGCTCCCATCTGGTCGCGCAGGTCGCGCCGCAGCGCACTCAACTCCTGGGCGACGCCGTCGCTGTCGAAACCGCCGGCGCGGGGCGAGCGATCGTCGCGCGCGTGGGCCCAATTGTCGCGGCTGCCGAAATAGGACGAATCGCCGGCAAGCCGCTGTTCGCGACGCGAAGTCAGCCGCTCCTCATGCGGGTTCCGGATGCGGCTTTCCAGTTCGTCGAGCGTGCTGGAGATTTCTTCGAGGGACGTGCTGGCCCTGCGCCTGCGGCCGGCGTTGATGGAATCGAGATAGGACCGTCTGTTGTTCATCGAACCGCCCGTTGCCGCGTTGATGGCCGGAATGGTCCGGCTCATTCCTCACCTTTTTCCGTGGAGGCCGCCGTGCGACTGCCGCAACAAGCGACAGGGACGATCCCCTCGGGCGGAAGAACCGTGAGCAACGAAAGACACAATAACCACGGGACACCGACACGCGCACAATCGTCCAATCGTGGTAAACAACCCGTTAACCAAAATTACCGTTTCGCTTATGGGCGGCATTTCCCCTGCGTCAGGATTTCGCACTTGCAGCAAAACTGATCTGAGCCTATATGCGCCGCTGACTGACGGGCCGGGTTGGCGCGTCTTCTACATATGGTCCACTTGATCGGATGCCTGTCGCCCCATGGGTATCCTGTCGGCGCTCCTGCCGAAGGCCGAGCGCAACGAACGGGGAAATGCGAAATGATGAACATGATGCCGGCCAGCGAGAGCATGGCCAATGCGTCCGAACTGTCTGACGGCTACATCCGCATCGGCGATATGGCCAAGCAGTTCGACGTCACCCTGCGTACGCTTCGCTTCTACGAGGATAAGGGCCTCCTGAACCCGAAGCGGGAAGGCAATACCCGCCTCTACACCCAGCGCGACGTGACCCGTCTGAAGCTTATCATGCTTGGCCGCAAGGTTGGCTTCTCGCTGCGCGAGGTCAAGCAGATCATGGATATGTACGATCCCGACAGCGGAAGCGTGAAGCAACTGCGTACCCTTATCGACAAGTCCGAGCGTCAGCTTGGTCGCCTCGAGAAGCAGCGGCTGGCCATCGAGGAAGCGATCGACGATCTCAAGAACGCCATGTCCACCTGGCGTTCCGCCCTGGCTCTGCGTCAGGCTTCCTGATCGCGGGTAGGCGACGACAGCTCAGTACTGCAAGGAGTCGCCTCGGCGGCTCCTTTTTCTTTGGCGCGGTCGTTTCCGTGGTCATCTCGCGAAGCAGCATGTTCCCCGCTATTGTGGTGCGGTTTAAGGGGAAGAGATCGCGATTTTTCCAGGGTCGCGAACAATTGACGTTTACGCAAACGTCAATTTTTGATACTACTCCTTCATCTGGCTTCGCCGCGTTGCGATTCCGTGCGACGAAGATCTGCCCGAATTCTGGAGGACTTTCATGCCGATCTACAAGGCACCTGTCGCGGATACGCTCTTCGTTCTCAACGACGTGCTCGGCTACGAGCGCTATTCCAATCTGCCGGGCTTTTCGGATGCCGGGCCGGACGTGCTCGAAGCGATCCTCGAAGAAGCAGCCAAGCTGGCTGAAAATGTCATGCATCCGCTCAACCGCGTGGGCGACGAGGAAGGCTGCGTGCGCAGCGCCGACGGTTCGGTCAAAACGCCAAAGGGTTTCAAGCAGGCCTACGACCAGTATCGTGAGGGCGGCTGGATGGGCCTTTCCATCCCTGAGGAGTTCGGTGGGCAGGGGCTTCCCTATACGGTCCACTCGGCGGTCGGTGAGTATCTGTCGTCCGCCAACATGGCGCTTATGATGTATCCGGGCCTGACGCAGGGCGCGATTGCCGCGATCCTCGCGCATGGTTCCGACGAGCAGAAGCAGACCTACGTCCCGAAGATGACCGAGGGTGTGTGGACCGGCACGATGAACCTGACGGAGCCGCATTGCGGCACCGACCTGGGCATGCTGCGCACCAAGGCCGTCCCGAACGGCAATGGCGGCTACAAGATTTCCGGCCAGAAGATTTTCATCTCGGCCGGAGAGCACGACATGAGCGAGAACATCATCCATCTGGTGCTGGCCCGCATCGAGGGCGCACCGGAGGGCGTGAAGGGCATTTCGCTGTTCATCGTGCCGAAGTTCAAGCTTGATGCCGACGGCAATCCCGGCGAGCGCAACGCGGTCGTGTGCGGCTCCATCGAGGAGAAGATGGGCATCCACGGCAACTCCACCTGCGTCATGAACTACGACGAGGCGGAGGGCTACCTCATCGGGCAGGAACACGGCGGCCTCAAGGCCATGTTCGTGATGATGAACGAGGCGCGGCTCGGCGTGGGCCTTCAGGGCCTTTCGATGGGTGAGATCGCCTACCAGAACGCTGTCTCCTATGCGAAGGAGCGCATTCAGGGGCGGTCGCTTTCTGGGCCGAAAGCGCCCGACAAGAAGGCCGATCCGATCATCGTGCACCCGGATATCCGCCGAAAGTTGATGGTCATGCGTGCCTTCAACGAGGCTGGCCGCGCACTCGTCCTTTGGACCGCGCTCAAATCCGACGTGGCGCATCGCTCGGGCGATGAAGCCGACCGGCAGGCTGCCGACGACCATCTCGGCCTGATGACCCCAATCATCAAGGGCGTGCTGACCGACAAGGGCTTCGAGCACGCCGTGATGGCTCAGCAGGTGTTCGGCGGTCACGGCTATATCGAAGAGCACGGCATGAGCCAGTTCGTGCGCGACGCGCGCATCGCCCAGATTTACGAAGGCGCCAACGGCATTCAGGCGCTCGATCTGGTCGGCCGCAAGCTGGCGCTGAATGGCGGCCGCGCGGTTCAGGCATTCTTCAAGGAAGTCGGCGACTTCTGCGAGGAAAACCGCGCCGACGAGACGATGGCTCCTTTCACCAAGTCGCTGAAGAAGGGTCTCAACGACCTGCAGGCGGCGACCATCTGGCTGATGCAGAACGCGATGCAGAAGCCTGACAATGCCGGTGCTGCCTCGACCGACTATCTGCATCTCTTCGGCCTCGTTGCGCTCGGCTACATGTGGGCACGGATGGCCAAGACCGCACAGGAGCGCATCGTCGAAGGTACGTCCAGGCCGCTGCACGAGAACAAGCTGGTTACGGCGCGCTATTATTTCGAGCGCGTCATGCCTGAAACCGCCGCGCATCTCGCACGCATCTCTGCCGGCGCGGATTCGATGATGGCCCTTGCGGAGGATGCCTTCTAGGGCCTATCTCAAACGCATCTGTTCAAGATTGAACGTCCTTGGCGTGGAAGGAAAGTCCTTGTCGAAGCAGCCGGCCGAAATTCTCGATCTTCCAAAGCCCGCCTGGGCCGATGAGGAAGTCGGCATGCTTTACGACATGGCGACGCGCTTTCTCGAGACCGAGATAGCGCCGCGCTATGAAGAGTTCGAGAAGAACGAGAAGTTCGACCGGGAAAGCTGGCGCAAAGCGGGCGAAAACGGCCTGCTCTGCGCCTCCATGCCTGAGGAGTACGGCGGCTCCGGCGGCACGTTTGCGCATGAAAGCGCGATCATAGAAGCCATCAGCCATGTCGGTGTCGATGGTTTCGGCATCGCCCTGCACAACGCCATCGTTGCGCCCTACATCCTTCACTATGGCTCCGAAGAGCAAAAGAAGAAGTGGCTGCCCAGGCTGGCCACCGGCGAGATGATCGGCGCGATCGCGATGACGGAGCCGGGTGCGGGTTCCGACCTTCAGGGTGTTAAGACGCGCGCTGAGAAGGACGGCAACCACTACCGTATCAACGGCTCCAAGACGTTCATCACCAACGGTCAGCTTGCCGACCTCGTCATCGTCGTCGCCAAGACCGATCCCGAGAAGGGCGCCAAAGGCACCTCGCTGATCGTGCTGGAAACCGAAGATGCCGACGGGTTCGAGCGCGGTCGAAACCTCGACAAGGTCGGGCTGAAGTCGAACGACACGTCGGAACTCTTCTTCAACGACGTGCGCGTGCCGACCGCCAATCTGCTCGGACACGAGGAGGGTCAGGGCTTCATCCAGCTCATGCAGCAGCTTCCGCAGGAAAGGCTGCTGATCGGCACCCAGGCAATCGCGATGATCGAGCGGGCGCTGGCCGTGACGAGCGAATACGTCAAGGAACGCAAGGCCTTCGGCAAGGCGATCCTCGATTTCCAGAACACTCAGTTCAAGCTGGCGGAGCTTAAGACCGAGGCTACGATCGGCCGCGTCTTCTACAACGATTGCGTGGCGCGGCATCTGCAGGGCGGGCTCGATCCGGTGACCGCGTCGATGGCGAAATACTGGCTCACCGATCTGCAGTGCAAGGTGGTGGACGAATGCGTCCAGCTGCATGGCGGCTACGGCTACATGAACGAGTATCCCATCGCGCGGATGTATCGTGACGCGCGTGTCCAGCGCATCTACGGCGGCACCAACGAAATCATGAAACTTCTTATCGCGCGCTCGCTTTAGGGGCGAAGCGGTCGACAACCCAGGGAGAAACAAATGGCAGACGCTTTTGTCTACGATGCGGTGCGTACACCGCGCGGCCGCGGCAAGAAGGACGGTTCGCTCCACGAAGTCCCGGCTGTGAGGCTCGGCGCGAAGGTGCTGGAAGCTGTGCGGGACCGCAACGGCCTCGACACGTCAACGGTCGACGACATCATCTTCGGCTGCGTCGATCCGGTAGGCGAGGCCGGTTCGGTGATCCCGCGCTCGTCCGCATTCGAGGCGCGCTACGACAACAAGGCTCCGGGCGTCCAGCTCTCGCGCTTTTGCGCCTCGGGCCTCGACGCAATCAACCTCGGTGCAGCCAAGATCGCAGGCGGCTCGGATGACATCGTAATCGCCGGCGGCGTCGAGTCGATGTCGCGCGTCGGCATGGGCATGTCGGGCGGCGCTTGGTTCATGGACCCGTCGGTCGGCCTGCCGGGCTATTTCGTGCCGCAGGGCGTTTCCGCAGACCTGATCGCGACGAAATACGGCTTCAGCAGGGACGACGTCGATGCCTACGCCGTCGAGAGCCAGAAGCGCGCGGCAAATTCGTGGGAAAAGGGCTACTTCAAGAACTCGGTCATCCCGATCAAGGATCAGAACGGTCTGACGATCCTCGACCATGACGAGCACATGCGCCCTTCCACCGACATGCAGTCGCTGGCCTCGCTCAACCCGTCCTTCGTGATGCCGGGTGAGATGGGCGGCTTCAACGCCGTGGCCATCCAGCGCCACCCGGAGGTGGAAGCCATCAACCACGTCCACCATGCCGGCAATTCGTCCGGCATCGTCGATGGCGCAGCGGCCGTGCTGCTGGGCTCGAAGAAGGCCGGCAAGACGCTCGGCCTCAAGCCTCGCGCCCGCATCCGCGCCTTCACCAACATCGGCTCCGAGCCGGCGATCATGCTGACCGGGCCGGTCGACGTGACCGAGAAGCTCCTTGCTAAGGCCAAGATGCGGCTGTCGGACATCGACCTGTTCGAGCTGAACGAGGCGTTTGCCTCGGTCGTGCTGCGCTACATGCAGGCATTCGACATTCCCCACGACAAGATCAACGTCAACGGCGGCGCCATCGCCATGGGCCACCCGCTCGGTGCAACCGGCGCGATGATCTTCGGCACGGTTCTGGATGAGCTGGAACGCCGCAACCTGAACACCGCGCTCGTCACCCTGTGCATCGGCGCGGGCATGGGCACCGCGACGATCATCGAACGCGTCTGATCGGGCCGGAGGAGAGACAAAATGGCTGACTACAAGAACTTTACGGTCGAAACCGATTCCGACGGCATCGCGCTCGTCACATGGGATATGCCCGACAGGTCGATGAACGTCTTCACCGAAGAGGTGATGGACGAACTCGACAAGATCATCGATCACGTCGCCTCGACGGAAAGCATCAAGGGCGCGGTCATCACGTCGGGAAAGGAGACTTTCTCCGGCGGTGCGGACCTCACCATGCTTCAGAAAATGCTCGGTATCTTCGAGGCGGAGAAGGCAAAGGACGAGCAGAAGGCGATCCAGCTCCTGTTCGACAATGCCGGTCGCATGACGTGGCTGTTCCGCAAGCTCGAGACCTGCGGCAAGCCGTGGGTATCGGCCATCAACGGCACCTGCATGGGCGGCGCGTTCGAAATGTCGCTGGCCTGCCACGGCCGCGTCGCGGCTGACAGCGACAAGGTCAAGATGGCGCTGCCGGAAGTCAAGGTCGGCATCTTCCCGGGCGCAGGCGGCACGCAGCGCGTCCCGCGTCTGGCCGATCCGCAGTCCGCGCTCCAGATGCTGACGTCGGGCCAGAACCTGACGCCGAAGAAGGCGAAGGGCATGAATCTGATCCACGAGATCGCGGCCCCCGACCAGTTGATCGACGCCGCCAAGGCGATGATCAAGAACGGTCTGAAGCCGGTTCAGCCGTGGGACGAGAAAGGCTTCAAGCTGCCCGGCGGTCCGGTCTATTCGGCGGCGGGGGCCAACCTGTGGCCGCCGGCCATCGCCATCCTGCGCCGTGAGACCTACGGCAATTATCCCGGTGCCGCTGCGATCCTGAAATGCGCTTATGAGGGCCTGCTTGTTCCGTTCGATACGGCTCTGAAGATCGAGCAGCGCTATTTCGCGCAAATCCTGCGGACCACCGAAGCGCGCATGATGATCCGCTCGCTCTTCGTATCTCTTCAGGAACTCAACAAGGGCGCTCGCCGCCCCGAAGGCGTGCCGGAAACGAAGTTCGCAAAGGTCGGTGTTCTGGGTGCTGGCTTCATGGGCGCGGGCATTGCCTATGTCACCGCCAAGGCCGGCATTCCCGTTGTGCTGCTCGATCGCGACGTGGCGTCCGCCGAAAAGGGCAAGGCCCATTCGGCCGGCCTTATGGATGGTGCGATCAAGAAGGGCCGCGCCACAGAAGCAGAGAAGGAGCAGCTTCTCTCGCTCATCACGCCAACTGCTGACTATGCGGATCTGGACGGCTGCGATCTCGTGGTCGAAGCGGTATTCGAGGATTCCGAGGTCAAGAAGGGTGCGACCCAGCAGACCGAGGCTGTCATCGCAAAGGACGCGATTTTCGCTTCCAACACCTCGACCATCCCGATCACCGGCCTTGCCAAGAACTCGAAGCGTCCGGCCAACTTCATCGGCATCCACTTCTTCTCACCGGTGGACAAGATGATGCTGGTGGAGATCATTCTGGGCAAGAAGACCGAGGACAAGGCGCTGGCCGTCGCCATCGACTATGTCCGCGCGATCAAGAAGACGCCGATCGTCGTCAACGACACGCGCGGCTTCTACGTCAACCGCTGCGTGCTGCGCTACATGGCGGAAGCGTTCCAGATGCTGATCGAGGGCGTCCCGCCGGCGATGATCGAGAACGCGGCCAAGATGGCGGGCATGCCGGTTGGTCCCCTGGCGCTCACCGACGAGACGGCGATCGATCTCGCGCAGAAGATCATGAAGCAGACCATTCGCGATCTTGGCGAGAAGGCGGTCGATCCCGAGCAGTTCAAACTCATCAACACGATGGTCGACACCCACGGCCGCCATGGCCGCAAGAACGGCAAGGGCTTCTACGACTACCCCGAAAAGCCGGCCAAGAAGCATCTGTGGCCTGGTCTGAAGGACCTCTATCCCCAGCAGGACGCCGACAGCATCGATGTCGAGGAACTCAAGCAGCGCTTCCTCGTCACCATCGCGCTTGAGGCCGCCCGCGTCATGGAAGAGGGCATCGTCACCGATCCTCGGGAAGCCGATGTCGGCTCGATCCTCGCCTTCGGCTTTGCCCCCTATACCGGCGGCGCGCTGAGCTACATCGACGGTATGGGACTGGAGAAGTTCCTGAAGCTGTCGAAGCAGCTTCAGAAGAAGTACGGCGCGCAGTTCAAGGCGCCGAAGCTGTTGGCGGACATGGAAGGGAAGGGCGAAACCTTCTACGACCGCTTCAATCCCTATCCGAAGACGAAGAAGGCGGCATAGCGCAACTTTCTCTTGCCTTTTGGGGCATCAAGCGGGTCGGGCGGGGTTGCCTGATGTAGTTGCGACCTTGCGTTCATGGAAAGCCGGGCGGGCGGTGGCACCCACTGCTTCGCTCGGCACCTTACCCTCAGCGGAGAGGGCACAGGAGCAGTTCATGTATGTCTGGGCTCGCCTCGCGCGGATGATGCTCACCGCCCGCTCCCGCGGGCGCTATCGCATGGGCGACGAGAGCAGGCTGACGTTCCGCTGTCTGCCGACGGACATCGATTCCAACGGGCACCTCAACAATGCGCGTTACATGATGCTTGCCGATGTCGGCCGCATCGACATTTTCGCCCGCGCCGGCCTCATAGGGCTGGCGCGGAAGCACGGCTGGGCCCCGATGATGGGCGGGTTGCAGGCAGTCTATGTCCGCGAGATCAAGCTGTGGAAGCGTTTCGACGTCGTGTCCACCGTCGAGACCTGGGAGGATACGCAGGTGATCGGCCGGCACCGTTTCGTGCTGGAGGACGGGCGCACCGCAGCGCTGGTGATGACGACAGCCGGCGTCTATGACTTCCGCAACAGAGCCTTCGTGCCTATCGACGCTATCGTCGCCGAGCTTGGCGTGGAGTTGAAGCCTCGCGCGCCCAGCGAGGAAGAGCGCATCTTCATGGCGTCGCATGCGGGCTTGCGCAAGCTGGCGAAAGGTACGGTCTGAGGGCTTGCCTTCGGGTTGTCGCCGGGTAGGGTCTGACGCCTGAACCGGAGCATCCCATGACAGCCATCGACTACTACTTCATCTGCTCGTCGCCCTTCGCCTATCTCGGTCACAAGGCATTTCATGAACTTGCAGCTACCCATGGCGCGACGATCCGCTACAAGCCGATCAGCATCGCGGGCGTCTGGGAAAAGTCAGGTTCGGTGCCGCTCGGCCAGCGCACGCCGGTGCGCCAGCGATACCGCCGAATCGAGTTGCAGCGCATCGCTGATATTCGCGGCCTGCCGATCAATCTCGAACCGAAATTCTTTCCGGTCGATCCAACCCTCGCCGACCGTTGCGTGATCGTACTGGCCGGCGGCGGCAAGAATCCCGCAGGTTTCATCTGGCGCGTCAAGCAGGGCGTATGGGCAAACGAGGAAAACATCGCCGATCGCGACCAGCTTGCCGCGTATCTGGGGGCGGAAGGCCATGATGCCGAAGCAGTACTTTCGGCGGCACAGGCTGAGCCGGCGGGCGAGACGCTGTCGCGCAACACGCGCGAGGCAACCGAAGTCGATGCCATCGGCGCGCCCGTCTATGTGCTAAACGGGGAGCCGTTCTGGGGCCAGGACCGGCTGGACTATCTCGCCCACGCGCTCGAAACGAAGCGCGGTCCGTTCAAGCCGTGAAAATCGGAACGCAACCTATGGACAGGCCGCGTGGCAACGACTAACTAGTCAGGAAAGGTATTTTTTCCTGTCTTGAAGGAGGGCGCCATGCTCTCGCACGAACGGGTCTGGGCGGCTATCGACGAACTGGCGGCGAGACATTCGCTGTCGGCGTCGGGGCTGGCAAAGCGGGCAGGACTGGACTCCACCGCCTTCAACAAATCGAAGCGGCTTTCGGCCGACGGGCGTCCGCGCTGGCCTTCCACGGAATCGCTCTCGAAGATCATGGAAGCGACCGGGGCGTCGGTGATCGAGTTCTTCGCGATCGTCGAACAGAGGTCTTCGCAGCGCGTATCGGTGCCACTTCTGGGCTTCGCACAAGCCGGCGCGGGCGGCTTCTTCGACGATGCCGGTTTTCCCGTTGGGCAGGGGTGGGAGCAGGTCGAACTTCCGGCAGGGGCGGGCGATGGAGCCTACGCCTTGCAGGTGCAGGGCGATTCCATGCTGCCGCTCTACCGCGATGGCGACGTGCTGATCGTGGAGCCGGGGGCACGGGTACGCAAGGGCGACCGGGTCGTCGTCAAGACGAGCGGCGGCGAGGTGATGGCCAAGGTGCTGGCCGGCCGCACCGCCGGTGCCGTCGAGCTTGTTTCGCTCAACCCCGTACATCCCGACCGTGTCGTGCCGGCCGGCGAGGTCGAATGGATGGCCCGGATCGTCTGGGCGAGCCAGTAGGATGCGCCCGCTCGGCGTCCTGCTGGCGATCGGTGGGCTGGCGGTGGCCGCGGCCGCCGTCTCCACGGCCGGATACAAGCTTACCGCCCCGGTGGGGATTTCGCCGCAAGACACGCCGTCCGACCAGCCGTCTTCAGCGGCAACCGGGCCCGAGCCGCGACCGCCGGCGGTTCTCGCCCCGGTTCCGTCTCGCATACGTCCCGTAGCGCCCGAAACCTTTGCCGTGCCTTCCGTGGAGCCTGAGCAACTGGAGCGGGTGGACCCGCGCGAGGTGCTGAGCCCGATGGGCAGGGCGCATGTGCCGTCGGAGGGGCCGCCGAAGGAAACAATCCTGCATCGGCCGGTGGTGATCAGCGCGGGCGTCTTCGAGGCGCAGGGCTACACCGTCAGGCTCGCGGGTATAGTTCCTACTGATCCCGATGAACGTTGCGGCGAAGGCGATTCCGCCTGGAATTGCGGTGTGTATGCACGAACCGCATTTCGCAACTGGCTGCGCGGAAGGGCGCTTTCCTGCGTGGTGCCGCCGGTCCCTTCGGATGATCCGATCATTGCCGATTGCAGGTTGGGCAAACCAACCTCGTCTGAGTGGCTGGTAACGCAGGGCTGGGTGATGGCTGAACCGGGCGGACCCTACGAGACGCTGGAGGCCCAAGCGCGCGAGGCAAGGCGCGGGCTGTTCGGACCGCCACCGGCGTCCGCCTCGCCCTCGCCCCTTTCGATTACCCTTCCCGAAACATCAGGCGGCTAGCTGGCCTGCCAGCGCCTTGCCGATAAGCGCCCGGGTGTTGTCGGTGCCATATAGCGCGGCAAACGACCCGAAACGCGGCCCCCGTTCCTGACCGATCAGCACCTGATAGATCATCTGGAAGAAGGCGACCGAGACGCCCGGGCCACCTTCCGGGCTCTTCTTGGTGTGATCCTGATACCGTTCGATGCCGCGCGCCACGTCCAGCGCTGCGTTCTGGATGGCTTCGCCGTCGGCGTCCGCGGGCAGCGTGCCGAGTTTGTCGGCCAGCGCCTGGAGAGCGTCTGCTTCCACCTCGTCCGGGGCACGGAAGACTTTGGAAGGCTTCACGAAATCGTCGAAGTAGCGGATCGCGTATCCTGCAAGCCGATCGAGCTCGGGATGCGTCTGTGGCGTAACGCCCGGCGCGTGGCGGGAGATGAAACCCCACAGCACGGACTTGTCGTGGGCGTTCGACGCGCTGACGAGATTGAGCAGAAGCGCAAACGAAACAGGCAACTCGATGACGGGCGGGTTGCCGTCGTGAATGTGCCAGACGGGATTGCCGAGCCGCTCCTTCCATTCCTGCCGCTGGTAGGCCGCCAGGAACTGATAATACTCATCCACCGCTCGGGGAATGACGTCGAAATAGAGCTTTTTGGCCGTGCGCGGCTTCTGGAACATGTAGAGCGTGAGGCTTTCCGTCGGCGCGTATGTCAGCCATTCGTCGATGGTGAGGCCGTTGCCCTTCGACTTCGAAATCTTCTCTCCCTTCTCGTCGAGGAAGAGCTCGTAGACGAAGTGCTCCGGAGCGCGGCCGCCCAGCGCCACACAGATGCGGTCGTAGACGCCCATGTTGGGACCATGGTCCTTGCCGAACATCTCGAAGTCGACGCCGAGCGCCGCCCAGCGGGCGCCGAAATCGGGCTTCCACTGCAGCTTCACCCTGCCTCCGGTTACAGGCAGCGTTGTTTCCTCACCATCCTCGTCGTCGAAGGTGATGGTGCCGGCCTCGGCGTCCACCTTCTTCATCGGCACGTAAAGCACGCGCCCGGTCTTCGGCGAGATCGGCAGGAACGGCGAATAGGTCGCGCGTCGTTCCTCGCCAAGCGTCGGCAGCATAATTTCCATGATCGCGTCGTAACGCTCGGCCACACGCTTCAGGATCGCGTCGAAACGGCCGGACCGGTAATATTCGGTTGCGCTGGCAAACTCGTAGTCGAAGCCGAAAGTGTCGAGGAAGCGACGCAGCATCGCGTTGTTGTGATGCCCGAAGCTGTCAAAGTCGCCGCCGAACGGGTTCGGCACCACGGTGAGTGGCCGGTGCAGGTGCGGCTCGAGAAAGGTGCGGTCCGGGACGTTTTCAGGAATTTTGCGCATCCCGTCCATGTCGTCGGAGAAGCAAAGCAGGCGCGTCGCCACCTTGTCCTCGGTGAGGATGCGGAAGGCATGGCGCACCATGGTCGTGCGGGCGACCTCGCCGAACGTGCCGATATGCGGCAGGCCGGACGGGCCGTACCCCGTCTCGAACAGGATTTCCGCCGGCCAGTCGCGTCCTTCATAGCGCTTGATGATCTTGCGCGCCTCTTCGAATGGCCACGCTTTGCTCTCGCGCGCCGCCGCAAGGATTTCGGGCGTAAGCGTCAGCGAGTTCGATCGCGAAGAGGTCATTTCGGGCGTCCTGTGAAGATTTGCGGGCCTTTTGCCGGCGCGCCACGTCTATGCGCGCTTGTACGGTGCGTCAATCGCGATAAGCCTTTTTGATTGAACGCCGCCATGGAGCTTCCTACCTTCGCTCGACAAAACCTTGACGGAGAAGAACTGATGTCGAAGCCGACCCCGCAGGAAGCGCTGGTCTATCTGATGGTTATCATGTCGGCTTCCGACCGAGACATGGGCGACGAGGAACTGGCGCGCATCGGCGCCATCGTTAGGACGTTGCCGGTCTTCGATGGCTTCGACCAGTCGCGCACACTCGCGGTCGCGCAGGAGTGCCAGCAACTGTTGCAGAAGGAAGCCGGGTTGGGTGGGGCTCTCACCCTTATCAAGGCTGCACTTTCGGACGAGCTGCGCGAGACCGCCTATGCGCTGGCGGTGGATATCGCTGCGGCTGACCTGTCGGTGCGCGACGAGGAGACGCGTGTGCTTGACCTCGTCAGGGACCGGTTCGACATCGACCCGCTTGCGGTCGCGGCGATCGAGCGTGCCGCCGCCATTCGCCATCGCACCGCGTGATCAGTAGAAGCTGACCGGAAAATACTTGAGGTAGAGCTCGGCGAACGTGCCCTTTACCGCGATCTCGCGCAGTGCATAGTCGAACGCCTGCGCGAGCACCGCGTCGTCCTTGTTGGCGGCAATGGCGAGGCCTGCGCCCAGAAATTCCGGCGCGATGTAAGGCCCGCCGGCAAAGCGACAGCAATTCTGCGACGCCGATCCTGCAATCCAGAACGAGAGGCGCATCCCGTCGCCAAATATCCCGTCCACCCTGCCTTCGCGAAGTGCGTCGTGGAGCCATTCGAGGCGGGTGAAGGTGACCGGCCGGGCATCGGGAAAATAGCTGCGCAGCATCGCCTCGTGTCCCGACCCCGCCAGAACACCGATGCGCCTGTCGGCTACCGCCTTGTGTAGCGGTTCGTAGAGGGTGGTGGTCCTGCGCACGGCAAAGCGGGCAGGAAAGCGCAGATACGGCCGCGAGAAGACGTAGCGCTCGCGCGTATCGGCCGTCACAGAGGTGCCGGCGATCAGCGCCTCACCCTGGTCGTTCGCCATCGCCTCATCCAATTCGTCCCACGGCAGCGCCTGGATCTGGCATCGCGCGACAATGTCGAGTTCCCGGCAGATCGCGCGAGCAAGTTCGACATGAAAGCCGCTGAGTCTTCCATCGCCGTCGAGAAAGCTGAACGGGGGAAAATCGATCGTGGTCAGAAAGCGCAGCCGCTCCAGTCCCGAAAGGTCGGGCTTGGGAAGGCGCTCCCGTTCGTCCCAATAGTTCGGGATGACGGGTTCGGCCGCGCGCCCTGACGCTGTCGCAAGGCAGGCTGCAATCGCAACAATGGAAAACAGGGCTTTGAAGGTTTTGAGCATGGACGATGCCGGTGCATGCGAAAAATGACGGCTTGTTGTTCCGCGCCATGCTCCCGCTGTCAACCGATGCGGATGTGGCGGACGAGTCCACGCATTCGTATCAGAATTGAGATCAATATTAGAGGTTTCCGATGTTGCATGAAGTTTAACGGCATCAAGAAATGGAGAGCGTGAAGGTTTTTCCATTGAAATGATCGTTTTTCTCAATACCATGCGTAGGTGGGTGGGGAAATAATATGCGTTCGATGTCGTTCGGGCGGGGCGTCCGGTTGCCGGTAATCTCCGAGATTCCGGTGTTTCATTCGCAGATACTGGTTCGTACGGCTCGCCGCATATGTGCTGCGTGTACATGTGCGAACATATGGCGCAGCTGCTTTCGCGTAGTCGTCGCATGGTGATGCTGCAGCCGTTCAGCGCGCCGGCACCGTCTGGCCGGGCCGGGCCTCATTTCCGGCCCAGAGCCGATCTTCCGCCGCTTTCTGAAAAGAGCGACCTGGCTGCTGTGCCGGCCGGAAGGCGGCCGCAGGTTTTCGGCAACGCAGCGCCGCATCAGGGGCGTCATGCAGCGATCCTCGAAGAGTGGATGCCGCTGGTCGAGCGGCTGTCGCTGCCGACCGACGAAGTGAGCCGCGCCGCGCATCGCGCGGTGGCCAACGGCACGGCCTTTGTGGAGGAACTGCTGGCGTCTGGCAGGGTCGATGAGGGCCGTCTGTTCGAGGCTGTAGCGCACGAACTCGGTCTTCCGTTTTTGTCCCATATTGATCCCGAGCGACTTCAGGTTGCCGAACGCCACAGGCTGGCCGCCCTTGCCAGTCGGGACGCATTGCCCATCGCGCTGCTTGAGCGTCCCGACGGCACGATCGTGCATGTGCTGGCGCATTTGGATGTGGGCATTGCTTCGATGCGCGAGCGGCTGGCTCGCATGCCGGAGCTTGCCGGCAGGCTGTGCATCGCGCCTCCAGGCATGCTCAGAGCAGCCATCATCAAGCTCACCAGGCGCAGGCTGCTGTTCGACGCCCAGTACGACCTGTTCCTCCGCCAGCCAGACTTTTCGGCCAACATCGTTGCAAATGCCTGGCAGGGCGCCTGTATCGGCGCGTTCCTCGTCGCGTTTCCGTTGTGCCTCATTCTGGCAGGCGCGCAGACGATCTTTGCGCTTCACCTCGTGGCGACCATTGCGTTCTTTGCCTGCATAGCTCTGCGGCTTTTGGCTCTGAGCAGCGCCGGCCCGTTAAGGTTACGCCCGCTACCAGCGGTCAATCCCAAGGACCTGCCCGTCTATTCGGTGCTGGTCGCGCTCTACAGGGAACGCGAGGTCATTCCGCAACTGCTCGTCGCGCTGGGCAAGTTGCAATGGCCCCACGCGAAGCTCGAGATCAAGCTGGTTTGCGAGGAAGACGACCACGAAACGCTTGCCGCGCTGCGCGCTCACCATCTGCGCCCTTTTGTGGAGATCGTCGAGGTGCCGGCTGGGGGCCCGCGCACCAAACCGAAGGCGCTGGCCTACGCGCTACCGTTGTGCTCGGGCGAACTCGTCACGCTTTACGATGCCGAAGACCGGCCGCATCCGATGCAATTGATGGAGGCTTGGTATCGGTTCAGCCGGGAAGGTGAGGATCTGGCCTGTCTGCAGGCGCCGCTGGTCGTCACCAACGGGTCGGCAAGCCCGTTCTCGCGCCTGTTCGCGTTCGAATATGCCGGCCTCTTCAGGGGCCTGTTGCCGTGGCTTGCAGGCAACAATCTTCTTCTGCCCCTGGGCGGCACGTCAAATCACTTCCGGCGGTCGGCGCTTGCCGATGCGGGAGGATGGGACGCCTACAACGTCACCGAGGATGCCGATCTCGGCTTGCGGTTCAAGCGGCTGGGTTATCGCACGGGCGTTCTGACCCATCCAACCTTCGAGGACGGGCCTGAGGACCTGCAAACATGGCTGCCGCAGCGGGTACGCTGGTTCAAGGGCTGGGTGCAGACTTGGTTGGTCCACATGCGCTCGCCGCGCGCGCTCTGGCGCGATCTGGGGCCGGCATCCTTCCTCGTCATGCAGGTGCTGTTTCTGGGTATGCTCGTGTCCGCGCTGATCCATCCCCTGTTCCTCGTCACCATAGCCTATGTGATGGCGAAGCTGGTTTGGACCGGGTCGGCGCAGACGCTGGAAATGCTGATGCTGATGCTCGGTTTCGCCAACATCCTTTTCGGCTACGGCGCGTTCATCGCGATCGGCGCCATGACGCTGTCTATGAAGGAGAAGGGCAGGCTGCTGGGCACGGGGCTGCTGACGCCGCTGCACTGGGTGCTGCTGTCGGTGGCGGCCTGGCTGGCACTGTGGGAGATTTACCGCAGGCCTCACCACTGGAACAAGACGCACCACCGGCGCTCGCGCTCCATGCGTGAGCCGGCAGCAGACGGGGTCAGTCAAGCGCCTGCGAAGGCATTCCGATGATGTGCGGGTCTTCCTCTCCGACCACGCGGGCGTCGCGGCCTTCGTAAGGCATCGACACCAGCAGCCGCCGGATGACGGCCAGGCGGGCGCGTCGCTTGTCGTTGGCGCGAACGATGGTCCACGGCGCATGTTCGGTATGGGTGCGCTCGAACATCAGGTCGCGCGCCTTTGTATAGTCGTCCCACTTCTCGATGCCCGCGACATCGATCGGCGAGAACTTCCACATCTTGAGCGGGCTGTGGCGGCGGTCGTGGAAACGGCGCAGCTGCGTTTCGCGACCGATGGACAGCCAGAACTTGAAGAACCGGATGCCGTCGGCGACGATGCCTTTCTCGAAATGCGGCGTCTCATCGAGAAAAAGCTCGTGCTGCTGCGGCGTGCAGAAGCCCATCACCGGCTCGACGCCCGCACGGTTGTACCAGGAGCGGTCGAACGTCACGAATTCGCCGGCCGTCGGGAAGTGCGCGACGTGCCGCTGGAAATACCACTGGCCGCGCTCGGTCTCGGTCGGTTTGGTGAGGGCGACGTTACGCGCGGTGCGCGGGTTCATGTACTGCCGCGTGACGAAGATGGTGCCGCCCTTGCCGGCCGCGTCGCGCCCTTCGAACAGCACCATGACACGCTCGCCGCTTTTCTGCAGCCAGGTCTGCAGCTTGACGAGCTCGATCTGCAGCAACTCCAGCGTCGCCTCGTACTCCTTCTTCTTCATCCGGTCTTCATACGGATAGCCACCGGCTGCGAGTTCCATATCGGTGATCCACGAGGGTAGCGCAGGATCATCGATGTCGAAGGCGCGCTTCTTGCCGTCGATGACGAGCTTGACCGGCTTGATGGGAACCTCGAACTTTGCGGCGCTCTTGCCCATTGAGATATTCCTGTGATGTGAGGAAACCATGCTATTGGGTGGTCTCGCGCCGGTCCATAGCAAGAGACGCGAGTAAATTGGCGGCAGGAAAGGCGCACGATGGACGTGGAAGCACGCGGCGGCAACCTTGATGCGGTGGACACGCTGTCGGCGCGCGATCTTGCCGCGGCGCTGCCTGACCCCGTCGTCATCATCGACGGTCGGGGCGCGGTGCTGCATGCAAACCAGCCGGCCGGCATAGCGTTCGGGCAGATACCGCGCGGCACCCTGCTGCATCACAAGTTCCGCACGCCGGAAATGCAGCAACTGATGGGCGGGTTGCTGCGCGAGCGCAAGGCGGCCACCATCGACTATGCCGAGCGCGTGCCGATCGAGCGCGCGTTCCGGGTCTGCGCCATGCCGGTCGGAAGCGGCGGCCTGTTCGCCATTCATTTCAAGGACCAGAGCGAGACCCGCCGGATCGACCGGATGCGCGCCGATTTCATCGCCAACGCAAGCCACGAGCTGCGCACGCCGCTCGCCTCCATCGCCGGGTTCATCGAGACGCTGCGCGGCCCGGCCCGCAACGACGAGAAGGCGCGCGACAACTTTCTCCAGATCATGCAGGCCCAGACCGAACGCATGGCGCGCCTGATCGACGACCTGCTCTCGCTGTCGCGCATCGAGATGAAGCCGTACATGCGCTCGCAGGGCGAGATCGACATCGGCGAGGTAGTGGCGGGTGTTGTGGAGTCGCTCGGCCATCTGGCGCGCGAGAGCGGTGTCGAGATCGTCTTCGACCGCCCCGCCAGCCCGATGCTCGCGCCGGGCAGCCGCGACGAACTCATCCAGGTTTTCGAGAACCTTCTGGAGAATGCCTGCAAATACGGACAGGCCGGCGGCAGGATCGATATCACCATGGCGCATAGCCGGGCAGGGCCGTCGCCGGAAGTTGCGGTCACGGTTCGCGATCATGGGCAGGGCATCGCGGAGGAGCACATTCCCCGCATCACGGAACGGTTCTACCGCGTAGAGACCGGCCGCGCACCGAAGGGTACCGGCCTGGGGCTCGCGATCGTCAAGCACATCCTGACGCGCCATGAGGGCCGGCTGACGGTGAAGTCGAAGCCTGGTGAAGGCGCCGCGTTCACCGTGCATCTGCCGGCCGGATAGCGCCGCTTCGCGTCGCGCGCTTTCTTTTTCCTGTCATGAGAATACGTTAGGATTCGCATTCAGGAATCGCTTCAGGCAGATCGCCGATCATGAATTCGCAGCACATCGTTCGCGCCTACGATGACGAGCTTGCCACCTTGGGCAACCGCATTGCCGCTATGGGAGGCCATGCCGAGCGCATGGTCGATGAGGCGGTGGGGGCACTCATCAATGCCGACGTCGCTCTCGCCCGCAAGGTGATCGCAGACGACATCGTTCTCGACGAGGGGCAGCGCTGGATCGACGACCGTGCCATCCTCCTGATCGCCAAGCGCCAGCCCATGGCGGACGACCTGCGCGAGATCATCGGCACGATCCGCATCGCAGCCGATCTGGAGCGTGTGGGCGATCTTGGCAAAAGCATCGCAAAGCGGGTGGTGGCCGTTTCCGATACGCGCCAGCCGGTGCAACTCTTCCGTGGGCTGGAGGCACTCGCCACGCTGGCCCTGACCCAGCTCAAACAGGTGCTGGACGTCTACGCCTCACGCTCAATCGGCGCCATCGCGTTCATGCGCGACCGCGACGAGGAGATCGACGCGATGTACACCTCGCTCTTTCGCGAGCTGCTGACCTACATGATGGAAGATCCGCGCAACATCTCGCCGTGCACCCACCTGCTGTTCTGCGCCAAGAACATCGAACGCATCGGCGACCACGCGACAAACATCGCCGAGACGGTGTATTACGTGGTCACCGGCGAGCAGCTTCCGCTGGAGCGCCCCAAGGAAGACAAAAGCCACCGGGTGGTGCTGGGATCTTCGTCGGCGAGCTGACGGGGTACGGCAGAAGATTGATCGAACTCCGTCCGCTGCGGCAAAAACGATCAACGCGCGCGTTTGCGCTCCGACACCGGCTGGTAGGCTACCTTGGAGTGATAGCCGCAATAGGGGCCGCTCTCACCGGCCTCGTTGCCGCAGAAGTTGAATTCTTCCGACAGCGGATCGCCGTTCGGCCACTTGCAGGTGCGCTCGGTCAGTTCGATCAGCGCCAGCTTGCGTGAGATTGGGATGACGACGTTGGCCGTGGGGCGCAGCATCTGGCGCGCCACCGGCTCGACATCGAACTGGGCGGCGAGCGCGGTCGCACCGATCGTGGCCGTTATCGTGCGCGTGGGGCGGGTGGTCGTCTTGGTGCCGTTGCTGACGGGAGTCTTCTTGGCGCGCGGCTGGGCCGAGGAGGTGCGCCCGCGTGCCGAAAGCTTGAGGCGGTGCACCTTGCCGATGACGGCGTTGCGGCTGACGCCGCCGAGCTGGGTTGCAATCTGGCTGGCGCTGAGGCCTTCCGACCAAAGTTTCTTGAGCAACTCAACGCGTTCGTCGGTCCAGTTCATAAGGACAGGCTCCTAATTGGTGCCGACGGAATCCGAATCCTTCTTCGCCCGGTCACAGCCGGTGCGACACCACATCTACAGGGGTGATTAGATCCGCCGCACGAAATCTAGTTATTTCTTGTCTTCAAACTACATTATCGGCTGACTCCGTGACAAGAGTCAGTCATCGCCGCCGAATCTGTTTTTTCGGTTTTCCCCAACTTGCCGGAGGTGGCGCGCCCCGGTCGTGGTGGCGCAGGCTTCCCGGCCTGTTGGCGCAAGACGTTTCATTTGACACAAATGGCCGAAAGGCCGATATAAGCTGGCTCCTGCCGCCCTTTGGGCGGCTTTTTTGATACATCGCGCAGATCGCAGATGCTGCCGCGCGATGCAGTCGGAGAGGCATATAATGAGCGGTTCGGCGCTTTACGAGACCTTCGCCCGCGCGCCCCTGGCATTCGACCGGGGCGAGGGAAGCTGGCTGGTGACGGAAAGCGGCGAGCGATATCTCGATTTTGCCGGCGGCATCGCCGTCAACTCGCTTGGCCATAGTCATCCCCACCTCGTTGCCGCGCTGACGGAACAGGCGCAGAAGCTCTGGCACGTCTCAAACCTGTATGAGATCCCCGGCCAGCGGCGCCTCGGCGAGCGACTGGTAGACACCACTTTCGCCGACAAGGTGTTCTTCACCAATTCGGGCGCGGAGGCGCTGGAATGCGCCATCAAGACCGCGCGGCGCTATCAATATGTAAACGGCGCCCCCGAACGCTACCGTATCATCACATTCGAAGGCGCGTTTCACGGCCGCACGCTGGCCACCATCGCAGCCGGTGGCCAGCCGAAATATCTGGAAGGCTTCGGGCCCAAGGTCGAGGGCTTCGACCAGGTGGCGTTCGGCGATCTCGAAGCGGCCGAAAAGCTGATCGGGCCGGAGACGGCGGCAATTCTCGTCGAGCCGGTGCAGGGCGAGGGCGGCATCAGGCTGCTGCCGGCACCGATGATGCAGAAGCTGCGCGCGCTGTGCGACGAGCACGGCCTGCTGCTGATCCTCGACGAGGTGCAGAGCGGCATCGGCCGCACGGGGAAACTCTTTGCCTACGAATGGTCGGGCATCGAGCCCGACATCATGGCGATCGCCAAGGGTATCGGCGGCGGGTTCCCCGTCGGCGCGTGCCTCGCGACCGACAAGGCAGCCATGGGCATGACGCCGGGCGTGCACGGCACCACCTTCGGTGGCAACCCGCTTGCAATGGCAGTTGGCAATGCGGTGCTGGACGTTGTGTTGGAGCAAGGGTTTCTCCAGTCGGTGCAGGACAAGGCGCTTGCCGCCAAGCAGGCGCTGGCGTCGGTCGTGGATGAATTTCCGACGGTGTTCGAAGAGGTGCGCGGCACCGGTCTGATGCTCGGCCTGAAGTGCAGGATGGCCAATACTGCCGTCAACGCCGCGTTGCGCGGCGAGCATTTCCTTGCGGTGCCGGCCGGCGACAACGTCGTGCGGCTGTTGCCCCCTCTGACTGTTACGAGCGAGGAAATCCGCGAAGGCGTCGAGCGCATCCGCAACGCGGCGCAAAAGCTGAGCGATGCAGGCGGCAAGGGAAACGCGTCATGAGCGGACCGTTTCGGCACTTTACCGACCTATCCGCGATATCGCCGGCCGAACTGAGAACGATCCTCGACGATGCGCGGGCGCGCAAGCACCGGTTGAAGTCGGGCAACGTGGAAAAGCCGCTCGCCGGCAAGGTTCTGGCGATGATCTTCGAGAAGCCGTCCACGCGGACGCGTGTGTCATTCGATGTCGGCATGCGCCAGCTTGGCGGCGAAACGATCATGCTCACAGGCGCTGAGATGCAGCTCGGGCGCTCGGAGACCATTGCCGACACGGCCAAGGTGCTGTCGCGCTACGTCGATGCCATCATGATCCGCACCACGTCCCACGACCGCATGCTGGAATTGGCCGAGCATGCCACGGTCCCGGTGATCAACGGGCTGACGGACGACACCCATCCCTGCCAGATCATGGCCGACGTGATGACCTATGAAGAGCACCGCGGGCCGGTGAAGGACAAGCTCTTTGCGTGGACCGGTGATGGCAACAATGTGCTGCACTCGCTGATGGAAGCGTCGGCCCGGTTCGATTTCCGGCTCAATGTGGCTGTCCCGGAGGGTAGCGAGCCGGCGCAGAAGTTTTCCGACTGGTCGAAGTCCAATGGCGGTCGCGTGGCCGTCATGCGCTCGCCGGAGGATGCGGTGAAGGATGCCGACTGCATCGTCACAGACACGTGGGTTTCGATGGGACAGGAGCACCGCGCGCGCGGCCACAACGTCTTCACCCCCTATCAGGTGAACGAGGCGCTGATGAAGCGCGCGAAGCCGGACGCCCTGTTCATGCACTGCCTGCCGGCACACCGCGGCGAGGAAGTGACGGATGAAGTCATCGACGGCCCCAACTCGGTGGTGTTCGACGAAGCCGAGAACCGCCTGCACGCCCAGAAGGCCGTGCTCGCCTGGTGCTTCGGCGCTTGATCGGCGGTTTGGGCGAACCTATCTAGGGGCTCATCCTTCAAACCGGGTGTTTGATCCCGCGCATCGTTCTGCGATGCTGAACCGCGCCTGCGGCAGCGGCGCTATGACAGGAATTGTTCTGGTGACTGAGACCGACATCAAGCTTGGCGAATTCGGCTTCGCCGGTGACGACCATGTGGTTCCCTTCGAGGTGGCCATGCTGGACGCGCGCGGACGCGTGGTTCAACTGGGCGCGGTGCTGGATGCGATACTCTCGCGCCACGACTATCCCGAACCGGTGGCCCGCCTGCTGGCGGAAGCCGTGACGCTGACGGTGCTTCTGGGCACCTCGCTCAAGTTCGATGGAAAGTTCATCCTGCAGACGCGCTCCGACGGGCCGGTCGATATGCTGGTCGCCGATTTCTCGACACCGCAGTCTCTGCGCGCCTATGCCCGCTTCGACGAAGAAAGGCTGCAGGCCGCGATGGCCGCAGGCAAGGCGTCGCCGGCCGACCTGATGGGAGCCGGCGTGCTGGCGCTCACCATCGACCAGGGCCAGTACATGCAGCGCTATCAGGGCATCGTTCCACTGGATTCCACCTCGCTGGAGGAAGCGGCGCGCACCTATTTCCGCCAGTCGGAGCAAATCCCCACGGAGGTTCGGCTTTCGGTTGCGCGGCAACTGGTTCGCGGCGATAGCGGGAAGGAGGAGCACTGGCGCGCGGGCGGCCTGCTGGCGCAGTTCCTGCCGGAATCATCCGAGCGGCTGCGCCTGCCCGACCTTCCGGGCGGCGATGGAGACAACGGCGACGCGCCGGACCCGACAGACGACGCCTGGAATGAGGTGGTGGCGCTACTCGGGACCGTGGAGAGCGACGAACTTCTCGATCCCACCGTCGGCTCGGAAAGGTTGCTCTACAGGCTGTTCCACGAGCACGGCGTGCGCGTATTCGAAGGGACCGAGGTTCTGGACGACTGCTCCTGCTCGCGCGAGCGGATACGCTCGGTGCTCGACAGCTTCACTGCCGAGGAAATCGCCGAAAGCACGCAGGACGGCTCGATCCAGGTTGCCTGCGAATTCTGCTCGACGCAGTACGAGTTCGACCCGGCGGAGTTTGCTCCTGCACAATAATGGGTCGCGCCCTTGATCGGGCGCGTCCCGCATTGCACAATCGCTGCGGGCGGGCAGAAAGGAAGACGGGACCCTGAACAGTGGACCGGCACGATTGGCAAGAAGGCTGCCGACGGCCGAAATATGGTTAAGGGCGCTCTAAATCCTTTGTGAACCTCATCTGTTTCATGCTTGCCGGTGTTCCGTGGGCGGCATGGGACACGCCCGGAAAGATTATGACGACCAAACTGATACTGATTGTTTTTGCCGCCGCCGCGTTCGGCTGGGGGTTTTCCGCGCTCGTCGAGCACGCAGACCAGACGGTCCGCCCCGACAACCCGCGCGTAGCCTGCAACGAATGGTCCAGCGAAGGCTGCATGCCGTCCATGGAACGATAATCCGCTTTTCGGATCAGGCTTAATGAATACTCAACGCCTGGTGTGCAGGATTCCGCGCCATAGGGCAGGGTTCGTGGGCCAGATGCATGCCGGACACCATCGCGACACGCGCGGAGATGCGCGAAGAAACGGCCGAGGCGGTCTGCGAGATCGCCATCTGCCTGGCGCAGGCTATCCACGAACTGGACCCGACGGCGCACCGCCGCATGAATTTCACGGCCGGCAAGGCGTATAATCGACTTCTGGGCGAAAATCGCGAACTGGCGGCAGACATACTTTATCGTTTCGGCCGGGCGCTGATGGACCAGAACCTGTTTCCCGAACGGGACGACCCGGCCAGCGACGACTGACGCCCCGAACGGGCTCAGTTCACCGAGTGATTTTCACCGGGCAGATCAAGGGAAAAGGCGGGAATGGCGACGTCGAAGAACTCGCCTTCGCCGCTCCTTACCGTGTAGGCTCCGACCATGAAGCCTGACGGCGTGCGCAGAGGGCAGCCGGACGTGTACTGGAAACTGTCGCCCGGATTGAGCTCGGGCTGTTCGCCCACGACGCCGGGCCCCCGCACTTCCTCAACCCGCCCCATGCCGTCGGTGATGCGCCAATAGCGCGCGAGCAACTGGATGAAGGCATCCGAATTGTTCGCGATCGTGACCTTGTATCCCCAGACGTAGCGCGCTTCGTCGGGATCGGATCGATCCGGCATATAAAAAGGCTCGACCTCCACCTCGATGTTGCGCGTCGTGCTGCGATACATGTTCCTGCTGCGTCTCTGCGAGCCTTATGGCGACCCAACCCTACGCTGGGAACTTGTTGCTGGTCCGCGATTGGTCAAGGCCGCGTGGCGCAAATGTGACCGCGGCCCGGCCTGTCCCGGAGCCGCGCTCGTTTGTCAGGCCGGCTGATGCGGCGTCAGGCGGCAGTTGCCAGCGCGCGGTCGATGTCCTCGATCAGGTCGTCCGCATCCTCCAGGCCGACCGACAGCCGTACCGTGCTTCCAAGGATGCCCAGGTCATTGCGGGCCTCCTCTGCAAGGTTCTTGTGCGTCGTCGTGGCGGGGTGCGTGATGAGGCTCTTGGCGTCACCGAGATTGTTGGAGATACGGATGATGTCCAGCGCGTTGAGGAAGGAGAATGCCTGCTTCTTGCCGCCTTTCACGTCGAAGCAGATGAGCGTCGATCCACCCTTCATCTGCCGCGCGATGATGTCGGCCTGCGGATGGTCGTTGCGGCCGGGATAGATCACGCGCTCGATTGCCGGATGGCAGGCGAGATGTCCGGCGATGCGCCCCGCGCTCTCGGTCTGCTGCTTGACGCGCAGCGGTAGCGTTTCGAGCCCCTTAAGCAGGGTCCATGCGTTGAACGGCGACAGCGACGGGCCGGTGTGGCGGAAATAGTCGTGCAGATTGTCGTCGATCCACTGCTTGTCGGAAAGGATGACGCCGCCGAGGCAGCGGCCCTGTCCGTCGATATGCTTGGTCGCCGAATAGACGACCACGTGAGCGCCCAACTCGAGCGGCTTCTGCTGCAGCGGCGTCGCAAACACGTTGTCGACGACGAGCCGTGCGCCGGCCCTGTTGGCGATGCTCGCCACCGCCGCGATGTCGATCACCTCCAGCGTCGGGTTGGTCGGGCTTTCCAGGAAGAACAGCTTCGTGTTCGGGCGAACAGCGTTCTCCCATTCTTCCAGGTTCGTTCCATCAACCAGCGTCGTCTCGATGCCGTACTGCGGCATCAGCTTCTCGACGACCCACCGGCAGGAGCCGAACAGCGCGCGCGCCGCGACCACGTGGTCCCCCGCCTTGACGCTACAGAGAAGGGCGGCTGAGACCGCAGCCATGCCGGACGCCGTCGCGCGAGCGTCTTCGGCGCCTTCCAGCTCGCACATGCGCTTTTCGAACATGTCGACGGTGGGGTTGGCATAGCGCGAATAGATGAAGCCGGGTTCTTCGCCCTTGAAGCGAGCTTCCGCCGCCTCTGCGGTGTCGTACACGAAGCCCTGCGTCAGATAGAGCGCTTCGGACGTTTCACCGAACGGCGACCTTGTTGTGCCGCCGTGAACCAGGGAGGTGGCCGGCTTCCAGTTGCGCTTGGTCTCGCTCGTCATGTCATGCCCCAAAAACACAAAAACCGGCCGCGAAGTCGCATGCCGGTTTCCTCTCGGTCCCTTTTAGCGACTTGTTTAACGTGGCTGCAAGCCGACCGGCAAATCACCACGGGATAAACGCCCTTTACGCCCATGGCCTCCTTGCGTCAATCGCCGGTCTCATTAAACCTCGCCCGTTGAACAAGGGGGACGCGGCATCGTGCGCACCACAGGAATTCTGCCGGATCGGGACATCGCAGCGTTGTTCGATGCACGCGCACTGGTTTCGGCCGGGCCGCTCGACACCGACCAGATCCAGCCGGCCAGCCTGGACCTGCGGCTCGGCGCTACCGCCTACCGCGTGCGTGCGAGCTTCCTGCCCGGCCCGGCCAGCAAGGTGGAAGACAAGCTCGAGCGGCTGAAGCTGCACGAAATCGACCTGACGGCGGGCGCGGTGCTGGAGACGGGTTGCGTCTACATTGTCCCTATCCAGGAACGGCTTGCCCTGCCGGCAGACGTTTCGGCTTCAGCCAACCCCAAGAGCTCGACCGGCCGGCTCGACATCTTCACGCGCGTCATGGCCGACCACGGCCAGGAGTTCGACAAGATACCGGCGGGATACGCGGGACCGCTGTTCATCGAAGTCAGCCCGCGCACGTTTCCGATCGTGGTGCGGGCAGGTTCCCGGCTATCGCAGATACGCTTCCGCAAGGGGCAGGCACTGCTTTCCGAAACCGAGCTGCTGGGGCTGCACGCGCGCGAAACGATCGTGGCCTCCGAGCAGCCCAACATCTCCGGCGGGGGTATTGCGCTGTCGATCGATCTCAAGGGCGACATGGCGGGCGAGGGTGGCGGGCTCATCGGTTATCGCGGCAAGCACCATACGGCTGTCATCGACGTGGACAAGCGCGACGCGCAGGATCTGCATGATTTCTGGGAGCCGCTATACGCGCGCGGGCGCTCGGAACTGATCCTCGACCCGGACGAGTTCTACATCCTCGTCAGCCGGGAGGCCGTTCACGTGCCACCGGACTATGCTGCCGAGATGACGCCCTTCGACCCGCTGGTTGGCGAGTTCCGGGTTCACTATGCGGGCTTCTTCGACCCGGGCTTCGGGCATTCCGATGCGGGCGGCACGGGCAGCCGCGCCGTGCTGGAGGTGCGCAGCCACGAGGTGCCCTTCATCCTCGAGCACGGCCAGATCGTCGGCCGGCTGGTCTACGAGCACATGTTGGCGCGGCCCGGCAGGCTATACGGCGTAGACCTGAAATCGAACTATCAGGCGCAGGGCCTGAAGCTCTCAAAGCACTTCCGCGCCGGCTGAAACTAGGCCTTCCCGTCCGCCCTCATCGCGCGCACCTCGTCGCGTAACGACCTGATTTCCGACAGGATCAGTTCCTGCTCGTGCTGCATCGCCGAGCGCTCCTCGGAAGCCGTGCTCTCGTGCTCCTCCTGCATCGCCGACACGATGATACCGATGAAGAGGTTGAGCACGGCAAACGACGTCAGCACGATGAAGGGTATGAAGAAGAGCCACGAATAGGGATGCACCTCCATCACCGGCCGCACGATGCCCATCGACCAGCTTTCCAGCGTCATGATCTGGAAGAGTGAGTAGGCGGACTCACCCAGCGTGCCGAACCATTCGGGGAAGGTCGCGGCGAACAGCTTGGTCGCCATCACAGAGAAGACGTAGAAGACCAGCCCCAGCAGGAGCACGATCGAGCCCATGCCGGGCAGGGCGGCAATGAGGCCACCTACCACCCGACGCAGCGACGGCACGACGCTGACGAGCCGCAGCACGCGCAGGATGCGCAGCGCGCGGAGAACGGAGAGATTGCCCGTTGCGGGCATCAGCGCGATCGCGACGACGAGGAAATCGAAGACCCGCCATGGATCGCGGAAGAATTCGGTGCGATAGACGACGAAGCGCGCGAGAAGCTCTGCGACGAAGACGGCGAGGACTGCAGTGTCGAGGGCTGTCAGCACCCCGCCGAACCGGGCCATGACCGAGGGAGAGGTTTCCAGTCCCAGCGTGATGGCGTTGATGATGATGAGAACGGTAATCGCGGCTTCGAAGCGGCGCGATTCAATGAGCGTCCTGAGGGCGTCCAAGGCGGGTCTCCGGCGAAAGCGGTGAAGGGCGGCGGATGCCGCCCGCGCGCCTTCCATAAGGCCGAGCCGCGGACGCTTCAACCGTCCGTTTGTCCGCCTGCGAACATGACCCTTGACATGCGCCCGTCGCGCCGCGATCTAATGGCGCCTTCGCGGGTGTAGCTCAATGGTAGAGCAGCAGCTTCCCAAGCTGAATACGAGGGTTCGATTCCCTTCACCCGCTCCAGGTCTTCCACCCGCCAGATCCGGATACGCTACAGGTAGCCTCTCAACGTGGCGATGCTCTCTGGCGAAAGCTTGAGCGTGTATCGATAGCGCGAAGCGTCATACAGTCCGGCCGCCTCGAAAGTCAGCAGGATGCAGTCGTTGCTCCTGTCGACGTTCGAGCGCGTAAGTTGCGCTTCGCTTATCAGCTTTCTCCGGCCGGCGCGCTTTGCGGGTTCCACGTACACTTGCATCCGATCACTCCCTGAGCCTGAAGTCAGGGTCACAGAATGTCTCATCCATCCGGTCCGCTCATCACCCGCTTGGGGGATAGCGATGCGGTGTTGATGTCACGAAAAAAAGATGGCCGGTGGATGCCGGCCATTCATGAAGTAGGGGAACTATCGGGCAGGTGTGGGCTGCCGTCTCTCCAACCCTTCGGAGAAGAATTGGTTCCCGCCGCCGGCGACCGGCGGCGGGTTTTCTACAGCTAGGCAGTCGCCATGCTGCGGCTTTCGCTTCTCAAGCCCTTGAGCAGGGCATAGATCATCAGGAGCAGCAGGAACGCGAACGGGAACCCGGTCGCAATCGCGCTGGCTTGAAGCGCGGCAAGGCCGCCGCCCAGCAGCAGCACGATGGCGATCAGCCCCTCGAAGGTGCACCAGAAGACGCGCTGCGCCACCGGGGCATCCACCTTGCCGCCTGCCGTGATCGTGTCGATGACGAGAGACCCCGAATCCGATGACGTGACGAAGAACAGGATCACGACGACGATGCCGAGAGGCGCGGTGATCGCGGCAAGTGGAAGCTGGTCGAGCATCCGGAACAGCGACAGCTCGGGAACATAGGCCACGACCGTCTCCTGGACGCCGGTGTAACCATCGACGAGGAACTGGCTGAGGGCGGTGCCGCCGAACGTCGTCATCCAGATGATGGAGGCGAGCGTCGGAATGATGAGCACGCAGGTGATGAATTCACGCACCGTGCGGCCGCGCGAAACGCGGGCGATGAACATGCCGACGAAAGGCGACCACGAAATCCACCAGGCCCAGTAGAAGGTAGTCCAGCCATGGACGAAATCACTGTCCTCGCGACCGATCCAGTTCGAAAGTGCCGGCAGGTTCCTCACATAGTCGACGGTGTTGGTGAAGAAGCCGGTGGCGATCGCAAGCGTCGGCCCCAGTACTATTACCGTGAGCAGCAGCAGGAACGCGAGCGCCATGTTGATCTCGGAAAGCCGCTTGACGCCAGCATCGAGCCCCGCCAGCACCGAACCGAGCGCGATGGCAGTGATGCCGACGATCAACAATATCTTCATATTGTCGGTGTTGGGCACGCCGTAGAGCTCGTTGAGGCCGGCCAGGGCCTGCGATGCGCCGAAGCCCAGTGAGGTCGCCAGTCCGAACAGCGTCGCAAAGACGGCGAGGATGTCGATGACATGACCGACCCAGCCGCGCACATGCTCTCCGAAAATCGGATAGAACGCCGAGCGCATGGAGAGTGGGAGGCCGAAATTGTAGGACGCGATGGCAAGCGAAAGCGCTACGACAGCGTAGATCGCCCATGGGTGCAGGCCCCAGTGGAAGATCGTGGCGGCCATGCCCATCCTGCGCGCCTCTTCCACGGCCTCCGGCACCAGCGCACCATCCACCACCGGCGGTGCAAGGCCCAGCGGCGGGTAGTTGAAATGGTTCATAGGCTCCAGGACGCCGAAGAACATCAGGCCGATGCCCATGCCGGCAGCAAACAGCATCGCGAACCATCCCCAGTAGGAATATTCTGGCTTGGCATCGGCGCCGCCGATCCTCACCTTCCCCAGCGGTGTGACGATCAGTGCGAGGCAGAAGAGCACGAAGATGTTGGCCGAGATCATGAAGACCCAGTCGAACGTGGTCGTCAGCCAGACGCGCAGGCCGCCGAGCAGATCGCCTGCCACGTCACGGAAGATGAGCGTCACGATGACGAACGCGACGGTAAGGACGCTCGATATCGCAAATACGGGATTGTGAATGTCCAGGCCCAGAAACTGGATGTTGTCTTGTCCGGGCTCGAGCCCGTGATCTTCGGGCACGATTGCATTTGTGTCGCTCATTGCAGCATCCCTCCATTGCAATGAATTCAGCCACCCGCGCGAACGGCAGGCGGCTATCTTTCTCCGTAGGGGAGTTACGACTCCGCGGGTGGGAGCATGGAATCGGCAGCGGTGGGTGAGGTGCCGATTCGCGACGAATGCTAGGTGAGATACGACGAAAGTCCAAATTTCACCAAATTCCCGTCACTATCCGCAACGAAAAGCCCCGCCGCTGGCACGGCGAGGCTTGTGTATGGGATCGACGTTGCGAAAGGCGAACTGGCGTCAGTACCAGCGGCTCGAACGATCGTTGCTGGAAGAAATCGCCTGTCCGACGACAAGCCCGATGAGAAAGCCGAGAAGACCGGCCGACGACAGCACGGTAGCCGCGGTGCCGGGATTTTCCTTGATGGCTTCCGACACGGCATAGGCCTGCCGGCGTACCTGCTTCGCAGCGCCCCGGGCCTGCCGCGACGCACTCTCATAGGCTTCTTCAGCTTCGTCGCGCGCCTGCTTGTAGATTTCTTCGGTGCGGGCTGAAACGGTCTTGCTCAGCTTGCTGACCTCCTTGCGAAGGTCGCCGATCTGCTTTTCCAGTTCCTTGCGCACGGTTTCGGTGTCGGAATTTTCTGCCATGATCTTCTCCTTGCAAGGCCGTGTCGACATGGCGCCCTGCCATATCGTTCAGGTTCAATTCTGCTCGACCGACACTCCGGTCTCATCGATGCGCAGTTCGACGCCGCTGGGCTTCGTCTCCTCGCGCATCACGTAAATGCCCAGCCCGATGACGGCCACCACGAGGGCGCCGATGATGAGATAGAGATGGTTCTGCTTCATGTGCGCTCCGTCAGAGAAAGAACAACCAGATAAGGATGACGACGACGAGCGGCACGCCCATCAGCCACAAGATGACTGCGCGAAGCATATGAATCTCCTGCTGTTGCCTCAGTAGCCCAACTCGCCCGCTGCAAAACGGCTTGGGGCCGCATTGGTTGCATCGCAGCGCCGGCAAGCTGGCGGCACGCGACCTCTTGAAGCCGCCGCACTTGCCGCGTATCTGCGCTTGGTCTGCTTCAGGAGAAGAACCTTATGTCCGCGATCAACCGCTTCCTCGGCGACACGCCGCTGCGTGTCGCTCTCAAGCTGATCGTCGTATCGTTTCTGGTCGGGATCGTGATGGCAACCTTCGGCTGGTCGCCATGGGACGTGTTCTACCGCATCCAGGACTTCTTCGCAGGGCTTTGGAACCTGGGCTTCGATGCGATCTATCGCTTCTGGGTTTACTTCCTTCTGGGCGCAGCGGTCGTGATACCCGCCTTCATCATCCTGCGCATCCTCAGCTATCGCCGCTGAGACTGGCTGAAACGATATTTTCCCGCTGGCAATGTCGGGCCGGATGAGAATGATGCAGGTCTGATCCACGGGGTAGCACGGAGCGGATGGCCGATGACGGCGATACGGGAGACGAGTGCGGGTGCACGCCCCTTCGAGGTGAGCAATCGGCTCGTGCTGTCCATAGCGCTGCCGATGATGCTCGCCTATCTCACGACGCCGCTTCTGGGCATTGTCGATACGGCGGTGATAGGCAGGCTTGGCGACGCTGCGCTGCTGGGCGGGCTGGCTGCTGGCGCTATCATCTTCGACCTCGTCTTCGCCACGTTCAATTTCCTGCGGACAGGAACCACGGGGTTGGTCGCGCAGGCTTACGGTCGTGGCGACGCGCCTGAGGAACAGGCGGTATTCTGGCGGGCGCTGATCGTGGCTGTCGGTGCGGGGGTATTGTTGGTAGCCGCCGCGCCGCTTGTCGTTCTTGGGGGCGCCCGTTTCATGGCGGCCGAACCAGCAGTCACGGAAGCGATGGCGACCTACGTCTCCATCCGGCTCGTATCCGCGCCCTTCGCGCTGACCAACTATGCCATCCTCGGTTATGTCCTTGGTCGCGGAGAGGCCGGGCTCGGGCTCGGGCTGCAACTGGCCCTGAACGTCGTCAACATGGCTCTGTCAGTTGCGCTTGGCCTGTGGATGGGCTGGGGCGTGGCCGGTGTGGCGTGGGCTACCGTTGCCGCAGAAGCATTCGCGGCCCTGGTGGGCATGAGCATCCTCGTGCTGCGGTTTCGCAGGCTTCCGCCTTTGGCGCAGGGCACGCTGCGCAACGTCGCGGCGCTTCGCACGATGTTCGCGCTCAACCGAGACATCATGATCCGCTCTTTCGTGCTGCTGGGTGCCTTTGCGCTGTTTGCCCGGCAGGGCGCGCAACTCGGTACGCTGACGCTTGCCGCCAATGCCGTGTTGATGAACTTCTTCCTGCTCTCCGGCTATTTTCTCGACGGCTTCGCAACTGCGGCGGAGCAGCTCGCAGGCCGCGCAGTCGGCGCGCGCCACCGCCCAGCCTTCATGGCTGCCGTGCGTCTCACCGCGATCTGGGGCTTCGCCGTCTCGGCGGGCGTGGCGCTGCTGTTTCTGGTTTTCGGCAACGGCCTCGTTGCCCTGATGACGACATCCGCCGATGTGCGCGCCATGGCGGCAGACTATCTGCCATGGGCCGCGCTGACGGCGGTTTCCGGCGTGCTGGCCTTTCAGATGGACGGCGTCTTCATGGGATCGACGTGGTCGCGCGATCTGCGAAACATGATGCTCGCCTCGTTTGCACTTTTCATCGCGGCGCTGGTGGTTCTCGTGCCGCTGCTCGGCAATCCGGGGCTTTGGGCGTCGCTGCACGTCTTCCTGATCGCGCGGGGTTTGAGCCTATTTGCGATCATGCCCGTGCGTGCACGAGCGACCTTCGAAAACTAGTCGATCGAGGCAGCTTCCCATCTGGCAAGCGAGCTATCGCGCAGGTCGCCAATGGTGGAAACGCCCTCCCGTCGGGCTATGTCCGCAAGTCCGCGCACGATCCGTCCCGGAAGGGTCGGGCCGCCATAGATCATGCCGGTATAGAGCTGGACGAGGTCCGCTCCGGCGCGAATTTTCTCCATGGCCGTCTCGGCGGAATCGACGCCGCCAACGCCGATGAGGGCCACATCCGGGCCGAGCCGGCGACGCATTCGTGCAAGGACGGCTGTCGAGCGGGCAAAGAGCGGGCGGCCCGAAAGGCCTCCGGTCTCGGAAGCGTGGATGCTCCTGAGCCCCGAGCGCGACAGTGTTGTATTGGAGACGATCACGCCTTCGATCTTCCGCGCCAGCACCTCCTCGGCGATGCTGTCCAATTCGGCTTCGGACAGGTCGGGCGCAATCTTGAGGAACAGCGGTGCGGGGCTTCCGGTTTTTGCCGCTTCGGCGTCGCGCGCATCGATCACCGTCGCCAGCAGTTCGGCAAGGCTGTCGCGCGACTGCAGGTCGCGCAGTCCGGGCGTGTTGGGCGAAGAGATATTGATGGCAAGATAGGAGGCGACCGCCGCGAAGCGCTCGACGCCCAGCCGGTAGTCCGCGATGCGATCCGCACTGTCCTTGTTGGCGCCGATGTTGACGCCGGCTATGCCCTGGCGGCCGATACGCGCCTTCAGGCGCAGCAGCGCGCGCTCGTGGCCGTCATTGTTGAAACCCATGCGATTGATGACGGCGTCATCTTCCGTCAGCCGGAATATGCGCGGCTTCGGGTTGCCAGCCTGCGGCTTCGGCGTCAGGGTGCCGACCTCGCTAAAGCCGAAGCCGAGGCCCAGCAGCGCGTCGGGCACTTCGGCGTTCTTGTCGTATCCTGCCGCCATGCCGAGCGGATTTGGAAAGTCGAGCCCGGCTATCCGCACCGCCAGCCGTGTGTCGATGGGCGGGCGAGGGCAAAGCGCTGCGGCGCCGCCGGACTTGAGTGCTGCGATGGAAAGACCATGCGCCGTCTCGGGATCGAAAGCGAAGAGAAGCCTGCGTCCAAGGCGGTCGAGGCCCGGGATCATTCGTCAACATCCGGGAAGATGTGCACTCCATCCGAGCCCAGCGGCAATGGCTTCACCCAAAGGACTGCAGAAAGATCGAGTGGTGCGTAGAGATGCGGAAACAGGGCGCCCCCGCGAGACACCTCGTACCGCAATGCGGGGCCTAGCCGCGCCTCGTCGATGGCAGCCAGCAGCAGCCCGGTCTGCCCGGCAAAATGCTTGGCCGCGGTTTCGCGGGCCTGCGCCGCGGTTGAAAAGTGGATATATCCGTCGGTAAGGTCTATCGGCGCACCGCGGAACACGCCTCGCGCCTCGGCTTCACGCCACAGGCTTTCCGGAACGATCTTGTAGATGAGCGTGGTCATAGCCAGCGCTATAAGCGCAATGCCGGGTGATGAAAACGGTGCTGCGCCAACTATTCCGGCAATTTTTCCGAAAGGGCTGGCCATTCGTCGAGGAACATGGCTCGCGCTCTCAAGCCGCCGGGGCCGGTCTGGCGCTGCTCGTCCTGATTGAGCCGCGCGAAGACCAGCGTACGGTCGCCGCGCGTCGCCCAGCCGACGAACCAGCCCCAGCCGCGCGCACGGTTGAACGAACCGTCGGCATTGCGCGGATAGGCCGAGCCGGTCTTGCCCGCAACGGTCCAGTCGCCGGCCCGTGCGCTTTCCACGATCCGCAGCGTCTGTTCGACGGCGCGGCGCTCGACCGGCAGGTTGCCCGTAAGGAGGTTGCGGAGGAAACCGACCTGCTCGACCGGTGAAATCCTGAGCGAGGAACTTATCCACGCACGCTCGAGCGCGTTGTTCTTCCCGGGGTCTCCGGCGAAGTCGGCGTTGCCATAGCCGAACCGTGCGGCATAGGACGTCAGGCGCTCGACGCCGAGGTCACGCGCAATCTCTTGCGAGTACCAGACCACCGAGTGTTTCATCCAAGCCTGTGGGTCGGTAGGCTGTTCCCAGTTCGCGCCCCAGTTCGGGTAGCCGGCCTTGAAAGGCAGCACCGGTGTCTGGGGGTCTCTCAGAAACCTCGCGTCATACCCCATCACCGCGAGCGGAATCTTGAAGGTGGACGCAGGCGTTACCCGGCTTTGGCAATCGCCTTCCTCAAGCAGGATCGTTCCCGTTCTGGCATCTGCGACGATCGTGCAGACCGTGCGCGCCGATGCCGCGTGCGGAAAGACGAACGCAAACAGGATGAGTGCCGGCAGCAGGGCGAGCTTCATGCATGATCCCTCGACGAATCTGGTGATTGCCTTGCTAGCAGGCATTTGCGGATTGTGCATGACCACTCTGGGTTGATCGTATGGTCCTGTGGTTGCACACCAGAGGGGCGCCGACGCAATTCCGGCGCAATGGCGCGCTTCAACACAAGCTTGCAGTCGATGGAGGCAGAGATGCGATACTCAGGTCCGATCCTGGCCGCCGCAACGCTCATGATGGCTGTGTCGCCATCGCTGGCGCAGGACGTCGAGCGCTATCAGATCGAACGTACAGACGAAGGTTATGTGCGCCTCGACACCACAAACGGGCGCATGACGCTCTGCCAGGAGCGCGGTGGGCAGCTTGTCTGCAAGATGGCCGTGGAAGAGCGTACGGCTTACGAGGACCAGTTGGACGAGTTGCAGGCGCGGGTCGATGCGCTGGAGGATCGGCTGGCTGCGCTCGAAAGCGGCCAGCCCGCGGCCCAGTTGCCGAGCGAGGAGGAATTCGAGCAGACGCTGGGCTATATGGAGCGCTTCTTCAGGCGCTTCCTCGGCATCGTGCAGGATCTGGATCGTGAGTACGGGCGGGGCGAACGGCCCTCCGAGCCCCCGGCCGATCGTACCTGATCGTATCGACTAGCGAACACCGCGCTCGAAGCCATGCAGTTCCATGCCGGCTGCGAGCATCAGGACCGAAACGGCGAATAGGCCGCACGCCACCAACAGCGTGCCGGCCGCGAACCTTCCGTAGACCTCGCGCAGCACGCTGGTGAACCGGCGCGTAGCCTCGGCATCGCGCGGACGCGTCCGCTCGTCCAGGTAAAGCCAGACTTCCGTGTGCTTCGGCTGCTGCCAACCCACATAGTGAGCCTTGAGCAACAGGATGATGGCCATCACCAGCGAAAGCACGGCCCCGGTTCGGAATGCGGCGGGCGGACTGAAGGCGAAGGAGACCATCACGCAGACGATGGCAAGCGTGCCGAAACTCACCGCCCGCGCCACACACATGACTGCGACCTGACGGATCGGTTCCATAACCCGGTCTCCAGATTAGACTAAAGTCGAGTATGCGGGTGCTGCCCTAGCGGCAGCAAGTAACATTGCGGAGAGAATGAGCAATCGCTGAAATGGTTGCGTCGGGCGCGCCAGTCTGCTGAAAGCGGTCACACGCTTGCAATGCGGGGGTACCGGCGCATAATCGCGTCGCGACGCCGCCAGCCGGGGGTTACACTCGGCGGGGCGAATCGGGGGAGGTGCGTTTGCCGTCAGGCTTCACGTTTGTAATTGCCGACGATCATCCGCTTTTCAGGGGTGCTCTCAAGCAGGCTCTGGCGGGGGTGGGCGAAGGCAGCCGCATTCTCGAAGCCGGCGACTTCGACAGCGTCAAGACGCTCATCATCGACAATCAGGATACCGACCTCGTTCTCCTCGATCTGACCATGCCGGGCGCAAGCGGGCTTTCGGGCCTCGTCGCGCTGCGAGGGCTGGATTCGAGCGTGCCCATCGTTGTCGTGTCGGCGCACGACGACCCCGTGACGATCCGCCGTGCTCTCGAGCTCGGCGCATCGGGCTTCATCTCGAAATCGGCGAGTATGGAAGATATCCGCACCGCCGTGCAGGCCGTGCTCGAGGGCGGCGTCGCAGCACCCGAAGGCATCGATCTCGGCGAGGAGGGCGACCCGGAGATATCCGATCTGATCGGCAGGTTGCAGACCCTCACCCCACAGCAGACGCGCGTGCTTGGCATGCTGGCCGAAGGGCTGTTGAACAAGCAGATCGCCTATGAGCTCAAGGTCTCGGAAGCGACGATCAAGGCGCATGTCTCGGCGGTTCTGCAGAAGCTTGGCGTGGACAGCCGCACCCAGGCGGTGATCCGCCTGTCGCGCATCGCAACCGACCCGTTGCAGGGCGTGGAGTAATCGCGGCCTATTCCGCCGCCGACAATATCTTCCGGTAGCGCGTCAGCACCGTCCTCAGATTGGCCGGCTTGACGGGCTTGTTGATGACGGCGACATCCATCGCCGCGGCGGCTTCGCGCACCTCGTTGGAGCGATCGGCGGTAACCAGGATCGCCGGTGTTTCCGGGCCGTGCACCGCGCGCAGCCGCGCGATGACGTTGAGGCCGTTTTCGCCGCCGTCGAGGTGATAGTCCGCCAGGATGACGTCCGGACGCCGCGCCGTGTCCCTGGGAGGCAGGTCGTCGGAACCGGATGCGGTTTCCACGTGACAGCCCCACCCTTCCAGCAGCAGGCGCATGCCCTCCAGGATCGGGCCGTCATTGTCGATGCAAAGAACGCTGACGCCGTCGAGCATGACGTTCGGGCGAACGGGTGTGCGCACTTCACTGACCAGTTCGAGCTGGGGCGCCTCGACACGCGGCAGGATGACCGAAAAACGCGTGCCTTGCCCCTTGCGTGACTCCAGCTGGATTTCCAGCCTCAGCACGCGGGCGATGCGATCGACGATCGACAGCCCCAGCCCCAGCCCCTGTGCCACCTTGGCGCCTTCCTCCAGCCGGGTGAACTCCCGGAACACTGTATTCAGCTTGTCCCCGTCGATACCGATGCCGGTATCCCACACCTGAAGCTCGAGCAGTTCGCCACGTCTGCGAACGCCGACCAGCACCCGGCCGGAGCGCGTATACTTGATCGCGTTCGAGACGAGGTTCTGCACCAGCCGTCGGAACAGGTTGCGATCGGTGTTCACCGCCAGCCGGGAGGGAACGATACTCAGCCGCAAGCCTCTTGCGGCGGCAAGCGGCTGGAAATCGGTCTCGATCTGGCGCAGCAGCCCGTCCAGCTTGAATACCGTTTCCACGGGCTTCATCGCGCCGGTGTCGAGGCGCGATATGTCGAGCACCGCCCCCAATATGGTCTCGACCGATTCCAGCGAGGATTCTATGTTGCCAACCGCATCGCCAACTTTGCCTTTCTCGACTGTCTCCAGAAGGGCGGAGCAGTAGAGGCGCGCGGCGTTGAGTGGCTGCAGGATGTCGTGGCCCGCGGCGGCCAGAAAGCGCGTCTTGCCCAGATTGGCTTCCTCGGCCAGCATCTGCGCCATCGCCAGCTCTTCGTTCACGCGGGTAAGCTCGGCGGTGCGGCTCACCACGCGCTGCTCCAGCGTCTCGTTGACCCGCTTGAGCGCGAGGTCCGCCTGCACGCGTGCCGTGATGTCGGTATAGGTCGCGACGATGCCGCCATCGGGCATCGGGTTGGTGCGCAACTCGATGATGCGGCCCGAGCGCTTGAGTTCGATCGACCACACTTCGCCGAACCACGTCATCCGGTTGAGCGTCTCGTATTCCGAACCGCGCGGAATGTCGCCCCGGTCCGCCAGATAGTGCAGCACATGGTGCAGCGATACGCCCACCTGACCCATCTCGTCGGGCAGGTCGAACAGCGCGCGGAACTGGCGGTTCCAGCAGGTCAGGCCGAAATCGCGGTCGAACACCGTGACGCCTTCCTCCATCTGGTCCAGCGCGGTCTGCAGGAGGTCGCGGTTCTGCTGCAGCGCTTCGGTCGCGTCGTCCAGCAGTCGCAGTGCGCCGCGCGAGTTGCTGTCGTTTCGCTGGAAAAGCAGCGACAAAATGAGCCGCGCAGATGAAGATCCGACCGCGCTGGTGAGCAACTGCTCCGAAAAGCGGATGACCGACATGGAGGCAAGCTCGTTGCCGTTGATGGCGCGACCTTCCTTCGCCTCGAAACTCTGGAACGAACGTTCGGTGCGCTCGACCCCGAGATAGCGCGAGATCGTGTCCTTGAGGTCGTTGACCGTCACCGCCGTGCGGAAACGCCTCAGGCTCGGCATCGGGTTGGCATCGCGTGGCACGAAAAGCGCTGCTTGAATGCGCTCCAGCGGCATGGACGCGCGCGACAGCGACCCGAGGATAAAGAATAGCGTGTTGATCGAAAGGCTCCAGATCACGCCGTGGTTCAGCGGCTCGCCCACCGTGCCGAACAGCGCCTGCGGGCGCAGGGCCTCTAGCCCGAACAGGCCGGTGCGCAGGATCTCCGTATCGCTGGGCGCGAGTGAGGGAAACAGCAGCGTGTAGGCCCACACGGTGATGCCGGCGATCATGCCCATCACCGCGCCGCGGCCGTTCGCGCCACGCCAGATGAGCCCGCCTATGAAGGCTGGTGCAAACTGCGCGATCGCGGCAAACGATATCAGCCCGATGGATGCCAGCCTCGTGTTGCTCGTTGTCTCGCGGTAGTACAGGAACGCCGCGAATAGGATGACGAAGATGGCCGCGCGGCGGATGTTGAGGATAACCTTCGACCAGTCTTCGCGGTCGGCAGCATGCGACTTGAGCAACCGGCGCATCACCAGCGGGATGACGAGGTCGTTCGAGATCATGATCGACAACGCTACGCTCGCCACGATGACCATCGCGGTCGCAGCCGACAGGCCCCCGATGAAGGCGAACAGCGCCAGCGCGTTCTGGCCGTAGTGAAGCGGAAGCGAGACGACGTAGAGGTCCGAGTTCGATTCCGGCCCCAGCACTGCGAGGCCAGCGAAGGCGATGGGAATGACGTAGAGGTTGATGGCGATCAGGTAGAGCGGGAACATCCAGCTCGCCTTGCGCAACTCCTCCTCCGAGCGGTTTTCCACCACCGTCACGTAGAACTGGCGCGGCAGCATGATGATGGCGAAGCCGCTCAGCACGGTCATCACGATCCACGTGGCAAGCGAGGTGCTGTAGTCCAGCGACTTCTGCACCTGCTCGTTGGCCGAGACGGTGGCGATCATCTCCGCAGGGCTGCCCAGCAGGAAGAACGACACCGCGACGCCGACCGCTATGAAGGCGGCAAGCTTGACGATGGATTCCACGGCGACCGCGAGGATCATCCCGTCCTGATGCTCGGTCGCGTCGGCATGGCGCGTGCCGAAAAGGATGGCGAACAGCGCAAGCAGCAGGGCGACGGCCAGCGAGATGTCGCCGATAACGAAGTCGAACGCCGGCGGCGCACCATTGTAGTGCTCGACCATGAGGCTCATCGAGCCGGAGATCGCCTTGAGCTGAAGCGCGATGTACGGAACGGTACCGAACATCGCGATCATGGTAGCGATGGCTGCTACGGCAAAGCTCTTGCCATAGCGCGCGCCGAGGAAGTCTGCGATCGACGTGATCTTCTCGGTCTTGGCAACCCTGATGACGCGGGCCAGAAACGGATAGCAGAAGAAGAAGACGAGGATCGGCCCGATATAGATGGTCAGGAACTCGAAGCTGCGCTCACTGGCCAACCCGACCGAGCCGAAGAACGTCCACGACGTGCAGTAGATGGCTAGGCTGAACGCATAGATGTACGGCCGTGCGCGGCCCGGCCCATGTGTCACGGCGCGGCGATCGCCGATGCTTGCGATCGCAAACAGCAGCGTCACATAGGCGATTGCCACGATGACGATGACCCAGCCCTGCACCTGTTAAGTCCTCCCTGACGAACGGTGCGCCTTGGCCAGCGAGGCAATCACAGCTTGGCTTGCCTGTCCATTGATCTTGAGACGCAGTGGGATGATCCGCCCGGTTGTACCCGCCCATTCTTTCCCGCTTATCGCGCGCGCCGATTTTGCTATTGTTGCACAGTCCGGTCCTGGCCGGGGGGTCGATTCGAGCGCTGTTCCGTTCTCCGAGGAGGGAAGGATGATTAAGGAATTTCAGGAATTTATCGCCAAGGGCAATGTCATGGACCTTGCGGTCGGTGTCATTATCGGCGGCGCATTCGGCCTCATCGTGTCGTCGCTGGTCGACGACATCATCATGCCGATCGTCGGCGCCATCTTCGGCGGCTTCGACTTCTCCAACTATTTCCTCCCGCTGTCGTCGGAAGTCACGGCATCCACTCTGGATGCGGCTCGTCAGCAGGGCGCGGTATTCGCCTATGGCAGCTTTATCACCGTAATCATCAACTTCGTCATCCTCGCCTGGATCATCTTCCTGATGGTCAAAGGGGTGAACACGATGCGCCGCAGGCTGGAGCGCGAGAAGGAAGCTGCACCGGCCGCGCCTCCGCCCGCCGACGTCCAATTGCTGACGGAAATTCGCGACCTGCTTGCGAAGCGATAGAAGTCTCGCTACTCACCTGCCGGCCCCGGTCGCGTGCGATCGGGGTCTTTCCTTTTGCGAGATGACGATGACACTGTTCGACCACCTTCGCCCTGAAGCCCGCAATGCGCCGGAAAGCGGCATCGTCGCCGTGATGAGCCACGGGCGCGACAAGGACGGGATGATTCCGTTGTGGGCTGGAGAGGGCGATCTCGCGACCCCGGCATTCATTTCGGATGCAGCCAACGCAGCGCTCGCGGGTGGCGAGACGTTCTACACCTGGCAGCGCGGCATTCCCGAGCTGCGCGCTGCGCTTGCCCGCTACTACGGTCGCCACTTCGGCCAAAGCTTCGCGCCGGAAGAATTCATCGCCACCAATGGCGGCATGCACGCGATCCAACTCGCCATCGACGCGGTGGCCGGCCATGGAGACGAGGTCGTCTACCTGTCTCCCGCATGGCCGAACTTCGCCGCCGCGGCTGGCATCGCCGGCGCCAGACCGGTTCCCGTCACGCTGGACCGCTCCGGCAATGGCTGGACTTGCGATGTCGAGAAGATCGAGGCCGCGCTGACGCCGGCGACGAAGGCCATCTTCGTCAACACGCCGTCCAATCCGACGGGATGGACTGCCGATCGAGAAACCCTTGCGGCGATCCTCGACCTCGCGCGTTCGCGCGGCCTGTGGATCGTGGCCGACGAGATTTACTCGCTCTTCTATTATGGCGGAAAGCGCGCGCCTTCCTTCCTCGACGTGGCCGACGCTGAAGACCGCATCCTTTTCGTCAACAGCTTCTCGAAGAACTGGGCGATGACGGGGTGGCGCGTTGGCTGGCTCAAGGTTCACCCCGAGCTTCAGCAGGTGTTCGAAAACCTGATGCAGTATTCGATCTCCGGCGTGCCGGCGTTCCTTCAAAGGGGTGCGGTAGCCGCATTGGATGGAGGTGACGCCTTCGTCGCGGAGCAGGTGGAACGGGCCCGCGCAGCGCGTGACATCGTGTGCGATCGTTTGCTGGCCACCGGTCGCGTAGACCTTTCCCCGCCTGCAGGCGCATTCTATGCCTTCTTCCGCATCGACGGGGTGACCGACGTTCGCAAGGCAGCCTTCGACATCATCGACCACGCCAATGTCGGGCTCGCTCCGGGCACCGCGTTCGGTGCAGGGGGAGAGGGCTATTTCCGGCTGTGCTTCCACCGCCGCCTCGACGAGATCGAGCAGGCGTCGGACAGGCTGGCGCGCTGGATAGAGAAGGCCTGAATCAGCCGCCCGACTTCGCCACCACCAGCGGCACGACACGGTCGGAGCGCACAGGTTCGCTGGGCTTCGTTTCGTCGCGGAACGGAATGCCCAGCGCGGTCCAGGTTTCGACCAGCGCATCCCTCAGCCTGTCTATCAGGCCGTCGTCGTGGAACGGCGTGGGTGTGATGCGCAACCGCTCCGTGCCGCGCGGCACCGTCGGGTAGTTGATCGGCTGTATGTAGATGCCGTGCTTGCCGAGCAGCCGGTCGCTTGCCATCTTGCAAAGCTCCGGCTCGCCGACCAGCACCGGCACGATATGCGTCTCGGAGTTCATAACCGGAAGGGCTGCTGCCGACAGCACGTCCTTGGCGCGCTGCGCTTGCCTCTGCTGGGCGTCGCGCTCGACCTGAGACTGCTTCAGATGGCGGATCGATGCGGTCGCCGCCGCGGCGATTGAAGGCGGCAGCGCGGTCGTGAATATGAAGCCCGGCGCATAGGAGCGCACCGCGTCGATCAACGAGCGAGTGCCGGAGATGTAGCCACCCAGCGTTCCGAACGCCTTGGCGAGCGTGCCCTCGATCACGTCTATGCGGTGGGCGAGCCCCTCGCGCTCGGTGATACCACCGCCACGCGCCCCGTACATGCCGACAGCATGGACCTCGTCGATATAGGTCATCGCATTGTACTTGTCGGCGAGGTCGGCGATCGCGGCGATGGGCGCTATGTCGCCGTCCATCGAATAGACGCTCTCGAACACGATCAGCTTGGCGCGCTCGCGGCCAGCCTGCTGAAGCAGGGTTTCCAGATGTGCGAGATCGTTATGCCGGAAGATTTTCTTCTCCGCACCCGAACGCCGCACGCCTTCGATCATCGAGGCGTGGTTGAGTTCGTCAGACAGGATCAGGCAGTTGGGCAGCAGCCTTCCGATGGTCGAGATCGCCGCCTCGTTCGAGACGAAGCCCGAGGTGAAGACGAGTGCAGCTTCCTTGCCGTGCAGGTCGGCCAGTTCCAGCTCGAGTTCTACCAGCGGATGGTTTGTGCCGGAGATGTTGCGCGTGCCGCCGGCACCGGAGCCCATCTTGCCGGCCGCGTTCTGCGACGCGGCGATGACGTCTGGATGCTGGCCCATGCCCAGATAGTCGTTCGAGCACCATACGGTGATTTCGCGCGCATCCGGCCCCGACCGCCAGATCGCCTTGGGAAACTCTCCCACGATCCGCTCCAGGTCCGCAAAAATCCGGTAGCGCCGCTCGGCGTGGAGCTGGTCGATCGCTTCCTCGAAAAACCGCTGATAGTTCATTCTGCTTTCCTGATTTTGCGGCCGGAAATTAGTCGCTGCGGCCTTGTGCGTCCACGGGGCGGGGTCGGGCAAATTGCCACGCCGGATCGGGCTTTTGTTAGCCGCGTTCGCCCCGTCGCTCGTTGATCTCGCGCAAGGGGAAGTTTTTTCGGAACCATCATGGAAAAGGGGCGTTCGGTCCATGGCGGGGTCGCGACGGGGCCGTTTTCGGCATGCCCGGTGTACCCGCATTGGTGAAACGACAACGGAGGTTGTACCGGGCTCGTGTGTGGCATTTGTGGAGAAATTCGTTTCGACGGCGCTCAGCCGTCGGTCCTCGCTCAAACAAGGATGATGGATGCGCTTGCGCCGCGCGGACCCGACGGATCGGGGCTCGTCGTGCATAACAATGCCGCGCTCGCTCACCGCAGGCTCAAGATCATCGATCTGTCCGACAAGGCGCGTCAGCCCATGGTGGATGCGCAACTGGGCCTGACGATCGCATTCAACGGCTGCATCTACAACTATCCCGAACTGCGCGGCGAGCTCGAGGGCAAGGGCTACACTTTCTTCAGCCACGGCGATACCGAAGTCATCCTCAAGGCCTACCACGCCTGGGGCAGGGAGTGCGTGAACCGCTTCCACGGCATGTTTGCCTTCGTCATCCACGAGCGCGACACCGGCCGGGTTGTGATGGCGCGCGACCGCTTTGGCATCAAGCCGCTCTATCTGGCCGAGACGCCGCATTCGGTGCGCTTCGCATCGTCCCTGCCGGCGCTTCTCAAGGCCGGCGACATCGACACGTCGATCGACCGGCACGCCCTGCACCATTACCTTTCGTTCCATGCCGTGGTGCCGCCGCCGCGCACGATCATCAACGGCGTGCGCAAGCTGCCGCCGGCAACCATCCGCGTCATCGAGCCCGATGGCCGCAAGGCCGACACGGTCTACTGGGCTCCACCCTACGAGCGTGACGCGTCGATGTCGGGCCTTTCCTCGCAGGACTGGCGCGACATGGTGCTCGAAGCGCTGCGGACGGCCGTCAAGCGGCGCATGGTGGCCGATGTGCCGGTGGGCGTCCTGCTGTCCGGCGGCGTCGATTCCAGCATGATCGTTGGTCTCCTGGCAGAGCAGGGTCAGCATGGTCTGATGACCTTCTCTGTGGGCTTCGAGGAAGCCAATGGCGAAAAGGGCGACGAGTTCGTCTATTCGGACCTGATCGCCAGGCATTTCGACACCGACCACCACAAGATTTTCGTGCCGTCAGACCGTCTGATGGAAGCGCTGCCAGGCGTCTTCGCGGCGATGTCCGAGCCGATGGTGTCGTATGACAATGTCGGGTTCTACCTGCTCTCGCAGGAGGTCTCCAGGCACATCAAGGTCGTGCAGTCGGGGCAGGGTGCCGACGAGGTCTTCGGTGGCTACCACTGGTATCCGCCGCTCGCCGCGTCCAACGATGTCGTGAGCGATTACGCGCGCGTGTTCTTCGACCGCTCGCACGACAAGATGAAGTCGCACGTCAACGCGGACTGGATGCCGGAAGAAGACGCCAGCCTCGCGCTCGTTGCCGAACATCTTAGGCGCACCGGCGCGGATACGCCAGTCGACGCCGCGCTGCGCCTCGACAGCCAGGTGATGCTGGTGGACGATCCCGTCAAGCGCGTCGACAACATGACCATGGCTTGGGGCCTCGAGGCGCGCGTGCCGTTCCTCGACCACGAGCTGGTTGAACTCGCGGCGAAGATCCCGCCGGAGGAGAAGCTGCGCGAAAACGGCAAGGGTGTGCTCAAGGACGCCGCCCGGCTGGTCGTGCCCAGCGAGGTGATCGACCGCAAGAAGGGCTATTTCCCCGTCCCGCAGCTCAAATATGTCGATGGGCCTTATCTGGAGATGGTGCGCGACGCGCTCACCTCGCGTGCCGCCAAAGACCGCGCGATCTTCCGCGACGAATACCTCGACACGCTGTTCACAAATCCGTCCGACCACATCACGCCGTTGCAAGGCTCGGAACTGTGGCAGGCCGGTCTTCTCGAACTCTGGTTGCAGACCCATGGGATCTGACGGCATGGCGAAGGAAAGCGGCGCCCCGCGCGCCCGTGCCGACAAAGCGCTGGCGCATCGTCTCCGGCGTCTTCGAGCAGAATCGATGAAGCCTCCGATGGGGCTTTCCGAAGCCGAAACCGACGCCAGAAAGCAGTCCGTTTCGGTCGATTGTGGGTGGGGACGCCTGATCTTTGCGCAGACCTTCGACAAGCCTTCCGAACTGGTCGACGCGCTTCGCGAAGAAGGGCCGGAGCGACGCGACATCGCCTTTTACGTGCGCGATCCGCATGTCCTGCTGGCTGCCGCTCCGCAGGAGATTTTTCTTGATCCGTCGCACACCTTCAGGCTGGAGCTTTCGACCTATCGTTCGAGCAGGCGCCAGCCGCGTGGCTATTTCGTCCGCCGGCTGTCCTCCGAGGCGGATGCCAGGGCTGTCAACCGCATCTACACGTCGCGCGGCATGGTGCCGGTCCGGCCGGATTTCTTCTGGTCGAACCGCGACAACCGCGCAATCACATACTTCGTCGCCGAAGACGAGGCATCCGGCGAAATCATCGGAACGGTGACGGGAATAGACCACGGTCGCGCTTTTGCCGATCCGGAAAAGGGTTCGTCTTTGTGGTGTCTGGCCGTCGATCCGCAGGCGCGTCACCCGGGCATCGGCGAAATGTTGGTGCGGCGGCTTGCCGAGCATTTCTCGGCGCGTGGCGCGGCCTTCATGGACCTCTCCGTGCTGCACGACAATGGGCAGGCCATCGCGCTCTACGAAAAGCTCGGCTTCCGTCGCGTGCCGGTCTTCGCCGTCAAGCGCAAGAACCCTATCAACGAGAAGCTGTATGCCCGGCCGTTGGAGGCATACGACGCGCTGAACCCTTACGCCCGGCTGATCGTGGACGAGGCCCATCGGCGCGGCGTCCATGTCGAGATCACCGACGCGGAAGGCGGGTTCTTCCGGCTTTCCCATGGCGGCCGCTCGGTCCATTGCCGCGAAAGCCTTTCCGAGCTGACCTCCGGCGTGGCCATGTCGATCTGCGACGACAAGGCGGTCACGCGGCGCGTGGTGGAAAACGCGGGCCTCGTTGTGCCTGAGCAGATGGTCGCAGGCGACGATGCAAAGGCCCTCAAGGCCTTTCTGAAAAAGCATGGCCGCGTCGTGGTCAAACCCGCGCGTGGAGAACAGGGGCGGGGTGTCGCGGTGGGTCTGGAGACCATCGAGGACACCGAAACGGCCATAGCGGTGGCGAAGGAAGTTTGCGACCGAGTCTTGGTGGAGGCGTGTTTCGAGGGCGAGGACTTGCGCCTCGTCGTCATCGACTTCAAGCTCGTGGCTGCGGCCATTCGCAGGCCCCCTCATATCGTCGGTGATGGACGGCGCAAGATCCGCAGCCTTATCGAAAGCCAGTCGCGTCGCCGCGCATCCGCGACAGGCGGCGAAAGCCGGATACCGATCGACGGCGAAACCGAGCGCTGTCTGGCGGCCGCCGGCTACACGCTGGACAGCGTGCCGGATAAGGGCGAGGATATCGTCGTGCGCAAGACTGCGAATCTGCATACCGGCGGCTCGATCCACGACGTGACCGGCATCGTCCATCCCCGCCTCGTGGAGGCAGCGGTCACCGCTGCGCGCGCCATCGACATCCCCGTTGTCGGCATCGACTTCATGGTTCGCTCGCCGAGCGAGCCGGACTACGTGTTCATCGAAGCCAACGAGCGTCCGGGGCTCGCCAACCACGAACCGCAGCCTACGGCCGAGCGTTTCCTCGACCTTCTGTTCCCGCTTTCCGGGCATCGGGCGGCTGCCCACGCACTCGGCAAGTTATAAGCATGAAGATAGACGAAGCTTACCTGCTGGCGCAGCTCAAGGCGCTGCTGGCGATCGACAGTCCCACCGGCTACACCGACCAGGTCGTGCACTACTGCTCCGCCGAACTGGAGCGTCTGGGGCTGACACCTGAACTGACGCGTCGCGGGGCGATCCGCGCCGTGCGGCAGGGCAGCCGCCGCAAGGGCGCGCGTGCCATCGTGGCGCATCTCGACACGCTGGGCGCGCAGGTCAAACTCGTCAAGGAAAACGGGCGGCTGGAACTCGTGCCCATCGGCCACTGGTCGGCGCGTTTTGCAGAAGGCGGGCGGGTCACGCTCTACAGCGAGATTGGCAGCTTCCGTGGCACGGTCCTGCCGCTCAAGGCGTCCGGGCACACGTTCAACGATGAGGTCGACACTTTGCCGGTCGGCTGGCCCCATGTCGAATTGCGCATCGACGCCATCACGCAGTCCAAGGCAGAGACGCGCGCGCTGGGCATCGATGTCGGCGACTTCGTGGCCTTCGACCCAAACCCGGAATTTCTCGACAACGGCTTCATCAATTCCCGCCATCTCGATGACAAGGCCGGCGTGGCCATCGCGCTCGCGGCCATCGAGGCGCTGGAGCGCGAAGGCGTGAAGATGCCCGTCGACGTGCACTTCCTCTTCACCATTGCGGAGGAGGTGGGCGTGGGTGCGGCCGCCATCGTCACGCCGGAGATCGCCTCGATGGTGACTATCGACAATGGCTCCACCGCGCCGGGGCAGAACTCGGCTGAGTTCGGCGTCACCATCGCCATGGCGGACCAGGCAGGCCCGTTCGACTACCACCTGACCAAGAAGCTGGTCGATCTGTGCCGGGAAGAAGAAATCCCGTTCCAGAAGGACGTGTTCCGCTACTACCGGTCGGATTCGGCGTCTGCCATCGAGGCTGGCCACGACGTGCGCACGGCGCTCATCGCCTTCGGCATCGACGCATCGCATGGCTACGAGCGTATCCATGCCCATGCACTGACATCGGTGGCCACCCTCGCCGCCTCTTATGCGGCAAGTCCGCTGGAGATCGCGCGCGACGTCAAGGAAGTGTCCGGCCCAGAGGGCTTCCCTCACCAGCCGACGGAAGAAGCGGATCAGCCGGAGTTCGACCCCGACAAGATTGCCGGGGTGGAGTAGGGCGCGTTCAGCGCCGCACGACGATGCGGGTGTTCTTCAGGCCTTCCCGTCGCGTCAACTCGAACAGCACCCTCGCGTTCTCCGGATGCAGCCTCACGCAGCCGGATGATGCCGGGCGGCCCAGCCGTCCGACCTGGTCCGTACCGTGTACCGCATAGTGCCCGTTGTAGAAGATCGCATAGGGCATCGGCGCGTTGTTGTAGCGGCTCGACCTGTGGTTCTTGGAAAGCCATTTCGCAGACCAGCTTCCCGCAGGCGTCACCTTTCCTGAGCGCGCGGTGGACACCTTCCAGCGATACTTGACCTTTCCTCGATGCGTCACCGTCATCGTCTGGGAGGAAATGTCGACATTTGCAACCAGCGTCGCAGCCGACGCGGTGGTGGATGCGCCTACCGCAAGCATCAGCGCTACAATAATGCTTGTCACCAACTTCATTGTATACCCCAACTCATGTCTCGCCCGAAGGCAAAGTAGATGAGCGTAAATGTAACGGGAATTCATTTTCCTGTTATGAAGCAACAGGATTAACGACTGCTTTTCTCCGCTTGCGCCTGCAGTTTCGATACGTGGCGCTAGGCCAAAAATCAGACGCTCGGATATAAGTCGGAACGCCGGGGGATCAGTCCTGGAGGCTCTCTTTCCTAACGTGGAAGGGTCATAGCTCGGCCGCGTGATTTTCGGGAGGAATACCGCGCGGGCCCGACAGGGAGGACTGAAAGCATGAAACTGAAACTTGTCAGTACCGTCGCTGCGCTTGCAATACTCGCACCTGCGGCCGCCATGGCCGAGACAATCAAGATCGGTCTGCTGGCCCCGCAGGAAGGTGTGTTCACCGAGCCGGGCAACGACGGCATCCGTGGTTTCCAACTCGCGCTCAACAAGTACAATGGCGAGATCAACGGCAACAAGATCGAATGGGTTCTGGGGCCTACGGATGCGACGCCCGACCGCGCCGTTCGCGAGGCGCGCCGCCTGATCGAGCAGGAAGGCGTCGACTTCATTCTCGGCCCGCTGTCGGGTTCGGAAGGTCTGGCCCTGCGCGACTACGCCAAGACCATTCCCGACAAGACGATCATCAACACGGCGTCCGGCGCGCTTGAGACGACCTATGTCGATCCCGCCCCGAACTTCTTCCGCTTCCACCCCGACGGCGCACAATGGGGCTACGGTCTCGGCAGCTACGTCGTCAACGAGAAGGGATGGAAACGCGTAGCCACCGTGGCGGCCGACTATTCCTTCGGATACACCAACTTCATGGGCTTCGCGGTCGACTTCTGCAAGGCCGGCGGCGAGATCGTGGAGCGCTTCTGGCTGCCCCTGGGCAGCGGCGACTTTGCCTCGATCATCGCGGCACTGCCCGACGACGTGGACGCGATCTATCTGGGCGTCGGCGGCACCGATGCGGTCAACTTCCTCAACCAGTATGAGCAGGCCGGCGGTGACACCAACATCATCGGCGGCACCATCATGGTGGATCAGACGGTGCTGACCGCGCGCGGCCGCGCCAAGGAAGCTCTGGTGGGTACGCCCAGTTCCGGCCCGCAGGCCGACGACTGGGACAACCCTGAATGGCAGGCCTATGTGAAGGACTATCAGGAAACCTTCCCGGATGGCTTCCCGTCACCATCGCTGTTCGCTACCAACTACTACGGCGCGACGCTTGCGACGCTGATGGCGCTGGAACAGATCGGCGGCGAACTCGACGAAGATCAGGCGAACTTCCACGCGGCCCTCTCGTCGCTGGAGTTCGATGCGCCGAACGGGCACATCAAGCTTGATGAGAACCGTCAGGCCATCGGGTCCATCTTCATCACCGAGGTGGTGGAAGGTGCGGACGGCTCTCTGCACAATACCTTCAAGGCCAAGGTCGACAACGTGGACCAGAAGCTGGGCATGTCGAAGGAAGAATTCGACGCCATCGGCCTGCCTTCCCGCGACACGCCGGACTGTGCGGCGCTGAACCCGTAAAGCGCAGCGCCTGCGGACGGTTGTTCCCCCGTCCGCAGGCCGGCTTCGCGAACCGGTCCAGCAAGTCGGGCGGCGGCTTCATCGCTGCCGCCCGCTGCGGGGGTGTTGCGCCATGTCGCTCATCAGCTACGTGACGAAGATACATTTCGCCGAGAACGTCCTCGAGGACGCGCTGGAAGGCGAACTTGAACTTCTGGGAATAACCAGGCCGCTTGTCGTCTCGGACAATGGCGAGCGCAGGCGCGGGGTTCTTGAACGCCTTGTGCACGGCATGCCGCGCTGGGTGGATGCCACGCTCTATGAGACGTCTGCCTGCCGCGCCACGGAGGAGGCCTGTTCGGAGGCTGCCGCCCTCTACGCCGAAGCCGGCGCCGATGGCCTCATCGGGTTTGGCGGCGCGGCGGCGATCAACCTTGCAAAGGCGATAGGTCTGCGGGTCAGTCACGGCGGTCCGCTCCGCCACTATGCCGGGATGGAGGGCGGTCGGCCGCGCATCCGCGACGTGAACCCGCCTGTCATCGCGATCCCCACCATTGCGGGCTCGTGTTCGGAAACCGTCGGCGTGGCGGTCGTGTCTCTGGCCGACGGCCCCAACGTCTCACTCGTGAGCCCCTATCTGACCCCGCGCGTCGTGATCTGCGACCCGACGCTGACGCTCGATCTTCCCGCCACCCAGACGGCGGGCGCCGGTATGGATGCGCTGACGCACTGTATGGAGACCTACATAGCGACGGCCTACAACCCGCCCGCCGACGGCATCGCGCGCGACGGCCTGCGTCGCGCCATCGGCCATCTGGAGCGCGCCGTCGCGGACGGTAACGACCTGGCCGCGCGCCGCGAGATGATGGCAGCGGCGCTCAACGGTGCGCTCGCGAGCCAGAAGGGGCTGGGCGGCGTCCATGCGATGAGCCATGCGCTTGGCGGCGTCGTGGCTGGCGGCCTCGATCATGGGGCGGTGAACGCGGTCCTGCTGCCGTACGTGCTGGCGTTCAACGCGCCGGCGGTGGCCAGTCGCTATGAGGAGATCAAGCGCGAGTTCAGCCTGCCGGCCGGCGTTGACCTTGCCGACGCGATAAGCCGGCTGCGCGAGCGGATCGCGCTTCCCGCAAGCCTTCGCGAGATGGGCGTGGCGCGCGGCGATCTCGAGCAGGCGGCCACGCTGGCGGCTTCCGACTACGCAAATCGCACCAATCCCCGCCACGCCGATGCCGACGACTATTTCACGCTGCTGGAGGCCGCACTGTGACACTCGAATCTTCCCCAGCGTCATGGGGGCTGGACTCGGCGGCGGGCTCGGCTAGACTGAAAGAAAAAATCCGCGCCCCGAAAAAAAATAGCGGAAAGGGAGGAACATGAGCACCGCGTTGGCAGTGCATCACGGCCCGTTCGGGCGCGTGGCGCTGTACAATCTGGATCGTTCGCTGGCCCTGCATGCGCACAGGGAGGGCCACCTGATAATTCATATACAGGGTCCGCCCGCCTCGATCAGGATCGATGAGGACATATTCCCGCTGTCGGGCGGCCAGGCCGTTGCGATCAGTCCCTGGCAGCCGCACAACTACATGTCGCTGGATTCCGAAGAGCCGTCGTTGTTTCTGACGCTCTACATAAAGCCCTTCTGGTTTCTGGAAGCCAGCCGGCAGGCAAACGCATCGCTCCGCTTCGGCCGCAGCCAGATCGATGTGACCGAGCAGATTTTCCGGCTCTCGTTTCAGGTCGCTTCGGCCATGCTGGAGGATGCCGACGACAGCTTCATCGCCGGCTACCTCTACGAACTGACGCAGGCCTGCTTCGACCAGTCATGGCAGTGGGTTGCCGAGGGCGCGACGTTCACGCGGTGCGCGCCTCCGGTGCGCGATTTCCGGGTGCGCAACTCGGTCAAGCTCATGCAGCACCGCGTCAGCGAGCGCATCGTTCTGGACAAGATCGCGCGCGAGTCCGGCCTGTCCCGGCCGCACTTCTACAAGCTCTTCCGCCAGCAGGTGGGCATCACGCCCAACATCTACCTCAACACGCTGCGCATGGAGAGCGCGATTGACCGGCTGACGACGACCTCGGATGCCGTCACAGACATCGGGCTCGACCTGGGCTTCTCCTCGCAGGCGAGCTTTACCCGGTTCTTCATCGCCAATGCCGGGATCGCGCCGAGCGACTACCGCCGCGTGGTCCATTTCGCCGGCCTGGCCTGACCGGGGCGGGCCGCCGCGGCAGTTTTTCGCGATGATTGGCGACAGCAAGAGACTGTCGGGTACGCGCGATGGCGCATCTTGCGATTAGCTTGGTGACCAACTGATGCGATGCAGCTCTAGGGAGGAGGGTATCGGCATGATTGGCGTGCGCCGTGGTAACCCGTCTGCGCTCCTCGCAAGGAGGTGCGGGTGAGCCGCTTCATACAGCGCAATCCGGTATGGTCGGTAATCATTGCGGTGGCAGTCGCCGCGCTGGTCTGGCTGGTCGTCGCTCCATGGCCCGAAGGTCTCGAGGCGGCCATCGGGCGCAAGCGCATCTTCTTGAATGCGCTGTTCAACGGCATCACGCTCGGCGCTCTCTACTTCCTCGTCGCCAGCGGCTTCACGCTCATCTTCGGCTTGATGAAGAACGTCAATCTGGCCCACGGGTCCCTGTATCTGCTCGGTGGATACATCGGCTACGAGTTCGCCGAGGCGACAGGCTCGTGGCTCGGCGCGTTCGTGGTGGTCTTCATCATCGTTGCCCTCATAGGCATCGTGCTGCAATACGTCGTGTTTCGGCGTATGGAGGGCGAGGATCTGCGCCAGACGCTTGTGACGATCGGCATCTCGATCGTTCTCGCCGATCTCATGCTGTGGCGCTGGGGGAGTCACTCCTACCAGATCCTGACGCCCGATTTTCTTAGCGGGCCTGTCACGCTTCCTCTCATCACCGCCATCAGGGGCGAGGGCGAACTCGTCTATCTCACGTTCCCCGCAGTGCGCATCGCCATACTCGTCGCCTCCATTGCGCTGGGTGTCCTGATGTGGCTGGCGCTCAACCGCACCCGTGTCGGCATGCTCATCCGTGCCGGCGTGGACGACCGCGAGATGCTGGCCGCCTCTGGCGTGCGCATCCAGTATGTCTTCATCCTCGTCTTTGCCTTCGGCGCAGGGCTGGCCGGCATCGCGGGTATCGTCGGCGGCACCTTCCAGTCGGTCTCGGCGGGCGAGGACATGCGATTCCTGCTTGCATCGCTGGTGGTGGTCATCGTCGGCGGAATGGGATCGATCTTCGGCGCTGCGCTGGGTGCGGTGCTGATCGGGCTCGCCGAGCAGCTCGGCTCCGTCTACGCGCCGACATATTCGGTCGTGCTGACCTTCCTCATCATGGCCCTTGTGCTGGCATTTCGCCCGCAAGGCCTTCTGGGGCGCTGACGGATGGCGACAGTGGACCAGACAGGCATTCCCAACCGGCTGACCCGGCCGAGGCAGGCGGCGAGCGACGTGCCCGAATGGATTTCAGGCATCCCGGTTTCCTGGTGGGTGGTCGGCGTGGCCCTGCTGTTCATGCCTGTCGTCGCCGGCAACTTCGTTCTGTTCCAGATATTCGGCTGGGCGTTCATCCTTGGCATGATCGCGCTCAGCCTGATGTTTCTGGGGGGCTACGGCGGCATGGTCAGCCTGGCGCAGATGTCGATCGCCGGTCTTGCAGGCTACATGGTAGCGATCCTCGGTCCGAGCGGTGTCCAGACCATCAGCCTTTTCTGGCCGTGGTGGCTCTACATCCCCGTTGCCATCCTCATCGCCGCCCTTTTCGCCACGCTTATAGGCGCGTTGGCCGTGCGGACCGAAGGCATCTACACGATCATGATCACGCTCGCGATAGCGGCGGCCTTCTTCTACTTCACGCGCCAGAACTATACGATTTTCAACGGTTACACCGGCTTCGCCAACGTCGTGCCGCCTGAGTTGTTCGGCATCAACTGGCGCAGGCCCATCCCGTTCTACTATCTGACGCTGGCTTGCGCGGCGATCTCGTTTGCGGTCGTCGTATACGTATCGCGTTCACCCTTCGGACTTGCGCTTCAGGGTGTCCGCGACAATCCGCGCCGCATGGCCGCGCTCGGCTTCAACGTCTTTGCGCATCGCGTGTTCGCCTACACCTTCGCCAGCATCATCGCGGCGGTGGCCGGCATCCTCATGGTTTGGCAGAACGCGCAGATCGCACCGGGTACGGCGGGTCTGCCGGCCGTCATCGATATTCTGGTCATCGCCATCGTCGGCGGTCTCAAGCGGCCCATCGGTCCCTTCATCGGCGCGTTCATCTACGTGATCCTGCGCACCTATGCCCCCGACATCCTGTTGGCGCTGAACCTGCCCGGCGACCGCTTCAAGCTATTGATCGGGCTGGGCTTCCTCGCCGTCGTCTACTGGTCGCCTGATGGTGTTCTGGGCTTGTGGGAAAAATGGCGTTCCCATCGTCAGACACGTGGTGATCCGCTTACCGGGCAGGGGGGCAAATCATGAGCCTCACGGCCGAACGCAATGTGGGCGAGATGCTGACCGCCGCCGGCACGGGTAACGCGCTGGAGTTGCGCGGCGTGACACGGATGTTCGGCGCGCTTGCCGCCCTTACCGACGTGACGCTTACTGTGAAACCCGGAGAGCGGCGCGGCGTTCTCGGTTCCAACGGTGCTGGCAAGACCACGCTGTTCAACTGCGTGACTGGCGATTTTCTGCCGACCTCCGGCACCATCCGCCTCTTCGGCGAGGACGTGACAAGCTTCCCTCCGCATGAGCGTATCCGCCGGGGGTTGCGCCGCACCTACCAGATATCGCTGCTGTTCGGCGGGCTGAGCGTCATCGACAATGTCTACCTCGCCTGCCGGGGCGTTTCGCGCGGGCGGTTCTCGATGCGGCGGCCGCGCCGCTCCGACGCGCTGATGCAATCGGCTACCGAACTGATCGATGCGGTTCATCTCGGCGACGTTGCCGAGACGCTGGTCGCCGAACTGTCCTACGGGCAGCAGCGCCAGTTGGAGATCGCATTGGCGCTGGCGGGCGCGCCCCGTTTCATCCTGTTCGACGAGCCGGCTGCCGGCCTGTCGCCGACCGAGCGCTCCGATCTCGTGGCGATCCTGACGAGCCTGCCCCGGCATATCGGCTACATCATCATCGAGCACGACATGGACGTGGCGCTGCGCGTCGCCGAGACGGTCTCGATGATGCACAACGGCCGCATCTTCAAGGAGGGCCTGCCCAGCGAGATCGAGAACGACCCCGAGGTTCAGGAGCTTTATCTCGGAGGCGGTCATGGTTGAGCGACAGGGGGCTGAACGCAGGCGCATTGGCGCTGCCGCGCTCGAGATACGCGGCCTCAACGTCTACTACGGCGCTTCCCATGCCCTTCAGGGTGTCGACCTTACGCTCGACAGCGGCGTTCTCTCGGTGGTTGGCCGCAATGGCATGGGCAAGACCACCCTGTGCAAGGCGATCATGGGGCTGGTGCCGGTGTCCGGCGGGTCGATCACCTTCAACGGCGAGCAACTCGTCGGCCGCTCGCCTTCGGCGATCGCGCAGATGGGCATAGGCTACGTGCCCCAGGGCCGTCGCCTTTGGCGCTCCCTGACCGTGGACGAACATCTGCGCATGGTCGCGTCAGGCAGGAGCGGTGCGTGGACCATCGACCGCATCTATTCGACATTTCCGCGTCTGGCCGAACGCAAGAGCAATGGCGGCGGGCAGCTTTCCGGGGGCGAACAGCAGATGCTGGCGATATCGCGCGCGCTGCTGACCAATCCGCGCCTGCTGGTCATGGACGAGCCGACCGAGGGCCTCGCGCCCGTTATCGTCAACCATGTCGAGGACATCCTGCTTCGCATCGGCGAGGAAGAGGGCATCGACGTTCTCGTCATCGAACAGAACATCGGTGTGGCGACCGCCGTGGCAGCCAGCGTCGGCATCATGGTCAACGGTCGCATCAACCGCGTCATCGATTCCGGCCAGCTTGCGGCGGACCGCGATTTGCAGCAGCGCCTTCTCGGCGTGGGCCGGCATTCGGAAGACGACGCCGGAAGGCAGGCCGCATCGCCTCTTGAAGAAGCAGACCGGCAAGCCGCTCCCGGACGGGAGCCGGCTTCACACAAAGTCTACATGTCGAACCCCGTGCCGCCGACGCGCTGGTCCAAGCCGACGCCAAGGCGACAGATCATCCAAGCTGCGCGCACCATCACTGGCCTGCAGGCTTCCGTGCCCGCGCAGACCGAACTGCGGCCACTGGCCTCTCCCGGCGAACAGGTCGTGCTGGTCGCCGGCACTCTGGACACCAAGGGTGAGGAACTGCGCTTCATCCGCGACACGATCCGCGCTGCGGGCCTGCCGGTGCGCATCGTCGATCTGTCGACGACCGGAAGGCACTCGGGTGCCGAGATACCCGCGCACCAGATTGCTGCCTATCATCCGCGCGGGGCGAGCGGCGTTTTCTCGAGCGATCGTGGCGAGGCGGTCGCCGGCATGACGCTGGCATTCGAGCGCTGGATCGAGCGGCAGACCGGCATCGCAGGCATTATCGGCGCCGGCGGTTCCGGTGGTACCGCGATGGTAGCCCCGGCCATGCGCGCCCTGCCGATCGGCGTGCCGAAGCTCATCGTTTCCACCATCGCGTCGGGCGATGTCTCCAGCTATGTCGGCCCCTCCGACATCGTCATGATGCATTCGGTCGCGGACGTACAGGGCCTGAACTCCATCACCCGGTCCGTGCTTGCCAACGGCGCGAATGCGATTGCCGGGATGGTGCGGGCCCGGCGTGAAAGCGCGCGGCAACCCTCGGACGATCGCCCCACCGTGGCCCTCACCATGTTCGGTGTGACCACCCAATGCGTTCGCCAGATCACCGCAGAGCTCGACGCGGACCACGACTGCCTCGTTTTCCATGCCACCGGCATCGGCGGCCAGTCGATGGAGAAGCTTGTGGAGTCGCGCATGGTGCAGGGCGTCATCGACGTTACCACCACCGAGGTTTGCGACATGCTGGTGGGCGGGGTGTTTCCCGCGACCGAAGACCGCTTCGGAGCGATGATCCGCACGCGCATGCCCTATGTCGGCTCGGTCGGCGCGCTGGACATGGTCAATTTCCGCGCATTCGAGACGGTGCCGGAGAAATTTCGACACCGCAATCTTTACCGCCATAATCCGCAGATCACGCTGATGCGCACAACGGCTGACGAGAACACGGCCATGGGCCGCTGGATCGGCGAGCGCCTGAACGCAATGGAGGCGCCGGTCCGCTTCTTCCTGCCGGAGAAGGGTGTCTCCGCGCTCGACGCTCCGGGCCAGCCCTTCCATGATCCGGCTGCCGACGACGCACTGTTCCGCGCGCTGGAAGCCACCGTGCGTCAGACTTCGACGCGGCAGCTCATCCGCCTGCCTCACCATATCAACGATCCCGAATTTTCCGCCGAAGTCGTCAAGGCATACCGCGCTCTGCACGGTGGCGGCAGACCGCAGCGGCGGGCAAGGACAAGGTAGAAGCATGGCGATCGAAAGGGCGAAAATCCTCGAAAAGTTCCGCGGGATGATGAAGCGCGGCGAGCCCATCATCGGCGGCGGCGCAGGCACCGGCCTGTCGGCGAAATGCGAGGAAGAGGGCGGCATCGACCTCATCGTCATCTACAATTCCGGCCGCTACCGCATGGCGGGCCGCGGTTCGCTTGCGGGGCTGCTGGCCTACGGCGATGCAAACGCCATCGTGGTCGACATGGCACGCGAGGTTCTGCCTGTGGTGAAGCACACGCCTGTGCTCGCGGGCGTGAACGCAACGGATCCGTTCCGCCTGATGGACGTCTTTCTGGACGAGCTGAAGCGTATGGGTTTCTCAGGGGTCCAGAACTTCCCCACGGTCGGCATCATCGATGGCACATTTCGCGCCAACCTCGAGGAAACCGGCATGTCATACGGGCTGGAGGTCGACATGATCGCCAAGGCCCATGCCAGGGATATGCTGACCACGCCCTACGTCTTCAACGAGGACGAGGCGGCGGCCATGGCCAAGGCCGGCGCGGACATCATCGTCTGCCATATGGGCCTCACGACGGGCGGCTCCATCGGCGCCGAAACCGCGCTCAAGCTGGCGGACTGCCCGGCGCTGATCGACGCCTGGGCCGAGGCGGCGCTGAAGGTCAACCCCGATGCGATCATCCTCTCGCACGGCGGCCCCGTCGCCATGCCGGAGGATGCCGACTTCATCATGAAGAACACGAGAAATTGCCACGGCTTCTACGGCGCGTCCTCGATGGAGCGACTGCCGACGGAGACGGCGCTTACCGAACAGACCCGCCAGTTCAAGCGGATCAAGGGAAAATGACATGCCGATAGACATCGCATCGGCGCCTTCGCGGGAGGGACGAAAATGACCGGACAGTTCATCGGCCAGCTCATCCTATGGCTCATCGTAGCCGTCATCGTCATCGCCATCATCTACTGGGTGATGAACTGGCTTTACCGCCGCTCGACCAAGGAGATCGCCTTCGTGCGAACCGGTCTTCTCGGCGAGAAGGTGGTGATCGACGGCGGCGCGTTCGTCTGGCCCATCGTGCACGACGTCACGCCGGTCAGCATGAACACGCTGGTTCTCGAGGTCGTGCGCAACAAGGAGCAGGCGCTCATCACGCGCGACCGCATGCGCGTCGACGTGGAGGCCGAGTTCTACGTTCGCGTCAGGCCGACGCGCGAGGCCGTGTCCGTTGCCGCCTCGACGCTGGGCCGACGCACTCTCGACGCCAAGAACCTGCACGAGTTGCTTGTCGGCAAGTTCGAGAGCGCCATGCGCGCGGTGGCCGCCGAGATGTCTATGGGCGAGATGCACGAGCAGCGCGGCGTCTACGTCTCTCGCGTCCGCGAGGCGGCGCAAGAAGACCTTTCGCGCAACGGCCTCGAGCTTGAATCGGTCGCCATCGTCGATATCGACCAGACTTCGCTTGAATATTTCAACCCTTCCAACCGCTTCGACGCGGAAGGTCTGACCGCCCTCATCAAGGACATCGAGGAGCGCCGCACGCTGCGCAACGACATCGAGCAGGACGCCATGATCCAAATCCGCGCCCGCAACCTCGAAGCCGAGAAGCAGTCGCTGGAGATCGAACGCGCGAGCGAGGAAGCCCGGCTCGAGCAGCAGCGCGATGTCGAGTTCCGCCGCGCCCACCAGCGCGCCCAGCTTGCCCGCGAACGAGCCGAGCGTGACACTGAGGCCGAAAGCGCGCAGATCACCGCTCGCGAGGCCATCGAGCGTGCCCGCATCGCCAACGAGCAGTCGATCGCGGAAACGCGCATCGCATCGGAGCGTGAGATCAGGCATCGCGAGATCGAGCGGCAGCGCGCCATCGACTCCGCCGAGATCGCCACCCGCGAGGAGATCGAGAAGGCCCGCATCGCGCAGGAGCGAGCCATCACCGAAGCCCGCATTGCCAACGAGCAGGAGACGCAGACGCGCGAGATCGAGCGCCAGCGCAAGGTGGAATCCGCGGAGATCGAGGCGAAGGAAGCGACCCAGAAGGCGCGGATCGAGCAGGAGCGGTCCATCGCCGAAAGCAGGATTGCCAACGAAGAGGAAATCCGCCGCCGCGAGATCGAGCGCAGCCGGGCCATCGAGGAAGCCGAAATCGCATCGCGCGAGGCAACCGAGAAGCTGCGCATTCTCGAAGCCGCCAACACGAATGAAGAGCGCATCCAGACCGACCGCAAGATCCGCGAACTGGAGATAGGAAAGCAGAAGGCGCTGGACGAAGCGGAGATCGCTGCCGGCCAGGCGACGGAAGCCGCTCGCATCGCCCGCGAAAAGAAGATCGCTGCCGAGCGCATCGCCTACGAGCAGGAAACCCGCGAACGCGAGATCGCGCGCAATCGTGCCGTCGACCAGGCCGACATCACCTCGCGCGAGCAGATCGAAAGCGCCCGCATCGAGGTCGAGGCCCGGATCGAGCAGGAGCGTATCTCGACCGAGCAGGCGACCCGCCAGCGCGACATCGAGCGCAGGAAGATGCTTGAGGAAGCGCAGGTCGCCGCCGACGAGGCGGTCGAAGCCGCCCGCATCGCACAGAAGAAGATGATCGACTTCGAGCGCATCGCCGCCGAGCAGGAGACGCGCCGGCGCGAGATCGACCGCGAGCGTGTGGTCGAGGAAGCGAGCGAACAGCGCGCCATCGAGCTTGCAGCCAAGCGAAGCGAGCGCGCCGAGGCCGACGCCAAGGTGCGGCAGGCCGAGATCGCCGCGCGCCGCGACGTGGAAAAATCCGATCTTGCCCGCGAGCAGGTCATGGACGCCGCAAGGCTGGAGCGCCAGCGCGCGCTGGAACAGCTCGAGATTGCCCGGGTGCAGACGCTGCGCGAAGCCGAGATCGCCTCGAAGGAGGAGATCGAGCGCGCCCGCATCGCATCCGAGCGCGGCCTGGACGAGGCCCGTATCGGCCACGAGACCGAGCGCCGCCGTCTCGAGGTCGAGCGGGAGCGCAATGTCGAGACCGCCCAGATGGAGAAGGCGATCGCGCTCTACCGCAAGTCGCTGGAAGAGTCCGCTGCAAGAGCCGAAGCCGACATTGCCCGTGCCCGCGCCGCCGAAGCCGAAGAGCAGGTGAAGACCGCTCGCGAGACGGAAGAGGCCAACCGCCGCAAGAGCATCGACGTGCTGATCGCGGAGAAGCGCGCGCAGGAAGAGAAGATCGCGGCCGAGGCCGAGAAGGTGCGCCGCGCCGTGGAGGCCGAAGCGCAAAAGCTGCTCAACGAGGCCGAAAACGTCCTCAGCGATCCGGCGCGGCACTCGCTGTTCCGCCGCAAGCTGCTGGAGCATGTCGAAGGCATCGTGTCGGCGTCGGTCAAGCCGCTGGAGAAGATACAGGATATCCGCATCATGCAGCTCGACGGTATCGGTGGCGGCAATGGCGGAGAGCGCGCCAACATGACCGACGAGGTCATCAACTCCGCGCTGCGCTATCGCGTTCAGGCGCCGTTGGTCGACAGCCTTCTCGCAGATATCGGCATCGAGGGTGGCAACCTGACGAAGCAGGGCGGGCTCATCCGCGAGGCGTCCGACATGCAGCGCATCGCCAACGAGGCTGCGAAACAGCAGTCACGCTCGGGCGGCGATGGTGATGGCGGCGGCTCCGGTTCCGGCGGAAGCGGTAAGCCGTCATCCGGTTCCTCGCGGGCGAAGAAGTAAGGGGGCCATCCATGCCGAGAGTATTCGTCTCTTCCGTCATCGACGCCCCGCCCGCCAAGGTGTGGGAACGTGTCCGCGACTTCAACGCGCTGCCGCGCTGGCACCCGCGCATCCGCGAAAGCCGAATTGAAAACGGCGAGCCATCCGACAAGGTCGGCTGCGTCCGCGACTTCACGCTGCAGAATGGCGACCGGCTGCGCGAAAAGCTGCTCGGCCTGTCCGACTACGACATGTTCTGCACCTACGCGATCCTCGAAGGGCCCATGCCGCTGACCGACTATGTGGCGACGCTGCGGCTCACCCCGATCACGGATGGCGACCGCACTTTTGCGGAATGGTCTGCCGAATTCGAATGCGCCGACGAGGTCGCCGACGACCTCGTCAACGGCATCGGCACCAATGTCTTCCAGGGCGGCTTCGATGCACTCAAGCGGCATTTCGGCGGGTAGGCGCAGACGATGGTGAAAATCGTCAAATCCACCATCATGGAAGCGCCGGTTGAGGCGGTGTGGGATGTGCTGCGCGACTTCAACGGTCACGACCAGTGGCATCCGGCGGTCGCGGACAGCCATATCGAACGAGGGCTGCCGTCCGACAAGGTCGGCTGCGTGCGCAGGTTCCATCTGGCCGACGGGTCGGAGCTGCGCGAACTGCTGCTGACGATGTCGGACATCGACATGGCCTTTTCCTACTGCCTGCTCGACACGCCTATCCCGCTTCTCAACTACGTCGCGCATGTGCGGCTCGTGCCGGTCACGGACGGCGACATGACCTTCTGGCATTGGGAGTCGCGTTTCGACACGCCGCCGGGACGGGAGGCCGAGCTGAAAAAGCAGGTCGGTGAGGAAATCTACGAAGGCGGCTTTCGCGCCGTTCGCGCTTTCATGGGGCTCGAACCCGCATCGCAGGGAGGGGCATGATGCCCGTTAGAGTGGAGACATATGATCGGACGGAGGACGCGGCGCGCGCTTTGTCCTCAAGCCGGTCGGCGCGATTCCTCGGCGGCGGCACGCTGGTGATGCGCGCGGTGAATGCCGGCGATCAGTCGTTCGACACGATCGTCAGGCTGCGCGATCCCTCGTTCAGCACCATCCGGTCGGAGGGTGACGGCTATACCGTCGGCGCAGGCGTCACGATGGCGGCTGTGGCGCAAAGCCGGGATCTGGCCTTCCTGGCGCCTGTCGCACGTGTTGTTGGCGGTCCCGCTATCCGCAACATGGCGACGGTCGGAGGCAATCTGTTTGCGACCGGCAACTACGGCGATTTCACCGTTGCTCTGCTCGCACTGGGCGCAACCGTCAATCTTGCCGGCTCTTCAGGACGCGGCATTCCCATCGACGATTTCCTGCGCGACCGTGAGCGGCATGCAACGTCGCTTGTGCTGTCGGTAACGGTGCCGCGTCCCCGCGAGGCCGGCGCGTTTCGCTTCCTGAAGGTTAGCCGTGTCAAGCCGAAGGGCGTGTCGGTCATGTCCATCGCGACATACCTGCCGCAGTCCGGCGGGCGCGTGCAGGGCGCCCGTGTGGCCTATGGCTCCATGGCGCCGCATCCGGTCCGTGCCACGGGCGTCGAGCGTGCGCTTGACGGGCAAGCTCTCGATGCAGCGGCCATCGACCGGGCTGCAGCCGCCGCGACGCAGGGCCTCAATCCACCCACGGATGCCATTGCGTCGGGCTGGTACCGCACCGAGGTGGCAGGCGTGCATCTCAAGCGGCTGCTGGCCGGCGAGCGGAGGTGAATATGGCGAAGAAACCGATCCAGTTTCACCTTAACGGCTCCGAAAAGGCGATTTTCGTCGAGGAAGGCCAGAACCTGCTCGACGTCATCCGGCGCGGGGTCGGGGATCTGACGCCGAAATATGGTTGTGGGCAGGGCACGTGCGGAACCTGCACGGTGCTGATCGACGGTAAGCCGCATCTGTCATGCCTTACACTGGCGGAGACCATCGAGGGACGACAGGTATCCACCACGGGCGGCCTCCAGCGCGGCGCCGAGCTGCACCCGTTGCAGAAGGCGTTCATGGAAGGTTTCGCCGCCCAGTGCGGCTACTGCACGCCGGGCATGCTCATGGCGGCCAAGGCGCTGCTCGACAAGAACCCCAACCCGTCGCGTGACGAGGTTGTGGAAGCCATCTCCGGAAACATCTGCCGTTGCACCGGCTACGAGCCGATCATCAATGCAATTCTCGAGGCCGCAAAGGCCGGCGGCGCCCGCCGCTATGGGTGAGGTAGAGTCATGACGATCGAATTCCGCAAGGAATATTTCGCCGACGAGCGCGACGACAATCTCAACGAGATCGGCAAGCCTACCCAGCGGCAGGATGCACTCGGCCACGTCACGGGCCGCTCGCCCTTCTTCGACGATCACCTGTTCGACGGGCTGCTGCACATACGCTGCGTGCGAAGCCCGCACCATCACGCACGCATCCGCCGCATCGATACGAGCGAGGCGGAGCGTATGCCGGGGGTCGTTCGCATCATCACCGGGCGGGACGTGCCGCAAAATCTGAACACGCTCCTGTCGCTGCTGGATTTCGGCATCGATGACGAGCCGCTGCTGTCGGAAAAGAAGGTGTCGTACAAGGGCGAACCCGTCGCGGCCGTGGTGGCGGAGAGCGAACGCGCGGCGCGCGACGCCGTGGCGAAGGTCCGGGTCGACTGGGAAGAGCTACCGGCTGTCTTCGACGTTGAAGAGGCAGTGAAGCCCGGCGCGCCCGTCGTAAACGACATCTATCCGGGCAATCTCTTCATCTATCACGGCAAGTACGACCATCAGAAGCTGCGCTTCGGCGATGTAGAGGCAGGGTTTCGACAGGCGGATCAGGTCATCGAAGGGCGCTATCAGATGTCGCCCATCGAGCAGGCGCCCACCGAGACCTGCGGCGCGATAGCGGCTCCCGAAACCAACGACCGCTACGTGGTGTACACCTCCACGCAGGCGCTGTTCTTCTCGCTCGACACCACCTCGAAGCTGCTGAAAACGCCGTCCAACCGGCTGCACTTCATCGGCGGCACCGTTGGTGGCGGCTTCGGGGGCAAGGTGGATTCTCTGCACGAGCCGCTTGCGGTTCTGGGCACGATGCTGACGGGACGCCCATGCAAATACATCTTCGACCGCGAGGAAGAGATGCAGGTCGGCGCACCACGCGGCGCCGAACGCTGGTACATCCGGGACGGAGTGATGAACGACGGGCGCATCGTGGCGCGCAAGTTCATCGGCTACTTCGACAGCGGCGCATACACCCGCCTTTCAAGCTACGCCATCATTAAGGGCGTCGGCCACCTGCCGGGGCCATACACAATCCCCAACGTCTACGCCGACGTCTACTGCGTCTTCACCAACCGCACCCCTGCAACCGCCATGCGCGGCTTCGGCATCACGGGCGTCGATTTCGCCATCGAGGCGCATATGGACAAGGTGGCCCATGCGGTGAACATGGACCCGATCGAGCTGCGCATCCTCAATGCGTACCGGGACGGCGACATGAAGGCGCATCGTCGTCTGGCCAAGAACACGGCGCTCATCGAGTGCTGTCAGGTCGCGGCCGAAAAGGCCCAATGGCCGATCAGCCAGAAAGCGCGGCAGGCGTCTTCGCTGCGCGAGGGGGGTGGCGAACGGGCCAAAATCCCGAACTTTACCGCGATCGACCAGAACGGTCTGGTCACCGGGTTTACGGCCGGCAACTACGCCCGCAAGGCAAAGCGCTCGGAACCGGCCGCGCCGCAATCGCTGCCGACACAGACGCCCCGGCATGACAGCGTGCCGGTGGCTCCACGCTACGAACAGCCGGTGCGGCCGCAACACCAGCCTGCGGCGTCCGCGCCGCCACCGCCTGCCCCGCCGGCGCAGACGGCCAGCGATGCGCGGCGCACGCGGTTTTCCTCGATTTCCGGCTTGCGGAGGCGCTGACATGACCATTCACCGCGGGCGGGGCTTTGCGTCTATCAACTATCCCATCGGCATGAACCTTGGTGGCGACCCCTCGCAGGCGCTGGTGCATTCCAATCCCGGCGGCAAGTTCATGGTCGCATTGTCGTCGATCGATCTCGGGCAGGGCATGAAATCGGTCACGCGCCAGATCGCGGCTGAGACGCTGGGGGTGCCGGTCGAGGATGTCTACGTGGACACCGCCGATTCCGACACCGGCCCGCACTGCATGGGCTCCTTCGCCTCGCGCGGCACGCACCGTGTGGGCAACGCCGTCATCCAGGCCGCGCAGGAGGCCCGTGCGGTGATGCTGGAGGCGGCTGCCGAGGAACTGGAAGTCGACCCTGCCGACCTTGTGACCGACGGCAAGGGCAACATCCACGTGAAGGGCGCGCCTTCCAAGTCGATCACGACGGCCGAGGCGTGTGGCGCCGCGCAGTTCAAGCAGGGGCGCACGGTTTCCGGCCGCGGCATCTTCCTGATCCCGCTGTCGGAGGTCGATCCCGAGACCGGCGAGATGACGCCGGTTTCCTGCTTCGCCCACGCCGCCCTGATCGTCGATATCGATGTAGACGATGAAACGGGCGAGATCGATGTGGTGGAGATGAACAGCGCCTACGAGCTTGGTCGCGCGCTCAACCCGCGCCTCGTCGAACAGCAGCTGGTAGGCGGCGCGTGGATGGGATTGAGCCACGCTGCCTGGGAAACGACCGAGCCCTATTACCCTGAACGCAGCCACGGCCCGCTCGATTTTAATACCTATCTAATGCCAGGGCCCGGCGACATTGCTTCCCATCATATTTCCATCCTCGAGCGCCCCGCGCCAGATGGCCCGTATGGCGGCAAGGGACCGGGCGAAATGTGCGCAAATCCGGTGCTTCCAGCCATGGTCAATGCCGTCTTCAACGCGGTAGGCGTGCGCATCGACGAGCTGCCGATCACCCCGGAAAAGATCCTGCGAGGCATCCGCGCCAATGGCGGCGCGCAGCCGCAGGGGCGGCGGGGCTAGCTATGCCCATCAGGCACTCCATAGTCGGCATCGACAGCCCGGATCGGCTGGCTGCTGCGCTGCAGGATGCGCAGTATATCGCTGATGAGGGGCTTTCGACCGCCGCCTATCTGGCGCTGGCGCTGGGCAAGCCGTTGCTGCTAGAGGGTGCGCCAGGTGTGGGCAAGACGGAGGGCGCCAAGGCCATCGCCTCCATCCTCGGCCGGCAACTCGTGCGACTGCAATGCTATGAAGGCATCGACGCCGCGCACGCGCTCTACGAGTGGAATTATCCGCGCCAGATGCTGTCGATCCGGCAGGCGCACGATGAGTACGTCAACATCTATTCCGACGAATTTCTCATCGCACGGCCGATGCTCGACGCATTGCGTCACCCGCGCGATACGGTGCTGCTGATCGATGAAATCGACAGGGCCGACCATGAGTTCGAGGCGTTCCTGCTCGAATTCCTGTCGGATTTCTCCATCTCCATTCCAGAGCGCGGCACCGTGCGCGCAACAGAACATCCGGTTGTAGTGCTCACCTCCAACCGGACACGTGAACTTCACGAAGCGCTGCGGCGGCGTTGCGTCTATCACTGGATCGACTATCCGCACCCCGCATTGGAAGCGCAGATCGTGATGATGCGCGCCTCGACCGTGGCGCAGGATACTGCCAACCGGGTGGTGGCAGCGGTCGGCGCGCTGAGGGCAGAACCACTCGCCAAGCCGCCCGGCGTTGCCGAAACGGTCGAGTGGGCCGAGGCAGCCACGCTTCTCAACCACCAGGGCGCGCCGTGGCCCGCCGCGTTCCGCCGCGCCATAGGCGTTGCGCTGAAGGACCATGACGACCTGTTGTTCATGCAGCCTCGCCTCGACCAGATTCTTGACGAGGCTGCGGCATGAGCGAGCTTTTCCCGCGCCCACTCAAGCCCTTCCTGGATTTCGCAACGCTCCTGCGAAACAACGACTTTTCGCTGGCGCCTGAGCAGACGCGAAGCTTCATCGCGGCCGTCGGCCTCCTGGGGCCGCGCTCCATGGAAGATATTTTTCGCGCTGCCCATGCGACGCTCGCGCCGCCACCGGAGCGACGCCCGGAGTTCGAGGCGCTGTTTCGTCTTGCGTTTCTTGGTCAGACGATTGCCGCTCCCGTTCCGGGCGAACCCGACGACGAGGAAGAGCTTCAGGCGTTCGACGATCGTGACGGTGACAGCGAACCGCCGGACCTGGAAGATGCTGAAGAATCCGGCGGGCAGCCCACAGGCGCCGAGCGGCTGTTTGCGCGGGGCTTTGCTTCACTCTCCGAGAACGAGGCGTTGCGCCGCTTCCGCCGAGAAGCGCCGAATGCACTGCCCAGGCGCCGGTCGCGAAGGCTGATGGCGAGCAAGGGCAGGGGACAGCTGGACATGCGGCGTGTGCTGCGCGAGGCGGTTCGCCGCGATGGCGAGGTGGTGTCCCTTCCTGTGCTGGAAAGACGGAAACGTCGTCGTCGCATCCTGCTGCTGATCGACGTGTCCGGTTCGATGAAGGACCATACCGACGCTTCGTTGCGCTTTGCCCACGCGCTGGCGCAGTCGACCGACCGTCTCGAAGCCTTCACGCTCGGCACAAGGCTGACCCGCGTCACGCGCGCGTTGCGCAGGCGCAATCGCGACCGCGCGCTTGCGACGGCCTCGGCCCTTGTGGCGGACTGGGATGGAGGAACGCGGCTTGGCGACGCGTTGCAGGTGTTCCTGTCCATCCCGCGCTTCGCCGGTTTTGCACGGGGCGCGATGGTGGTCATCCTGTCCGACGGACTGGAGCGAGGTGACCACCGCGCGATGACCGACGCCGTACAGAAGTTGTCACGTCTGTCCTGGGGCATTCTCTGGCTGAGCCCGTTGGCTGGCGGAAACGACTACATCGCCGAGACAGCGGCATTGCGGTCCGTGCTGCCCTTCATCGACCGGCTGGGAGACGGGTCGAGTGCGCAGCGCGTATGCGCGGAGGTGCTGGGGTTCGAAAGGGAAATGGCTGCATGAAGATCATCGACGCTCATCATCACATCTGGCGACAGTCGGATTTGCCGTGGCTGCTCGGGCCCTCCCAACCACGCATCTTCGGTGAATACGATGCGATCAAGCGCGATTATCCCATCGAGGAGTTTCTGGATGACATAGCTGGAACCGGCGTTGAGAAGTCCGTCTATGTGCAGGCCAACTGGGCACCGAACTGGGCCGCCGACGAGGTCGCCTGGGTGCAGGAAACCGCCGATCGTACTGGATGGCCGCATGCCATCGTCGGCTATTGCGACATGACGGTGCCTGATGCGCGCCCGGCCCTCGACAAGCTGGCAAAGCATCCGCTGATGCGCGGCATACGTCAGCAGTTTCACTGGCACGAGAACGCGCAATACCGCTTCGCAAAGACGCCGGACCTGTGTCGCGACGCCAACGTCCAGCGCAACATCGGCTATCTCGCTGACTACGATTGGAGCTTCGATCTTCAGGTCTTTGCGGACCAGATGGAGGGCGCGGCCGAGCTGGCGGAAGCATGTCCGAAGGTCACCTTCGTCCTGCAGCACGCGGGAATGCTGGAAGACCTCTCGGACGACGGCCGCGCCACATGGAAGGCGCAGATGCGCAAGCTGGCGAAGCAGGAAAATGTCGTGTCGAAACTGTCTGCCTTCGGCACCTTCATCCATCGCAATGATGACGCGCATATCGAGCGCATCCTGCACGACACGATCGCGATCTTCGGCGCGAAGCGTTGCCTGTATGGCTCGAACTTTCCAATCGAAAAGCTCTGGACCAGCTACGCCAAGCTCGTCGGCTCCTTCCTCAAGGCCGCCAGCGACCTGAGCGCAGGACGTCAGAAGGCGATCTTCTACGACACGGCAAAGCGGGTCTACCGGCTCTGAACGACAATGAAGGGAGGGCGCAATGGCGCTGGAGATCAAGGTTCTCGACTACGGCGACATCGAGCTCGAATCGAGCTTTCTCGTGCTGGGACGCAATTGCGGCATCAGGGCGCGCGTCTACACCTACGGCTTCCTCATACTCGGCGGGCAGTATCCCGTGCTGGTGGATACCGGCTTTCGCGACAACGCGATCATGGAAATTCTGGGCATGCGGGGGCTGCAGTTCCATGAACAGATGATCGAGAACCAGCTTGCCCGTAACGGGGTGAAGCCCGGCGACGTCCGCTACATCTGCCACACACATCTTCATATCGACCATGCCGGCAAGGACGACCACTTCCCGATGAACACCACGGTGGTGGTCAACCGGCGCGAGATGGAATGTTCCGTTTCCGGCCTCATGCACCCGCAATATCCCAAGCCGGACATCATGCATCTCGTTGAGCGGCTGCACACACCCGGCGCGCTCCGCTTCGAGGACCTCGAACTGTCGGGCCCCGTAGAACTCATCCCGGGCGTTGTGCTGGAAGCAGCCAATGCACATACCGAGGGTTCGATGAACGTCCATGTCGAGACGGCTGAAGGCCGTGCGACCATCTGCGGCGACGTGATCTATGACATCCAGAACCAGATCGTCGATCCTTATCACCAGATCAATGCGAACGAGCCGCAGGTGACGGGAAATCATGCCGGCTCCAAGCGCGGCGAAAAGGCGGCGATCAAGAAGCTGCTGAATGGTTCGAAATTCCTGCTGCCAGTGCACGACAAGCCCGCGAAGGTCGAGAACGGCCAGATCGTCGGCCGTCTCGACATGGCTGTGCCTGGGCCTGTCAGCCAGACGGTGCATCGCCGCCACTGGTTCCCGGTCTGACGGCAGGGGGGAGGGAGGAAAGGATGGCGCACGAAGCCGTAAGGCCGCAGTTCCGCAACCTTGTCGATGAGCATGCGCCGGTGCGCCAAATCGGCTCGGGATTTATCTTCACTGAGGGGCCTATCTGGCATCCGCATGAACATTATCTGCTGTTTTCCGACATGCCCGGAGACGTGCGCCGCCGATGGGACGGCAATGGAGTGCGGGAGGTTCTGAGCCCCGCCAACAAGGGCAACGGCATGACCTATGATGCCGACCTGAATCTGCTTGTCTGCGAGCACGCGACTTCCACCGTTTCCCGCTTTCGTCCCGACGGTGCGCGCCAGGTGCTGGCCAGCCATTTCGAGGGCAGAGAACTCAACAGCCCAAACGATCTATGCGTGCGATCCGACGGCTCCATCTACTTCTCCGACCCCTGGTACGGCCGCATGCCTCATTACGGCATCGAACGTCCGCGCCAGTTGGGCTGGCAGGGCGTCTTCCGCATCGCGCCGGGAAGGGAGGGTGACGATCCCCAGTTGCTCGTCGAGCGCTACATGTTCACCCAGCCCAACGGCCTCTGCTTCTCGCCGGACGAGAAGCGCCTTTACGTGAACGACACCGAACAATGCAACATCCGGGTCTTCGATGTGAGGCCCGATGGGACGTTGGGCAGCGGACGCATGTTCGCCTCGGGCATCAGGGACACGCTCAGGCCCGGCGTGCCGGATGGCATGAAGTGCGACGCGGAAGGCAATGTCTGGGTGACGGCGCCCGGCGGCATCTGGGTTTACGACCCGGATGGCCAGCTTCTCGGCAAGATCTCGATACCGGAGCTGCCCGCCAATTTGCACTGGGGCGGGAAGGACTGGCGTACACTGTTCGTCTGCGCATCGACATCCGTCTACGCGGTGGACGTGAAGATCGGCCCGCGGAGCGAACCTTTCATGAAGGCCGGCCCGGTGAAGAAGGAGGGACGCCAAGCGATGTCAAACAACCATGCCGGGCTTGATCCCCAGCGCTGCGCGCTCATCATCCAGGACATGCAGAACGATGTTGTCATGGAAGGAGGCGCTTTTTCAGAATCCGGTTCGCCCCAGCATTGCCGCGACCAGAACGCGATCGAGAACGCCCGGCGTCTGGCCGAGCGTTGTAGGGCGCTGGGCGTCCCCGTCATCCATGTGTGGTTCGAGGTCGACAATGCCGGCCGCAGCATGACGCTCAACGCCCCGCTGTTCGAAAACACGGTTCAGGCAAACGCGCTCGTCAAGGGAAGCTGGGGCGCACAGGCCGTGCCGGGGCTGGAGGCGCAGCCGGGCGATCACATCGTTTCAAAGAACCGCATGAGCGCGTGGGAGGGCACCAATCTCGAAACGATCCTGAAGGCGGAAGGCCGCGACACGATCATCGAGACGGGAGCGTGGACCAACATGTCGATCGAGCACACGGCGCGAACCGGCGCCGACAAGGGCTACATCATGATCGTGCCCGAAGACGCGTGCTCGACGATGAATGCCGACTGGCACCGCGCCTCGATCGACTACGCGATGCAGAACGTGGCCGCGGTGACGACGACCGACGATGTCCTGCGCGCTCTGGAAGCGGGAGCGTAGGCGAAGCTCATGCATGGCTGCCGACTTGCAAGCAACGTCGAGATATTCCGTCAGCTCGATATAGCTTTAAGGTGTAATGGTGCTGCGAGAGAGGATTGAAATCGAGCCAGAGTTAATAAGATCAATTACTTACAAGGCATTTTGTAACATTGTGACGGTCTAGAAAATGACCCGCTCCAAAGCTCGGGCTGCTGGTAGGCTGGCGATGATCGGACAGCCGAAGGGGCCATGCGCGAAATTATTTGGAGCACGTTAAACTCGTGCCGACTCATGGGGTGAAGGTATGGCACGAAAAGACAAAGCGGAAGCAATTTTCCCGATGCTGGAAAAGCATTGGGAATCCATCCGAAGCAAATTGACCGGTCCGTTCACTACCCAAACTTTTCGCACGCTGGTGGAAGAGGAAGCACCGGACGTTTGGGCAGAAATGGTCCGCCGCTGGGGGCCAGGCGGCAGGGGGAGCGGCCATTTCTACTCACCTGCAAATGTCCTCTACAACTACCTCAACGACAAAGCCCGAAAACAGACTGCCGTGATCCGTCTCGGATTTGTCCCAGCCGCCAAGGGATGGGGAACGCGGATCGTTATGCAATGGGAACTTGTTGGCGGAACGACCTTGCCGCCCACTCAAGAGGACATTGAGTTCGTTGAAGCGAAGCAAAAATATCGAACGCATTTAGTTCGCGAGCGTGCGCCGGGTATCAGAAACAAATTGTTGAAACAGCGCGCCGCAACTGGTCTGTCGTGCGATCTTTGCAAAAGAACGGGGAGCGAATTCGAGGAATCTATTCGCAACGCGATATTCGAGGCGCACCACAATACCGCGCCCGTATCAGCTGGTGAACGCACCACAAAGATTAGCGATATGGCATTGCTGTGCGCGTGCTGCCATCGGGCAGTTCACCGCCTAGTGACGGTGCGCAAACATTGGTTCACTGTCGAGGAAGCCCGCTCGCCGCTTGGTTTTGAGAAGGCAAGTGAAAAGCCCGCCGCTTGAGCGACGGGCTGCTGGTAGGCTGGCGATGATCGGCGATTAAGCCGTCCCCTCCAAATGGCGAAGCGGCCTGCCGATGTCCTTCAAAAGGTGCTCGTCCAGATACCGTGCATGTTCCGGGCACAGAACGCAATCGCGAGCTATGCGGCGGGGATCGATGTTCAGAAAGTTTGTTCGCGTCTTGCCGGTGTAGAGAACCATCTTGCTCCACCCTTCGTTGTCAGCGTTGCTCGTGGTGCAGTGACAACCCTCCCATGCGCACATGCTCGGCATGTTGATGAAGTCATCAATGCGCACAATCTCGGCTCGACCAAGCTTGATGTTCTTCCGGCGCTCGTGACGGTTCGCCATTAGACAGACTCCCTCAGGCAATCGGCCGGATCGCCGAAATCAGAACGCCCTTCAGGGTGATACTTTGCGACCCAAAGCTCGGACAATTCAAGCATGTCCGTCGCCTCCCGGGTGTAGTCGCGGCAGTCGGCTGGATTGGCGTGGAACCGTTCAAAGGCGTGTTCGAGAACGTTCAAGAACTGAAGGCGCGCCGCCCCTTCTTCAAAGGTTTCCGCCATTGCAGGGGCGAGGTTGCCAGTGTTAAAATCGGCCATTCGATGTCTCCTGTGATGACCATTGCGAGAGTTTCGATATGCGGGGCAGCCGAGTGAAGTTTGGTCGCTGAACTCGGCTGTTCCGTTTGGGCTTATACGCCCGTCACCTTCCGCCGGGGTAAGGTTAGATGTCCTTGATCTTGTATTCGTAGACGCTTGTCCGGGTCATCTTTTCGAGCCGGTCGAGCATCTTCCGAAGGCGCACAACATCGGCAAACGCCTTCTTCCTCAGGTCCGGATCTGAAAGATCTGATTGCTCAGTCTCGGCGATCCGGGCGTTGATTTGCTCCTTTTTGTAGGTGTTGATCGCTAGAGCGAAACTAGCCGCCGCTGCTAAGAGGTCATCAACCATACATTCCGCTCGGCCGATCGATCCCCGAAAGCCAGCGTAATGTCCTTCCTCTGGTTCATTCTCCCAAAGCAACTCCACGTGTCCATCAACAGAACGAGGCCCGGAATCGTCTTCGAATTGGGGAACATTGATCTGCGATGCGTCCAGGTGAAAGCTGCCGCTGCTCCAGTCTCCATATGCGTCAGTCCGATTTAACCATTTGAAGAATGGCTCTTTCAGGAATGGATATGTGCTGTCATCTCGCTTGCGCAGGCGCTCTTGTTCCCGCTGAAGCTGCAGCCTTTTTCGTTCTAATGCGCTTTTTGCCATATGCCCTCCATATGTGAAGGTGAATACAGAATTCACATGCGCATTGCAAGAGAAAAATGCGCACGCGGTCTGAACTCGTTCGCCTTCGCATTACATCCGAGACGAGCTGCAGTTGGCGGTGGCTAATCCGATCGCGGTCCGCCCGCGAACTATCGCCTACAGCGACCAAAGCGACGAGGATTTGCCGGCCAACTAGTAGCCGACATCGCGTGCTCTCGCTGGTGTAGAGGCTGGAGTTCACGCCATTCAAAAACCCGTCAGTCCCCATCACTGCTTCGCTATATCGAAAGCACAGACAACAGTGCAAAACGATCGATCGGAGCGACAGTGACGAAGATAATCCCCGGTAAACCCTATGCAGACACTCGCCTGGCGAACTTCCTGGAGAAGCGTGGCCTGCCTCCTGAAAAGTGGTCCTCCCTGAAGTAGGCTATTTGGCCGATAGAGAGGACGTTGGAATGCCCCAGAAGAAGCACAAGCCCGAAGAGATCGTCGCGAAGCT
>NZ_VSZS01000067.1:430000-461431 GCF_008180155.1 Neoaquamicrobium microcysteis | reverse complement strand
GGGGGCCAATCTCGCGGCAGTTCGCTTCGCTCACGCCTCCGATGGGGCGGCCTGACGGGCCGACGCGCGGTCGCGCTTGCGAACCCGGTGGGTTCGGTGGGGGCCAATCTCACGGCAAGTTCGCTTCGCTCACGCCTCCGATGGGGCGGCCTGACGGGCCGACGCGCGGTCGCGCTTGCGAACCCTGCGGGTTCGGTGGGGCGGCTTGACGGGATGAGATGGTGACGCTGCGTCACGCATCGAGGCAGGAACCGGCTCTCGTAAAAGGCATTGTGTTGCGCGCCCCCTGCCCGGGGGGCGCGCTCAGGCGACAGGCCCGCCGTCCTTGACAGGACGGCGGGCTCTTGTGTCGAGTGGGTGTGCAATGCAGCAAAAAGCTGGAAATGCGTCCGCTTTTTTGCAAGATGGCCCGCACCGTGGGTTCGCCAGCCCGGCGAAGCTACTGCCTGCGAGGGAGCGCGCCTGGCTTCATGCTCGAACGACGCGACAGCTACGAACGGCTTTACGCGGATTTCCGCTGGTTCATCCCCGAACGGTACAACATTGCGACGACCGTCTGCGACCGCTGGGCGGAGCGCGAGCCGGACAGGCCCGCGATCCTCACCTATCGCGGCGACGGCAATGCAGACACGCTGACCTATGGCGAACTGGCGCGGCGGGCGAACGCGTTCGCCAACGCGCTGCGGGCGCGGGGCGTTGCGCGGGGCGACCGGGTGGCGCTGCTGCTGCCGCAATGTGCCGAGACGGTGATCGCCCATGTCGCGATCTACAAGCTGGGAGCGATCGCTGTGCCGCTGGCGCTGCTGTTCGGCGTCGAGGCGCTGGAATATCGGCTGCAGACGGCGGGCGTGAGGGCAGTCGTCACCAACGAGACGGGCGCGGACAAGCTTGCCGCCATCCGTGCGCGGCTGAAGCTTCTGGAGACGGTCGTTTCCATCGATGGCGAGGGCAATGGCGCGCTGGGCTTCGAAAAGCTCGTGGCCGACCATGCGCCGCACTTCGAGACGGAAGATACGCGGCCGGACGATCCGGCGATGATGATCTTCACCTCCGGGACGACGGGGCCGCCCAAGGGCGCGCTGCATGGCCATCGCGTGCTGCTGGGCCATCTGCCGGGCGTGCAGATGCCGCACGAGTTCCTGCCGCAGGCTGGCGACCGGCTCTGGACGCCCGCCGACTGGGCCTGGGCAGGGGGGCTGCTGAACGTGCTTCTGCCGGGGCTGCATTTCGGCGTGCCGGTGGTGGCGGGCCGCTTCGAGCGGTTCGAGCCCGATGCCGCGCTGGGGCTTATGGAGAAGATGAAGGTGCGCAACGCCTTCATCCCGCCCACCGCGCTGAGGATGCTGAAATCGGCGACCGGCATCGCCAGGCGCTTCGACCTGAAGCTGCGCACCATAGGCTCGGGCGGCGAAGCGCTGGGGCGCGAGACCTATGACTGGGCGCAGGACGAGCTGGGGCTTACCATCAACGAGTTCTACGGCCAGACGGAGTGCAACCTCGTACTCGCTTCGTGCGCGGCTCTCGGCGTCAGCCGGGGCGGGGCGATCGGCAAGCCGGTGCCGGGACACGAGGTGGTGGTGATCGACGGCGAGGGCAGGCGGGTGAAGCCCGGCGAGGCCGGGCAGATCGCCGTCAGGCGGCCCGATCCTGTGATGTTTCTGGAATACTGGCAGAACCCCGGTGCGACGGCCAAGAAGTTCATCGGCGACTGGATGGTCACGGGCGACCAGGGCATCGAGGATGGCGACGGCTACATCCATTTTTTCGGGCGCGACGACGATGTCATCACGTCTGCCGGCTACCGCATCGGGCCCGGCGAGATAGAGGACTGCCTGACCGGGCACCCGGCCGTGGCGCTGGCGGCGGTCGTGGGCAAGCCGGACCCGCTGCGCACGGAGATCGTGAAGGCCTATGTGGTGCTGAAGGACGGGGTCGAGCGCAACGAGGAACTGGCGGGCGACATCAGCATGTGGGTGCGCGAGCGGCTTTCGGCGCATGAATATCCGCGCGAGGTGGAGTTCGTCGATTCCATGCCGTTGACGACAACGGGAAAGGTGATCCGCCGCATCTTCCGCGACAGGGCGAAAGCCGAAGTGGCGTAGGCCTGACTGCCTACTCCTTGCCGAACGCCCTCTTCACGCGGTTGCGCAGGATGCGGGCCATATTGCGGGTCTGCCGGCCGCGCTGGATCTGCGACGCCGCGCGCCGGGCGATGCCTTCGCTGCCCGGCGTGAGACCGATGACGAGGGTGCCCAGCGGGCGACGCTCCATCCATAACCGGCTCAGCATCGGGTGATCCGGCACGGCGCAGGAATCGGTGGCGTCGATGTTGGGGTCTTCGAGATGCTGCTTCGTCACCTCGATCATCAGCAGCATGCCGGGCGAGAAGCGGTGGAAGTCCTCGTCGTAGGCGGTCTTCCACGTATAGCCGACGCCCGATTCCACGAACACGACGAGGCTGGCGATGGTGCGGCCGTCCAGCGTCAGCGAATGGACGCGGCATAGGTCCTTTTCGGCAAGCCGATGGGCCGCCTCGCGCGCGAAGGCGGCGCGGAAGCGGTCGATCGCCATGGCGGTGCGGGCGCGGCCCTTCCAGCCCGACGCTTCGAGGGCCAGGAAGGCCTCGATGCCGAGCCTGACTTCCTCGGGCTGACGGGCGACGTTGTATTCGAGGCGACCCTGCTCCGAGAGCCGCCGCCACTGCCGGCGGAACTCGCCGGTGTGGTGCTTGTTCAGCGAGGCGCGGAGGTAATCATCCCCGCCCAGTTCGCTCTGCAGGAAGGGGCGTTCGACCCTGCCGGTGATCTCGAAGGGAAGGTTGCGGCTGTCGGCCAGCGAGCGGACCATCGCGGCGAAAGGGCCGTCGAGCCGCACTTCCGGCATGACGAAGACCTTCGGCAGCTTGAGATGCGGACGGGCCAGCATGCCGAAGAAGTCCTCGATCACGCCCGTCGGGTCGTCGTGATCGACCAGCGGGGTGCCGAGCGGACCGAAGGGATGCGACCATGTGCGCAGCAGCGGCACGCCGAAGGGCGACCCCGCCTTCTCGATGGAAAACGGCACCAGCAGGCGCAGGCGGCTGCGGTAGTCGTTGCCGTCGCGGATGACGGCGAGGCGCACGTCGCGATCTTCCAGCCGCGGCATGGCGGGGGCGAGGAAGCGCGGGTTGAAGAACACGTTCGGCTCGATGGAGCGCGCGCACAGATAGTCCAGCTCCTCCACGAGGTCGAAGCCGGCGGAAGCCGGATAGATCGCCAGCTTGCGCGGCGGGCGGCTTTCCATCTGCTCCACGAGTGAGGCCGGCACGTCCGTGCCCGCATAGTCGGCGAATTCGCCGATCATGCGGCCCGACGCGCTGCCGCTGAGTTCTTCGAGAAGGGGAACGGCGGCCATCAGGCACCTCCCGTGTTGCGCCGTCCGAACACCGGGACGACCATGACTATGCCCAGCCTGCGCCAGACGGTGAAGGAAAGCATGGCTGCCTCGCAGGCCATGGCGATGGCGGTCGAGATCGCCGCGCCCCACAGGCCGTAGGAAGGAATCAGCACGATGTTGAGCCCGACATTGATGGCGAGCGTGCCGCCATAGACGGCGGCGCAGATGTTCTGGTTGCCGCTCATCGTCAGCAGGCTTTCGGCCGGGCCGACCGCCGAGCGCGCCACGACGCCGAGCACGAGCACGAAGAGCAGCGGATAGCCGGCATCGAAGCCCGGACCGAACAGCGACAGCATCGGCTTGCCGATGACCAGAACCGCCGCGCCCATGAGCAGCGACGGCCAGAAGGTCCAGCTGACGGTCTCGCGGGCAAAGACGGCCAGCTTCTCGCGGTTGGCGCCGTGCGCATACTGGGCGTAGCGCTGCGCGACGCCCGCCTTGACGGCGAAATAGACGAAATGCACCAACGCCAGCGTCTTCACGGTGGCGAAATAGACCGCGACATCGTCGGGGTTCATGAACCAGCCCACCATCAGCACGTCGGCGTTGGTGAGCATGAAGAAGAAGCCCTCCACGAGGAAGATCGGCAGCGACACGACCACCCATTCGCGGGTGCGGAACAGGGGCCTCACATGGCGCACCTCGCGCGCCGTGTGAGGCGCGATGGCGGCCAGCTGGAAGAGCGTGGTGACGTAGGTGGCGACGATGGCGATGACCACCGCCGTCTGCGCGTCGGGCGTGTAGCCGGCAATGATCGCCCCGCCCATGAAGGCGAGGATGAGCAGCGGGCGCAAAAGGTATATCGGCCCCAGCGCCAGCATCGCCCACGAGTTGGCGCGCGCCGTGCCCTCCAGCGTGTCGGACAGCGCGATCATCGGCATGCAGACGATGCCGAGATAGAAGGGGATGATGTAGTAGCTCTCGATGGAGGCGGAGAAATACCAGACGCCGAGAATGCCGACTGCGGCGAAGACGGTGGATGTGGCCAGCACGAAGGCGCGGCTCGCCATCATCACGCCGCGCAGCTCGGCGAGGCGGCCGAGCTCGCGGTATTCGGGGATGTAGCGCACGATGGAGGTGTGGAAGCCGAGACACGACAGGTTGCCTACGATGATCATCGTCGTCCAGACGAGGACGAAGATGCCGTATTCGAAGCCGCCCATCCAGCGCGCCATGAGGATCTGGCTGACGAGAGCGATGACCGCGCTGACAATGCGGATGGCGAAAGCCGTCAGCGATGTGCGGCTGGCCTGGCCCCTGTCGTCGGCGGTGAAGACCACCGCGTCGAGCCGGTCGAGATGCGGGCGCGCACGCGCGGCAAGCGCTTCCGGCAGGAGCCGGTCGGCCGTCGATGCAGCGGAAAAGCGCAACCCGTTACTCTCCGTTTCCCGAGTGCCCGCAAAAGGCGCGTCACATGTAGCGGAAACCCTTTAAGAAACGGTGGAACGGCGGCGCGCGTCGGGTTCACGCACAGGGAGCAGGCTCTCAGGATGCCCGGCAAGCGGTTGCCCGGAACGAAAACGCCCGCGGCATGGCTGTGCCGCGGGCGTTGATCTTTCCATCGCGCGGAGGCGCGACTGGCTGCCTCAGACGAAAGCGCCGTGGCAGTGCTTGAACTTCTTGCCCGAGCCGCAGGGGCAGGTCTCGTTGCGGCCGACCTTGCCCCATGTCGAGGGATCGGCGGGGTCGCGCTGCTCGGCCGGGACGATGCGGTTGTCGGCGGGCGCAAGCGCAAGCGCCGTCTCGCCGAAATCGTCTTCGCCGGTGGTCGCGTCGATGTGCTCGCCGCGCACCTGCTGCGGCGCCTGCGGGGGCGGGGCGTCGGCCGCTTCGCGCACCAGTTCCACACGCATCAGCTGCGAGGTGACGGCCTGGCGCAGGTTGCCGAGCATGGCCTGGAATAGCTCGAACGCCTCGGTCTTGTACTCCTGCAGCGGATCGCGCTGGGCATAGCCACGGAAGCCGACGACGGAGCGCAGGTGGTCGAGATTGACCAGATGCTCGCGCCAGAGGTGGTCGAGCGTCTGCAGCACGATCGACTTCTCGACATAGGCCATGATGTCGGGGCCGAAGCGCTCCATACGGTCGGCGGCCGCCTTGTTGGCAGCTTCCAGCAGGCGCTCGCGGATGTTCTCGTCGTCGATGCCTTCCTCGGCCGCCCATTCGTGGATGGGCATGTCGAGGTTGAGATGGGCGCGAACGCCCTCCTTGAGGCCGTCGAGATCCCACTGCTCTGCATAGGCGTTTTCGGGGATGTGCTTGGCGACGAGATCCTCGACCACGTCCTCGCGCATCTCGGCAATGGTTTCGCCGAGGTTCTCACCGTCCATCAGTGCGATGCGCTGCTCGAACACCACCTTGCGCTGGTCGTTCATCACGTCGTCGAACTTGAGCAGGTTCTTGCGGATGTCGAAGTTGCGGGCCTCGACCTTCTTCTGAGCCTTCTCCAGCGCCTTGTTGATCCAGGGATGGATGATGGCCTCGTCTTCCTTGAGGCCGAGCTTCTGGAGCATGCCATCCATGCGGTCGGAGCCGAAGATGCGCATCAGGTCGTCCTGAAGCGACAGGAAGAATTTCGAGCGGCCGGGGTCGCCCTGACGGCCGGAGCGGCCGCGAAGCTGGTTGTCGATGCGGCGCGATTCGTGTCGTTCGGTCGCCAGCACGTAGAGGCCGCCGGCGGCAAGCGCCTGCTCCTTGAGCCGGGCGATGTCCTCGCGGATGGCCTGCTCCTTCGCGTCGCGCTCCGGTCCGGCGGCCATGTCGCCGAGTTCCTGGGCGATGCGCATGTCGGCGTTGCCGCCGAGCTGGATGTCGGTGCCGCGGCCGGCCATGTTGGTGGCGATGGTGATCGCGCCCGGACGGCCCGCCTGCGCCACGATCACGGCTTCCTGCTCGTGGTGGCGGGCGTTGAGAACCTGGAACTCCTGGAAGCCTTCGGCGCGCAGGCGCTCCGCAAGCTGCTCGGACTTCTCGATCGAGGTGGTGCCGACCAGCGTTGGCTGGCCCTTGGCGTGGGCCTCGCGGATTTCGCGCACGATCGCCTTGAACTTCTCTTCGACCGACCGGTAGACCTCGTCATCCTCGTCGATGCGCGCGACGGGCACGTTGGTCGGGATTTCGGAGACCTCGAGGCCGTAGATGTTGCCGAACTCCTCGGCTTCCGTCAGCGCCGTGCCGGTCATGCCGGCCAGCTTGGAATACATGCGGAAATAGTTCTGGAAGGTGATGGAGGCCAGCGTCTGGTTCTCCGGGTGGATCTGCACCTTCTCCTTGGCTTCGAGCGCCTGGTGCAGGCCTTCCGAGAAGCGGCGTCCGGGCATCATGCGGCCGGTGAACTCGTCGATGATGACGACCTCGCCGTTGCGCACGATGTAGTCCTTGTCGCGCTGGAAAAGGCGGTGGGCCTTGAGCGCGTTGTTGACGTGGTGGACGATGGCGACGTTCTCGACATCGTAGAGCGACGCGCCCTTGAGCATGCCTGCCTCGCGAAGCAGGTTTTCCAGCTTCTCGGTGCCTTCCTCGGTGAAGGTCGCGGTGCGCTGCTTCTCGTCGATCTCGTAGTCGGCGGCTTCGAGCTGCGGGATGAAGGTGTCGATGGAGTTATAGAGCTCGGAGCGGTCGTCCAGCGGCCCGGAGATGATGAGCGGCGTGCGCGCCTCGTCGATGAGGATGGAGTCGACCTCGTCGACGATCGCGTAATTGTGGCCGCGCTGGACCATCTGGGCGCGGTCGTATTTCATGTTGTCGCGCAGATAGTCGAAGCCGAGCTCGTTGTTGGTTGCGTAGGTGACGTCGCAGGCATAGGCCGCCTTGCGCTCCTCGTCGGAAAGCCCGTGCACGATGATGCCGGTGGTGAGCCCGAGGAAGCCGTAGACGCGGCTCATCCATTCGGCGTCGCGGCGGGCCAGGTAGTCGTTGACGGTGACGACGTGGACGCCCTTGCCCGAGAGCGCGTTGAGATAGACCGGCAGGGTCGCGACCAGCGTCTTGCCCTCACCGGTGCGCATTTCGGAGATGCCGCCGCCGTGCAGCACCATGCCGCCGATGAGCTGCACGTCAAAAGGCCGCAGCCCCAGCGCGCGCCTCGAAGCCTCACGCACCACGGCGAAAGCCGGGATGAGCAGGTCATCGAGGGTCTTTCCCTCGGCGATCTGCTTGCGGAATTCTTCGGTCCTGGCCTTGAGCGCGTCGTCGGACAGCGCCTGCATTTCCTTCTCGAGCGCGTTGATCGCTTCCACGCGAGGGCGGAAGCCCTTGATGCGACGGTCGTTGGATGAGCCGAAAATCTTGCGCGCCAGAGAGCCAAAGTTGACCATGATGGTCCTTTCAGAACGGATTGCCGGGCGTCCCACCGGCCAGGCCCGCGATGGACTTAACAGCGGACCGAAAACAGAAGAAAGCGCCCGAAAATAGCTTCTGGACGCCAAGTCGAAGGACAGATAAGAGGGGGCACAAGCGATGTCAACGTTGCTTCCTTTACAGGCAGCGAGCGGAAAATCGCCACATTTCGGCTGGTTTGAAAGGGGCGACACCCCATTGCAGCCAATCCCCCATACTGGCCCCACACTGGAGATTTTTCCATGAAGCATCCGTTCCGTCGCCTGTCGATCGTTCGTATCGGCGCGGCCGCAGCCATGATCGCCCTGTCGGCCCCGCTGGCCCTGGCGCAGGACGTGGCACCCGAGACCGTCGTTGCCACCGTCAACGGCACGCCGATCACCGAAGCCGACCTGACGATCGCGATCGCCGATCTGGAGCAGCAGTTCGCCCAGCTTCCCGAGGACCAGCGCCGCGCGGCGGCCCTTTCGGCCGTCATCGAGATCAGGCTGCTGGCAGCCGAGGCCGAGACCAAGGGCCTTGCCGACGGCGACGATTTCAACCGCCGCATGGATATGCTGCGCCAGCGCGCGCTGCACAGCGCCTATATCGACGAGGAAGTCGCCAATCTGGTGACGGACGACGCCGTTCGCGCCCGCTATGACGAAGAGATCGCCAAGCTCGACGCCGGCGAGGAAGTGCGCGCCCGCCACATCATCGTGCCGACGCAGGAAGAGGCAGCCGCCATCATCGAGGAGCTGAACGGCGGCGGCGACTTCGAGGAGATCGCCAAGGAGAAGTCGCAGGACGGCGCGGCAGCGCAGGGCGGCGACCTGGGCTATTTCGCCTCGGGCCAGATGGTGCCCGAGTTCGAGCAGGCGGCGTTCGCCATGGAAGTCGGTGCACACTCGACCGAGCCGGTGCAGACGCAGTTCGGCTGGCACGTCATCAAGGTGGAAGACAAGCGCGCCAAGCAGCCGCCGGCATTCGAGCAGGTCTCGGGCCAGCTGCGCTCGGTGCTGCTGCGCGACGCCTACATGCAGCGTGTGACCGAGCTTCGCGAGGCGGCCGAGGTCGAGATCGCGGATGAAGGCCTGAAGTCGGTTCTCGAGCCGGCAGCCGGCGCGGAAGGCGGCGAGGCCGCGCCCGCACAGAGCGAATAGTCGCAAGCCAGCGCGGACGCCTTCCATGTCAGACGCAGTCTCTCCACTCGCGCCCAAGAAGCAGCCCCGGATGCCCACGGTCGAAGGCGTGCGCATCGCCACCGCGCAGGCGGGTATCAAGTACAAGGGGCGCACTGACGTGGTCGCCATGGTCTTCGACGAGGGGACCACGGTGGCGGGCGTTTTCACGCGCTCGAAGTGCCCGTCCGCGCCGGTGGAGTTCTGCCGCCAGAACCTTCCGGGCGGCAGCGCGCGGGTGCTGGTGGTCAATTCCGGCAATGCCAATGCGTTCACCGGCAAGCGCGGGCGCGAGACCACGTCGATGACGGGCGAGGCGGCGGCCAAGGCTGCCGGCTGCGCGCAGGAAGAGGTGTTCCTGGCCTCGACCGGCGTGATCGGCGAGCCGCTGGATGCGGGCAAGTTCTCTCATCTTCTGGCGGGCATGGTCGAAACCGCCGAGCCGGCCCTGTGGGGCGAGGCCGGCAAGGCGATCATGACCACGGACACCTATCCGAAATACGCCACCGCCAAGGTGATGATCGGCGAGACTGAAGTGACGCTGAACGGCATCGCCAAGGGTGCCGGCATGATCGCGCCCGACATGGCGACGATGCTGTCCTTCCTCGCCACCGATGCGGCCATCGATGCCGCCGTGCTGCAGGATCTGTTGTCGAAGGGCGTCGGCAAGACGTTCAACGCGGTGACGGTGGACAGCGACACCTCGACCAGCGACACGCTGATGCTGTTTGCCACGGGAGCCGCAGCAAAGCGCGGCGCCCCGCGCATCACCGATCCCAAGGATGCGAGGCTTTCCCAGTTCCGCCGGGCGCTGAACCGGATGCTGAAGAACCTCGCCCTGCAGGTGGTGCGTGACGGCGAGGGCGCGCGCAAGCAGGTGGAAGTGACCGTGACGGGCGCGAAGTCGGCGCGTTCGGCCAAGCGCGTCGCCCTGTCTATAGCCAATTCGCCGCTGGTGAAGACCGCTGTGGCCGGCGAGGATGCCAACTGGGGCCGCGTGGTGATGGCCGTCGGCAAGGCCGGCGAACCGGCCGACCGCGACCTGCTGTCGATCTGGTTCGGGGATATCCGCGTCGCTCATCAGGGCGAGCGCGACCCGGCCTATTCCGAGACCGAAACCTCGGCCTACATGAAGCGCGACGAGATCGCGGTCCGGGTCGATCTGGGGCTGGGACGCGGCAAGGCGACGGTTTGGACCTGCGACCTCACCAAGGAATATGTCGCCATCAACGGCGACTACAGAAGCTGAGGCCGTGGCCGGTTCTATGAAGAGCGACGGCCTTTCGGGCGGCAGCAACCTGCCGATGGTGCGCCGCTTCGAGGCGGCGGGCTTCCGCGCATGGCCGGCCACGACCGTACATTACGACGGCACGTGGGCCGTCAGGCTGACGGGCGGCCATCCCGCCAGACGTCTCAACTCCATCAATCCCCTTGATCCGGGCGACCACGGCAACCTGCCGGAGCGGATCGCGCGTGCGGGCCGGCGGTTTGCGGCCTTCGGGCGGCCGCTCACCTTCCGCATGTCGCCGCTGGCCGGCGAACGCATCGCCGCGCATCTGGACGCAGAGGGCTGGAGCCAGTTTTCGCAATCGCTGGTGATGCGCGCGCCGCTGGGCGACGCGCTGGTTCGCGATGCGATGCACCAGATACCGCTCAAGGATATGGGCCGCTTCATCGGCGCGGCCATCGCGATCCGCAACCTCGACCCCGTGCTGCGGCCGGGGCTGTCGGAGGTCATCAGCTCGATCCAGCCGCAGGCCGGGCTTTTTGTGCTGGAGGAGGGCGGTGTGCCCGTTTCCACCGCCATCTGCGTGCATGACGGCGATCTGGCCGGGCTGTTCGAGGTGGCGACCGAGGAGAGCCAGCGCGGCAAGGGCTTTGGCCGGCGCATCCTGCTCTCGGCGCTGAAATGGGCACGCGCGCATGGCGCGCGCACGGCATGGCTGCAGGTGGAAGCCGACAATGAAAGCGCCGTCGGGCTCTACCGTTCGATGGGCTTCGAGGACCTGTACAGCTACCATTATCGCCAGCCGGAGGGCGCATGAGCGACGCGGCAATCCCAAAGCGGCTGCTGCTCGTGGCAGCCTGCGCGCTGGTGGACGCTGACGGGCGCGTGCTGATCGCACAGCGGCCCGAGGGAAAGCAGCTTGCTGGGCTGTGGGAGTTTCCCGGCGGCAAGGTGGAGCCGGGCGAGACGCCCGAGGAGACGGTGGTGCGCGAACTGCGCGAGGAACTGGCCATCGAGACCAAGGTCGCCTGCCTCGCGCCGCTGACATTCGCCAGCCACGCTTACGACGATTTCAACCTTCTGATGCCGCTCTATGTCTGCCGGCGCTTCTGGGGCGTTCCGCAGCCGCAGGAGCATGCGGCGCTTAAATGGGTGCGCGCAACGAAGCTGCGCGATTATCCCATGCCGCCGGCCGACGCGCCGCTGATCCCGTTTCTCATCGACCTGCTGTAGAGCGCCGCCGCTCTGCGGGGCCTCTTGTCGGGTTGCCGCAGCGCCTTTGCCCCCACCCCTTACCCCTCCCCTCAGGGGGGAGGGGATTCTGAGGTGCTGGCGTCCTGCATCGTTAATCAATCCTTCAGCCAAACATGAAAATTTGAGCCGAAGGTCCGGTCTGTGCCCGGTTCGAGACCGCCGGCAGGCAACGAGGGGTAGCATGCAGCTTCGCGACGATTGGGAAATGCCCCGCGCCGAGCGCGGTTGGAGCGCCGGAAATGCCGGCATGGGCGCGCTGCGCATCGCACTGCTGTTCGGGTCCGCCGCCGTCGCGCTGGCGCTGATCCTCACCCCGCTCGTCGAGAACCACACCCGCAAGGTGGCCTATCAGGGCTATCCCGCCGGCCTCGACATGATGGCGACGGGCACCATCGGCCAGCGCAATGCGCCCGGCACCTACACGGTGCGGCGCAGCGTGCTCCAGCCTTCGCCCAACTCGGTCTGCATCATCCGCAACAACGGAATGCGCTCCGGCGACTGCTGATCGCCATAAAGCGTTAACCGCACGCCTTAACGGTTTGTAGGTGCGGGCTCCCTAATATAACGCTCACCCGCGCCGCATGAGCGCAACCGGCCGACAGGAAGCGGAGCGATGCTGAAGAGGTTTATCAGGGACGAAAGCGGCGCGACCGCAATCGAATACGGCCTGATCGCGGCCCTGGTGTCGCTGGCCATCGTCGGCGGGATCACGCAGGTGATGGATGGTGTGCAGAACACCTTCAACTATGTGAGCGACATCATGACCAATGCGGTCGCCGACGCGGAATAGTCACCTTCCGCTGCCCTCGCCCAGCACCTTTGCAAGCGAGACCTTTCCGCTACCCGGCCTGAGCGGCTTCTGCTGCGAGGCATGTGGAGCCCAGCCCGACAGCCATATGGTCGAGAACGTCGCCCTGACGCGGCCGTCCGGGTCGGAGAACCGTTCGGCGTAAATCTCGGCTGCACGGAGAAACAGCGCCCGTGACGACGGCTTGCGGCTGCGGGCGGCGAGCGCGTTCGTCGCGCCCATCGCACGCAGGTCGCGCATCAAAGCAAACATGGTGTCGTAGCGCACGGTGATGGTCTCGTGGTCGGCGACAGGCAGCGCGAAGCCGGCGCGCTGGAGCAGCCCGCCGGCATCCCGAACGTCCGTGAAGGGGAAGACATGCGGGCTGGCCCCGCCGGAAAGCTCGGTCTCGGCCACCAGCAGTGCCTCGCGCAGCTCGCCCAGCGTGCCGGCGCCGGCCATGCAGCCCAGGAAAAGCCCGTCCGGGCGCAGGGCGCGGCGTATCTGCACCAGCATTCCCGGCACGTCGTTCATCTCGTGCAGGCCGTAGAGCGAGACGGCAAGGTCGATGCTCTCCGGCTCGAACGGAACGGTCTCGGGCTGCGCGGCGATGCCGTCGCCCGCCAGAAACGCTGCATCGGCCTCCACGCGCACCACCTCCTGCGCCTTGCCGCTCTCGCGCAGTACGGCCGCCGTATCCGGCGTCGCGGAGAACAGGGCGGCCGCCTTTGCAAAGGGCCGTTCGACCGTGCCGAGCCTGTCGCCGAGGTCTTCGGCGGCGCGCGCCATCAGGAAGCGGGCACTGGCGTCGGCGATGTGAAGCGCGCGGCGCTTGCTGGCGATGAGGCTGGCTGGCTCGAAGATCGGTTCCATGGGACTCCTAGTCCGGCGGTCTGATATGGTGCCGGCCGGGTGGGGTTTTCTCGTGACCGATCGCGCGACGGAGTTCAAGGGGTGGATGGCGGCGCTGGCAAGGTGGCCGGCGCGTATCTTGTTTCCACCGGTCTGCGCGGGATGCCGACGGCTGGTGACGGAGCCCGGCACGCTTTGCGGCGCATGCTGGCCGACGCTGCGCTTCATCGAGCGGCCGTGGTGCGAGGTGACGGGCGCGCCGTTCTCGCACGACATGGGCGAAGGCGTGCTTTCTCCCGATGCCATCGCCAACCCGCCGCCCTTCGCCCGAGCCCGCGCGGCCGTCACCTATACCGGCGCGGCGCGGCAGATGGTGCAGTCGCTGAAATTCGGCGACCGGACAGAGCTTGCGCCATGGATGGCGCGCTGGATGATGCGCGTGGGAGGCGAACTGCTGGCCGATGCCGATCTGGTCGTGCCGGTGCCGCTGCATCGCCGCCGCTTCTTTCGCCGCCGTTTCAACCAGTCGGCCGAGCTGGCGCGCGCGCTGAGCAGGCTTTCCGAGACGCCGTTTGCGCCCGACGCCGTCATCCGCGTGCGGCCGACGCGGCAGCAGGTGGGGCTGGGTGCGCGCGAACGCGAGGAAAACGTGCGCGGCGCGTTTCGCGTGCCCCCGCGGGCGGAAATCCGATTGCGCGGCCGGCGCGTATTGCTGGTGGACGATGTCTACACGACCGGAACCACCGTCGCGGCGGTGACGAAGGCGCTGCGGCGCGGCGGGGCCGCAGATGTCGACGTGCTCACATTTGCGCGCGTTCTGCCTGGGGACTTCCGGCCCGACGACACAGGGACTATATGACGGGAGAATGAAAGCGGACCCGACAGGGCGAGAGATGTCATGACCGAAGTCACCATCTATACGCGCATGATGTGCGGCTATTGCGCGGCGGCGAAGCGGCTGCTCGATTCCAAGGGTGTCGCATATACCGAGCACGATGCGAGCTTCTCGCAGGAATTGCGACAGGAAATGATCCAGCGCGCCAACGGCAGCTCGACCTTCCCGCAAATCTTCATCGGCGACGTTCATGTCGGCGGCTCGGACGATCTGCACGCGCTCGACAGCGCGGGCCGGCTCGACGCGCTTCTGGCCGGCGAGAGGGCCTGACAAGCATGACGACGACCAGGGTAGCCGCCTTGCAGATGCGCTCGGGCACCGACCCGATGCGCAATGTCGCGGATTTCGAGGCGCTGGTGCGCGATGCCGCAGGGCAGGGTGCGACCTATGTGCAGTCGCCGGAGATGACCGGGGCGCTGGTGCGCGACCGGGCGAGCTTGAAGGCGCTGCTGAAACCCGAAGCGGACGACCCTGTCGCGCTGGCGGCGGCCCGGCTGGCGGGCGAGCTTGGCATCTTCGTTCATGTCGGCTCCACGGCGATCGCGCGGCCAGACGGGAAGGTCGCCAATCGGGGCTTCATCTTCGGCCCGGACGGCGCGAAGATCGCCACCTACGACAAGATCCACATGTTCGACGTCGACCTCGACAATGGCGAGAGCTGGCGCGAATCGGCGACCTACGAGCCGGGCACGGCGGCGATGCTGGTCGACCTGCCGTTCGCGCGGCTGGGCATGGCGGTTTGCTACGATGTGCGGTTTCCGCAGCTTTTCCGGGCGCAGGCGATGGCCGGCGCGCAGGCGCTGACCATGCCGGCGGCCTTCACACGCCAGACCGGTGCCGCGCATTGGCACGTGCTCCAGCGCGCCCGCGCCATCGAGAACGGCGCGTTCGTGATTTCGGCGGCGCAGGGCGGGGTGCACGAGGACGGCCGCGAGACCTACGGCCATTCGCTGATCGTCGATCCGTGGGGCCGCATCCTGGCAGAAGCCGACCATGACGAGCCTGCCGTCGTCATCGCCGACATCGACCCGTCGGCTTCCGCGCAGGCGCGCGGCAAGGTGCCCAACCTGAAGAACGCGCGCGACTTCGAGGTGAAGGTCGCCGACGCCGAAACCGGGCACAGGAAGGCATCATGATCCTTTTCTCGCTCGTCTGCGATGCGGACCACTCCTTCGACGGATGGTTTCGCAACGGCGACGATTTCGACAAGCAGAAGAAGCGCGGGCTGGTGACCTGCCCGGTCTGTCATTCACCCAAGGTCGACAAGGCGCTGATGGCGCCTGCGGTCTCGACCGGGCGCAAGAACGACAAGATCGCGCTGGCCATGGGCGAGGAGCAGCGCAAGGCGCTTGCCCAGCTCAAGGCCATGGCAGCAAAAGCGCGCGAGAATGCCGACTATGTCGGCGACAAGTTCGCCGAGGAAGCGCGCAAGATCCATTTCGGCGAAACGGAAGCGCGCGGCATCTACGGCGAGGCCACCGCCGATGAAGCGCGGAGCCTGATCGACGAGGGCGTCGAGTTCATGCCGCTGCCGGTGTTCCCGGACGACCAGAATTGATCCGCTGCCGGCGATGGGCAGCTACTGCGCGCGCTTTTCGGCCAGAACCATGTAGTTGACGTCCATGTCCTTCGATCGGCCCCAGCGGTCGGCGAGAGGATTGTAGGTGACGCCCGTGCGGTCTGTTATCGCCATGCCGGCGGCCGACAGCGCGCGCTCCAGCTCCTCGGGCTTCACCAGCTTGCCGTACTGGTGGGTGCCGCGCGGCAGCCAGCGCAGCACGTATTCCGCGCCGACGATGGCGAGGCCGAGCGCCTTGAACGTGCGGTTGATGGTGGCCACGAACATGATGCCGTCCGGCTTCACCAGCTCGGCGCACTTGGCGATGAAGAAGTCCACGTCGGCGACGTGCTCCACCACTTCCATGTTGAGCACCACGTCGAAGCGTTCCCCCGCATCGGCCAGCGCCTCCGCCGTCTCGGCGCGATAGTCGATCTTCACGCCGCTTTCGGCCGCATGCAGCCGCGCCACCTCGATGTTCGTCTCGGATGCGTCCGCGCCGACCACTTCGGCACCCAGCCGCGCCATCGGCTCGCACAGGAGGCCGCCGCCGCAGCCGATGTCGAGAAAGCGCAGACCCTCGAACGGCCTGGCAGCGCGCGGATCCCGCCCGAAGCGGGCCGCAACCTGATCGCGGATATAGGCCAGACGGACCGGGTTGAACTTGTGCAGGGGGCGGAACTTGCCGTTGGGGTTCCACCATTCCGCAGCCATCGCCGAGAAGCGTTCCACTTCGCCGGCATCGATGGTCGTTCGTCGGGCTTCTGGCATGTCATGGTCTCCTTCGACGCAATGAAGTCGGGGAGGGCGGCGCGAAAGTCAAGCCATGGCAGGGCGGTCGCTTGCGGTGGGAGCCAGATTTGGCTATGGAACCGGCGCATTCGCGCCTCGCCTTGCCGGGGCGTTTTCATTTCAGATTTCCGGGGGCTACCGGTCTGCCGACCGGGCCCGGACCGTACCGCAGGGACCTGTCGTTTCCATGGCGCGCATCGTGATGAAATTCGGCGGGACTTCGGTCGCCGACATCGCCCGCATCCGCAACGTGGCGCGGCATGTCAAACGCGAGGTCGATGCCGGCCACGAGGTCGCCGTCGTCGTCTCCGCCATGTCGGGCAAGACCAACGAGCTGGTCGGGTGGGTGCAGGACGCATCGAAGGCCGAAGGCTCCAACTTCAACATCTACGACGCACGCGAATACGACGCCGTGGTCGCCTCGGGCGAGCAGGTCACCTCCGGCCTGCTGGCGCTGGTGCTGCAGTCGATGGGCGTGCATGCCAGATCCTGGCAGGGCTGGCAAATCCCGATCAAGACCGACGGAGCCCATGGCGCGGCGCGCATACAGGATATCGACGGGTCGTTCCTGGTGCAGCGCTTCGGCGAGGGGCAGGTGGCCGTCATCGCCGGTTTCCAGGGCATCGCGCCCGACAACCGCATCTCGACGCTGGGGCGCGGCGGTTCCGACACCAGCGCGGTGGCCATCGCGGCCGCCGTGAAGGCCGACCGCTGCGACATCTATACCGATGTCGACGGCGTCTACACCACCGACCCGCGCATCGAGCCCAAGGCGCGCCGGCTTTCGCGCATCTCCTTCGAGGAAATGCTGGAGATGGCCTCGCTGGGGGCAAAGGTGCTGCAGGTGCGCTCGGTCGAGCTTGCCATGGTGCACAAGGTGCGCACCTTCGTGCGTTCTTCATTCGAGGATCCGGACGCGCCCGGCATGGGCGATTTCGACAACCCGCCCGGAACCCTCATTTGCGACGAGGATGAAATCGTGGAACAGCAAGTCGTCACCGGCATCGCCTACGCCAAGGACGAGGCACAGATATCGCTGCGCCGCGTCTCCGACCGGCCGGGCGTCGCCGCAGGCATCTTCGGGCCGCTGGCGGAAGCCGGCATCAATGTCGACATGATCGTCCAGAACATCTCGGAGGACGGCTCGTTCACCGACATGACGTTCACCGTGCCGTCGGGCGACGTCGGAAAGGCGCTGGCCGTGCTCGAGAAGGGCAGGGCAACGATCGGCTTTGACGCCGTGCAGCACGACGACGGCATGTCGAAGGTTTCGGTGATCGGCATCGGCATGAGAAGCCATGCCGGCGTGGCCGCGACGGCATTCCGGGCGCTGTCGGAAAAGGGCATCAACATCCGCGCCATCACGACTTCCGAGATCAAGATATCGATCCTGATCGACGGCCCGTACACAGAACTTGCCGTTCGCACTTTGCATTCCGTCTACGGTCTGGATAAGCAGTAGACGACGATACACCGGCATGGCCGGACACGGAGGCGACCGGGGAGGCCCGTGCCGCCTCGCCCGGCGTTGGAGAAAGATGCGCGATGCGTGACACGGCCGCAGGCCCGCGCCTATTGCTGAGACGGCTTCGCGAACTCATGGCCGAAGCGCTCGAGCCGCAGGCACGGCTCGACCGGATCGTGCATCACATCGCCCAGAACATGGTCGCCGAAGTGTGCTCGCTCTACGTGCTGCGGGCCGACGGCGTGCTGGAGCTCTACGCCACCGAAGGTCTCAACCCCGGCTCGGTCCACCTTGCCCAGCTGCGGCTGGGGCAGGGTCTCGTCGGCACCATCGCCGCAAGCGCGCGGCCGCTGAACCTTTCGGACGCGCAGAAGCACCCCGCCTTCGCCTACCTGCCGGAGACGGGCGAGGAAATCTACAACTCCTTCCTCGGCGTGCCGGTGCTTCGTGCCGGACGTACGCTCGGGGTGCTGGTGGTGCAGAACCGCACCATGCGCCAGTATCGCGAGGACGAGGTGGAGGCGCTGGAAACGACCGCGATGGTGATCGCGGAGATGATCGCCACGGGCGACCTCTCGCGGCTGACGCGGCCCGGCCTCGAGCTCGACCTGTCGCGGCCGGTGACCATCAAGGGCATGAGCTTCAACGAGGGCGTCGGGCTCGGCCATGTGGTGCTGCACGAGCCGCGCATCGTCGTCACCAACCTCTTCAACGAGGACAGCGACGAGGAACTCCAGCGGCTGGAGACGGCGCTGGGCTCGCTGAGGCTCTCCATCGACGACATGCTTTCTCGTCGCGAGGTGGCTTTCGAGGGCGAGCACCGCGAGGTGCTGGAAGCCTACCGGATGTTCGCCAACGACCGGGGCTGGGTGCGCCGGCTGGAGGAAGCCGTTCGCAACGGCCTTACTGCGGAAGCGGCGGTGGAAAAGGTGCAGAGCGACATGCGTGCGCGCATGATGCACATGACCGACCCCTATCTGCGCGAGCGGATGAGCGATTTCGACGATCTCGCCAACCGGCTGCTGCGCATGCTGATGGGACACGGGCCCGAAGCGCTGGCGGGCCAGCTGCCGCGCGACGCCATCATCGTGGCGCGCTCGATGGGCGCGGCGGAGCTGCTGGACTATCCGCGCGAGAAGCTGCGCGGGCTGGTGCTTGAAGAAGGCGCCGTCACCAGCCACGTCGTCATCGTCGCGCGTGCGATGGGCATTCCCGTCACCGGGCAGATGAAGGGCGCGGTCTCCATGTCGGAGAACGGCGACGCGATCATCGTTGATGGCGAGGACGGGGTGGTACACCTGCGTCCGCAGTCCGACGTCGAGGCGGCCTATGCCGAGAAGGTGCGGTTCCGCGCCCGCCGGCAGGAACTCTATCGCGAGCTGCGCGACAAGCCGTCCGTCACCCGCGACGGGGTGCATATCGACCTGATGATGAATGCGGGTCTCGCGGTCGACCTGCCGCAACTGGCCGAATCGGGCGCCGCGGGCATCGGCCTGTTCCGCACCGAGCTGCAGTTCATGGTGGCCTCGACCTTCCCGCGTGCCGAGGCGCAGGAGAAGCTCTATCGCGATGTGCTGGACGCGGCGCGCGACAAGCCGGTGACCTTCCGCACCATCGACATCGGCGGCGACAAGGTGCTGCCCTACTTCAAGGGTGTCGGGCAGGAGGAAAATCCGGCGCTGGGCTGGCGCGCAGTGCGCCTGACGCTCGACCGGCCGGGCCTGTTGCGCACGCAGATGCGCGCCCTGCTGAAGGCTGCCGGCGGGCGCGAGCTGCGCGTGATGCTGCCCATGGTGACCGAGCTTTCCGAGATCAGGCAGGCGCGCGAGATCATCGACAAGGAAGTGCGGCATCTGTCGCGCTTCGCCCATCATCTGCCGACGAGCCTCAAGCTCGGCGCGATGATCGAGGTGCCGTCGCTGATGTGGCAGCTCGAGGAGGTGATGGGGGCGGTGGACTTCGTCTCCGTCGGTTCCAACGACCTGTTCCAGTTCGTCACCGCCACCGACCGGGGCAATACCCAGCTTGCCGGCCGTTTCGACCCGATCTCGGTGCCTTTCCTGCGGCTTTTGCGGCAGATCGCGCGGACCGGCGAAAAGACCGGCACATCGGTGACGCTGTGCGGCGAACTGGCCGGCCGGCCGATCAGTGCGCTCGCGCTTCTGGGGATCGGCTATCGGGCCATATCGATGTCGGCGGCGGCGATCGGCCCGGTTAAGGCGATGCTGACCGAGCTGACGCTCGGCGAGCTGACCGCGCTGATGGACGAGACGCTGGATGCGCCGACCAGCGACAGGGACGTGCGCGCCATGCTGCACGAATTCGCGTCCGCGCACGACATTCCTCTTTGAAGGATATTCCATGATCGAACTGCCACGCGACCGGATGGACCAGGTCCTGAAACGCTTCGAAATGCTCGAGGCGCAGATGGCGGCCGGGCCGGAGCCGGACGTCTACGTCAAGCTGGCTTCGGAATATTCCGATCTTCAGGAGATGGCTGCCAAGATCAAGGAACTGCGCGGCGCGGAAGGCGAGCTGGCCGATCTGGAAGCGATGCTCGCGGACAAGACGATGGACGCGGACATGCGCGCGCTGGCCGAGGCCGACATGCCGGGCGTGGAAGAGCGCATCGAGGCGCTGCAGAAGGACATCCAGGTTCTGCTGCTGCCCAAGGATGCCGCAGACCAGAAGAACGCCATCCTCGAAATTCGCGCCGGCACCGGCGGTGACGAGGCCGCCCTTTTTGCCGGCGATCTCTACCGCATGTACGAACGCTACGCCTCTTCTAAGGGCTGGAAGGTGGAGCTCGTTTCCGCCAGCGAGGGCGAGGTCGGCGGTTTCAAGGAAATCATCGCGTCGGTGTCGGGCAAGGGCGTGTTCGCGCATATGAAGTTCGAATCGGGCGTGCACCGGGTCCAGCGCGTGCCGGAGACGGAGGCGGGCGGCCGCATCCACACCTCGGCGGCTACGGTGGCCGTGCTGCCGGAGGCCGAGGACGTCGACATCGAAATCCGCAACGAGGATATCCGCATCGACACGATGCGCGCCTCGGGTGCGGGCGGCCAGCACGTCAACACGACCGATTCGGCCGTGCGCATCACCCACCTACCGACGGGGATCATGGTGGTGTCGGCGGAGAAGTCGCAGCACCAGAACCGCGCCAAGGCGATGCAGATCCTGCGTGCGCGGCTCTACGACATGGAGCGCGAGAAGGCCGCGGGCGAGCGCTCGGAGGCGCGGCGGCTTCAGGTGGGCTCGGGCGACCGCTCGGAACGCATTCGCACCTACAATTTCCCGCAGGGCCGCGTGACCGACCACCGCATCAACCTGACTCTCTACAAGCTCGACCGGGTGATGATGGGCGAACTCGACGAGATCGTCGATGCGCTGATCGCCGACCACCAGTCGAAGCTGCTGACGGAGATGGGGTAGGGCTGGTGCCTCTCGCGCCACGAATTACCCCCACCCCTTACCCCTCCCCTCAAGGGGGAGGGAGGTTCTGTACACGACCTGCCAAAGTCTCCCTCTCCCTTGAGGGGAGGGGTAAGGGGTGGGGGTCCGAAATGGACGCCAGCTTCTGCTCTGGGATGGCGCATGGCTGAGGATGGCATCAGGCCGGCGCTTGGAGCTCTCCTGCGCCACATACGGACGGCACTCCAGGACGACGGCAGGCCGGACGCGGCGCTCGAAGCACGGCTGATCGTCGAGCATTTTACCGGCACCACGCGGTCGGATGCGGTGCTGGACCCCGAGCGGGCGGTTTCGCAAGACAGGGTCGATGCGGCGCTGGCGGCGCTCGAACAACGGCTGGCGGGGGAGCCGGTTCACCGCATCATCGGTGCGCGCGACTTCTACGGCATGCGGCTGGCGCTGTCCGCCGGCACACTGGAGCCACGGCCGGACACCGAGGCGCTGGTCGACCTGGTGCTGCCGCATGCGAGGGCCATGGCCGAACAGCATGGCGCGTGCCGTATCCTCGACATGGGCACCGGCACCGGCGCGATAGCGCTGGCGCTGCTGAGCCAGGAAGCGCGTGCGCGGGCCGTCGGCACCGATATTTCGAACGATGCGCTTGCAACGGCTGCCGCCAATGCCGATATGACCGGTAACGCAGGACGCTTCCTGGCGGTGCGGTCGAACTGGTTTTCAGCGATCGACGGGCGATTTCACATCATCGTCTCAAATCCGCCCTATATAGCGTCGAACGATATTCCGTCACTGGAGCGCGAGGTGCGGGACCATGATCCGCTTGCCGCGCTGGACGGTGGATCCGATGGACTGGACGCGTATCGTGCGATTGCCGCAGGCGCAGCACGGCATCTAGAAGATAACGGCATCGTGGCGGTAGAAATCGGATACGACCAGAGCGAAACCGTGCCGGCCATTTTCAAGAGCGAAGGTTTCATGCGGGCAGGTGCAGCACACGATCTCGGTGGGGTGTTGAGAGCCTTGGCCTTCCGCCGCTGAGTGCGGATTGGCGCAGTGCAAAAAACCGCTTGGCAAGGATGGATATTGAAGATAGTTTCCCGCTACCGGATGAGACGAAGCAGGCAGTGCTGTTATCGATTCGGTTCCCAAGGAACAAACTGCCTTCTTGCGTGAAAGACGCCTTGACTTCGTGCGGGGAACGTCCGGCAAGTAACATGAATCGAAACAGGGATCGACGTGGCGGTGGCGCGGTTCCCGCGGCTGGTCGCCAACACCAAACGTGAAGCAGGTGGCTATGGCCGCCTCTCCGGAACGACAGCATTCTCAAAAGAAGAGATACTAATGAGGCCACAGCAGAACAGGCGCATGCGGGGACGCGGCGGGAACAACAACAATAACAATAACAACAATCCCAACCGCAAGGGCCCCAACCCGCTAACCCGCAGCTACGAGAGCAACGGCCCGGACGTCAAAATCCGCGGGTCCGCGCAGCAGATCGCCGAAAAATACACCACGCTCGCCCGTGACGCCCAGAGCTCCGGCGACCGCGTTATGGCTGAGAACTACCTTCAGCACGCCGAGCACTACAACCGCATCATCATGGCCGCGCAGGAACACATGCCGCAGCAACAGGTGCGCAACCAGCGTGACGAGGACGATGAAAACGAGGATGGCGACGAGGGCTACACGTCCTCCGGCAACGAGCAGCCGTCCCAGCAGCATCAGAACCGCAACAACGAGCGCCACAACAACCGCAACGGCGAACGCAACAACGACCGCCAGAACGGCGCCGGCCCGCAGCCGGTGATCGACGGCGTACCGGCCGAAGTGGCGCTGAAGCAGGGCTCGATGGAGCAGGCTCCGGCCGCCATTGAGGCCGGGCAGGCTGACGAAGCGCCCGCATCCGGCGAGGAAGCGCAGGGCGAGGCCGCCCCGCGCAAGCCGCGCCGTCCGCGCCGCCCGCGCGTGAAGGCAGGCGAGGCCGCCGGTGAAGAGCAGCCTTCTGGCAGCGAAGAGCCGGTCACCGAAGCCGCGCAGTGAGTGCGCGACGATGAACTTCGAGGAACGGCGGGCTTGTCCCGCCGTTTTTCGTTTTTGCGGGCATTTCTCGTCTTGAGGTCATGGGAAAACATACCCATATCCGCCGCAACTGGGCCTGCCGCAGCGGCTACTTGACTTTCGTCATTGTCCTTGGGGGTCCGTCACCTAAAATCTGATCCGATGCCGCGTAGCGGGTCGGTGACGGAATGGAGACGCAAATGAACATCGAGAAATACTCCGAGCGCGTTCGGGGCTTCATCCAGTCGGCCCAGACCCTCGCGCTTTCGCGCAATCACCAGCAGTTCACGCCCGAACACATCCTCAAGGTGCTGATCGACGACGAGGAAGGCTTTGCCGCCTCGCTGATCGAGCGTGCCGGCGGAAAGCCGAAGGATGCGCGCCTCGGCGTCGAGGCCGCGATCGAGGCGCTGCCGAAGGTGGAAGGCGGCAACGGGCAGCTCTACCTCGCCCAGCCGCTCGCCAAGGTGTTTTCCACCGCCGAGGATCTGGCCAAGAAGGCCGGCGACAGTTTCGTGACCGTCGAGCGGCTGGTGCAGGCGCTGGCGATGGAGAAGTCGGCCAAGAGCGCCGACATCCTCGCCAAGGCCGGCGTGACGCCGACGGCGCTCAACCAGGCCATCAACGAGATCCGCAAGGGCCGCACTGCGGATTCGGCCTCTGCCGAGCAGGGTTACGATGCGCTGAAGAAGTATGCGCGCGACCTGACGGCAGACGCCCGTGCGGGCAAGCTCGACCCTGTCATCGGGCGCGACGACGAAATCCGCCGCACCATCCAGGTGCTGTCGCGGCGCACCAAGAACAATCCGGTGCTGATCGGCGAGCCGGGCGTCGGCAAGACGGCCATCGCCGAGGGCTTGGCGCTGCGCATCGTCAACGGCGACGTGCCCGAATCGCTCAAGGACAAGCAGCTGATGGCGCTCGACATGGGCTCGCTGATCGCCGGCGCGAAATATCGCGGCGAGTTCGAGGAGCGGCTGAAGGCCGTGCTGTCTGAAGTGCAGTCGGCCGACGGCAACATCATCTTGTTCATCGACGAGATGCACACGCTGGTGGGCGCGGGCAAGGCGGACGGCGCGATGGATGCCTCCAACCTGCTCAAGCCGGCGCTGGCGCGCGGCGAACTGCACTGCGTGGGTGCAACCACGCTGGAGGAATACCGCAAGCATGTCGAAAAGGACGCGGCACTCGCCCGCCGCTTCCAGCCGGTGTTCATCAAGGAGCCGACGGTCGAAGATACCATCTCAATCCTGCGCGGGCTTAAGGAGAAGTACGAGCAGCATCACGAGGTGCGCATTGCCGACTCCGCGCTCGTCGCGGCGGCGACCTTATCCGACCGTTACATCAGCGACCGTTTCTTGCCCGACAAGGCGATCGACCTGGTCGATGAAGCCGCATCGCGCGTGCGCATGCAGGCGGATTCCAAGCCGGAAGACCTTGATGAGGTCGATCGGCGCATCATGCAGCTCAAGATCGAGCGCGAAGCTTTGAAGAAGGAGACGGATGCCGCTTCCCGGGACAGGCTGGTGCGCATCGAAGAGCAGCTTGCCGGCCTGGAAGAAGAATCGGCCGCCAGGACCGCCAAGTGGCAGGCCGATAAGCAGGCGCGCGGACAGGCCGCCGATCTGAAGCGCCAGCTTGACGATGTGCGCAACGAACTCGCCATCGCGCAGCGTCAGGGCGAGTTCCAGAAGGCGGGCGAACTGGCCTATGGCCGTATCCCCGAGCTGGAGAAACGCCTCGCCGAAGCCGAGTCACAGGAAGCTGAACTTTCGTCTGGCGGCGAGACTGTAACATCCGGCGAAATCGCGCACATCGTGTCGCGCTGGACCGGCATTCCGGTCGACAAGATGCTGGAGGGCGAGCGCGAGAAACTGCTGCGCATGGAAGACGAGATCGGCCGGCGCGTGGTGGGGCAGGGCGAGGCGGTGCAGGCCGTGTCGAAGGCGGTACGGCGCGCGCGCGCGGGCCTGCAGGATCCGAACCGGCCGATCGGCTCGTTCATGTTCCTCGGACCTACCGGTGTCGGCAAGACCGAGCTGACCAAGGCGCTGGCCGCGTTCCTGTTCGACGACGAGACGGCGATGGTGCGCATCGACATGTCGGAGTTCATGGAGAAGCACTCGGTCGCCCGGCTGATCGGCGCTCCTCCCGGCTATGTCGGCTATGAGGAAGGCGGCGCGCTGACGGAAGCCGTGCGGCGCAGGCCGTATCAGGTGATCCTGTTCGACGAGATCGAAAAGGCGCATCCCGATGTCTTCAACGTGCTGCTGCAGGTGCTGGACGACGGACGGCTGACCGACGGGCAGGGCCGCACGGTCGATTTCCGCAACACGCTCATCATCATGACGTCGAACCTCGGCGCGGAATATCTCGTCTCGCTGGCCGAGAACGAGGACGTGGACAAGGTTCGCGATGAGGTGATGGGGGTCGTCAAGGCGTCGTTCCGGCCGGAATTCCTCAACCGCGTGGACGAGGTGATCCTGTTCCATCGCCTGCGCCGGCAGGATATGGGCCGCATCGTCGAAATCCAGCTCAAGCGGCTGGAGGGCCTGCTCGCCGACCGCAAGATCGTGCTCGACCTCGATGCCGACGCGATCCAGTGGCTGGCCGACAAGGGCTACGACCCGGCCTATGGCGCACGCCCGCTCAAGCGCGTGATCCAGAAGGAGCTTCAGGACCCGCTGGCCGAGAAGATCCTGCTGGGCGACATCCTCGACGGGTCGACGGTGAAGATCACCGCCGGTTCGGACCGGCTGAACTTCCGCTCGAAAGTGAATGCCGTCGGCGAGGACGCCGAGGCGGCTTAGGCCATGATGCCGAAAAGTGGGAACCGGTTTTCGGACGACATCATGGTCTAACCTGTTGGTTTAGCCGCATGTATGCGACGCCGGGTGATTCCACCCGACTGCAACATGCTCTAGGCCGAACGATCACCGTAGACACAAAAGCCCTCGCGAAAGCGGGGGCTTTTTTTGGTTGCGTACCGGCGACGTGCTCGCGAAATGCGCGAAACTTCTTCCGCTTTCCCCTTTTCGGGTGAGGACGACCTCGGGCGAAAACACTCTTATCCCCCTCCGTGCGAGGGACCAGATGAGCTCGATATCCGTCTTCACCGCGATTGCAGGCGCCTATGCGCTGGTGGCGGCCCTGCCGGGCGCGAACTTCCTCGTCGTCAGCCAGGTCAGCCTGACGGAGAGACGGTGCCACGCGGTTCTCTCGGCAGTTGGCGTCGCGGTGGGCGCCGCCACGCTTTCAGGTTTCGCCCTTTCCGCCGGACAGGCGCTGGCATCCGTCGATGCGATGCTGTGGGCGCTGAACCTCTGCTTCATTCTCGTGCTCGGCTATATGGGAGCCAGCCTGCTGTGGTGCAGCGTGCTGGCCCCGAACATGCCTGCTCCCTCGGCGATCTCGGGCCTGTCCTGTTTCAGGATCGGACTGGTCACCGCAGCCACCAACCCGATCACCGCCGCGTTCTTCCTCGGTATGGCCGTCACGCCGGCTTGCGCTGGCGGCGGCTGTTCGCCGCTTCTGGGCGCGTCGGCGGTATTCGCGGTCGCGCTGTGCTGGTTCGGCGCGGTCGCACTGGCGTTCTCGGCAGAGCGGCTGCGCCGGCTGCACCTGCGCGTTCGCCCCTGGCTGAATGTCGTGCTGGGAGGTGCATTTCTCGCCATGGCGGCCAATGCCTATGCGGCCATGTAGCTGGAAAGGCTCTAGTCGCTCCGCTTGCCCAGCGTGTCGGCCATGAAGGCGCCGCGCTTTCCCATGGGCTGCGGTGCGCCGTCGGTGGAATCCACCGCTGTCTGATGCTCCATCTCCGCATTCAGCTTGGCGCCGAGAATAAGGATGATGACCGATATCCACGTCCACATGAGAAAGCCGATGATCGCGCCGAGCGATCCGTAGGTCGCCTCATAGTCGGCGAAACTCTGAAGGTAGAACGAGAACCCCCACGAGGCGAAAACCCAGATCAAGGTGGCGACGGTGCTTCCCCAGGTGAGCCAGCGCCACTTCGCCGGTTCTCGGCTGGGGCCGTAGCGGTAGAGCAGGGTAATGCCGGACCCGATGATGAGAAACAGAACCGGCCAGCGAAGCGCGCCAATCAGCAGTTCCGACCAGCTTCCCAGCCGCAGGATGGCGAGGACGACGGGCACCACGCCGATCGCCGCGATCAGGATGGCGGCTGCGAACATCGCGCCGAGCGTGAAGCCGAATGCGATGAGGTTGAGCTTGAGGAAGGAACGCTTCTCGTTCTCGCCGTAGGCGATGTTCAGAGCCTCGAACAGCGACTTGACCCCGTTGTTGGCGCTCCAGAAAGCGACGAGCAGGCCGAACAGGATGCCGAAGCCAAGCGCGCCGCTGTCCTGGGTGGCCAGGCTTTCGAGCCGGTCGGCGATGATCTGCAGGCCCTCCGCCGGCACGAGCGCTCCCAAAGTCGCCACGTGCTGCGTGACGGTGGAGACATCGGCGAACAAACCATAGGCGGAGACGAAGGCGGTCAACGCCGGAAACAGCGCCAGCAACAGATAGAAGGTCGCGCCGCCTGCAACCAGCATCACGCGATCCTCGTTGACGGACCGCCACATGCGGCCGGCTATATCCATCCAGCCGCGGGCCGGTATCTGCGACGGCGAGACAGCGCGGCGGCCCCGGTCGTCGTCAATCCTGTCATGTTCAAGCTTTTGCGAACGCATAGTCTTGGCGCAACCCCTCCAGTCCATACTCATTGGGGAATAGCCGGGCGGCGGTGAGGTTCCGTAATTTGCGGACAAGATGCGTCGGAAGGCCGATGCGTCAGAAACGTCCACGTTATCGGGGCCGCGAGGGCAGCAGGGTTACCGGATCGTTAACCGGTTGTTCGCCATCTTCATGTCCCGTTCATGTCGCATCGTTCACAAATCATCAGGCATGCAGGGTAATTGGGACAAACAGGAATGATCGGCAGACTTCTCTCTTTCACGGCAGTTTTGTTTGTGGGCCTCGCCGTCGAGGCCAACGCGCAGCCGCGCGAGGTCGAGATATTCTACGATCAGTATGGCCGCCAGGTTCTGCTGGACCCCTATACGGGCGAGGTGGTCGAAATCCGCGAGCCGCGCGGATCGTTCCGGCGCTTCGAGGAGGAGCCGATCTACCGCCCGCGCTACGATGTCGAGCCGCCGCGCGACGACTTTGCGCGGGCACACCGCGAGGAACGGATGCGCCAGCTCGGCCGCGAGCCCTATCCTTCGATGGACCCGCTTCCCCGCTACGACGATTTCCGCCGCCTGCCGGAGCCGGTCTATCCGCAGGACGATTACGGCTATGAGGACGAATTCGCCCGTGAGGACCCGTGGTACCGGCCCGATCAGCCGCCGGTGCAGAACGACACGATCGAACGGCGGTCGCTGGACGAGAACGACATGGTCGCGATCCCCGACGACCGGCAGCCCGGATCGATTATCGAACAGCCTCCCGCAACGGGTTCGCTGCCGGACGTCACCCAGCAGCCCGAGCCCGGCCGCGCCGGCGCGACCGAGGAGATCGCGAAGATACAGGTGCTGCTCGATCGTGTCGGCGCCTCGCCGGGCGTGATCGACGGGCGGATCGGCGACAACGTCAACAAGGCCATTGCCGCCTATCGCGAACTGACGGGCGAGACGCTTCGCACCTACGATCAGGAATATGTGGAGGCGCAGCTGCAGGCGACCGGCGGCGACGCGTTCCAGAACTACGAAATCACCGCGGTCGATGCGGCCGGTCCGTTCGTGGCGTCCATCCCCGACGATTACGGCGAGAAGGCCCAGATGGAGCGCATGGGCTTCGTGTCGGTGACCGAAATGCTGGCCGAGCGCTTCCATATGGACGAGCGCTACCTCGTCGCACTGAACCCCGGCGTCAATTTCGACCGGCCTGGTACGATCATCCGCGTTGCCAATGTCGGCAAGCAGCGCACCGCAAAGGTGACGCGCATCGTCGCCGACAAGGGCAAGCGGCAGGTTCGCGCCTATGGCGAGGATGGAAAGCTGGTGGCGATCTATCCGTCGACCATCGGCTCGGCGGCGACGCCTTCGCCGACCGGCACCCACAAGGTGGAGCGCATCGCGCTGGACCCGGAATACACCTACAATCCGCGGATCAATTTCCAGCAGGGCAACAACACCAGCGTGCTGCGCATCCCGCCGGGACCGAACGGACCTGTCGGCACGGTGTGGATCGCGCTGTCTAAGCCGACCTACGGCATCCACGGGACTCCGGAGCCGTCGAAGATTGGCAAGACCGAATCCAATGGCTGCATCCGGCTGACCAACTGGGACGCGCAGGAGCTCGCCAAGATGGTGCAGGTCGGCGCGACTGTGGAGTTCGTAGAATAGCCGCTGGCAATTGGCGCTTGGCCTGACCGCATCTCAGCGCGGCTCAGGCCATCTTCGCTACTCCCCGCCAAGCCTCGCGCTGGCGAGCTTCAGGCCGGGCGATTCCTGCTCTTTCAGCAATGTGTCGATACGCTCGCGCTCGGCGAGGAAAGCTTCGAGCTCCTCGCCGTTCAGCACGCGCTCGACCGGCAGGCGCACGCGCATCGGATCGACCTTGGTGCCGTTGACCATCAGCTCGTAGTGGAGGTGGTTGCCGCTCGACAGGCCGGTAGAGCCGACATAGCCGATGACCTGGCCCTGCCGGATGCGCGCGCCGGCGACCACGCCTTCGGCGATGGCGTGCTGGTGGCTGTATGAAGTCTTGTAGCCGTTCGCGTGGCGGATGATGGTCTGCCGGCCGTAGCCGCCGCTCCAGCCGGCTTCTTCAACCACGCCGTTGCCCGATGCGATGATGGGCGTGCCGCGAGGGGCTGCCCAATCGACGCCGGTGTGCATGCGGGTGTAGCCCAGGATGGGATGCCGCCGGCCGCCGAAGCCAGACGTGAAGCGCCCGTTCGGCACCGGGTTGCGCAAAAGGAACTGCCTTGCGCTGCGGCCTTCCTCGTCGAAGTAGTCGATGACGCCGTCTTCCATCTGGAAGCGGTAGAAGGTGCGCGTGTTGCCGCCGAACGTCGCCTGCACGTAGAGCAGTTCCGAATCGTCGGTGGCCATGTTTTCCGAATCGGGCTGCGAGAAGAAGACATCGACGCGGTCGGTCGGGTTCAGCCTCGCCTGATAATCCACGTCCGAGGCCAGCAGCCGGATAAGCTGGCGCGTCATCTGCCGCGACATCCCGTAGGAATAGGCCGCCCGGTAGACGCCGTCATAGACGGTGGGAAGGTCGCCGCGCGCCCGAACGACCGGCGGATCGAGGTCGAATGCGGCGAGCACCGCCGGGTTGGGCTCGGGCTCGCTGGCCCTGACATACTGGCGCCTGTCGTTCAGCGCGATGGTCATGATGTGACGGCGGCCATCGTAAAGGCTGGCGCGCACGATATGGCTGATGTCGTCCCGCGTCTCGATGCCGAGGCGCATGACGTGACCGGCCTTGATGGTTTCAGACCGCAGCAGCGTTGCGAAGGCTTCGGCCATGCCTTCCGAATCCGAACCGGAATAGCCGGCCTCGTCCATCGCCTCGCCGATCTCGCGCTCTATGCGGAAGGGGATGATGTCTTCGGCGTAGCTGTCGGCCGTCGCGCCCTCGAAGCCGCGTGCGGCGACCGAGACGTTTTCGGGAACGATGCGGATGCCGTAGGAGGCGCCGAGCGTCCGGGTGGCGAGCGTTTCGCCGAAGCGCTGCGGATCGACATAATGAAGAGCGGCGACCTGGACGTCGCCGTCGGTCAGGATCGCGCCGATGTTGCGCACCACGCTCTCGACCTCTTCTGCCGACAGCGCGCTGCTTTCCTCGAAAGATGCGGTCTCGATCGGAAAGTCGATGGTGCGAAGGCTGACTTCGCTGTCGACCTTGGCACCGTAGATGACGCCGGTGCTGGGGGCGGCGGCCTGCGCCGCGCCGTCTTCGGCGAAAACTTCCAGCGGATCGAACGGCGGATAGTTGCGGCTTGTGGTGTGGCCGGCGGCCAGAGCCATCTTGACCTGGACGAAGGGGACGGTGCGCACCACGTCGCGATCGCCCGACCGGGTCATGGTGGACACTTCCATGCGCCGGCGGTCGCTGGCGTTGGTGAGCGTGCGCGGGGCGACCAGCCGGTCGGCCTTGGCTGCGTCGGCCCTGTCGGCGCCGTTGTCCAAGGACGCAAGGTTGAGAATTTCGGGCGGCGTCGCCAG
>NZ_VSZS01000067.1:0-425000 GCF_008180155.1 Neoaquamicrobium microcysteis | reverse complement strand
TCGGGTAAGTTCCGACCTGCACGAATGGCGTAACGACTTCCCCGCTGTCTCCAGCAGAGACTCAGTGAAATTGAATTCCCCGTGAAGATGCGGGGTTCCTGCGGTTAGACGGAAAGACCCCGTGCACCTTTACTATAGCTTTACACTGGCATTCGTGTCGGCATGTGTAGGATAGGTGGTAGACTTTGAAGCCCGGGCGCCAGCTCGGGTGGAGTCACCCTTGAAATACCACCCTTATCTACATGGATGTCTAACCGCGGTCCGTTATCCGGATCCGGGACAGTGTATGGTGGGTAGTTTGACTGGGGCGGTCGCCTCCTAAAGAGTAACGGAGGCGCGCGATGGTGGGCTCAGAACGGTCGGAAATCGTTCGCTGAGTGCAATGGCATAAGCCTGCCTGACTGCGAGACTGACAAGTCGAGCAGAGACGAAAGTCGGTCATAGTGATCCGGTGGTCCCGCGTGGAAGGGCCATCGCTCAACGGATAAAAGGTACGCCGGGGATAACAGGCTGATGACCCCCAAGAGTCCATATCGACGGGGTTGTTTGGCACCTCGATGTCGACTCATCGCATCCTGGGGCTGGAGCAGGTCCCAAGGGTATGGCTGTTCGCCATTTAAAGCGGTACGTGAGTTGGGTTCAGAACGTCGTGAGACAGTTCGGTCCCTATCTGCCGTGGGTGTAGGAATATTGACAGGATCTGTCCCTAGTACGAGAGGACCGGGATGGACGTATCTCTGGTGGACCTGTTGTGGCGCCAGCCGCATAGCAGGGTAGCTATATACGGAACGGATAACCGCTGAAGGCATCTAAGCGGGAAACCGACCTGAAAACGAGTATTCCCTGAGAGTCGTGGTAGACGACCACGTTGATAGGCCGGGTGTGGAAGCACAGTAATGTGTGAAGCTTACCGGTACTAATAACTCGATCGGCTTGATTGTTCGCATTGCTCATGCCCATTTTGATGGGACAGCACAAAGCACAGCTTCTCGAATTGAACATGCACTTTGCCGACCTGGTGGTTATGGCGGAGCGGCTGCACCCGATCCCATTCCGAACTCGGCCGTGAAACGCTCCAGCGCTGATGGTACTTCGTCTCAAGACGCGGGAGAGTAGGTCGCTGCCAGGTCTGCAAAGTGCATGTTTCCAGCTTCTCTTTACGTTTGCCGCTCTTCTGGAGCGGTCATGGGCCGCTCGGCGGCCTTTGTCATTTCCGGAACCCAGTTTCGTAAGCTTCTGCTTACGTCCGCATGGCGCGGGGTGGAGCAGCCCGGTAGCTCGTCAGGCTCATAACCTGAAGGTCGCAGGTTCAAATCCTGCCCCCGCAACCAAGATCAAGCCCCGCAAACCTCTCGGTTTGGCGGGGTTTTTTTCGTTTATGGGGCCGGCAGGTTCAGGCGAGGCGCTGACGGCGGTGGCTGTGAGCCACGTCGTCTTGAAAAAATGCGAATGCGGGCCGGGCAGGGTCGGCCCGCATTCGCGGAAGCGATCAGTAAAAGTTACGAGTCTGACCGCATTCGAAGTTGCAGATGTAGTTGCTGCCGTCGCGCCAGCAGCCTGCCCAGCCTCGCCATGCGCTCTGGTCGGCCAGGTCGGCCTTGCACAGGCGGGTCATGCAGTTCCAGTCATTGACGGCGCAGCCGCGATTCGCTCCGCTCGTGATGACGCGCAGCGTTGTGTAGAGATAGCGTTTCGGCGGGGCCAGCTCGATGCCGACCTCGCGGAAGGCTTGGATCACGTCGCCCTCGGCATATTGCAGCCGCCGCGTGGCATCCAGAACCTTGCGCGCGCCGGCGGTGAAGGTCTCGTTGGGCACCCAGTAGTTCTGGTTGGCGAAGACGAAGATGTCGAACGCCTTCTTCACGTCCCAGCCGGGTCGCTTCGACAGGATGCAGAACGCCTTGTTGTAGATGCCGCTAGAATAGTGGACGTCCATGCCTGCGCGATAGTCCCGCAAATGGCCGATGGAGCGGCCGTCGCGCGGCGGATCGCACATGTAGCGCAGGGACTGGTCGGCACCCTTGAAGATGTCGGCGCCGGTGTTGAGGTCCGGCATCGTGCGGTTGGAGAACAGCTGGCCGTAGGTTTGGGCGAAGTAGAATTCCGCCGCCTCGCCGGCCATGTCGGAGAAGGCCTCGTTCATGCCGCCCGATTCGTCGCGGTAGACGAGGCCGGAGTTCTGCTCGGTGAAGCCGTGGGCGACCTCATGCGCACTCACGTCGAGGCTAACGAGCGGATGGAAACGCGTCGCGCCGTCGCCGAACGTCATCTGCTGGCCGTTCCAGAACGCGTTTTCGTAGTTGCTGGAATAGTGCACCCGCATATGCAGCTTGTTGGTCAGCGGGCTGGTGTTGTACCAGGCGTCAAACATGTCGAAGACGACCTTGCCGTAGCCCTGCGCGTCGTTGAGCGGCGAGGATGCGCCGTTGATCTGCTTGTGCAGGTTTTCGTGGCAGGTGAACTGATAAGGCGCGCCTGAACCGGAAACACCGTGGTTGAGATCCTCGGTCTTGAGGATGGTGCTGTCCATCCGGCAATCCGCGCCCTGTTCCTCCACCTCGTATTTCGGCGGCACGCCGGTACCCCACTGGTACGAACCGACCTTGGTGTTGCCGCCGGGCCCGGTGCCGCTTTCGATGAACTGGATGTTTTCGTAGTGATCCAGCGTCTCGCCGGTCTGTGCATCGATGATGAGGACCGGGCGCGTCGGCTTGATGCCCCCGCCGCTGTCGATGACGGTGGTGAAGAAGCTGGTGGCGTAGGACAGGTGCAGGCTGTTCTCGCCATCGACGAAATAGACGAGCTGCGCCTCCTCGTTCTCGAATGGCGCAAGCGCGCCGCCGCTTTCTTCGGGCGAGATCGGCGCGCGGACGTTCTCGCGCGTGATCGCTTCCCTGGCGCGCTCCAGCGCTTCTTCAGGGCTGAGGGCCGGGTCGGCCGCGCCGCTTTCCGCCGGCGCGATGTCGAACACGGCCGTGCCCTGCAGGTTGATGGTCTGGCCGCTCGCGTCCTGCTCGACCAGAACCTGCTGGTTCCATACCGGAATGCCGTTGAGCGTCTGCTGAAAGCGTACGACGCGGCCCAGATCGTCGGGCAGGTCGCGAACCGTCAGCACGTCGAGGTTGCTCGCCTCGTCCAGACCTATCGCGCTGGCCGTGCTGGCGCCCAGCGATTCCGGCGTGCCTCCGGATTCCTGAATGCTTTCGACGTTGGCGATCAATGCCGCCACGTCGCGGATTTCGGCCGCGCCCGCCTGGCATGCGATCGCCGCTACGGCGCCCGCAAGCAGGGTCCTGAGTGTCGTGATGCGCATGTCTTCCTCCTTGACCGCAGCTAGAAGGCGGTGCGGGACTGGCCGCACTCGAAGTAGCAGATGAAATTGTTGCCATCGCGCCAGCAGCCGGCCCAGCCGCGCCATGCGCTCTGGCCGAGGTCTGCCTTGCACAGGCGGGTCATGCAGTTCCAGTCGCTGACGCCGCAGCCGCGGTTGGAGCTGCTCGTGGTGACGCGAAGCGTCGTGTAGAGATAGCGGCTGCCGACGAGATCGGCGCCGATCGCCGCACCCGGATCCTGCGGCTGCTCGGATTCGGCGACGGTGACGGTCGCGCCCTCTCCAGCCGCATCGGCGAACATCTCGGCGATCTCGGGCGGCATGTCTGCCGGTGGCGCGGAATCCTGCGCCGAAGCAGGCAGCGCGGCGCAGGCGCAAAGCAGAAGTCCAGCATGGAGTGCGGATCGGGAAAGCATCTTCTTCATGGCGATCTCCCTTCAGGATCGAACAACCACCCGTGCCCGATGAAGAGAAAACCACCTTTTCCCGGCCGCCACCTCACCCGATCAGGGGACGAGGCGGCCGATATTTTCGCGACGACGCAGCAGGGCCGCCGGGCGTCAAAGCGTCTTGAGATACTCGACGAGTTCCCAGCGCTGCGGGTCGCTCAGGCCCTGCGTGCCGTATTCGTGGCCGGAGTTGAAGTTGCCGGGGATCGGCGCGCCGCCGGGCTCGTAGACCCTGAACTCGAAGGTTTCGACAATCTCGCCATCGCTGCGCACCAGGAGCTGCGAGGGTTGGGTTGCGAAGCCGACCCTGGCAGGGTCGAAGATCCGGCTGCCGACATGGAATGAGGCTGGCCGGTCGCCCGCGCCGGGTGCCGGCAGCACATCGCCCTCAGGCACCGACACTCGCAGAGGCGCGGGCAGCAGAAGATCGTAGAGCGTCGGCACGGAGCCGTTGTGCAGATAGGGTGCGGTCGCCCAGATGCCGTTGAGCGGGCGTGACTTGTAGGCAAGGATGGTTTCCTCACCCGGCAGCTTCGCATCGCGCGAGGTCAGGCAGGCCTGCGCCAGTTCCTTCTTTGCCGGATCGGTGACGCCCGGCAGGTAGTCGAAGCCGTCGCTTCGCTCGACGCGCTCGGGCGCACCGGCGCGGCGGAAGATGTCATCGAACAGGCTTCCGGCCAGCTCGTCTGCCCGGCCGATGACCGCGCCGACGGCGGCATTCGTCAGCATGTCGCGGGTGAAGTCCTCGGCCTCGATCTTAGGCCCCTTGAGCATGAAAGGCCTGCGACCTTCGTATTTGCCCGCATTGGCGCGGTGCACGAATGTGTTGCAGGCGAGGAAGATGTCCGTACCGCCATCTATGATGGGCTGCATCTGCACCTTGATCGGCGTGACGAGGTCATCCCATGCCAGATCCGTATGGCAGCTGGCGCAATGAACCTCGAAATGGGCGCGCCCGCGCTCGGCCTTGGCCCAGTCGATCTCGGGCAGGACCTCTTCCGGCCAGCGGGGAGACTTGAGGCGTGCGAGCTGCTGCTCGAGGTCGATCATCTTCTCGGCGCGCAGGCTCGAGCGGTATCCGAGCAGGCCCGACATCCAGCGCGGGCTGATCTCGATGTGAGCGAAGACGCCGATCACTTCCGACGTGTTGCGCACCAGCGCGCCGATGTCGGTGTTCTTGTTGAAGATCGGGATGGAGAGGATGTTTCGCGCAATCCCGTTCCACTGGATCTTGTCCTGCTGGGCGGTATTCCAGATGTGTGGATAGCTGGCCGGGGCATCGGAGACCACGCCGCCTTCATAGGGGGCGCCGCCGCCTACGGCCGCGACCTTGTTGAGGATGTGACCCTGCGCGTCGAGGCGGCCATAGCCGTAGCGCAGTTCGGTGTGGTTGGCGTCGATCAGCCGCTGCTGCCAGGCGATCTGTTCGGCAAGCTGCGCACGCAGGGCAAGGCGCGTGGGCACGGAGAGATTTGCGCCCAGCACGGAGCGTGCGAAACGGTCGAACCTGTCATCTTCGGCCGCGGTGGCTTCGAGCGCGGCGAGAATGCGTTCCAGAAAGGACTGGAAGTCGGCGAGCGCCGGCGCGCCTTCGACGCGGATGCGCGTGCCTTCATACTCGATCTCGTTGGTGTGGCAGGCCGAACACGTCATGCCGAGCCACGGCTTGCGCATCACGAAGCCGTTGCAGGTTTCGGGAAACGTCTCGCACATGATGTCGGCACGGCTCGACTCTTCCTTGTCGACGACGAAACCGATGGGCAGGCCGTGGGGATTGAGGGTGCTGACGGGGGCTGGCAGGTAGCCCAGCGCGCGTATGTTCTCTTCGGAGAAGAACGGGTTCTCGCGCTCTGCCTCCTCGAGCGCCAGCGCCCAGTCGAGCGGCAGAAGGCGCGAACCCTGCGTGGTGGTGTACCACGCCATCCTGTCGGCATCGCTCCAGCCTTGGTCGAGACAGACGAGGCCGGCGGCGCAGACGTCCTGCGCCTGCGCCGCCGTTCCGATCTTCCCGTCGCCCGTACCTCCCCCGAGGAAGGCGAACGCGAAGACCGCCGCCCCCGACCAGTTACTGATCCACCGGCTTCTGCCCTTCATATGCCTGCTCCCCCTCGTCGGTTATGTGTTCCGCCAGAAATGCGTTTATGAGGCCGATGCGCACCGCACGGTTGGCGTTGCCGTAGCGGCCGCCGAAGGCCTTGCCCCAGTGATGCAGGCCCGTCACCTCGCCCGCGACGTTGAAGACGGGGGAGCCGGACGATCCGCCGAGCGTGTCGCACAGATGCGCGAAGTCGCTGGCCGTCTGCCGGCCCGGAGAGACGGGCTCGAAAACCGAGCAGCCGACTTCCGAAATCTGCTTGGCTTCGCCAAGGGGGTGCTGGAGAACGAACAGATGCTGGTCTGCCAGCACGTCCTGAGCGGCGAGGCTCAGCGTGCCCCAGCGCTGTCCCGGCCTGCCTGCGACCTTGAGGACCGCGATGTCCAGCGGGTCGCTAACCGCGGCGACGGCGAGGCAATCATACTGCTCCAGTCCCGGTGTCTGGCCGATGCTGTTGTAGGCATATCCGAAGAGGATCTTGGTGGTGAAGCAGGTCGCCTGATCGGCAACGCAATGCTCGTTTGTGACCAGCGTGTCGTCGCGGATCAGAAAGCCGGTGCAGACCTCGCGGAACTGCCTGCCGCCCTCGGTGCGGATGAAGGAAAGCTTGGCGACGGCGCCTTGCACGCGGTCGACCACGGGGAGCAGGGCTCCCTGATACAGATGGATATGCTGTCGGTCGTCCTGCCCGATGATCGATTCCAGCACCGGCCCGCGCCGGTCATAGCTGACGGCGTCGATGGTGAAGCCGAGCGTGCCGCCGCGATTGCCGTATACGGAAATGCCGAGAGACTGACCCCAGCCGATGTTGGTCCACAGCGCGTCGACATCGGCCAGCGTCTCTGCCGTCAGCTTCTGGACGACGGTGCCGTTCTGATCGACCAGCTCGATCTCGAAGAACTCGTCCGGTTCGAAACTGATGTCCGACAGGCGAAGCTGGATGAGGGTGGCGCCGGGGCGCATGATGGACTGCGCCCACATCGCGGGACCGGTGGGACGACCGCCGCTCTCTTCCGGCGGGGGAGGGAAGCTGATGGCGACTTCCTCCACCACGCCCTCGGTATGCGGCACGGACAGCGCCGGCGGATCGTCCTGCGCGGAGGCAGCGCAGAGCGAGGCGATGGTAAAGCAGATGGCGGCGAGAAGGCGCATTGTCCCACTCCTTGCTCTCAGCGCGATGCCAGCATCATGTCGCGGACATCCGATAGCCTGACCCTCGTCACGAAGCCCGCCTGCCGGTTGCCGCAGTTCTCCACCGTCGTGGGGTCGAACTGAAACTCGCGCTGCAGGTGGTCGGGCTCGATCTGGTAGGCACGGCGCAGGAAATCGCGTCCGCGCACATGCATGAGCAGGTGCCAGTCCCGGCGTTCGTTGTAGAACACGCGGCGCAAATCTCCCCCGTTCAGATAAAAGCGGCCACCCGATCCGACCTCGGTCGCAACGATATCGCCAGGCGTAAGGAACTGCCCGAACGTGCCGCGCATCTTGCAGCCGTCGCTCAGTTCGACGAAGTCGACGTCGAAATCCATCGCCCGCCTCATGTCGATCATGGTCGCCTTCGAGGCTTCGAGCAGCGTGCTGTCGAGAACCGCCGTCGTCATGATCCGCTGGTAGATATCGTCGATCCCGGTCGTACCCCGCCGGATCAGGTGGCCAATTGCGGCCGACACCAGAGGTGCAGCCTGGGAGGTTCCAGAAAGAGGTCCGATCATGCCGCCATCGACAGACGAGACCACATTGGCGCCGATCGCGCCGATGTCGTGATAACGCGAGCCGTGGTTGCTGTGCTTGAGAATCTTGAGATGGTCCTGTTCATCGAGGTCGAGGCCGATCACCGATATGACGTTCTTGCTCTCGATGCAGGCGGGGCTGATGCTGCAGCCCGTGGTCTCGTCATGGTTGCCGGCGGCGGCTACGAAGATGGTGTTGGGCAGTCTGGCGATGGTGTCTTCCATGAGCCGCGTGTCAGCCTTGTTCCACGTGATGCTCATGTTGACGACCTTGATGTCCCACCACGGCAGCAGCTTCAACGCGCGGTCAAGCGCCTCGAGGCCGATCTGGTTAGCCTGCGTGAGGCCGATCGGTATGTGGTAGATCGTGATCGGCGGCTCGGTGGTTCCGGGCGGGGGCGGAAGTGAGCCGCCCAGCGTCAGAAGATCGACCAGCAACCCGAGCGTGTGGGTGCCGTGGCTCTTCTCGGCGAGGGGCGTGCGATTGAGCCCTCCGCAGGCAGGAGCCGCATCGTTGGTGGTGTGAGGTGCAGCGGACGCCGACATGCTGTCGGGGCGAGCCACATCCTCGAACGCCCTCGTGTCGAAGTTCCAGCGCTTGAAGCTTATGCCCCGGCCGAAGGCGCAGTGGGTCAATTCGGCGGACGCGTCGATGTGCGCGACCCGCAGCGGAGACAGGCTCTCGCCTTCCTTGTAGGGCTGTACCGGCTTGCCGTCGGCATCGACGAAACCCATGCGGCGCAGGAGCGCGACGTTGCTTTCGTAGAACGATTGCAGTTGCAGCTTCTGGTCGACCAGCACCTTGTCGGACAGGTTGTTTATGACGCGCGAGAACTCGCCCTGAGACGCGTTGCGGGTCTCCACCGTCGCTTCGACGACGGGAATGGCGACCATCTTCACCGGCGATGCCTCGGCACCGAGATCGCGCAGCGCGGTAGGGCTTGCCACCTTGGCGAACTGGTCCACGTCCACGCTCTCGTCGTAGATATACTGGAAGATCGCAGGCGTTTCCTCGGTCCAACCACCGACGATGTCGTTGCCCTGGCACAGCTCGTGGTCGGGCCCGGTCCCCCGACACCACAGGGCCGAAAGGTCGGGGGTTTCGACGATCTCGATGTCGGACTTGCCGGCAGCCAGCTCGCCGGTGCTGCGCACGCCGACATCGTAGGATAGCTTGAGCGAAACGTCGGGCAGGTTGATCTCACGGCCGGGCCACGCGCGGGTCCAGTCGTTCGCGCCCTTGGCCGTCCGGCATATGTCCGGGTTGAGGTCGCACAGCATGGCATCGACGCTGAGCGGCATGCGGTTCTTGAGCCAATGGGGCCAGACGCCGCTGCGGATCATGACGTCGGTGGGCGTCTCGCCCTTCTGGATGGCGACATGCTGCGTTTCGAGCGCGCCGTTCTCGTGAAGGGTCACGTAAAGCCGGGCGAGGTCTGCCTGAACGTCGTCGCGGTTGAGGACTTCCGAGCGCCAGAGGAACTGGTCGTTGCCCTGGGGGGTGACCGTCGCTTCCTGCGCGGCCGCGCCGCCTGCCGACGACAGAGCCATCGCTACGAGGCCGGTATACTTGAGCATCATTCGAAAACCGGACATTTCCGGGTCCTCCCGTCCGATGTCTACTTCAACGGCAATTTCTCCTCATCCCCCGAATGGGGGATGTTGGGGTCTATGAAGATGCGGGGATTGAATTCCGTCGCTAGCCTGATGAGCTGCGTGCGGTTGTGCGACATGGTCTTGGCGAGCAGCGTCTTCACCTGGCTGCTCACCGTTTCAAGCGAGCGGTCGCGGCGCTCGGATATCTGTGCGTTGGTCAGCCCCTCGGCCAGCATCGACAGGATGGCTTCTTCCGATCTGGTCAACGAGAAGGCCTGGGCGAGGAAGCTCGTGTCGATGTTGTAGGACTGGCTGGCGTCGAGGCTGAACAGGGCGAAGCCCTTGAAGCCGCGGTCGCCCAGCATCTCGGGCATGAACAGAGGCGACACCTCGATGCAGAGCCCCATGCCTTCTTCCTCGAGCGGGTGAAGGATGGCTTCCTTGCGTGGGCGCGCGCCGAACTTGCCGTGGTTGCTGGCGCTGGCATAGAGCGTCGCGAGCTGCTTGCGCACCGTCTCGTTGCTGGCGACCAGCCGCTTGGTGTGGTCGACGCGGAATGCGCCGACTTCATCCAGCTGGCGATCGAACTCCCGGTTTGTCATGACGACCTCGCCAGCCGAGGTCACGATGCATATGCCGATGCGCAGCAAATCCAGCACGTCGAGCATCGCGCGGCGCACGTTGAAAAGGCGGCTCGTATGACGCCCGATGTTCAGCGCCTTGGCGATGTGCGGCATGAAGGTGTGAAGCAGGTGCAGACGCTCGCCGGTGGCCGGGCCGGCCCGCTTCGAGAACTGCACCGCGAACCGGTCAGAATAATAGTGGTCCTTGTTGAGCAGCGCGCCCGCGCGGTAGTGGATGCCGTAGCTCGCCATGGTCTGGGCGTTGGCGCGCTGCATCATCTCTTCGCGGGATGGTGCGAGCACCGTATCGGGCACCAGCTCGACATTGTCGCCTTCGCGCGAGGAAGCGGCGAAGGTCGCCTGATCCTTCAGTTCCTGCTCGTTATGCGCGCGCAGATACGCCTCGATCAGGGAGCTCTCGTAGTTCGTGGTGTGATAGGTCGCGCAGACGCGCGGTTTGGCGTCATGCGACGTGTCGATGTCGAATATGAAGGCGCCCCTCGCATCGGCCAGCTCGGCGATACGATCAAGTATTGCAGGCCACCGCGCCGGCTCCAGCGCGGCGTCGTAGATCGACAATATTATCGCATTTATGTCGCGAGAATCCTGCATGGCAGTATCCTACCTGCGATTGTGGAATTCTAGCAAACTCCTATTGTGAAGAACAGAAGTGTTGGGTTGTGCCTGCGTTCTCGAAACACGGGAAGTGCATGCAATTTCAAGCTTTTCAGTGCAACTTTCCGTTGCCTAAGTCTTCCCTCGCAGCAGTGGCCAAGTTCAGGGCAAGATGGGGCAGGGCCAGCGCACTTGATGCTCGCGGCTCGAGCCCATTCAATCCCACGTGCCGTCGAATGTCAGCTTGCTGTTGGACGACGTCATGTCGTGCCCCGTGATGTCGCATGAACCGCGTGCTCGCACCGGCGCCATGCCCTCCAGCGTGAACTGTGCGAAGCCGTAAGCGAAGTGATACATGCCGCGCACCTCGTAGCCGGCCGCCTCGCATCCCGCGCGGAACACGTAGGCTTCGCCGCGGATGATGGCGTCGTCCGTTCTGGACGAGTCCCAGGGCTGCCCCTTGAACAGGACGGTTCCCGGCTTGACCGTCTTGGCGATGGAGGCTTTCGGTCGGGCGTAGGCGATGATGCCCTTTTGCGCATCCACGATCATGACCGAGCCGTTGTGGTCGTAGGGCGCGCCGTCGAGCGTATCGAGATCGACGATCTGTACGGCAACGCTGTTGCCGATGCCGGTGCCGGATTTCTGACCCGCGACCGTGACGATCGTGTCGGCCGATGCCGCCTGAACGCCGGCTGCAAGCATCGCGGCCGCGACTTTCATGGTGCTCGACTTCATCTTGGCTCCCCCTGTTTGTATCGCCAGAACAAGGGGATAGTGCAGGCGGCATGAAAATGCCGTTTTGCAGACCGTTAAAATCGTCTTCTATCCGGCGCGCGATGGGATTATTGTGGATCGAGCGAACCGGAGCATCTCCTTTGCGCCTTCACGACAGCCTCGATCTTCTCGTCAGCGGTGCCGAGCCGACGAGCCTCGGCCTCTATCATGAGGCGCTGCGCGGTCTTCAGTGTTTCGTTGGCGACCCTGTCGGGGCGCTGGACAGGGCGATTGCAGCCCAGCCGTCATTCGTGATGGCCCATGTGCTGAAAGGCTACCTCTACGGGCTTTCGACCGAGCGCGCGGCCCAGTCGGTGACGAAGGCATGTTTTGATGCCGCATCCGGCCTGCCGGCAACCGAGCGCGAGCAACGCCATGTCGCGGCGCTGGGCGCGCTGGCGGCGGGCAACTGGCATCGCGCGGGAGCCATCCTCGAAGATTTGACGATAGACCATCCCCGCGATGCGCTGGCGCTCCAGGCCGGGCACCAGATCGATTTCTTCACCGGCAATGCGCGCATGCTGCGTGACCGCATCGCGCGGGCGCTTCCGGCATGGGATGATACGATGCCGGGCTTCCACGCCATCCTCGGGATGCACGCCTTCGGGCTGGAGGAAATGGCGGAGTATGTGAAAGCGGAAGCGCAGGGGCGACGCGCGGTCGAACTGGAGCCGCGCGACGGCTGGGCCCAACACGCGGTCGCGCACGTCATGGAGATGCAGTGCCGCCAGCGCGACGGCATCGCGTGGATGCGCGCCAACACCGACAACTGGACGCGCGAAAGCTTCCTGCAGGTTCACAACTGGTGGCACCTCGCGCTGTATCATCTCGAGCTTGGCGAGGTGGACGAGGTGCTGGCCCTCTACGACGGGCCGATATTCGGCGACCGATCGAACATCGCGCTGAACATGGTGGATGCATCCGCGCTGCTGTGGCGGTTGCATCTGGGCGGTGTCGATGTCGGCGGCCGCTGGAACGCGCTCGCGGAAAACTGGGCGCCACACGCCGATGCCGCAAACTACGCCTTCAACGACGCCCATGCGATGATGGCCTTCGTGGGTGCGAACCGGCCCGATCTGGCGCGCCGGCTGCTCGCGGCGCAAGACGAGGCGATTGCCGGAGAGGGCGATAATGCGGCCTTCACCCGTGATGTCGGCCAGCCGGTGACGCGCGCCATCTTCGCGTTCGGCGATGGCAACTACGCGGAGACGGTGCGGTTGCTGAAGCCGATACGCGGCATCGCCCACCGCTTCGGTGGCAGCCACGCCCAGCGCGACGTGATCGACCTGACCCTGATCGAGGCGGCCCTGCGCGCCGGCCATGCCGCCCTTGCGGCCGCACTAACCGGCGAGCGGCGCGATGCGAGGCCCGAAAGTCCGCTGTCGCATCTGTTTGCCTCCCGGGCAGGGCTCGCGGATATCGGGACCGCGCGGATCTGATTTTTTGCGGATTGCGAAATAATTCGATTCCGCGCTATGGTGCCTTGGCGGCGGACCATGGAGAAGTCCGCTCGGGAGGACCGTTCCATGTATCTCGGGCTCGACCTCGGCACGTCCGGCGTCAAGGCATTGCTGATCGACGCGGATCAGAACCCGGTGGCTTCGGCCAACGGTGAACTCGACGTATCGCGCCCGCATGACGGCTGGTCCGAGCAGAACCCCGCACACTGGATCGAGGCGACGCAAGCGGCGGTAACCGCGCTGAAGCAGTCGCACCCTGCAGAGCTTGCGGCGGTAAAGGGCATCGGACTTTCGGGCCAGATGCATGGTGCGACGCTGCTCGACGCCGAGGGAGCCGTGCTGCGGCCCTGCATGCTCTGGAACGACACCCGCAGCTACCGGCAGGCCGCCGCGCTCGATGCCGATCCGCGCTTTCGCGCCATCACCGGGAACATCGTGTTTCCGGGATTCACCGCGCCCAAGGTGGCGTGGGTGAAGGAGAACGAACCCGACATTTTCAAGCGCGTGGCGAAGGTGCTGCTGCCGAAGGACTATCTGCGGCTCTGGCTCACGGGCGAGTTCTTTTCCGAGATGTCGGATGCGGCGGGCACCTCGTGGCTCGACGTGGCTACGCGCAAATGGTCGCCCGAACTGCTTGCCGCAACCGGGCTCGACGAAAGCCATATGCCGGCGCTGGTGGAAGGCACCGAACCGGCGGGAACGCTGAAGGCGGAACTGGCTGCGCGGTGGGGCATGGGCGGCAAGGTCGTGGTTGCCGGAGGCGCGGGCGATAATGCGGCATCCGCCTGCGGCATGGGCACCGTGCGGCCAGGGCAGGCCTTCGTTTCGCTGGGCACGTCGGGCGTGCTCTTTGCCGCCAACGACAGCTATCTGCCCAATCCCGAGAGCGCGGTGCACACATTCTGCCATGCTCTGCCCAATGCCTGGCACCAGATGGGCGTGATCCTTTCTGCGACAGACTCGCTCAACTGGCTATCCGGGGTAACCGGCGCGGACGCGCAGGCGCTGACCAGCGAACTGGGCGAGGCGCTTCGCGCGCCGGGCAGCGTCACCTTCCTGCCCTACCTGTCCGGCGAGCGGACCCCACACAACGATGCCGTGATACGCGGCGCCCTCATCGGCCTGGCGCACCAGTCGGATCGCGTGGCGCTGACGCAGGCCGTTCTGGAAGGTGTTGCCTTCGCGCTGCGCGACAATCTGGAGGCGCTGCGCGCGGCCGGAACGGAGTTGACGGCCGTCACCGCAATCGGTGGCGGGTCGCGCTCGCGCTACTGGCTCAGGGCCATCGCCACGGCGCTCGGCATTCCCGTAAACATCCCCGCCGACGGCGATTTCGGCGCTGCATTCGGCGCGGCAAGGCTCGGCCTCGTCGCTGCGGAGAAGGCCGATCCCATGGCGATCTTCACGCCGCCGGCGACCTCGGAAACCATAGAGCCCGATGCCGGGCTTTCCGCCGCCTATGGCGAGGCATACCAGCGCTATCGCGCTCTCTACCCTGCGATCAGAGGAGTTTCATCGTGAGCACCGGCTTCTTCGGCGACACAAAGCCGATCCGCTACGAAGGCCCGAACTCGGCCAATCCGCTGGCCTACCGCCACTACGACCCGGACGAGGTCGTGATGGGCAAGCGACTGGAGGACCATCTGCGGTTCGCCATCGCCTACTGGCATTCCTTCGCATGGCCGGGCGGCGACCCCTTCGGCGGCCAGACCTTCCAGAGGCCCTGGTTCGGGGACACGATGGAACTGGCGCGGCTGAAGGCCGACGTGGCTTTCGAGATGTTCACCACGCTGGGCACGCCCTATTACTGCTTCCACGATGCCGACGTGCGGCCCGAAGGCGACACGTTAAGAGAAAGCATCTCACGGCTGGACGAGATTGCCGACGTTTTCGCGCGCAAGCAGGAAGAAACCGGCGTCAAGCTGCTTTGGGGCACGGCGAACCTATTCTCCCACCGCCGCTACATGGCGGGTGCGGCGACCAATCCGGACCCGGACGTGTTCGCCTATGCCGCAGCGACGGTGAAGAGCTGCATCGACGTCACCAAACGCCTCGGCGGCGAGAACTATGTGCTGTGGGGCGGGCGCGAGGGCTACGAGACGCTGCTCAATACCGACATGAAGCGTGAGCGCGAGCAGGCCGGGCGCTTCCTGTCGATGGTGGTGGAGTATGCGAAGAAGATCGGCTTCAAGGGCACGATCCTGATCGAGCCCAAGCCGCAGGAGCCCACCAAGCACCAGTACGACTACGACGTTGCGACCGTCTACGGCTTCCTCAAGGATTTCGGCCTCGAGAAGGAGGTCAAGGTCAACATCGAGCAGGGCCACGCCATTCTCGCCGGCCACACCTTCGAGCACGAACTGGCGCTGGCGAGCGCGCTCGGCATCTTCGGCTCGATCGACATGAACCGGAACGACTACCAGTCCGGCTGGGACACCGACCAGTTCCCCAACAACGTGCCGGAAATGGCGCTGGCCTATTACGAGGTTCTGCGCGCGGGCGGCTTTACCACCGGCGGCACCAATTTCGACGCCAAGCTGCGCCGCCAGTCGCTCGACCCTGAGGATTTGCTGATCGCGCACATAGGCGGCATCGACTGCTGCGCGCGCGGGCTGAAGGCTGCAGCGAAGATGATCGAGGACAAGGCGCTGTCCGGACCCCTCGACGAGCGCTACGCCGGCTGGGAAAGCGTCGAGGCGCAGGCGATGCTTTCGGGCAAGCGCTCGCTGGAGGAGATCGCAGATCGCGCGCTTGCGGAGGGTATCGAGCCGCAGCCGCGCTCGGGGCGTCAGGAATATCTGGAAAACGTGGTCAACCGCTACGTCTGACCCGGCGCGGGAAGCCGCGTTTACCATTGCGGCGGTTCGGGGAATAAATGTCCCCGTACCGCCGCCGTATCGCCTCCCTCGTGTCTTCGTTCCGTCATGGCCGGCGCTGTATCTTGCGCGCCATGGAACGCACTGATTTGCCCAACCCGCCCGCCCGCGATGACGCTGTCGTCGAGGCGCTGCTTGCGCCGTCCGAAAGCTCGTTTCTGGACGCGCTGCTGGTGCTTGCCGACGAAGCGGCCAACGCAGAAGGGCCGGACACGACGGGCAGGGCATTCCAGGCTGCGCTGGCGCGTAAGATGCGCGATGCGCTCGGCGCCGATCACCGCGGACAGGAGGCTGCCTGAGCGATGTTTACTGAACGACGAAATAGTCCTCGATCGCTGCGGCCGCCTCTTGCAGATGCGGCAGGATTTCCCGTTCCATCCCGGATACGGAAAAGCGCGCCGACTGCGTTGAGACGTTGACGGCAGCCACGATCCTGCCCGACCGGTCGCGGATCGGGACGGCGATGGAGCGCAGGCCGATCTCGAGTTCCTCGTCGACGGCTGCATAGCCGTCAAGCGCCGCCTTGCGGATGAGCGCCGCGATGCCGGTTCTGTCGGTGACGGTCTTGGGCGTGTTCGCGCGGATCGTCGCCCGGGCCAGAAAAGCGTCGAGTTCGGCCGGCGAAAGATCCGACAGAAGAACCCTTCCCATCGATGTGCAGTAGGCGGGCAGGCGGGTTCCGACATGGAGCCCGACCGACACGATGCGCCGGCCGGCGACCCGCGCGACGTAGACCACGTCTTCATCGGCGAGGATGGCGGCGGAGCAGGATTCGTTGAGCTTCTGCGAGACGGCCCGCATGTGCGGCTCGGCGAAGGCCCAGAGCGACGAGCCGGAAAGCCATGTGCGCGCGACCGAGATGAGCTTCGGCGACAGGAGGAACTTCCGCCCGTCCTGTACGGCGTAGCCGCTTGTCGTGAGCGTGAGGAGGAAACGGCGTGCGCCGGCGCGGGTGAGCCCCGCCAGTGCCGCCATCTCGCTCAGCGTGAGCCCCGCAGGGTGGGCGGCGAGGATCTCCATCACCGCCAGCCCGCGCGCGAACGAGCCTACATGGTCGCGCGCGGTCTCGTGCGCCGGGCCATCCTCGATTGACTCGCGATCCTGTGTCATCTATGCGTGTATCGCATAAAGAACTTATGTTCGCAATACGAACTTTATAGGCTTGACTTGGCGCTGTTGTCAGGCTGCACGGGAGTCATAATCGCCCATGAACAAGATTTGCCCGAATTTCGATGAGGCCCTGGCCGGAATAGAAGACGGCATGGCCGTCATGATCGGCGGGTTCGGCGGCGCCGGCGCACCGATCGAGCTGATCCACGCGCTTGTCGAGCGCTACAAGAAGACGGGTTCGCCGGGCAGGCTGACCGTCATCAACAACAATGCCGGCAATGGCGCGATCGGCATCGCGGCGATGATCTATGCCGGCATGGTCGCCAAAATGGTTTGCTCGTTTCCCCGCTCGTCGGACCCGAAGGCGTTCACCGACGCATATCTGGCCGGCGAGATCGAGCTGGAACTGGTGCCGCAGGGCACGCTGGCCGAGCGCATCCGCGCCGGGGGTGCCGGCATCCCGGCCTTCTACACTCCATCGAGCTACGGCACGCAGGTAGCGGACGGCAAGCCGATCGCCGAGTTCGACGGCAAGCATTACGTGCAGGAGCGCTGGCTGAAGGCCGACGTGGCGCTCATCAAGGCAGAGGTCGCGGACCGCAAGGGCAACCTGACCTACCGCAAGGCGGCGCGCAATTTCTCGCCGCTGATGGCCACTGCCGCGAAGACGACCATCGTGCAGGCAGGGCGGATCGTGGAGCCGGGCGAGATCGACCCCGAGCAGGTGATTACGCCCGGCATCTTCGTGAACCGGATCGTGGAGATCCCGGACCCGAAGCAGGAAGAAGCCCTGTTGCGCGAAGGAGCGAAGTGATGACCAGCAAGCTGACCAACGCGCAGATCGCATGGCGTGCCGCGCAGGACCTTCCCGACGGTGCCTACGTCAATCTCGGCATCGGCTTTCCCGAAATGATTGCCAAGTTCAAGCCCGACGGACGCGAGGTGATCTATCACACCGAAAACGGCATTCTCGATTTCGGCGAGGCCCCGCCTGCCGGCGAGGAGGACTGGGATCTCATCAATGCCGGCAAGAAGGCGGTGACGCTCAATGACGGCGCGTCGTTCTTCCACCACGCGGATTCGTTCGCCATGGTGCGCGGCGGACATCTGGATATCGCGGTGCTGGGCGCTTACGAAATCGCCGAGAACGGCGACATCGCCAACTGGAGTACCGGGCCGGGCTCGGTTCCGGCCGTCGGCGGCGCGATGGACCTCGTGCACGGTGCCAAGCAGATCTGGGTCGTGACCGACCATGTCACCAAGAAGGGCGAGCCGAAGCTCCTGAAGGAGTGTCGCCTGCCGCTGACGGGTGTCGGCTGCGTGACCACGGTCTATACCAGCCTCGCCGTCATCGATATCGTCAACCAGCGCTTCGTGCTGCGCGAGAAGCTGCCGGCCATGAGCCTGGCGGAGCTTCAGGCGGTCACCGGCGCAGAACTCGTCGTCGAAGGCACTATCGGCGATCTCATCGTACCGGAGGTTTGAAATGGCCGAAGCCTATATCTGTGATTATGTCCGCACCCCGATCGGCCGTTTCGGTGGTTCGCTGTCATCCGTCCGGGCCGACGATCTGGGCGCGGTGCCGCTGAAGGCGCTGATGGAGCGCAATGCCGGCATCGACTGGGAAGCCATAGAAGACGTCGTCTATGGCTGCGCCAACCAGGCCGGCGAGGACAACCGCAACGTCGCGCGCATGGCGCTGCTGCTGGCAGGGCTGCCGCAGGCGGTTCCGGGCTCCACCGTCAACCGGCTGTGCGGCTCCGGCATGGACGCGCTGACGATCTGCGCCCGTGCGATCAAGGCAGGCGAGGCGGAGATCATGATCGCCGGCGGCGTGGAATCGATGAGCCGCGCGCCCTTCGTCATGCCGAAGGCGGACACCGCCTTTTCGCGCAATGCCGAAATCTACGACACGACTATCGGCTGGCGCTTCGTCAACCCGCTGATGAAGAAGCAGTACGGCATCGATTCCATGCCCGAGACGGGCGAGAACGTGGCCGAGCAGTTCGGCGTGTCCCGCCAGGACCAGGACGCGTTTGCGGTCCGCAGCCAGGAAAAGGCGGTCGCCGCGCAGCAGAACGGTAGGCTCGCGAAGGAGATCGTCGCGGTGACTATACCCCAGCGCAAGGGCGATCCGATCGTGGTCGACAAGGACGAGCATCCCCGCGCGGGCACGACCGTCGAGACGCTGGCGAAGCTGGGCACGCCCTTCAGGAAGGAGGGCGGCACGGTGACCGCCGGCAACGCATCCGGCGTCAATGATGGTGCTGCGGCGCTGATCGTCGCCTCGGAGGCAGCGGTTAAGAAATATGGCCTCACGCCGATCGCGCGCTTTGTCGGCGGCGCGGCTGCCGGCGTCGAACCGCGCATCATGGGCATCGGACCGGCGCCGGCGACGAAGAAGCTGTGCGCGCGACTTGGCCTCTCGCCTTCGGATTTCGACGTGATCGAACTCAACGAGGCCTTTGCCTCGCAAGGCATCGCCGTGCTGCGCGAACTGGGCATCGCCGAGGATGCGGCGCACGTGAACCCGAACGGCGGCGCGATCGCGCTCGGCCATCCGCTCGGCATGTCAGGCGCGCGCATCTCCGGCACGGCGGCGCTGGAGCTTGCCGAGCGCGGTGGCAAGCTGGCGCTGGCGACCATGTGCATCGGCGTCGGCCAGGGCATCGCGGTGGTGCTCGAACGCGTCTGACATCGGCATTTTGTCGAAGCAAAACAAAGGGGCGGCCGCATAGCGCGGTCGCCCTTTTGCACATCTTCTGGTTTCTCGAGGTTGACCCGGACAACCTTTCCGCGCGATCCAACGGGCGTCGCCGATTCGTTCGGCGCTCACCTCATCATTGTGGCAGCGGCGCAAGATCAATTGCGCCAAGTAATGTCGCAGACTGTCTTGTCGGATGTCTTGGCTCGCTTCATTATGACGAAAGCTGGGCACGTGAATGATGCCTGGACATCAGAACCGACGACCCCAGAGGAGCTAGGAATTTAGATGTCAAACGAACTCGATTACTTGAGCAGGAAAGTCGCTGCGGGCAAACTGAGCAGGCGCGCCTTTCTGGGGCGCGCCGCCGCGCTGGGCGTAAGCTCGGCATTCGCGAACACGCTGCTTTCCAGCGCCGCACTGGCGCAGGGGCCGGTTCGCGGCGGTATCCTCAAGGCCGGCATGCAGGGTGGCGAATCCACCAACAGCCTCGACCCCGCATCGTGGCAGAGCCAGGTTCCCTACAAGTTCGGCCGCCAATGGGGCGAGCAGCTCGTCCAACTCGCACCAGACGGTACCGTGCAGCCCTGCATCGCAGAAGAGTGGGGCGCGTCGGACGACGCCAAGGAGTGGACGTTCAAGATCCGCCAGGGGGTGGAGTTCCACAACGGCAAGACGGTGACGGCGGAAGACGTGGTCGCCACGCTGGAGCGTCACTCCGACGAAAACTCCCAGTCTGGCGCGCTCGGCATCATGCGCGGCGTCTCCGATGTTCGCGCCAGCGGGAACGAGGTGATCATCACGCTTGCCGAGGGCAATGCCGACCTCCCCTACATGCTCGACGACTACCATCTGATGATCCAGCCGAACGGCGGCAAGGACAACCCGACCGAGGGCGTCGGCACCGGACCTTACAAGGTTGCGGTCAACGAGCCGGGCGTGCGCCATGTCGGCGAGAAGTTCGCCAATTACTGGCGCGACGACCGTGGCTTTGCCGACCAGATCGAGATCATCGTCATCAACGACGCGACGGCCCGTACCTCCGCTCTCCAGGGCGGGCAGGTGCATATGATCAACCGCGTCGAACCCCGCATCGTGAGCATGATCGGCCGCGTGCCGGGCGTGACGATCCGCAACATCGCGGGCAAGGGGCACTACGTCTTCATCGCCCACTGCAACACCGCGCCGTTCGACAACAACGACCTGCGCATGGCGCTTAAATACGCCATCAACCGCGAGGAGATGGTCGAGAAGATCCTTCACGGCTACGGCTCTGTCGGCAACGACACCCCGATCAACTCGTCCTATCCGCTGTTCTCGGACGATCTCGAGCAGCGCACCTACGACCCGGACAAGGCGAAGTTCCATTTCGAGAAGTCCGGTCATAGCGGCCCGATCCTTCTGCGCACGTCCGACGTGGCGTTCCCCGGCGCGGTCGATGCGGCACAGCTCTACCAGCAGAGCGCGGCTGCCGCCGGCATCACGCTCGACATCCGCCGCGAGCCGGGCGACGGCTACTGGTCGGAAGTCTGGAACGTGCAGCCATTCTCCGCATCCTACTGGGGCGGGCGGCCGACGCAGGACCAGATGTTCACCACCGCCTACCTGTCGTCGGCAGACTGGAACGACACGCGCTTCTTCCGCGACGACTTCGACAAGATGCTGTTTGCGGCGCGCTCGGAACTCGACGAGGCGAAGCGCAAGGCGATCTATCGCGACATGAACGTGATGGTGAGCAACGAGGGCGGCGTCATCGTCCCGATGTTCAACGACTTCATCGACGCAACCTCCGACAAGGTCGGCGGCTGGGTCGATGACGGAAATCAGGAGATGTCGGGCGGCTACGCGCTGTCCCGGTGCTGGCTGATCTCCTAGGCGGATCACGAAAAATGGGATCGCCGATCTTGCGGCTGATCGCCCAGCGCATCGCGCTGGGCGTTCTGCTCCTCTTCGCCGTCTCCGTGCTTATCTTCGTGGGCACGCAGATCCTTCCCGGCGACGTCGCCCAGTCCATCCTCGGGCAGTCGGCGACGCCGGAAGCGCTCGCCAATTTGCGTGCCGAGCTGGGGCTCAACGAGCCCGCCATCGTGCGCTACTTCCAGTGGCTCGGCGGCGTGCTGACCGGCGACCTGGGCACGGCGCTGACCAGCAGGCAGGACATCGCAACCGCAATCGGCGGGCGGCTCTGGAACACGCTGTTCCTCGCATTCTGGGCTGCGATCGTCTCCGTGCCGCTGGCGATCCTGCTCGGCCTTCTGGCCGTGCGGTACCGCAATGGCGTGATAGACAAGTCGATTTCCGGCTTCGCACTGGCCTCGACCTCGCTGCCGGAATTCTTCATCGGCTACCTTCTGGTATTCTTCTTCGCGGTGAAGCTGCAATGGTTTCCCGGCATCTCGACGGTCTATGACGGCATGCCGTTCATCGAGCGAATGAGGGCTATCGCGCTACCGGCGACCGCGCTGACGCTGGTGGTGCTGGCGCACATGATGCGCATGACGCGCGCGGCGATCCTCAACGTCATGCAGTCGGCCTATGTCGAGACGGCGGAGTTGAAGGGGCTTTCCCAGTTCGACATCATCCGCCGCCACGCCTTCCCGAACGCCATCGCCCCGATCGTCAACGTGGTGATGCTCAACCTCGCCTTCCTCGTCGTCGGTGTCGTCGTGGTCGAGGTGATCTTCGTCTATCCGGGCATGGGGCAGTATCTGGTCGATCACGTCACAAAGCGCGACGTGCCGGTGGTGCAGGCCGTGGGCCTGATCTTCGCGGCCGTCTACATCACGCTGAACATGATCGCAGACATCGCCGCCATTCTCGCCAATCCGCGCCTGCGGCACCCGAAGTAGGAGCGGCGGCATGTTCAATCTCAAAAGCATCACGATCAGCGCCTGGATCGGCCTGTTCTTCACCGCACTGTTCCTGTTCTGCGCCATCTTCGCGCCGTGGATCGCGCCCTACGGCAAGGCGCAGATCGTCGGCGGGGTGTGGGAGCCGATGTCCTCGCAATACTGGCTCGGCACAGACAATCTGGGCCGCGACCTGCTCTCGCGAATGATCTACGGCGCGCGCACCACCGTGTTCATCGCAGCGATGGCGACCGCGCTGTCGTTTTCGCTCGGCTCCATCCTGGGCTTTGCAGCCGCCGTGCTCGGCGGCTGGTTCGACACGATCATGTCGCGCTTCGTCGATCTGCTGATGGCGATCCCGACGCTGATCTTCGGCCTGGTCGTGCTGTCGGTTCTGCCTACGACGATCGTAACCCTGATACTCGTGATGGGCATACTGGATTCGACGCGCGTCTATCGCCTGTCGCGCGCGGTTGCCGTCGACATCAACGTCATGGACTACGTCGAGGCGGCCAAGTTGCGTGGCGAGGGCATGGGCTGGATCATCTTCCGTGAAATCCTGCCCAACGCGTTGTCGCCGCTCGTCTCCGAACTCGGCCTGCGCTTCATCTATGCGGTGCTGTTTCTTTCGGCGCTTTCGTTCCTCGGCCTCGGGGTTCAGCCGCCGGAAGCCGACTGGGGCGGCATGGTCAAGGAGAACAAGGAAGGCATCGTGTTCGGCATTCCCGCAGCGCTCATACCGGCCGCGGCAATCGCCGCACTGGCGATATCGGTCAACCTCGTGGCCGACTGGGTGCTGAACCGCACGACGAGCCTCAAGGGAGGGCGTGGTTGATGGCAAGAAAGCCAAAGCAAAAGCCCACGCATGACGGCAAGCTGCTGGAAATCCGTGACCTCAAGATCGAGGCGACGGTGTTCCCGCCGGGCGAAGACCCCCGCGACGTGACCATCGTGCATGGCGTCTCGCTCACGCTGGAGCGCGGCAAGGTGCTCGGTCTGATCGGGGAGTCGGGTGCGGGCAAGTCCACCATCGGGCTGTCGTCCATGGCCTACGGTCGCGGCGGCGTGCGCATCACCGGTGGTGAAGTCGTGCTCAACGGACGCGACATCCTGAAGGCCGGCAAGGGCGGCATCCGCAAGATACGCGGGCGCGAGGTCTGCTATGTCGCGCAGTCTGCGGCGGCGGCCTTCAACCCGGCACACAAGCTCATGGACCAGGTGGTCGAGGCAACGCTGGAGCATGGCACCGCCACGCGCGCGGAGGCCGAGAAGCGCGCCAAGGCGCTGTTTCGCAAGCTGAGCCTGCCGGACCCCGACAATATCGGCAACCGCTATCCGCATCAGGTCTCGGGCGGCCAGCTCCAGCGCGTGATGACGGCGATGGCACTGTGTTCGGAGCCCGACCTGATCGTCTTCGACGAGCCGACGACCGCGCTTGACGTCACGACCCAGATCGACGTGCTTGCCGCGATCAAGGATGCGATCCGCGATACCGGCGTCGCCGCGCTCTACATCACCCACGATCTCGCCGTCGTGGCGCAGGTGGCCGACGAGATCATGGTGCTGCGCCATGGCCGGCTGGTCGAATGGGGCGGCACGCGTCAGATTATCAAGGAACCGCGGCAGGAATACACCAACCAGCTCGTTTCGGTTCACGAGATCGAACATCAGGAGAAGGCGCCGGGCGTGAGCCCGGTCCTGTCGGTCAAGAACGTGACGGCGTCCTATGGTGGCTCGGTCAAGGTGCTGAAGGACGTGTCGGTCGACATCTTCCCCGGCCAGACGCTCGCCGTGGTGGGCGAATCCGGCTCGGGGAAATCCACGCTTGCGCGCGCCATCACCGGTCTTCTGCCGCCGAGCGAGGGGTCGATAACCTTTGCCGGGCGCAAATTGTCGAATGCCTTGCGCGACCGCAAGCGCGAGGATCTGCGCGAGTTGCAGATGATCTATCAGATGGCCGACGTCGCCATGAACCCGCGCCAGACGGTGGCGACGATCATCGGCCGTCCGCTGGAGTTCTACTTCAACATGCGCGGGCGGGAGCGCGACGCGCGCGTGGCCGAACTGCTCGACAAGATCGAGATGGGCAAGGGCTTCGCCGACCGCTACCCGGCCGAGTTGTCCGGCGGGCAGAAGCAGCGCGTCTGCATCGCGCGGGCGCTGGCGGCCAAGCCGAAGCTCATCATCTGCGACGAGGTGACGAGCGCGCTCGATCCGTTGGTAGCGCACGGCATATTGCGGCTGCTGCTCGACCTGCAGGCGGAGGAGGACGTGGCCTACCTCTTCATCACCCACGACCTCGCCACGGTGAAGTCGATCGCCGATTCCATCGCCGTCATGTATCGCGGCGAGGTGGTGCGCTACGGACCGAAGAGCCAGGTGCTGGCGCCGCCCTTCGACGCCTATACCGAACTTCTGCTCTCGTCGGTTCCCGAGATGGAGATCGGCTGGCTGGAAAAAGCGATCGCCGGACGGCGCATGGAAAGCGCTGGGAATTGATTAAAGCGACCGGTGGATGTATCATTTTTTGGTATCAGAGGTGATGCCATGAGCCGGAATACGTCCATTTCCCTGGGGGAGCACTTTGCCGGCTTCGTAGAAAAGCAGGTCGGCGACGGACGATACGCGACGGCCAGTGAGGTCGTTCGCGCCGGACTGCGGCTTCTGGAAGAACGCGAACTTCAGATCGAAAAACTGCGCGCGGCCATCATAGCCGGGGAGGCCAGCGGCGAGCCCGAAGCCTTCGACGTCGAGGACTTCCTCAGCCGCAAGCGGCGCGAACGCAACGCTTGAGGCGATATCGCCTATCGCCTGCCGCGCGCGCCGACCTCAGTTCCATCTGGGATTACACAGCGGATCGCTGGAGCGTCGATCAGGCAGATCGCTACACGCGCGAACTCATCGACGCCGTGAACGATCTTTGCAGCGGCACGTCAAAGGGGCGCCGGATCGACCAGGTCCGAAGCAACTATCTGGCGCTGCCCGCCGGGGCTCATCTCATCGTTTTTCGCCATTCGCCGACGACTATCGACGTGATCCGGATACTGCATCGGCGCATGGATATGACGGCACATCTGGAAAGCTAGCCGCTTGAGGTTTCCGGCCGCTTGGGGGAGCGGTGATCTTTATCCCCGCCGCATCCTCGTGGGCGGCACCCCGAAGGCGTGGGAAAAGGCGCGGCTGAATGATGCCGCACTGGAAAAACCGGTGCGGGCCGCGATGTCGGCCATCGGTTCGGCCGTGTCGAGCACAAGCCTGCGCGCCGCATTGAGCCTCAGCCGCAGATAGTAGGCGCCCGGCGTCTCGCCGATGGCGGACGCGAAAATCTTCTCGAGCGTTCGCGCCGTGACGCCTGCTCGTCGCGCAATCGCGGCAATGGTGAGCGGCCGGTCGACATGCGTTTCCATCAGGCGGATCGCCTGCGCCAGCCGGGGATCGTAGCCATCGAGCCGTCCCAGAGAGACCAGCGGCTGGGCGTCGGTCGCCGCACGCGCCTGATCGTAGATGAAGACGCTGGCGACATCGAGTGCGACTGCCATGCCGAGGCGCGAGCGCACCAGATGCAGCATCAGGTCGAACACCGGCGATGCGCCGCCGGCGGTGATGACCGGCCCGTCGATGACGTATCGGTCCGGCCGCAGGTCGCAGCCTGGGAAGGCGGCCGCGAAATCCTCCATGTCCTCCCAGTGCGTCGTGGCGGCCCGGTCTTCCAGCAGACCGGCGCGGCCCAGGAGCCATGTGCCGGCTTCCACGCCGCACACGGCGCGTGCCGAGCGGGCGGCGCGCCGCAGGCCGGCCACCAGCGACGGCGTTGCCTGCAGTCGCGTGCCGAACCCGCCGACCACCACGATCACGTCGGTCGGCGCGCTGGCGTCGAAACGGCCGCTGGCGGCGATCGGCAGGCCGGCGGTCGTCAGCGGAGGCTCGCCATCCGCCGATACGATCTTCCAGTCGAACAGCACGGAGCCGGCGATGCGGTTGGCCGCGCGCAGCGGGTCGATGGCCGATGCCACGCACATGACCGACGAGCCCGAGAAGATCAGGAAGGTCAGCCGAAGCGGCGTAGTATCGGCGCGAAAGATCGAAGATGGTTCGCTATTCATCAATTCAAATTCGTAATTTGGAAAACATGGGCTTGCAAGTCGGGCATGCTGCGAGAACGACAAACAGGGGAGGTCGCCATGCCGCTCGCCATGAACCGCGAAGTCTTCATTACCTGTGCCGTGACCGGCTCGGGCGGCACGCAGGACCGCAGCCCGCACGTGCCGCGCTCGCCGAAGCAGATCGCGGATGCCGCCATCGATGCGGCCAGGGCGGGTGCGGCCATCGTGCACTGCCATGTGCGCGATCCGGAGACCGGCGCGCCGCGTCGCGATATCCAGCTTTACCGCGAAGTGACGGAGCGCATCCGCGATGCGGAGGTCGATGTCGTGCTGAACCTGACCGCCGGCATGGGCGGGGACATGGTGTTCGGCGGTGTCGAAAGCCCGCTGCCGCTTAAGGAAAAGGGCACCGACATGGCGGGCGCTTCGGAGCGCGTTGAGCACGTGCGCCAGTGCCTGCCCGAAATCTGCACGCTCGACTGCGGCACGATGAACTTCGCCGAGGCCGATTACGTGATGACCAACACGCCCGGCATGCTGCGCGCCATGGGCGGGCTGATGACCGCGATGGGCGTGAAGCCCGAGATCGAGGCGTTCGATACCGGCCATTTGTGGTTCGCCAGGCAGCTCGTCGAGGAAGGCGTGTTGAAGCCCGATGCTCTGGTGCAGCTGTGCATGGGCGTGCCGTGGGGTGCGCCCGACGACCTCAACACCTTCATGGCGATGGTCAACAACGTGCCGAAGGAGTGGACCTTCTCGGCCTTCTCGCTCGGCCGCAGCCAGATGGCCTATGTGGCGGCAGCGGTGCTGGCAGGCGGCAATGTGCGCGTCGGGCTGGAAGACAATCTGTGGCTCGACAAGGGCGTGCTGGCCACCAACGCGCAGCTCGTGGAGCGTGCGGTCACCGTCGTCGAAAACCTCGGCGCCCGCGTGATCGGGCCCGACGAGGTTCGCAAGAAGCTGGGCCTCACCAAGCGCGCGCCGGTGGCCGCCTGATTATTTTCGTGGAGGAAGCGATGAGTACGATCACCAAGGCGGCCTGCATCGGAGGCGGTGTCATCGGCGCGGGATGGGTCGCGCGGCTGGTTTTGAACGGCATCGATGTCTGCATCTACGATCCCGACCCCGAAGCCGACCGGAAGGTAGGCGAGGTGCTGAAGGGCGCACGGCGGGCATACAGGAAAATGCTGCCGGACGGCCTTCCGAAGGAAGGCAAGATCACCTACGCCAAGACCATTGCCGACGCGGTTGCCGGCGCGCAATTCATCCAGGAGAGCGTGCCCGAGCGGCTGGACCTGAAACACAGGGTGCTGGCCGAGATCGACACGCATGCGCCGCCCGCCGCGATCATCGGGTCCTCCACGTCGGGCATCAAGCCCACCGACATGCAGCCGGCGATGAAGAAGCATCCCGGGCGGCTGGTCGTCGGCCATCCGTTCAATCCGGTCTACCTGTTGCCGCTGGTGGAGATCGTCGGTGGGGAGCAGACTTCGGCGGAAGCGGTCGAGAAGGCCAGGACGCTCTACGCCTCCATCGGCATGAAGCCGGTGGTCATCCGCAAGGAGATCGAGGCCTTCGTGGGCGACAGGCTGCTGGAGGCGATGTGGCGCGAGGCGCTGTGGCTCATCAAGGACGGCATCTGCACGGTCGAGGAGCTGGACGACATCATGCGCTACGGCTTCGGCCTGCGCTGGGCGCAGATGGGCATGTTCCAGATTTATCGCGTCGCTGGCGGCGAGGCCGGCATGCGTCACTTCATGGCGCAGTTCGGGCCGTGCCTGTCCTGGCCGTGGACCAAGCTGATGGACGTGCCGGAGTTCAACGACGAGCTTGTCGACCTGATCGCTACCCAGTCCGACGAACAGTCCGACCGCTGGTCGATCCGCGAGCTGGAAAAGATCCGCGACGACAATCTGGTGGCGATCATGGAGGCGCTGGGCCGCCAGAACAAGGGCAAGGGCTGGGGTGCCGGAGAACTGCACAACGCCTACACGAAGCAGCTCGCCAAGCTGGCGAAGCCTGCGAAGGCTTCCGTGGCTGCCGAGAAGGCCAAAGCAGAGAAGCCGAAGAAGAAGAAGGGCTAAAGGGATGAACGGATCGGCTGACGGCATCCGCAGCAAACCCCCCACCCCTTACCCCTCCCCTCAAGGGGGAGGGGATTCTGAGGCGCTGATGTCTCCCACCCCCTTGAGGGGAGGGATAGAGGGTGGGGGTGCCGGCATAGCAACTGCGGAGGCCGCATCATGCATTTCGGCCTGACCGAGGAACAGCAGCTCATCGTCGACACGACGCGGGCCTTCGTGGAAAACGAACTCTACCCGCACGAGGCCGAAGTGGAGCGGACGGGCGTGCTGCGCCGCGACCTGATCGAGGAGATCAAGGAGAAGGCCATCGCGGCCGGGCTCTACGCAGCCAACATGCCGGAAGAAGTCGGCGGTGCAGGGCTCGATACGCTGACGTGGCTGCTCTACGAAAAGGAACTCGGTCGGGCAAACTACGCGCTGCACTGGACCTGCGTGGCGCGGCCGTCGAACATTCTGCTGGCCGGAACGCCCGAGCAGCGCGAGAAGTACCTCTATCCCTGCATGCGAGGTGAAACCTGGGATTGCCTGGCCATGACCGAGCCGGGCGCGGGCTCCGACCTGCGCGGCATGAAGGCGACGGCCTTTCAGGACGGTGACGACTGGGTGCTCAACGGCACCAAGCATTTCATCAGCCATGCCGACATTGCAGGGTTCGCGATCGTCTTCATGGCGTCCGGCGAGGAGGAAACGCCGGGTCCCGGTTCAAGAGGGGGCAGGCGAAAGAAGATCACCGCCTTCTTCGTCGACAAGGGCACGCCGGGCTTCACCGTGCGCGACGGCTACCGCAACGTTTCGCATCGCGGCTACACCAATTCGGTGCTGGAGTTCGACGACTGCCGCCTGCCGAAGGAACAGGTTCTGGGCGAGGTGCACAAGGGCTTCGAGGTCGCCAATTCCTGGTTGGGGGCGACGCGGCTTCAGGTGGCGGCGACCTGCCTCGGCCGCGCCGAGCGGGCGCTCGGTCATGCGATAGAATACGCAGCGCAGCGGCAGCAGTTCGGCCAGCAGATCGGCAAGTTTCAGGGCGTTTCGTTCAAGCTTGCCGACATGGCGACGGAACTGAAGGCCGCAAACCTGCTGACTTTCGAGGCCGGCTGGAAATACGACGCCGGAACGGTCACCGACGAGGACATGGCGATGGCCAAGCTCAAGGCGACCGAGATGCTCGCCTTCGTCGCCGACGAAGCGATCCAGATTCATGGCGGCATGGGCCTCATGGACGAACTGCCGCTGGAGCGCATCTGGCGCGACGCGCGGGTGGAACGCATCTGGGAAGGCACGAGCGAAATCCAGCGGCACATCATCAGCCGCGCGCTTTTGCGGGCGGTTGGCGGATGAGGCGACGGCCGGGATGGCAAGTGTGAAGGAGACGGACCTGTACCTGCCGGTAAAGCGCTTGCTGGAAGGGCAGGGCTATACCGTCAAGGGCGAAATCGGCGCCGTCGATGTCGTGGCGATGCGCGGCGACGAGGAGCCGGTGATCGTCGAGCTGAAAACCGGCTTCTCGCTGTCCCTGTTCCATCAGGCTATCCAGCGCCAGGCGCTGACGGACGCGGTCTATGTCGCCGTGCCGCATTCGGGCGGGAGGGCCGGCCTCAAGGCTCTGTCCCAGAATCGTGCGATGTGCCGGCGGCTCGGCCTCGGCCTGATGACGGTGCGCCTTGCCGACGGGCTGGTCGAGCTGCATTGCGACCCGGAGCCTTACAGGCCTCGGCAGTCGAAACCGCGCAAGACAAGGCTGCTGCGTGAGTTCGCCAGGCTCGTCGGTGACCCGAACAGGGGCGGCGCGACCCGGCGCGGCGTTGTCACCGCGTACAGGCAGGATGCGCTGCTGTGCCTCAAGCTGTTGAGCGATGTGGGGCCGGCAAAGGCGGCGCATGTGGCGAAGCAGACGAACGTCATCCACGCAAGACGGCTCATGGCCGACAATCACTACGGCTGGTTCGAGCGGGTCCAGACCGGCATCTACGCGCTCAGCCCCAAGGGCTGCGGAGCAGTCGAGGAATATGCTGCCGAACTGGCAAATCTCGCTGGAAACCCCGCACCATTGCCGGCGACGCTTGAGACGTCGCCATGACCCGTCTCGAACGCCTGCTACGGCCGCGCACCATTGCCGTTATCGGCGGCGGCGGCTTTGCGCCCAACGTCGTCAGGCAATGCCTGAAAATGGGGTTTTCAGGCGAGGTCTGGCCGGTGCACCCGAGCCGCGCGGAGGTGGCGGGCGTGAAGGCGTATGCCTCCGTCGCCGACCTTCCGACTGCGCCCGATGCCACCTTTATCGGGGTCAACCGTTTCGCCACGATCGACATCGTCAGGCAACTGGCTGCGCGCGGTGCGGGCGGTGCGGTGTGCTTTGCGGCGGGGTTTCTGGAAGCAGGCGCGGATGATGCGGACGGTGCGCGGCTTCAGCGGGAACTGATCGAAGCCGCCGGCGACATGCCGATCATCGGCCCCAACTGCTACGGGCTCATCAACTACGCCGACGGCGCGCTTTTGTGGCCCGACCAGCATGGCGGTGTGCGTCTGGCCGAGGGTGAGCGCGGCGTCGCTATCATCACCCAGTCTTCCAACATCGCCATCAACATGACGATGCAGCGGCGCGGCCTGCCGCTCGCCTATCTGATGACCGCCGGAAATCAGGCGCAGACCGGACTGTCGGAAATGGCGCTGGGGCTGATCGAGGACCCGCGTGTTTCCGCGCTCGGGCTGCATATCGAAGGGTTCGACGCCATTTCCGGTTTCGAGCGGCTGGCGACGCGTGCGCGCGAACTGCGCAAGCCCATTGTCGCGATGAAGGTCGGCCGTTCCGCGCAGGCGCGCGCCGCAACCGTCTCGCACACCGCCTCGCTGGCCGGTTCGGACGCCGCGTCGGATGCGTTTCTGAGACGGCTGGGCATCGCGCGTGTCGACACCATCCCGTCATTCCTGGAGACGCTGAAGCTCTTGCACGCTAGCGGGCCGCTGACGGGCAATCGCATCTCGTCGATGAGCTGTTCGGGCGGCGAAGCCTCGGTGATGGCGGACGCGGCGGAGGGCCGGAAGGTCTTGTTCCCGGCATTGAGCAATGAACACAAGGACAGGGTGGGCGCGACGTTGGGCCCGCTCGTCGCCATCGCCAATCCGCTCGACTACCACACCTTCATCTGGAACGACGAAGCGGCGATGACGGCGGCCTTCAACGCCTTCGTGTCGGGCGGCTTCGACCTCAACATGCTGGTGCTGGATTTCCCACGTGCAGACCGCTGCTCGGACGCCGACTGGTGGCCGACGGTCAGCGCTTTCGAGAGTGCGCTGAAAACCAACGAGGCTGCCGGCGCCATCGTCGCGTCGATGCCCGAAAACCTGCCGGAAGACTACTGCGCCGGTCTGATGGCGCGCGGCATCGTGCCGCTTTACGGCATACCGGAAGCCATGGATGCGGCGGAAGCTGCGGCGTTCATCGGCGAGGCCTGGAGGCGGGCGAACGGGTCAGGTCGGTCACATCTGGACGCACCCCCACTCCGTACCCCTCCGCTCAAGGGGGAGGGGGATTCTGGCACGTTGGTGAGCCCCTCCCCCTTGAGCGGAGGGGTACGGGGCGGGGGTAGCGAGCTGCCGCAACGCGCGCAGGAAGGCCGCCAGTTGGACGAGGCCGAAGCGAAGGCATTGCTTGCCCGAACCGGGCTCCCAATTCCGCAAGGCCGGCGTGTCTCGGGCGTCGAGGAAGCGGTGCAGGTGGCGCGCGAGATGGGGTATCCGGTTGCCGTGAAGGCGCTTGGGCTGGCACACAAGTCGGAGCATGGCGCGGTGCGTCTCAACCTGCCCGACGAGATGACGGTGACGGGCGCGGCGCGCGGCCTTCTGCCGCTCGGCACCGGCCTGTATGTCGAGCGCATGGTCGAGGGCGGCGTCGCCGAACTGATCGTCGGCGTGACGCGCGATCCGCTGTTCGGTCCGGTCATGACCATCGGGACGGGCGGGGTTCTGGTTGAACTCCTGAAAGATTCGGCCACGCTGCTGCTGCCCGCCTCGCGAGAAGAGGTCGACGCCGCTCTGCGCAGCCTCAGGCTGTTTCCGCTCCTGGACGGCTACCGCGGCAGGCCAAAGGCCGATCTCGGGGCGGCAATCGACGCCATCCTTGGCATTGCCGCCTTCGCGGTCGACAATGCGGACCTGATCGAGGAACTGGACATCAACCCGCTGATCGTCTGCGAGAGTGGCAAGGGCGCGTGGATCGCAGACGCGCTGCTGGTGACAAGGGAGTAGCTTGCATGGAAGACGTGGTCAAAACCCGCCGCGAGGGCACCATCCTGGAGGTCACGCTGGACCGGCCCAAGGCCAACGCGATCGACCTCGCCACCAGCAGGCTGCTAGGCAGGACGTTCCAGTCGTTTCGCGACGATCCGGAATTGCGGGTCGCGATCGTCAGGACTGCGGGCGACAAGTTCTTCTCCGCAGGCTGGGATCTCAAGGCAGCCGCGAACGGCGATGCAGTGGACGGCGATTATGGCGTCGGCGGCTTCGGCGGCCTGCAGGAACTGCGCGACCTTAACAAGCCGGTCATCGCTTGCGTGCACGGCATGGCGGTCGGCGGCGGGTTCGAGCTGGCGCTGTCGTGCGATCTCATCTACGCTTCCGAGACCTCATCCTTCGCGCTGCCGGAAATCCGCGCCGGCACTTTGGCCGATGCTGCGACCGTGAAGCTGCCCAAGCGCATGCCCTATCACGTCGCGATGGATTTGCTGCTCACCGGCCGCTGGATGGATGCGCTGGAAGCGCATCGCTGGGGGCTGGTCAACGAGGTGCATCCGCCCAGCCAGCTCGAGGAACGCGTGTGGGATGTGGCGCGGCTGCTGGCGTCCGGCCCGCCGCTGGTCTTCGCCGCCATCAAGGAGGTGGCGCGCGAAGCCGAGGCGATGACCTTCCAGGACGCGATGAACCGCATCACCAAGCGCAAGTTCCGCACCGTGGACGAACTCTACGATTCGGAGGACGGGATGGAGGGTTTCCGCGCCTTTGCCGAAAAGCGCGAGCCGGTGTGGAAGGGACGCTGACGTGCCCGATTATTCGAAGCTGATCGACGCCGAGACGTGGGCGTTCATCGAGCGTACGAACAGCTTCTACCCGGCCGATACGGTCGACCACGGCATCGGCGAACAGCGCGCGATCTACGACCGCATGTGCCGAGAGTTTCATGCCGGCTACCCCGAAAACGTCACGGCCGAGACGATGAGCATCGGCGGCCGCATTCCGGTCCGCATCTATCGCCGTGCCCAACCCGACAATGCAGCGGTGGTGCTTTATTTCCACGGCGGCGGGTGCATTCTCGGCGGGCTAGACAGCCATGACGATGTCTGCGCCGAGCTTTGCGGGAGCACGGGATACGAAGTGGTTTCGGTCGACTACCGGCTGGTTCCCGAGCACACCCACCCCGCCGCCTTCGACGACGCGATGGCGGCATTCGACTGGGCCTCAGCGCGCTACGACCGGGCCATCGTGCTTGCCGGCGATTCGGCCGGCGGAAATCTCGCGGCCGCCGTAGCGCATTTCTCGCGAGGTCATGCCCGCGCGCCCGCCGGGCAGGTGCTGATCTATCCCGGCCTTGGCGGCGACGAGACCGCCGGCTCCTATGTCGAGCACGCCGAAGCGCCGATGCTGACGACGCGCGACGTTCAATACTATGCCGGGATGCGCGCGGCAGGCCGCGATGTCGCAGGCGACGTGAGCTTTTCGCCGCTTGCGGACACCGATTTTTCAATGCTGCCCCCGACCGTCATCGTCACGGCCCAGTGCGACCCACTGGCGTCCGACGCCGAGGCCTATCGTGACCGCATCGTCGCGGCGGGCGGCAGGGCCGTGTGGTTCGACGAGCAGGGGCTGGTGCACGGCTATCTGCGCGCCCGCCATTCCGTGCCGCGCGCCGCCGCCAGCTTCTCGCGGATATGCGACGCGGTGCATGCGCTCGGCCAGAGGCACTGGCATTACTGAAAATCAAACGCCGTTTCGCGGCAGCGTCTCGTCGAAGTCGCGCTCAAACACCAGACGGTCGCCTTCGTAGGCCTCGATCCGTCCTTTCAGGTGAAAAGCGTCGGCGGTCGAGGTCATGCCGGCGAGGGTCTCGGTGCGCACCGACCAGCCGTCGTCGCGCGCATAGGTCTGGGTCCAGTGCGTTTCCCCGTGCGCCGACAGCGGATCGTCGGGCTGGATCGTCCAGCGTTCGCGCGCGATCTCGCCGTGGATCAGCCCGTGATCGAGATCGCGCACCTCGCCGAAATCGTCGCGGATGACGAGGCTCACCTCGCCGGTCGCTTGATCCCGTTCGAACGATCGGCTGTTGGCGCTCGGGCGCAGCGTCTCGGTACGCCATGGGGAGGCGCCCTCCGGTTCCTCGAAAGTCCATTGGGCCTCCGTGCCGGGTTGGCGCAAAGGCAGCGCCAGCTCGCCGCCGAGGATCGTCAGCGCTGCCGCTTCGGGCGATGGCCACACCAGCGGCCAGCAGGCGGACGAGATCGCGACACGCAGGCGGTGCCCGGCAGGCACGCGGTAGGCGATGTCGTCCAGCTTGAACGAGATGTCCATGATCTCGCCGGGCACGACCGGCTGCGGAAACTCGTTGCTTTCGCGGTGCGTCAGGTTGAACAAGCCGTAGGAGATGCGCGTCGAGGCGCCGTCGGGGCGAACGTCGCATAGACGCACCGCGACCATGGCCGACGGTTTGTCGGCAGACAGTTTCAGGCCGATGACGGGCGCGCCGACGATTTCGATATCGTCAGACACTTCCATGTCGAAACACAGCGACTTCGCGTCGTCGTCGCGCTGGTCGCCCGGCATCTCGGGGCCGAGCCAGATGGCGCAATATTCACCCGAGGCGAGACCGGTATCCTGCGGCGAGGCGACCGTCGCGGGTAATGCATCCTCTGATCTCAGGTCTCCACCGAGCGACAGGCTGCGGAGTGGAATGGAAGGAGAAGGCCATTCCCGCTCGGCGATCCAGCGGCCGGGGCGTTCCTCGTACCAGTCGCGGGGCGGCACAGAATCCATCACATAGAGCCGCATCGCCGGATCGTTCTCGACGCCAGTGTCGATCCCTTTCAGCCACCGGTCCCACCAGCGCAGCGCTTCCTGCAGGAAGCCGATCGACGGCTGCGGCACGGCGAAATGCGGGTATTTGTGTATCCACGGTCCGACGATGCCCTTGGCGGGCGCATTGGTGATGCCGGAAACGAGGCGCGAGACGGTGTTCTTGTAGGCGTCGCCCCAGCCGCCGACGGCCAGCGTCGCGGCCCTGATCTTCGAAAAATCCTCGCAGACCGAGCCGCGTTTCCAGTACGCGTCGCGCGTCTGGTGCGCGAGCCAGACGGCAGGCAGGAACGGCTCGTTCTCCAGTCGGTCCAGCCACATATCGCGCCATTTGTCGCCCACCAGTGCCGGGTCCGGCGGGCGCGAGGAATAGGACAGCATGGTCGCGCCCCAGCCCATGTTCTCGTTGAGAGGCAGGCCACCCTTGTAGTGGATGTCATCGGCGTAGCGGTCGTCGGTCGAACACAGCGTGATGATGGCCTTGAGCGCGGGCGGCTGCATGGCCGCGACCTGAAGCGAATTGAAGCCGCCCCACGAAATGCCCATCATGCCGACATTGCCGTTGCACCATGGCTGGCTTGCTGCCCAGGCGATGACGTCGCAGGCATCCTGCCATTCCTGCTGCGAATATTCGTCCTGCATCAGCCCTTCGGATTCGCCGTTGCCGCGCATGTCGACACGGATGCAGGCATAGCCGTGGCCGGCGAAATAGGGGTGCGTGAGGCTGTCGCGCGCTGTCGTGCCGTCACGCTTGCGATAGGGCAGGTGTTCGAGGATCGCCGGCACCGGGTTTGTCACCGCGTCCTGTGGCATCCACACACGCGCCGACAGGCGGCACCCATCCGGCATGACGATGCCGAGATCGGGAGTTTCGACGATTTGGCGGGGAAAGCTGGTGACGGTTTTCATGCGGGTATCACGCACGGAACGGCCTTGAAATTCAATGCTTCAGCGCGGCAGGAAAAAGTCCTTCCACGTCATTCAGGAAGGCGGATTTCCCACGGCTCGTCGAAATGGTGTTCCTCGAGGTTCGTGCCGTCGCCGCCGCGATCGACCACGAGAAAATCCTGCGGTGCGCCGATGGGGGTCAGCACGCCGTGCCACACATTGCGCGGGTAGCTGACGCCCTGTCCCGGCCGGGTGACGAAAGCCTGAGGTTCGGCCGGGCCTTCCGGCCCGTCATGGCAGACGACGACGAGAAAGGGAGCGGGCGACAAAGGCATGAAGGCCTGGCTGCCGAAGGGATGGCGCTCGACCATCGTCAGCTTCAGCGGGAATTCGTAGGGCGTTCCCTTGAACAGCGAAATCAGCACACGTGCGTTAGGCCCTTCCGCTTCCACCTTCGCCAGATCGTGATAGCGCTCGCACTTGCCGTTGTTGATCGGAAAATGCGTGTCGCAGTCCGTATCCAGCACGTCGCCGAATTCGGCGAAGGCGGCGCGGGTCAGCGGTTTGGCGGTGACGATGCGGTTCATCGGAAGGCCAGCTTGGCGTGGCGGTTGACGTCCTTGTAGAGCAGGTAGCGGAAAGCGCCCGGCCCGCCAGCATAGCAGGCCTGCGGGCAGAATGCGCGCAGCCACATATAGTCGCCGGCCTCGACCTCCACCCAGTCCTGATTGAGCTTGTAGACCGCCTTGCCTTCGAGCACGTAGAGCCCGTGCTCCATGACGTGCGTCTCCTCGAAGGGGATGAGCCCGCCCGGCTGGAAGGTGACGATGGTGACGTGCATGTCGTGGCGCAGGTCTGCCGGGTCCACGAAACGCGTCGTCGCCCAGCTGCCGTTGGTGTCCGGCATGGCGGCGGGGGCGATATCCTTTTCGTTGAGGAACAGCGGATCGGGCGCGTCGAGCCCCTCGACGAACTCGTAGGCTTTTCTGATCCAGTGGAAGCGGGCGGTATCGGTGCCTTCGTTGCGCAGCGTCCACCCGCTGGCCGGAGGCAGATAGGCATAGCCGCCGGGGGTGAGAGTGCGTTTCTGGCCATCGATGGTAACGACGATCTCGCCCTCTGCCACGAACAGGACCGCTTCGGCGTCGGCCTCCGGCTCAGGCTTTTCGCTGCCGCCGGCGGGCCCGACCTCCATGATGTATTGCGAGAACGTCTCGGCGAAGCCGGATAGCGGACGCGAGAGTATCCAGACGCGGGTATCATCCCAGAAGGGCAGGCAACTCGTGACGATGTCGCTCATCACGCCTTTGGGTATAACGGCATAGGCGTCGGTGAAGACCGCGCGGCCGGTGTGCAGCTGGGTTTGCGGGGGCAGGCCCCCATGCGGCGCGTAGTATGTGCGGCCGTCCATCGTCATTTCCTCTAGGCGGGCAGGATGTCCTTGAGACGCAGCATTGCGATCCGTTCCACCTGCTTGCAGGCGGTGGCGAATTCCGTCTCACGGTCGTTGTCGATACGGGTATGGAACGCTTCCAGAATGCTGGCTTTGGTGTTGTCCTTCACCGCGATGATGAAGGGAAAACCGAACTTGGACACGTAGGCCTCGTTCAGTTTGGTGAAGGCGGTGCGTTCGTCGTCGGTCAGCGCATCCAGCCCGGCCGATGCCTGCTCGGCGGTCGATTCCGCGGTCAGCCGCTTAGCCTGCGCCAGCTTTCCGGCAAGGTCCGGGTGGGCATTGAGAACACCCAGACGCTCCGTCGCGCTGGCCGTGCGGAAAATGCGCGCTAGCGCGTTGTGCAGGCCGCCGGCAGAGTCGTGCGCAGACCCCAGTTCCAGATCGAATGCGCGCTCGGCAATCCATGGCGAGTGCTCGAAGATGCCGCCGAACTTCGCGATGAAGTCCTCCCGGCTCATGCGGCTGGGACGCGATGCCGCCGAGGCGTAGGGGTGCGTCTCGCGCCAATGCCGCGCGATGTCGGCGCGCGTCGGGAGCCAGACCTTGTCATGGCCCTTCACGTAGTCGATGAATTTCTGCAGCGAGGCCGCGCGTCCGGGCCGGCCGATCAGGCGGCAGTGCAGGCCGATGCTCATCGTGCCCGCATGCCCGGCCTGTCCTTCGGCGTAGAGGGTGTCGAACGCGTCCTTCAGATAGGCGAAGAACTGGTCGCCGGAATTGAAGCCCTGCGGCGTGGCGAACCGCATGTCGTTTGCGTCGAGCGTATAGGGGATGACGAGTTGCGGCGGGATGGCGTTGCCGTGGCCGTCATGATCGAGCCAGTAAGGCAGGTCGTCGTCATAGGTGTCGGAAATCCAGTCGAAGCCGCCTTCGGCCGCAGCAAGCCTCACCGTGTAAACCGACGTGCGGCCGAGATACATGCCACGGGGGCGTTCGCCGGTCACTTCCGCGTGCAGCCGGATCGCTTCATTCAGGTCCGCACGCTCGGCCTCCTCGTCATGGTCGCGATAGTCGATCCAGCGCAGGCCGTGGCTGGCAATCTCCCAGCCGGCCTGCTGCATCGCGGCCACCTGATCGGGCGAGCGGGCCAGTGCCGTCGCCACGCCGTAGACGGTGACGGGGATCGCGGCCTGCGTGAACATGCGGTGCAGACGCCAGAAGCCGGCGCGCGCGCCATATTCGTAGATCGATTCCATGTTCCAGTGGCGCTTGCCGGGCCACGGGGCAGCACCCACGATCTCCGACAGGAATGCCTCGGAAGCGGCGTCGCCATGCAGGACGCAGTTCTCACCGCCTTCCTCGTAATTGACGACGAACTGCACCGCCACATGCGCGCCGCCCGGCCATTTCGGGTCCGGCGGGTTCTGCCCGTAACCGCGCATGTCTCTGGGATAACGCATTGCCTCTCCGCCTCGTCACACCACAAGGATAGTTTAAAACCGGCGGGACATTCCCCCCGGAAAGTTTGAAAGTGTTTTTGTCCTGCCCGGCCTCGGCCTATATGCCTGTATGGCATAGGCTGCCGAGGTTTGGATAAAGACAATGCCGGCCAACGGCAACAAGGAGGATCGATGGCGAAGGAAGCGGGCGGAAGGCTCACGACCCACGTTCTGGATACGGCGTCCGGCAGACCGGCGGCGGGACTGAAGATCGCGCTCTACCGCGTCGACGGCAACGCGCACCGCAAGGTCAAGGACGTCATCACCAACGCCGACGGGCGCTGCGACGCGCCGCTTCTTGAAGGTGATGCCTTCGAGACGGGGCAGTACGAGCTGGTGTTCTTCGCCGGAGACTATCTGCGCGCCTCGGGGGCGACGCTGCCTGAGCCGCTTTTCCTCGACCAGATACCCATCCGGTTCGGCATGGCCGAGAACACGCATTACCACGTGCCGCTGCTGATCTCGCCCTTCGGCTACTCGACCTACAGGGGAAGCTGATGATCGAGGCTCGCCGCGGACTCCGCTTCCTGCTGAACGACGAAGAGATCGCGCTGGCCGATGCCGCGCCGGACGAGACGCTGCTGGACTGGCTGCGCCTGCGCCGGTCGCTGCGCGGCACCAAGGAAGGCTGCGCGGAGGGTGACTGCGGGGCGTGCACGGTGCTGGTCGGGCGGCTTTGCGGCGGGCAGCTCGTCTATGAGGGCGTCAATGCCTGCATCCGCTTCCTGGGATCGCTCGACGGCTGCCATGTCGTCACGGTCGAACATCTGAAGGGCCGCGACGGCACGCTACATCCGGTTCAGCAGGCCATGGTGGATTTCCACGGGTCGCAATGCGGTTTCTGCACGCCGGGCTTCGTCATGTCGCTCTACGGCCTGTGGATGCGGTCGCCCGATCCTTCCGACGAAGAGATCGAGAAGGCTCTGCAGGGCAATCTGTGCCGCTGCACCGGCTATGAGGCGATCATCCGCGCTGCGCGCGCGGTGTCGTCCTACGGGCAGGGCGGCACCGACGCGCTTGCGCTGGAGCGAGATGCCGTTGCCTCCCGCCTGAAAGCGATGCGCGATGGCCGGCGCGTCGAGATCGGCGAGGGCCGCCAGCGGCTCGTCGTGCCCGCCTCGGTCGACGATCTGGCGGCGGTGCTGGAAGCCGAGCCTGCCGCGACCATCGTTGCCGGGTCCACCGATGTCGGCCTCTGGGTGACCAAGTTCATGCGCGAGATATCGCCGGCGGTGTTCATCGGCGGGCTCCAGGAATTGCAGGCGATCTCCGAGGCGAACGGCTTCGTCACCATCGGTGCGGGCGTCAGCTATAGCCAGGCGCGCAGCTTCCTGGCGCAGCGTATCCCCGCGCTGGGAACGCTCATCGACCGGATCGGCGGCGATCAGGTGCGCAACATGGGTACGATCGGCGGCAACATCGCAAACGGCTCGCCCATCGGCGACATGCCGCCGCCGCTGATCGCGCTCGGCGCGACTGTGACACTGCGCCGGGGCGGCGAGCGGCGCAGCGTGCCGCTGGAGGATTTCTTCATCGCCTACGGCAAGCAAGACCGGCGTCCCGGTGAATTCGTCGAAGCGCTTCACGTGCCGCTGCCGAAGGACGGTGCGCATTTCTCCGTCTACAAGGTCACCAAGCGCCGCGACGAGGACATCACGGCCGCGCTCGGCGCCTTCCATCTCGGCATCGAGGGCGGAACGGTCAGTTCGGCGCGCATCGCCTATGGCGGCATGGCCGCGACGCCCAAGCGGGCGCGGGCCGTGGAGGCCGCATTGACGGGCCAGCCGTGGAGCCAGGAGACGGTGGAGGCGGCGCTGGCCGCGTATGACGAGGACTACCAGCCGATCAGTGACATGCGCGCCTCGGCAGAGTATCGCATGCTGGCGGCGAAGAACCTGCTGCGGCGGTTCTTCATCGAGACGACGGGCACGAAGAAGCCCTTCACCGTGAAGCGGTACGAGGAGGCGTGAGATGAGGTCTTATCTCCAAAGTTCTTTTGTTGCCGGACCCCCACCCCTTACCCCTCCCCTCAAGGGGGAGGGGGATTTTGAGGCGCCCGCGACCCCCTCCCCCTTGAGGGGAGGGGTAAGGGGTGGGGGTGAAGGTATCTGCCTTCCAGGAGTGGACGCAGGATGACCGCGCATCAGTCTAATCTCACGTCGAGCAGAATCTCCGGTGGCGTTGCAACCGACCGCCGGCACGATTCCGCGCACAAGCATGTCACCGGCGAGGCGGTCTACATCGACGACATGCCGGAACCGGCCGGAACGCTTCATGCCTGCCTTGGCCTTTCGACGGCCGCGCACGCAACCATCCGCTCGATGGATTTGTCGGCGGTGCGTTCGGCCCCCGGCGTCATCGACGTGCTGACGGGTGAGGACGTGCCGGGCGAGAACGACATCTCGCCGACCGGAAAGCACGACGAGCCGGTGCTGGCGGTCGGCAAGGTGCAGTTCTTCGGCCAGCCGATCTTCGCCGTCATCGCGAAGACGCGCGAGCAGGCGCGGCGGGCCTGCCGGCTTGCGAAGGTGGAATACGACGAATTGCCGGCCGTGTTCGACATCGCCGGTCTCGACCCGCTCAGCGACAGGCTGGTGACGCCCGGGCTGACCCTCAAGCGTGGCGAGGCGGCGGCCGCCATAGCGGGCGCGCCGCGCAGCCTCAAGGGCCGGATGGCCATCGGCGGGCAGGACCATTTCTACCTCGAAGGCCATATCGCGCTCGCCGTGCCGGGCGAGGACCACGACGTCACCGTCTATTCCTCGACCCAGCACCCCAGCGAGGTGCAGCACATGGTGGCCCACGCGCTGGGTGTGCCGTCGCATGCCGTGACGGTCGAGATCAGGCGCATGGGCGGCGGCTTCGGCGGAAAGGAGACGCAGTCGAACCAGTTCGCCGCCATCGCCGCCATCGCCGCAAAGAGGCTAGGCAGGGCGGTGAAGATCAGGCCTGACCGCGACGACGACATGACCGCCACCGGCAAGCGTCATGATTTCGTGGTGGATTACGAAGTGGGGTTCGATGACGAGGGCAACATCCTCGGCGTCGATTTCGTCTATGCGGCGCGCTGCGGCTTTTCCTCCGACCTTTCCGGCCCGGTCACCGACAGGGCGCTGTTTCACTGCGACAACGCCTATTTCTGGCCGGCGGTGAAGGCGGTGTCCGCACCGCTCTACACCAACACCGTTTCCAACACCGCGTTTCGCGGCTTCGGCGGGCCGCAGGGCATGGTCGGCGCGGAGCGCGTGATCGAGGAAGTGGCCTTCGCGGTGGGCAAGGACCCGCTGGAAATCCGCAAGCTTAACTTCTACGACGCGGCGGGCGAGAGTTCCGGGCGCGGAGTGACGCCCTATCACCAGCCGGTGGAAGACAACGTCGTCCATCGCATCGTCGCCGAGCTGGAGCAGTCCTGCGACTATGCCGGCAGGCGGCGTGAGATTGCCGCGTTCAACGCCAATTCTCCCATCGTCAAGCGCGGCATCGCGCTGACCCCGGTGAAGTTCGGCATATCGTTCACGGCCACGCACTACAACCAGGCCGGCGCGCTGGTGCATGCCTACACCGACGGCTCGGTTCATCTGAACCATGGCGGCACCGAGATGGGGCAGGGCCTCTACATCAAGGTCGCGCAGGTGGTGGCCGAAGAGTTCCAGATCGACATCGAACAGGTGAAGATCACCGCGACGACGACGGGCAAGGTGCCCAACACGTCCGCCACGGCTGCGTCGTCGGGCTCCGACCTCAACGGCATGGCGGCCCAGAACGCCGCGCGCCAGATAAGGGACAGGCTGACGGCCTTTGCAGCGGAAAAATACGAGGTCCCCGTCGAGCAGGTCGTGTTCCTGCCCAACCGGGTGCGCGTCGGCAACCAGGAAATCCCCTTCGCCGACCTCGTCAAGCAGGCCTACATGGCCCGCATCCAGCTCTCGGCGGCCGGTTTCTACAAGACGCCGAAAATCCACTGGGATCGCGACAAGGGCAGGGGCCATCCGTTCTACTACTTCGCCTATGGCGCGGCGTGCTCGGAGGTGTCGATCGACACGCTGACGGGAGAATATGTGGTGGAGCGCACCGATATCCTGCACGAGACCGGGCGGTCGCTGAACCGCGCCATCGATCTCGGGCAGGTCGAGGGCGCGTTCATCCAGGGCATGGGTTGGCTGACGACGGAGGAGCTGGTCTGGGACGACAAGGGGAGGCTGCGAACCCACGCGCCCTCCACCTACAAGATCCCGCTGGCATCCGACCGTCCGAAAATCTTCAACGTCGCGCTGGCCGACTGGTCGGAGGCTTTCGAGCCGACCGTGCATCGCTCCAAGGCGGTGGGCGAGCCGCCCTTCATGCTGGGCATGGCCGTGCTGCACGCGCTGTCCGATGCGGTCGCCAGCGTGGCCGAGCATCGGGTGTGTCCACGGCTCGACGCCCCCGCCACGCCCGAGCGCGTGCTGATGGCGGTAGAGCGGGTTCGCAAGGTTGCGAGTGGCTAGCCGGATGCGAATGCGCCCGGTCACCCCCCTCAGGCCTGCCGGCCATTTCCCCCTCAAGGGGCGAGATCATGCACGTCACCGCTTCGGCCAATCCTTTGATCGCTTTTGCAGAGCGATGACGAGATCAATCTCTCCCCTGGAGGGGGAGATGGCCGGCAGGCCAGAGGCGGGTCTCGGAGGCAAGAGGTTCGACGCGTGACGACATCGCTACCTCGCCTGCACGCCTTTCTCGACGCCTCGCCGGGCCTTGCGCTGGTCGAGGTCCGCTCCGCCGCCGGATCCACCCCGCGCGAGGCCGGCGCGTGGATGCTGGTCTCGCCCGAAGCGATCTTCGGCACCATCGGCGGCGGGCAGCTCGAGTTCATGGCGATAGACCGCGCCCGCGAGATGATCGAGACGGGCGCGGCGACGGGCCTGCTGGACGTGCCGCTGGGCCCCGAGATCGGCCAGTGCTGCGGCGGCCGCGTCACGATCGATCTCGCGCTGGTGGACGATCAGCTACGCCATGCGATCCCGCAGCGCGTCGCGGCGGAAGAGAAGTTGCAGCCGCATGTGCTTCTGTTTGGTGGCGGGCATGTCGGCCATGCGCTCGCCTCCGCGCTCAGCCTACTGCCGCTCAACGTGTCCGTGGTGGAAACGCGGGCCGAAGCGCTGGAAGGCATGCCCGAAACCGTCACAACCCGGCTGACCGCCGTGCCCGAAGAGGCGGTGCGCGAAGCGCCTTCAGGCTCGGTCTTCCTCGTGCTGACGCACGACCACGCGCTCGACTTTCTAATCGTCGCCGAGGCGCTGAGGCGCGACGATGCGGCCTATGTCGGCATGATCGGGTCGAAGACCAAGAAGGCGACATTTCGCAGCTGGTATCTCAGGGAAGCCAGCGGGACGGACGCGCTTTTCGCCCGCCTGATCTGCCCGATCGGAGGTGCCGACGTGAAAGACAAGCGGCCGGCGGTGATCGCTGCGCTGGCCGCAGCGGAAATCATCCGCGCGGTGGCTGCAAGAAAAGACGTAGACTGAAGACACTTGCTTGACACAATGCTGGAACCGTTTGCCACCTCCGAATGTTTCTATGCGGAGTAAGCAAACGGAGAGAACCCATGCACAGCATCGTCTATATCGTCGGACTGGTCGTGATCGTCGTCGCTATCCTGTCGTTCCTCGGCCTCGGCTAAGGGACGGGTCAGCGGCCTGCAAGCATGTCGCGGATCATCCGCTGGCAGCGCTCGGCCATGAAGTCGAGCAGCAGGCGCACCTTGGGGTCCTGGAACTTGCGGTGCGGGTACACGGCCGCCAGTTGCACTGGCATCGGCGGTGTATCGGGCAGGATGATCTGAAGTCGTCCGTCGCGGATGAACGGCTCGATGTCGAAACGCGGCTTGTTGATGATGCCGCGCCCCGCCAGCGCCCACCCCGTAATCACATCGCCATCATCGGAATCGAACGGCCCGTGGACCTCGAATTTCTGCGGGCCTTCCGGCGTCTTCAGCGTCCAGACATATTCCTTCGTGCCGGGAAAGCGCAGAAGCAGGCAGTCATGCTTGCGGCTGACCAGTTCCTGCGGCGTCGTCGGCTCGCCGCGCGCCTTGAGGTAGGACGGTGAAGCGACCAGCACGCGCTCGCAATCCATCACGCCGCGCATGCGCAGGCTTGAATCCTCGATCAAACCAAGCCGGAAGGCGATGTCGATGCCTTCCTTCATGATATCGACATTGTGGTCCGACAGGCGCAGCCGCACCTCGATGTCGGGATATCTGTCGTGAAATTCGGGAATGCCCGATGCGATCAGCCGTCGCCCTAGACCTAGCGGCGCGGTGATGCGGATCGTGCCGCGCGGTTGGCCTGAAAGCGCGCTCACGGCCGCCTCCGCCTCCGCTACCGAGTCCAATACCTTCTTTGCGCCCTCATAAAACACGCGGCCGTGCTCTGTCGGCATCAATTGCCGCGTCGTGCGGTTGAACAACCGCACGCCAAGATGCTTTTCAAGCTCCTTGATGCGGTTAGACGCGACCGCCGGCGAGATGCGCATGTCGCGCCCGGCTGCCGAAAGATTGCCGAGTTCCACCACCCGCACGAACACCGCGACATTGTCCAGATAGGCCATTGCTTGCTCACCATTTGCTAGCGCAGCATTATTTTCCATATTTTTTTGAAAGTCATCGCGCATCTATCCCCTTTCCGTTTGAACGTGAGTCCGTAAAGTCGGAACCGACAATGCGAGGGGAAGGCATGTACGATTTCGCGATCTTCTGGGAGTGGCTGAGCTTCGGCGTGCGCTGGCTGCACGTCATCACGGCCATCGCGTGGATCGGCTCATCCTTCTATTTCATAGCACTCGATCTCGGACTCGTGCGGCGCGAGGGCATGCCGGAAGGCGCGCATGGCGAGGAATGGCAGGTCCACGGCGGCGGCTTCTACCACATCCAGAAATATCTGGTTGCGCCGGCCCGGATGCCCGAGCACCTCACCTGGTTCAAATGGGAATCCTACGCGACGTGGCTGTCGGGCTTCGCGCTACTGGCCATCGTGTATTACGCAGGTGCCGACCTCTACCTCATCGACCGCAACGTGCTGGACGTATCGGCCCCCGTCGCAATCCTCATTTCGGTCGGTTCGCTGGCCTTTGGCTGGCTGATCTACGATCAGCTTTGCAAGTCGCGCCTTTCGGACAACGACACGGTGCTGATGCTGGTGCTGTTTCCCATCCTCGTCGCGATGGCGTGGGGCTATACGCAGCTTTTCACCGGGCGCGCGGCGTTCCTGCATCTGGGCGCGTTTACCGCCACGATCATGTCGGCCAACGTCTTCCTCATCATCATCCCGAACCAGAAGATCGTCGTTGCGGACCTGATCGCGGGCCGCAAGCCGGACCCCAAATACGGCAAGATCGCCAAGACCCGGTCGCTGCACAACAACTACCTGACGCTGCCCGTCATTTTCCTGATGCTGTCGAACCACTATCCGCTGGCATTCGCGACGGAGTTCAACTGGGTCATCGCAGCGCTCATCTTCATCATCGGCGTGCTGATCCGGCACTATTTCAACACGGTCCACGCGCGCAAGGGCAACCCGCACTGGACGTGGGCTGCGGCCACGGTGCTCTTCATCCTCATCATGTGGCTTTCCACCGTGCCGAAGGTGCTGACCGGTGAGGAGCGCGTCTCTGCAACGGGCGAGGCCTTCATGGCATCGACGCACTTCCCTGCCGTGCGCGATACGGTGATGGGCCGCTGCGCCATGTGCCATTCGGCCGAGCCCGGCTGGGAGGGCATCACGTTCACGCCCAAGGGGGTGAAGCTGGAGACGGAGGTGCAGATCGCCGAGCACGCCCGCGAGATTTACCTGCAGGCCGGCCGCAGCCACGCCATGCCGCCCGGCAACGTATCCCACATGACGGCCCAGGAACGCGCGCTGCTGGTGACGTGGTTCGAGGAGACCCGGCGGTGAGCGCCACCCTCCTGCGCGGGCGGGTTCTGTCCTTCCTGCGCAAGCCCGAGACGATCGACGACAATGCTTCCTACCACTACGAGGAAGATGGCGGCATTCTCATCCGCGACGGCAGGATCGAGGCGGTGGGCGACTTCACGAGCGTGAAGGCGCAGGCGGGCGAGGGGGTCGAGACGGTCGATCACCGGCCGCATCTGCTGATGCCCGGCTTCATCGACGCGCATGTGCATTTTCCGCAGATGCAGGTGATCGCCAGCTACGGGGCGGAACTGCTCGACTGGCTGAACACCTACACCTTTCCGGAAGAAACCAAGTTCGCCGACACCCAGCACGGGCGGCGGATAGCCCGGCTTTTCCTCGACGAGACAGTTCGCCACGGTACGACGACGGTCGCCGCCTACTGCTCGGTACACAGGGAGAGCGCTGATGCCTTCTTCGCCGAGGCGCTGTCTCGCGACATGCTGGTGATCGCCGGCAAGGTGATGATGGACCGCAACGCGCCGGAAGCGCTGCGCGACACGCCGCAATCGGGCTACGACGATACGAAGGCGCTGATCGGGGAATGGCACGGCAAGGGGCGGCTTCACTATGCGATCACGCCGCGCTTCGCGATCACGTCCTCGCCGGAGCAGATGGAGATGGCCGGGGTGCTGGCGCGGGAGCATCCCGACCTGCACATCCAGACGCACCTGTCGGAAAACCACGCAGAGATCGCCTTCACGCAGGAACTCTATCCGTGGTCGAAGGACTACACCGACATCTACGCTCATTACGGGCTTCTGGGGGAAAAGACCCTGCTCGGGCACTGCATCCACCTCTCGGAGCGCGAAGCGGACGCGCTTTCGGATGCGGGCTCGGTGGCGGTTTTCTGTCCCACCTCAAACCTGTTTCTCGGCTCGGGCCTGTTCGACTGGCAGCGTTATTCAAGAAGGCCGAAACCCTTGAAAATTGCGGCTGCGAGCGATGTTGGAGGCGGTACGAACTACTCAATGCTGCGCACCATGGACGAGGGCTACAAGGTCATCGCCCTGCAGGGCGAGAAGCTCAATCCGCTGGCATCCTTCTGGCAGATCACGCTCGGTAATGCCGCCGCGCTTTCCATCGCGGACAGGGTGGGCACGCTGGAAATGGGCACGGATGCCGACATCGTCGTGCTTGATGCAGCGGCCACGCCGGCCATGGCGCTGCGCATGGAAACCGTGCGGTCCCTTGCCGAGGAACTGTTTCTGCTGCAAACGCTGGGGGACGACCGCGCGGTGCGCGAGGTCTATCTGGCGGGGGCGCCTGCCAAGAGCGGGTTGGGCCGTAACTGAGACGGAAGTGGTTGTAATGAAAGCGGAAATCGAGCCGCATTCCTTCTTCAAATCGCTCTTTTCCGCGGCCGTTTCGGCGGCCGATCCGGAGCATGTCATCCGCGATTTCCTGCCGGAAAAGCCAAAGGGAAGGACCGTCGTTATCGGCGCGGGCAAGGGCTCGGCGCAGATGGCGGCAGCGTTCGAGAAGGCATGGGACGGACCGCTGGAAGGGCTGGTGGTGACCCGCTACGGGTATGGCGCGCGATGCGAAAAGATCGAAATCATCGAGGCAGCGCACCCCTTTCCGGACGAGGCGGGGCTGGTGGCTTCGCGCCGAATTTTCCAGATGGTTCAAGGACTTGGCGAAGACGATCTGGTCGTCGCGCTGATCTCCGGCGGCGGGTCGGCGCTGCTTCCGTCGCCGCCGGAGGGCATGACGCTCGCCGACGAGATCGCGGTGAACGAGGCGCTGCTGGCGTCCGGCGCGCCGATTTCTGCAATGAATACAGTGCGCAAGCACCTTTCGACGATCAAGGGTGGCCGTCTGGCGATGGCGGCGCACCCGGCGAAAGTGGTCTCACTGATCGTCTCCGACATACCCGGAGACAACCCGGCCTTCGTCGCGTCGGGACCGACCGTGCCCGATGCTGCTTCGAGGCAGGATGCGCTGGGTATTGTGGAGAATTACCGGCTGAATCTGCCGGAATCGGCCATGAAACACCTTGAAAGTGCCGCTGCCGACGCGCCTTCACCCCATGATGCCCTTTTTGTCAAAAACAGTAACCTCGTCATAGCATCCGCCGCGCGCTCGCTGGAGGCGGCGGCCGACGAGGCAAGAAGGCATGGATTGCAAGCCGTTATCCTCTCCGACGCCATCGAGGGCGAGGCGCGTGAGGTGGCGGGCGTCCATGCCGCCATCGCACGCGAGATCGCGACGCGCGGAAGGCCATTTGCAAAGCCTGTCGTGCTCCTTTCGGGCGGCGAGACGACGGTGACGATCCGCGAGAAGGGCGGAAAGGGCGGACGCAATTCCGAGTTCCTGCTGGCTTTCGCGCTGGCCATCGACGGGGTGGCCGGCATCCACGCATTCGCCGCCGACACGGACGGGATCGACGGTTCGCAGGACAATGCCGGGGCATTTGCGGACTTCACGACGGCCAGACGAATGCGCGAGGCGGGGCTCGACCCGAAGGCGGTGCTTGCGCGAAACGACGCCTGGACAGCGTTCAATGCGATCGGCGACCTGTTCGTGCCGGGTCCGACGGGAACCAACGTCAACGATCTGCGGGCGATCCTGATCGTCTGAGCGGGCGGTGTTGCCGGATGCCCCGACCGGTCACGGATGTATCCTCGGCTTGATCCGAGGATACATGCGGGATTTCCGTCAGCCTATCAGTTCCTTCACCTTATGCATGTCGGCGAGGAAACGGGTGCGTTCGGCGTCCGCCTCGGCGGGCTCGCGGATGCGCAGGATGAAGGAGGGATGGATGGTGAGAAAGACACGCAGGCCATCATCACGCGTGACCGTTTCGCCGCGCATCTTCGTGATCGGGACGGGAGCGCCGAGCAGCGACTGGGCGGCGGTGGCACCCATGGCGACCACCAGGTCGGGCTTGATGAAGCCCAGCTCATGATCCAGCCACCAGCGGCAGGCTTTCACCTCGCCGGCGTTCGGCTTCTGGTGGATGCGGCGCTTGCCGCGCGGCTCGAACTTGAAATGCTTGACCGCGTTGGTGACGTAGAGCTTCTGCCTTTCGATGCCCGCTTCTGAAATCACCTGATCGAAAACCCTGCCAGCCGGTCCCACGAAGGGCTTGCCGGCGATGTCCTCCTGATCGCCGGGCTGCTCGCCGACGAAGACGATGCGGGCGTCGTGCGGCCCTTCGCCGAACACGGTCTGGGTCGCATCCTGCCAGAGCGGGCAGCGCCGGCATCCCTCGGCCTGTCGGCGCAGGTCGGCCAGCGACTTCGCATCGGCCGGCGGCTCTTCGGCGGGCGCGCTCCACAGGCGCTCCTGAATCTTCGCGTGATGGGGAGCCGGCATGGTCGGCATCCTTTCCAGCATGTCGCGGGCCGCACCTTCCGCGCCCTTGATCAAACCGGGAATGAGCGAGGCCTCCGGCAGGTTCCGCCAGTATTTCTTCGGCATCTCGGCCTGCATCGCCTTCACCTTCAGGCGCGCGGGGTTGAAGATGTTGGCGAAGTAGGTCTTCCAGAGTGCGTCGGAGGCGTCTTCCTTGGGCGCATCGGCCTTTGTGGCGCCGGGCCCGAAGGTGAGTTCCTCGCCGTCCCAGTCGGCCGAGCCGTGCGGGGTCAGGATCGTCCAGCGCATGCCGGCGAACCGCCGCACGAAGAAGGGCGCGTTGCGCTCGACGATGAAGTGGTCCGGCTCGAACCACGCGACGAAGCGCTCGTCGCCGCCATCGCCCACGCGCACGAAGCGCACGAAAGCGCGCATCTTGTGAATGTCGCGGCGTACCGATTTTTCCAGATCGCGCAGGGCGATCACATCCGGGTCGGATGCGATCTTCAGGAGATGCGGGGTCTCGCGCATGCGCAAAAGCAGGCGATAGAGCAGGGCGAAGCGGCCGGGATCGGAATGGCAGATGACGGCCTGCGCCTTGTCGACGAACGCGCGCGAGACGTTCAGGGCCGCGCCGGGCGGGATCGCGGGCAGGGGCGTTTCGGACGCGAAAAGATCGCCGCCTTCGCCGGTCTGCCAGGAAACGTCTTCGGGCCTGACATCGTTCAGCGCCAGCGCACGGGCGGTATTGCGCCAGCCTTCGAAATCGATCTGCGAGGCGAGGCGGACGGAGAAGTGGCGCGATCTGCTGTTATGGGCTGGCATCATATCGTGTCACGCCGGCGGAAGGTTTGGCTCTGGATCGACCCCCCTCTGTCCTGCCGGACATCTCCCCCTTGAGGGGAGGGGTAAGGGGTGGGGGTGAGGGCAGGGACCATGATCGTCAGAACAGGCTGAGCTGCCGTGCCGGAGGGGCGAGCCGGGCGCGGAGGTTTTCCTCGTCGGTCAGCGCGCGGGGCGACCAGCCGTCGGCGACGATGAAGGGGCGGACCTTGGCGATGGAGGCGCAGAGCCGGCCGAGGTCTTCGATGCGCAGCCGTTGGTGACGGCGCACGGCAAGCATGCGGTCGACCACCTTCGCGCCGAGACCCGGCACGCGCAGCAGCATCTCGCGCGGCGCGCGGTTGACGTCGAGCGGGAAAAGGTGCCGGTTGGACAGCGCCCACGCCAGCTTGGGATCGATTTCCAGATCGAGCATGCCATCGGGCCGGCCCGCCGTGATCTCGCGGCGCTCGAAGCCGTAGAAGCGCATCAGCCAGTCTGCCTGATAGAGCCGGTGCTCGCGCATCAGCGGCGGCTTCACCAGCGGCAGGACGGCGGAGGAATCCGGTATCGGGCTGAACGCGGAATAATAGACGCGGCGCAGCCGGTAGCCGGAATAGAGCCGCGCGGAGGTGGAGAGAATATCCGCATCGGTCGTCGCATCCGCGCCGACGATCATCTGGGTCGACTGGCCGCCGGGCGCGAAGCGGACGCGCTTCTTCGTGCGCAGGGTGGGCTCGGCCTTTTCCTCGATCTTGCTGCGCAGCCGCGCCATGGAGACGCGGATGGTCTCGGGCTTCTTCTGCGGGGCGAGCTGCTTGACGCCGGCATCGGTCGGCAGCTCGACATTGATGGAGAGGCGGTCGGCGTAGAGGCCGGCCTGCTCGATCAGCTCGTCGCTCGCCTCGGGGATCGTCTTCAGATGGATGTAGCCCTGATAGGCATGGTCGATGCGCAGGCGACGCGCGATCTCCACCATCTCGGCCATCGTCTCGTCGGGCGAGCGGATGACGCCGGACGACAGGAACAGGCCCTCGATGTAGTTGCGCTTGTAGAAATCCAGCGTGAGGTTGACGACCTCGTCTATGGTGAACCGCGCGCGGCGCACATTGGACGACGAGCGGTTCACGCAGTAGACGCAGTCGTAGATGCAGAAGTTGGTGAGCAGGATCTTCAGCAGCGAGATGCAGCGGCCGTCGGGCGCGTAGGAGTGGCAGATGCCGCTGCCTTCGGTGGAGCCGATACCCTTGCTCTTGAGCGAGTTGCGCCCCGCCGCGCCGGACGACGCGCAGGAGGCGTCGTACTTGGCCGCATCGGCGAGGATGGCGAGTTTTTCGCGAGTCGAGAGACTGGACATTCGTTCATGGTATGTTCCGGCAAGGGTGGTGTCTATTCACTTTGATGTAGAGGGGCGGGTGCGTCGTTTGACAGGCTCAGGATGAGGGAGGTCGGGGTGTCGAAAGCGGGCGTTCGTTGTCATAGGCAGACGTTCGTGGAGGAAAAGACGCCCTCCAACTATGGCAAACACCCCCTCCACCGCCTTCGTTGGTCCCCCTCCCCCGTAAACGGAGGAGGATCCGCGTCGCGGCCGTCCGCAACCTGGGTTCCTCCCCTGCGAAGCGGGGGGCCGGAGGACGGGCGAGACAAGCGGCTCGCCCTAAAGGACCGCCGAAGGCGGTGGAGGGGGTGTTTCGGAAAAGATTGAAACGGTCTGTGCCGCGCGCTCGGCGCTCACACCTCCGAATAGGGTGAGGTTGGGTGCCTCGAAAGGTCCGCCCGGCGCTCACACCTCGTGCAAATAGAGGTGGTAGTCGAGCTCGCTGACGGTGCGGGCGACGCGCAGGTATTCGGCGCGCTTTACCGCCGTGAAGGTGCGGTGCATGTCCTGGCCGAGCGCCGTTGCGAGGAAGGCCGAGGTTTCCGCCGCCTTGATTGCGGAGAGCCAGTCGGCCGGCATGGAGCCTGCGGCGGCAGCCGTTTCCTCGTAGCCGTTGCCGGTGGTTTCGGGGCCGGCATCGAGCTTTTCGTCCATGCCCTTCGCGATGCCGGCAAGTACGGTGGCGGCGACGAGATAGGGGTTGGCGTCGACCCCTGACGGGCGGTGCTCGATGCGGCGCGCCTTGACGCTGCCGGCGGGCACGCGCAGCGCGACAGAGCGGTTATTGACGCCCCATGTGGGCGCGACGGGGGCGTAGGACTGCGCCACAAAGCGGCGCCAGGAATTGGCGTGCGGCGCGAAGACCAGCATGGATTCGGCCATGGTGTGCGACAGGCCGCCGAGCGCGTGGAGCAGCGCCGGTTTCCATGTGCCCTCGGTTTCTTCGGCAAAGACGTTGCGGCCCGCCTCGTCCAGCATCGACACGTGCAGGTGCATGCCCGAGCCGGCGTAGCGCTCGATGGGCTTGGCCATGAAGCAGGCGGTGACGCCGTGGCGGCGGGCCTGCATGCGCACCAGCCGCTTGAGCATGGTGAGGTCGTCGGCCGCGCGCATGATGTCGGCGCGGTAGTTCAGCGTCAGCTCGTACTGGCCGGGCGCGTATTCCGAGATGACCGTTTCGGCGGGGATGCCCTGTTCGGCGGCGGCTTTGTAGATGTCGGAGAACAGCGGCTCCATGCCGTGGAGGTGATCGACGGAATAGACCTCGGTCTTGCCGCTGGCGCGGCCGTCGAGCACCGCGCGGGCAGGCTGGACGCGGCCATCGGCATCGCGCTCGCGGTCGAGCAGGAAGAACTCCAGCTCGAACGCGCCCGCCGGATGCAGGCCGCGCGCGGCGAAGGCGTCCACCTGTCGTCGGAGCGCGTGGCGGGGATCGCTGGTCATGGGTGTGCTGTCGAGGAGGTACATCGACATCAGCACCTGCCCGCGCGGCGGGTTGGTGCCGTGGAGAGGCACGAGCGTGCCGGGGATGGGCCATGCGCGCAGGTCGCCGTCGCCCTGATCCCAGATGAGGCCGGTTTCGTGAACGTCCTCGCCGACGATGTCGAGGCCGAGGATGGAGATGGGCAGATGGCGTCCGTTCTCGTAGAGCGCGGCGAGTTCGTGGCGGCGGATGATCTTGCCGCGCCCGACGCCGTTTGCGTCGGTGAGCACGATGTCGAACGCCTCGATTTCCGGGTGGACCGCGAGGAAGGCTTCAGCTTCGGACGGCGTGGAGCCGGAGGGGGAGGTCATCGGACAAGCTCCGAGGCGATGTCGGTGAAGGCGTCGATCAGGCGATCGACCTGCGGCTTCTTCGTCGCCGGCGAGATCAGCATCATGTTGTGGAATGGCGCGATGAGGCAGCCGCGATTGATGAGGCCGACATGGATGGCGGCTTCCAGCGCCGGCATGTGGGCAGCTTCGGCCTGGGCGCCGTTTCTCAGCGGGCCGGGGGCGCAGATGAACTCGACCCGTGCGCCGACGCGGGCGACGTGCCACGGCAGGACATTGCGCGCGATTGCGGCGGCGAGGCCCAGCTCGAGCCGGTGGGCAAGCCTTTCCATGCGGGCGTAGGCTTCGTCGGTCATCACCTCTTCCAGCGTGGCGCGCATGGCGGCGAACTGGAGCGGATTGGCCGACAGGGTGGTGCCCATGCCGGAATAGCCCGGCTGCTTCACCTGCTGGTAGGCGGCCCAGCGCGTGGCGACATCCTCGCTCATGCCCCATACGCTGGCCGGCACGCCACCGGCGACGGGCTTGCCCAGGACGAACAGGTCGGGCTGGAGATCGTGGGCGCTCGTGTAGCCGCCGGGGCCGGTGGAAATGGTGTGGGTCTCGTCGATGAGCAGCAGCGTGCCGTGGCGCGTCGTGACTTCGCGCAGGGCTTCGTGGAAGCCGGGCTCGGGCAGAACCATGCAGGAGTTGGTCAGCACCGGCTCGGTGATGACGCAGGCAACGTCGCCATGCGCAAGGGCCTTCTCCAAGGCCGCGATGTCGTTGAACTCCACGACGCGGGTGCCCTGGGTGAGGTCGCGGAACTCGCCGGCGAGGCCGGGGCGGTTGACCGGCCTGCCGTCCAGAAGGCGCACCATCGTCTCGTCCACCGCGCCGTGATAGCAGCCGTTGAAGACGAGGATGTTGGGTCGTTCGGTAACGGCGCGGGCGACGCGCAGCGCGAAGCGGTTGGCGTCGGTGGCCGTGGTGGCGACCTGCCAGTAGGGCAGGCCGAAACGCGCGCGCAGGAGCGTGCCGACCGCCAGTGCGTCGTCGTTTGGCAGCATGTAGGTGAGGCCGCGACGGGCCTGCCGGCGGATGGCCCTGGCCACGGGGGCAGGGGAATGGCCGAACATGGAGCCCGTGTCGCCGAGGCAGAAATCGGCCAGCTCGTGGCCGTCGATGTCGGTCAGCGTCGCGCCATGCGCGCGCTCCACGACGAAGGGGAAGGGCATCGGCCAGTCGCGCATCCAGTGCATCGGGACGCCGTCGAGGTAGCCGGCGGCGCCGTTGGCCATGGCCTCGGCCGAACGCGGGCGGGCGTGCGCGTAGGCTGCGGCCTCGCGGGCGCGAAAGGCTGCCAGACGTTCGGCCGCTACGCCGCCGATGCTTTTGGTTTTCGTCTTCGCCACGCGGTTCCCCCGTTCTCCGTGAAACTCCTAGCGTTGCCGCAAAGGAGCCGCAACTGCGCGCCATCAACAAGGTTGACGCCGTTCGAGCAGAGGAGGTGGGTATGCGGATCGTTGCGGGGCTTGCGATGCTTCTGGTTTCGGCCGGGAGCGCGACGGCGACGGGCGGGATTTCCTGCGCGGTCGATGATGACGAGGTGGTGATGGCACTCGAGGGCGGGGTGTCGCGCGGCATGGGCAGCGCGCTGTTCAGCTTCACCGGTAGGATCGAGCTGCGCTCTAGTGACGTGGCCGAGGATTTGCGCGTTACCGAATTTTCGCGCGAGCACGTGGCGCAATACTGGCTCGACGGCGACACGCTGAAGCTGCGGCTCTATCGCGAGCGCGAGGGCGATCCGCACGGCTATGTCGAGGCCATCGTGGAGACCACGATGGACGACGACGGCAACGACCAGGGCGAATACATCGTCGCCGTCTACGACATGAAAGATGCCGTCGACGGCGAGGTGGAGCCGGTGCAGTTCATGGGCCCGGTTGCCTGTTCGGTGGAGTAATCAGCCGGCTACGTCGATGACGCCGCAGTCGCCGGTCTCGGTGCCGAAGGCGATGCGACGGCCTTCGGCGTCCCACGCCATGCTGGTGACGGCGCCCTTGCCGGCGCGGCGCAGCAGGACTTCCTTCTGGTCGGCGATGCGGCCCGCCAGCACCATGCCGTCGGCATAACCGATGGCGACGATGTCGTCGGTGGTGTGGCAGGCGACAGCGGTGACCATCGCGTCGCCGCGTGTACCGAGCTCGACAGGGGCCTTGCCGATGGGGCCGTCCTTGGTGAGGAACGGCCAGCAGATCGCGGCCGGCGCGCCGGAACTTGCCAGCCAGCGGCCCTTGGCGCTCCACGACATAGACTTCACCTTGGCGGGGTAGCCGGCCATGCGCATGTGCTTGCCGTCGGCCAGCTTCCAGCCGTGAAGCGCGTTTTCCTGCATGGCGGTGACGAGGAAATTGCCGTCGGGCGAAAAGGTGGCGGCCGTATGGGCGCCGGCCCATTCCAGCTCGACCGGCTTGCCGGCCGCGGCGGGAAAATGCAGCGTCGCGCCATTGTAGCGGGCGACCGCGATGCGCAACCCCTTGGGCGCGAAGGCGATGCCCTCGACACTGCGGGGATGGGCGATCTCCTTGAGGCTGCCATCGGGCAGTTTCACCCACGCTGTCCTGCCGCTGGCAAAGGCAACCGCGCCGCGCGGCCCGGCGGCCACGGCGTTCATCCACTTGCGACCGACCTTGGCCACTTCGGCGACCGTTCCGTCGGCGGAAACGAGGCAGACGCGGCCATCCTCGCCGCCGGTCACGAGCTGTCTGCCGTCCTCCGTGGGAACGGCAGCGAGCAGGCCGTCATGGGCTTCCACCGATTTGTGGCCGTTGTCGAGGCGATGCACCGAGCCGTCGGCCAGCGCGAAATGCGGAACGCCGCCGAGCCATGCTGCGGCGACGCAATGACCTTCGAGGTCGAGGGGAGCGACTGTGGGCATCACGCCTGGCACGCCTCGAAGGTGCGCTTCAGGCGTTCGGCGTCGAGTTCGCGGCCGATGAAGACGAGGCGGCTTTCGTGCTTTTCGTCGTCCTTCCAAGGGCGCTGGTGGTCGCCCTCGAGGATCATGTGCACGCCCTGCACGACATAGCGCTCCGGGTCGTCCTTGAGCGCGATGATGCCCTTGAGGCGCAGGATGTTGGGGCCGTCCATCTGGGTGGTCTTTTCGAGCCACGGGAAGAACTTCTTCGGGTCCATCTCGCCGCCGCGCAGCGAGATCGAGGTGACGCCGACATCGTGGATGGGCGAGACGCCGTGGTGGTGATGGTGGCCATGCCCGTGATCGTGGTCGCAGTCCGGACCGCACTCGTGGTCATGGTCGTGATCGTCGGCATCGAGGAAATGCGGGTCGTTGTCGAGCGCGCGCTTTAGGTCGAAGGCGCCGCGATCCAGCACCTCCGTCAGTGCCACGCCGGAACGCTGCGTCTTGTGGATCTTCGCGGCCGGGTTGATGGCGCGCACGGCGGCCTCGACGTCGCGCAGTTCGTCCTCGGTGACGAGGTCGGTCTTGTTGAGCACGACCACGTCGGCAAAGGCGATCTGGTCCTCGGCCTCCTTCGAGTCCTTCAGGCGCAGCGGCAGGTGCTTGGCGTCCACCAGCGCCACAACGGCGTCGAGCTTCGTCTTGGAACGCACGTCATCGTCCATGAAGAAGGTCTGCGCGACGGGGGCAGGGTCGGCGAGGCCGGTGGTCTCGACGAGGATGGCGTCGAAACGGCCGGGGCGACGCATCAGGCCTTCCACGGTGCGGATCAGGTCTCCACGCACCGTGCAGCAGATGCAGCCATTGTTCATCTCGTAGATTTCCTCGTCGGACTCCACGATCAGGTCGTTGTCGATGCCGATCTCGCCGAACTCGTTGACGATGACGGCGTAACGCTTGCCGTGGTCCTCGGTGAGGATGCGGTTCAAAAGCGTCGTCTTGCCGGAGCCGAGATAGCCGGTGAGGACGGTCACCGGGATTTGTGCCTGCGCCATGGGAGCCTCTCGCACGTCATTCTGGATTGTCGTGGCGTCCATATAGGATGTTACGGTCGCGATTGCACGTGGTCAGCCCGGCCACTTTTCGCTGGGCCAGTCACGATGCGCGTGGATAACCCGCAACACCGTGATGGTGGTGTCGGCATTGGAATAGGCGACGATATAGGGCGTCCCAGCCACCGACTTTTCGTATGTTCCGCCGACGCGACCCGGCCGCCCGGTGGGATGCCTGCCAAGCGCCCGGATTGCCACGTCGATGCGTTCGGCGACCAACCGGGCGGCATGAGGATCCTGACCGGCTATGTACGCGATTGCCTGCTCGAAATCCGCCAACGCGGATTCCGACCAGACCAGCTTCTTCATCCTTTGGAGGCCTTTTCGATGGCCTGGCCTATCCGCAGCATGGCGTCGTCGTGCGAGATGACGCGCCCCGCCCGCTCATCCTCCAGCCCTTCTTCAATACCTTCGACTATGGCCAACTCGCGCTCGGCATAGTCGGCGATCGCCCGGCCCGCCAGAAACGAAAGGCTTCGGTTGGTGTGTTCCGCCAGACGCTCGAGCTTGCTTTTGGTCTCGTTCGGCAGCCGTACGGTCATGGTCGTGGAGGACATGCGGCTTTCCCGATATCTGTGTTCGGATGTACACAAGATAACACAACTCACTTCAGGCGCGAAAGATCGAAGCGGGCGACGTCTTCCAAGAGCTCGACGAAGCCTCTTGCCGCATGGTCGAGGATCGCTTCGCCGGCTTCCCGCGTGGCGGCGGCGGCGTTGCCGGTGACGCCGTGGGGTGACAGGTCGCTCATCTTCCAGCCGAAGGCGTGGGGGCCGTAGGCGCGCAGATGGGTGAAGTCGCGCTCGAAATCTTCCTGTGCCGAGGCGAAATCCTGCGCGCGCGCAATGTCGACCAGATCGGGGCGCAGGGCCAGCATCACCGAGGTTTCGATGAAGCCGCCATGGATGCCGAGTGCCTTTTCGCGCGGAGACACAATGCCGGCGGGGTACCCGAAGCGCGTCCAGCTCGTCGCGACCGCCAGCATGCCCAGCCGCACGCGCAGTTCGGTCGCCACGACGGTTGTCAGGGGTGAGTTGCCGCCATGGGCGTTGAGCATCACGAAGCGCCGCGTGCCCTGCCGGAAGCACGCTTCGCCGATGCCGATCCAGCGGTTCACGGCCTCGTCGAAGGCGAGCGTGCGCGTGCCTTCGACATCCATGTGCTCGATGGAATAGCCGACGGGCTCGGCGGGCAGGAACGTCACGTCGAGCGCTGCCGGCATCATACCTTGCGCGCGCGCCGCCACCCCCTGCGCGATGATCGTATCGGTCTCGAAAGGCAGGTGAGGGCCGTGCTGCTCCGTCGCGCCAAGCGGCAGCACCGCGATGGCCCGCGACGAAGGTTGAATTGTTTCGTTGGCTGTCATCTATCTGTTATGTGGCTCTGCCATGGCTTCGTCGCGTTCCAGTCAGGGTAGCAATGCAACAGCGAGGGAATTTCGTCCATGGCCAAGGCTGACAAGACGGCGGCGATGACGCAACTGCATTCGGCGGCGCGCCTGTCGCGCACGGCGCTGGCGGCAAGGCTGCTTTCGCACGGGTTCTATGCCGGACAGGACCAGGTGATGATCGCGCTGGACCGCGAGAACGGGCAGACGCCGGGACAGCTGGCGATCCGGCTGGGCGTGCGCCCGCCCACAGTGACCAAGACGATCAACCGCCTCCAGACACAGGGCTATGTCGACAAGCGCGCGTCTGAATCGGATGCGCGGCAGGCCAATGTGTTCCTCACCGACGAAGGGCGCAACGCCATCCGCGCCATCGAGAAGGCGGTGCGCAAGACGGAGAAGCAGGCGCTGAAGGGGCTCGACAAGAAAGAGCAGAAGACGCTGACCAAGCTGCTCGGCCGCATCGAGGCCAACCTGTCGAACGGCGCGACGATGCCCGACGAGGCCGAAGACGCGGAGGTGGACGGGGAAGAATAGGCCAGCGTTTCAGGTTGTCGCTGAAACGCCCCCTCCAACCGCCAATTCGCGGTTTCGCTTTTTTTCATGGCAAGGCAGTCGCGCGCAATTACCCCCACCCCTACCCCTCCCCTCAAGGGGGAGGGGAACATCGGAGACCGGACCTCTCAAACAAGTGCGGTCGTGTCGATTGCCGACGAACCAGAACCCCCTCCCCCTTGAGGGAAGGGGTAAGGGGTGGGGGGAGACCGAGGTCCATGTTCAGCGAGACAGTTCCTGTACGAAGCAATCGGTACCGCAGCGCGGGCACAAGTCCTGTCGATCAGCTTGCGTCACATAAGCCGCCGAAATGCAGTTTTTCCTTGCGCCGGGCGGCTGGTTGGCCGAAGTAACCCAAATCCGTCCTCCCAGACCGGCCAGCACATTGAATCCGCGCAAAAGTACACCCGAGGCGGCGACGCCGACATCCGCCATTCTGCTGGTGTTGACGGCCTGCTTCTCCTTCGCCTTCCTCGATGCAAGCGCGAAATATCTCGTTCTTCAGGGGGTGGAGGCTCCGTTCCTCGCCTGGATGCGGTTTGCCATCCATCTCGTGCTGGTGATGGTGTTCTTCCGGGCATGGTCGAACAGGACCATGTTCCGGGCGAAGAACATTCCCGCGCAGCTCGTGCGCGGCGTCTTCCTGTTCGGCTCGACGATCTTCAACTTCCTCGCTTTGCAGACGCTGCAGCTGGCGGAAACGATCTCGATCTACTTCTTCGCGCCGATGGTGATCACCGCGCTGGCGGGACCGCTGCTGGGTGAATGGGCCGGGTGGCGGCGGTGGATGGCCGTGCTGGTCGGGTTCGTGGGCGTGCTGGTCATCACGCGGCCGGGCGTCGGCACCTTCGGGATCGGCCACGTCTTCGCGCTGATGTCGATGACGAGCTACAGCCTCTACGTCATCATGACACGCCACATGGGCGCGACCGAAAGCTCGGAAAGCCTGATCTTCTATTCGGCGCTGGCGCCCACCGTGCTGATGTTCCCGTTCGTGCCGCTCTACGGCTCGATCCCGCAGGAGCCGCTGCACTGGGTGCTGCTGCTCGGTCTCGGAGCCATCGGCGCGTTCGGCCACTTCCTGCTCATAAAGGCTTACAAGCAGGCGACGACGACGGCGCTGGCGCCCTATCCCTATTCGCAGATGATCTGGATGATCGCGCTGGGCTACCTGATCTTCGCCGACCTGCCCGACCTGTGGACGCTGGGCGGCGCGGCGATCATCGTGAGCAGCGGCCTCTACATCGTGCATCGCGAACACAGGCTGCGGCTGGCCAGCCGCACCGCGCCGAACAGCGAGAACGAGGACCTGGCGAAAAAGCTTTGAAAAGCGCCGCCCGGATGGCATAGGATCGTTTAAACAGTTTAAGCGCGCGTCCATTCGCTCCGGGAGGGGGTTCTCTGGCACAGAAGATCAAGCTGTCGACGATCGCCGAGGCGCTCGGCGTATCGACCGCCACCGTGTCGCTGGCGCTGCGCGACAGCCCGCTGGTGGCAGACGCCACCCGGGAGCGGATCAAGGAACACGCGCGCGAGATCGGCTACATCTACAATCGCCGCGCCGCCAGCCTGCGCACTTCGCGCTCGGGCATCGTGGGCGTCGTGGTGCACGACATTATGAACCCGTTCTTCGCCGAAATCCTGCGCTCGATCGAAACCGAGCTGGACCGGAGCCGGCAAACCTTCCTGCTTTCCAACCATTACGACCAGCTGGAAAAGCAGCGCACCTTCATCGACACGCTGCTGCAGCTGGGCGCGGACGGGGTGATCATGTCGCCGGCCATCGGCACGCCGGCGGCCGACATCCAGCTCGCGGAGGACAACGGGCTGCCCGCCGTGCTGATCGCGCGGTCGGTGGAGGGAGCCGACGTGCCGGTGTTTCGCGGCGACGACGCCTATGGCGTGGGGCTTGCGACCAACCACCTGATCTCGCTCGGCCACAAACGGATCGTCATGATCGGCGGCACGGACCAGACGTCGACCGGGCGCGACCGCTATCGCGGCTATGTGATGGCGATGGAAAAGGCCGGGCTGGAGGTGAAGCCCGGCTGGCGCATACCCGGACCGCGCACCAAGCAGGGAGGCTTCGAGGCTTCGCAGCAGTTTCTGGCGCTCAAGGACAAGCCGACGGCCGCCGTGTGCTGGAACGATCTGGTCGCGATCGGGCTGATGAATGGCATCGCGCGGGCGGGGCTGACGCCCGGCATAGACATTTCCGTGACGGGATATGACGATCTGGAAGAAGCGGCCATCGCCACGCCGGCGCTGACCACGGTGTGGAACGGCCAGCGCGAAGTGGGGCGGCGCGCGGCGCGTGCGCTGCTGGACCGGCTGAACGGCGTGGAGGTGCATGGCGGGCAGGAGCTGACACGTCCGGAACTGCACGTGCGCCAATCCACCGGCAAGCCGGTGGAACGATAAACGCGGCAGGACCGGCCCGCCGCGTTTCGTCTCCCGTGGGAGAAATCCGGCTTTCAGTGCCAGGCGGTTACCAGGTTTCGACCTGGGCACAGAGGTCGGCCATGGTGGACGGCATGCCGTTCTCGTCGATCGAGGCCGTTGTCTGCTCGTCGACGGCGGCGTCATCGCCCATCACCTCGCTGGCGACGTTGGTCTGGCACTGTTCACGCAGCGCCTGCTGCTCGGCGACATCCAGCGACAGGAAGTGTTCCTGATTTTCCTCGGCGGTGCGCAGCGTCGTCATCGTGTCGTCGGTGTGGAACGGGGTGAGCATCGCGGCCGGATCGTGGATCACGGGCTGCTCGCCGGAAGCCTGCGCGAAGGCGGCACCGGTGGAAAGCGCGAACGAAAACGCGACGGCGGTGAGAAGCTTGTTCCTCATGACTGGTTCCTTTCTTGTTATGACCCTGGTCTTTTCAGATCCGCAGGGCTTGCGGATGCCGAACCAACGACGCGCCGGAGACGCCGTTCCAAAACGAATCGGAATGGGAAACACACGATTTGTTGAGGCGAACAACGCGGCTCAAGCGGTTGGCAAGGCAGGAGGTCGCCCTAAGACATTGCGCGCCTCGCGTGTCTTGTGCGACCTGCGCGTGCATCCGGAGCGGCGAGCGCCACCGCGCCTGCCATGGAACGGACAGAATTGGCTCGATCCTCCGCCGGGATTCGCTGCCCGAATTTATGCGGCGCCGGGCGATTACTTCCGCCCGCAAAATGCACTAGGGTCGCGCAGCCTCAGCAAGCAGGGAGCATGCAAAGACAGTGACGGACAAGAGCGACATCACCATCCTGATACCCGGGAACCTTCACCCCCACGCCGTGGAACGTCTTTCCGGCGCGTTTCGGGTGCTGCGGATCGACCGCGCCGACGCCGCGCTGCTGGGCGAAAGCGAACGCGAGAAAGTCAGGGGTCTGGCGGTGATGACGCGCACCGACGCCGCATTCATGGACGCACTGCCCAATCTGGAGATCGTCGCCAGCTTCGGCGTCGGCTACGACCATGTCGATGCCAAGCATGCCGGCGCGAACGGCGTGATGGTGACCAACACCCCCGACGTGCTGACCGAGGAAGTGGCCGACACGGCCGTCGGCCTGCTCATCAATACAGTGCGCGAGCTGCCCAAGGCCGAGGCCTGGCTGCGCGAGGGCAAGTGGGCCGGCACGGGCAACTATCCGCTGACACGCAGCACGCTGCGCGGCCGCAAGGTCGGCATCTTCGGGCTGGGGCGCATCGGACAGGCGATCGCACGGCGTCTCGAGGCTTTCGGCCTGCCGATCAGCTATTTCAGCCGCCGCCCGGTGGAGGGCGTGGACTACACCTACTATCCGTCGCTGGTGGAACTGGCGCGCAACGTCGACACGCTGATCTCGATCGCGCCGGGCGGCCCCTCGACCGAGAAGGCGGTGAACGCGGAAGTGCTGAAGGCGCTGGGCGCGTCGGGCGTGTTCGTGAACATCGGGCGCGGCTCGACTGTGGACGAGGACGCGCTGGCGGCGGCGCTGGCGGACGGCACCATCATGGCGGCCGGACTGGACGTCTTCGCAAACGAGCCGAACGTGCCGGAAGCGCTGATGAAGGCCGAGAACGCCAGCCTGCTGCCGCATGTCGGCTCGGCCACCATCCATACGCGCCAGGCGATGGCCGATCTGGTGGCGGACAATCTGGTGGAATGGTTCGAGCGCGGCAAGCCGATCACGCCGGTCGTCGAGACCAAGGACGTGGCGCTGCCGAAGCGCTGAGCAACAGGATCGTCAGCCGGGATCGGGACGTTTACCGCAGATTAACCATGAGTTCCGATCCTGCCACAAAGTCGATAAGCCGAAGGCCGGTCGAATGAATGGCACATATGCATGCGTAGCCGCCCTGATGGGACTGGCGGCGGTCTTTCCGGGCTCCGACCCGATACCGCGAGCTGACGAGATAGACCCGATGGTCGTCTCGTCGATCTCGCGGCCGGTGGTCCCGGCAATCCACTTCACGTTGAAGTCGAGCGCAGCCGACATCGGCTGCTCGCTGACGGCTCACGGCACGGCAAATCCCGGTGCGGGCGAGCGCACGCTCGATCTCGAACCGAGATGCAGCGCCGTGGCGCCGGAACTGGCCGGCGCCCAGCGGTGGATGCAGAAAAAGGACGGATCGGTCGCCTTCGTGCGCGATGACGGCAGCGTGGTTGCCGAGTTTGCCGCCGCGGACGGTGCGGCACTCGAATCGTTCAGGCCGCGCGAGCCTATCCTGACGCTCTTCGCCAGCGAGTAGAAGCGGCTATTCGGCGGCGAGCTGGCCGGTGCGGCCGGCTGCATGGTCGCGCACGGCATCGCCGAAGGCACGAAAGATGCGCGCCGAGGCGTCGTCGGTCTTCGCCCAGTATTCCGGATGCCACTGCACACCGACGGCAAAGGCACGCGCGCCGATGACGGATACCGCCTCGACGGTGCCGTCATGTGCCGCGGCCTCGACCTGCAGCCTCTCGCCCAGCCGGCCGACGGCCTGCCGGTGAACCGAGTTGACCATGATCTCGCCCGCGCCGAAGACGCCAGCCAGGCAGGTGCCGGGTTTGATCGCCACGGGCTGCCGGATGGCGAAGCGCTCGTCCTGGAGGTCGCTGACGGGCGCGCGGTGGTCGAGTATGCCGTCCTGCTCCTGTATCTCGGTGGCGAGCGTGCCGCCCAGAGCGACGTTCAGTTCCTGAATGCCACGGCAGATGGCCAGCAGCGGCACGCCGCGCTCTATCGCCAGCCGGATCAGCGGCAGGGTTGTTGCGTCGCGCGCCTCGTCGTAGGGGCCGTTGGCTTCGGAGGCTTCGCCACCGTAGAGCGAGGGGTGCACGTTCGATTTCGACCCGGTGACCATGACGCCGTCGACCGAGGCAAGCAACGTCTCGAGATCGAGCCTGTCGCCGAAAGACGGAACGAGCACAGGCAACACCCCGGCCGTGGAAAGGGCCGCTTCCAGATATTGCTGCGGGGCCGCGTGCCAAGTGTAGTTCTCGAACTGGCGAACGTCGGTCGATACGGCGATGAGAGGCTGGCGCATTTGTATTCCGGTCTGGCAAGACCGGCCTTTCGGGAAACGTCCATCAACATCTAGTCCTGTTCGCGCTTATTTCCAAGCGCCTGAACGGTGCTGCGAATGAGGCAGAAAGGGCGGTTTGCGCAATGCTTGCGCATTCGTTGCTAACCCGCGCAATCGGCTGGACTTGCCCGTTGACGCGTGTATTTATACGGCCCGGCTTCGGGGGGAGCGGGCGCGAAACGCGCGGCCTTTTCCCGATCTCCGTCTTTTGACAGTTCGATTCCACATCTGGGAGGTACTCTATGGATCGTCGTTCATTCATCACCAAGGCCGGCTTTGCCGGGGCCGGCGCAGTCGCCGCGTCCACGCTTGCCGCGCCGGCCATCGCGCAGGGCAATCAGACCTGGCGCATGGTCACCACCTGGCCGAAGAACTTTCCCGGTCTCGGCGTCGGCGCGCAGCGCCTGGCCGACCGCATCACCGCCTCGTCGGGCGGCCGCCTGACCATCCAGCTCTACGCCGCCGGCGAACTGGTCCCGCCGCTGCAGGCTCTCGACGCCGTCATCGAAGGCTCGGCCGAGATGAGCCACGGCGCGGCCTATTACTGGCAGAACAAGTCGACCGGCCTGTCGTTTTTCACCGGCGTTCCCTACGGCATGACCTCGCGCGAGCTGACCGCGTGGGTGCGCCACCTTGGCGGCCAGGAAATCTGGGACGAGATCTACGACCAGTTCGGCGTTCAGGGCTTCCTGTCGGGCGACACCGGCACGCAGGCCGGCGGCTGGTTCCGCAACGAACTGACCGGCGTTTCCGACGTGCAGGGCCTGCGCTTCCGCACGCCTGGCCTCGGTGGCCAGGTGTGGGAGAAGCTGGGCGCTTCCGTGACCAACATGGCGGCAGGCGAAATCTTCCAGGCGCTGCAGTCGGGCACGCTGGACGCGGCCGAGTTCGTCGGCCCGTACAACGATCTCGCGCTGGGCTTCTACCAGATCGCCAAGAACTACTACTTCCCGAGCTTCATCGAGCCGGGTCTGGCGACCGAGCTGGTCGTCGACAAGGCGAAGTTCCAGGAACTGCCGGCCGACCTGCAGGAAATCGTCAAGGGCTGCTGCGCGGCCGAGTACGACAACGTCGCCGCAGACTTCGCGGCCAACGACCCGCGCGCTCTGCAAACGCTGGTCAACGACCACGGCGTGCAGGTTCGCCAGTTCCCCGATGAAATCCTCGAGGCGGGCGCCAATGCCGCCAAGGAAATCATGCAGGGCCTGCTGGACTCCAGCGACGCGCTGACCAAGAAGACCGCCGAGAGCTTCGTCTCCGCGCTGAACATCGTGCGCCAGAAGACGGAAGGCACCGACTCGCTGTTCATCCAGGCACGCGAGAAGTACTTCCAGCTCTGATCCGGCGAGAGCCGAAACGCGAAAGGCCCGGGAGCGATCCCGGGCCTTTTCTTTGTCGCCGCCTACTCGGCGAAGATGGACAGCAGGCCGTTGCCGGCGGCGTAGGCCGCATAGGCGAGGATGGTGAAATAGACGCAGGTCGCGGCGAGCGCCGCGTAACCCGCCAGCACCAGAAAGCCATCTCTCTGGCTCATGCCGATCGACAGAAACAGGATGGCGAAAGCAGGCAGCGTGTTGGAAAACGGCACGAGGCCCAGCGGCAGCATCAGCAGCAGGGCGCCGGCCACGATGGCAAGCCCGTTGACGCGACCTGCGAACGAGCCTGCGGTCAACACCTCTATCCGCCGGGAAATGACCGCCTCTATGCGCAGGATGAGCTTGACGCCGCGTTCCAGAACGCCCTTCAGCTTCTGCGCATCGACGGCCCGATCCATGACCCGCGCGGGCAGCCACGGGGTGCGGTTGAGCGTGATGCCGATGGCCAGAAGCAGGATGGCCAGACCGAATATCGTGCTGACGCCGGGGATGGATACCGGGATCAGGAACGGGATGGAAAGCAGCGCGCAGAGCAGCAGTGGCCCATGGTCGCCGATAATGGCCAGAAGCTCGCGCAGGGTGACTGTGGGACGCGTCAACGACGCGATGGCGCGCTCCAGAGCGTCGCGTACCGTCTCCGTGCGATCTGCGTAGTGCAGGGACATGGCGGGCTTGCTCCAAATGCAAAGGGCCGGCGGATCGCTCCGCCGGCCCTTTCTAGCTACATATGGTTTGTCAGCTGTAAATCCACTTGGGCAGCCAGGTCGCGATGCCGGGCACCATGAACATGATGGCCAACGCCAGTATCTGGAGCATCACGAACGGCACGACGCCGCGGTAGATCATGCCGGTGGTGACGCTGTTGGGCGCAACCCCGCGCAGGTAGAACAGCGCGAAGCCGAACGGCGGCGTCAGGAACGAGGTCTGCAGGTTGACGCCCACGATCACGCCCAGCCAGATCGGATCGACGCCGAGGTTGAGCAGGATGGGCGCGGTGATCGGGATCACGATGAAGATGATCTCGAACGTGTCCAGAATGAAGCCCAGCAGGAACATGATCGCCATGACGACGATGACCGCGCCGGTGACGCCGCCGGGAAGGTTCGACAGGAACTCGTGAACGAGATTGTCACCGCCCATGAGGCGGAAGACGATTGAGAACACGGACGCGCCGAAAAGGATGATGAACACCATCGAGGTGATGGTGGCCGTCGAGATCGCGGCTTCGCGCACGACGCGGAACGACAGGCGCCAGCGCAGGGCGGCCAGCAGCATCGCGCCGACAGCGCCGACGGAAGCGGCTTCCGTGGGGGTGGCGATGCCGCCGAGAATGGAGCCCAGAACGGCGGCGATGAGCGCCAGCGGCGGGACGAGCGCGACGACGACTTCCCTGGCCAGATCCTTCTTCTCCTCAGGCGGAACGGGCGTCGCGGGGCAGGATTCGGGCGAGAAGATCGCCTTGACGATCATCCAGGCAAGGTAGAGGCCGACGAGCAGCAGGCCGGGGAAGATCGCGCCGGCGAACAGGTCGCCGACGGAAACCGGCGTAGGAGCGAAATTGCCCTTGGCCATCTGCACCTGAGCGTTGATGCCCGCCAGCATGTCGCCCATGAAGATGAGGACGGTGGAGGGCGGGATGATCTGGCCCAGCGTGCCGGACGCGCAGATGACGCCGCAGGCGAGCTTGGGGTCGTAGCCGGCGCGCAGCATGGCCGGCAGCGAGATCAGGCCCATGGTGACGACGGTTGCGCCGACGACGCCGGTGGATGCCGCAAGCAGCGCGCCCACGATGATGACCGAGATGCCTAGGCCGCCGCGCATGTTGCCGAAGAGCTTGCCCATGGTGAGCAGGAGCTGCTCGGCGATCTTGGAGCGCTCCAGCATCACGCCCATGAAGATGAACAGCGGCACCGCCACCAGCACCTCATTGGTCATGAAGCCGAGATAGCGGTTGGCCAGCGCGCCGAAATTCGACGGATCGAACACGCCGAACGACATGCCGACGAGGCCGAACATGAGCGAAACGCCGGCCAGCGTGAACGCGACCGGGAAGCCGAGCATGAGGAAGCCGATGATCCCGAAGAACATCAGGCCGGAGAGGATCTCTCCGAGAAGGACGGGATCCATCAGTGGGTCTCCTGCTGGTTTTCGTAGCGATATTCTGCCGGCAGCAGGTGTTCGTTGCGCGTCAGGACAAGGATGGAACGCAGCGCCATGGAAAGGCCCTGTATGGCGATGACGAAGGCGAAGAAGAGGATGAAGCTCTTGAGGATGAACAGGCCTGGCATGCCGCCGATGTTGGCGGAGCCTTCAAAGATGCGCCAAGACCGGGCGACGAAGTTCCAGCCATAGGCGTAGACCACCCATGCAAAGGGCATGAGGAAGAAAATGACGCCGATGAGATCGACCAGCGCCTTACGCTCGACGGTGGCGGGCCGGTAGAAAATATCGACGCGGACATGGTCGTTGCGCAGCAGGGCGAAACCAGCCACGGCGGTGAACATCGCGCCGTTCAGCCAGACATAAAGGTCCTGCATCCACAGGCGCGTGGTGGACAGCGCGTAGCGCTGCACGACGACCGCGAAGCAGACCAGCACGATCGCCAGCGACAGCCAGGCGAAGACATTGCCCACCAGCCGGTTGAACACGTTGATCACGCGGACGATAAAGGCCAGGACGCTCATGATGCCTGCCTCCCGGTGAATCCTGGGTGGTGCGAAAACAGGTCCGCCATCCTCTCGGCTCCCTTCGCAGGTCCTGCCTCCCCAAGGCTTGGGACCCCTCGATGTTCTTCGTTTCTTTGCGCGAGGCTCCGCGCACGCCGAGGGCGCACGGCGGAGATTTTGACAGCGCGCATTAGCAGCTTGCGAACTTGTTGGAAAGCGCGCGCGGGCCTTTTCTTCCCACGATGCACCGCCTTGTCAGCCGGCCGGCTGGCTCAGGCGATTTCGTTTGACGGCGGCAGCTGCGGCGGAAACACTGGACGCATGGCACGCCGCGACCGCGTTGCGGCCACCGAGAAGGAGAACAGCGATGACGCTGCATGAAGTCGCGCTCGACGACAAGTTCGATCTTTCCAAGGAGCGCATCTTCATCTCCGGAGCGCAGGCGGTCATCCGCATGCTGATGATGCAGCGCGAGCGCGACCGCCGCATGGGGCTTTCGACGGCGGGCTTCGTGTCGGGCTATCGCGGCTCGCCGCTGGGCGGGCTCGACCAGCAGCTATGGAAGGCGAAGAAGCAGCTCGAAGCCAACGACATCGTGTTCCAGCCGGGCCTCAATGAGGAACTGGCCGCCACCGCATGCTGGGGCAGCCAGCAGACTGAGCTGCTGGGCGAAGGCAAGTATGACGGCGTCTTTTCCGTCTGGTACGGCAAGGGGCCGGGGGTCGACCGCACGGGCGACGTGTTCCGGCACGCGAACCTTGCGGGCTCTTCGCGACACGGCGGCGTGCTGGCGTTGATGGGCGACGACCACACGGCCGAATCGTCGACAAACGCGCATGCGACCGAGTTCGCTTTCGTCGACGCGATGATCCCGATCTTCAACCCGGCCGGCGTGCAGGAGCTGATCGACTACGGCCTCTACGGCTATGCGCTGTCGCGTTTCGCGGGCACGTGGGCCGGCATCAAATGCGTGAAGGACAACATCGAATCGACGGCGTCGGTGGACGTGTCGCTCGACCGGCTCAACATAGTGCTGCCGGAGATCGACCTGCCGCCCGGCGGGCTCAACATCCGCCACGAGCTCGACCAGTTCGGGCAGGAGAGCCGCCTGCACGACTACAAGCGCGCGGCTGCCGCAGCCTTCATCCGCGCCAACGACCTCAACCGGATCGTCTATTCCGGCGGGGCCGCGCCCAAGCTCGGCATCGTCACCGTCGGCAAGAGCTATCTCGACGTGCGGCAGGCACTGGACGACCTCGGCATCGACGAGGCTGCGGCCAACCGCATCGGCGTGAGGCTGTTCAAGGTCGCGTGTCCCTGGCCGCTCGACTACGAGCATGTCGCGGAGTTCGCGCGCGGGCTGGAACACATCATCGTGGTGGAGGAGAAGCGCTCGCTGCTGGAGACGCAGCTGCGCGAAAACCTCTATGGCGTGGCCAACCAGCCGACCATCGTGGGCAAGAAGGACGAGCGCGGCGCGACGCTGTTTCAGGCAGCCGGCGCGCTGGACCCGAACGACATCGCCATCGCGCTGGGCGAACGCATCCTCAGGACGGTCGGCCACTCGGAAGAGGTCGCCGCGCGCGTCAGCCGGCTGCGCCAGTTCCAGGCGATGCTGGCGGACACGAAGGACGTGGCCAGCCGCACGCCGTATTTCTGCTCGGGCTGTCCGCACAACTCGTCGACCAAGGTGCCGGAGGGCTCGATCGCGGCGGCCGGCATCGGCTGCCACTTCATGGCGCTGTGGATGGACCGCTCGACCGTGGGCTTCACCGCCATGGGCGGCGAGGGCGCGCAGTGGCTTGGGCAGGCGCCGTTCTCCAAGCGCGACCACATCTTCCAGAACCTCGGCGACGGCACCTACAACCATTCAGGCTCGCTGGCGCTGCGCTTCGCGTTGGCGAGCAAGGCGAACGTGACCTACAAAATCCTCTACAACGACGCCGTGGCGATGACCGGCGGCCAGCCGCACGAAGGCAACCTGACGGCCGACATGATCGCCAACCAGGTGCGGGCCGAGGGCGTGCAGCGCATCGCGGTCGTCACCAACGAGCCGGACAAATATGCCGGCAAGGCGTCGTTCCCCATGGGTGCCACCATCCACCACCGCGACGATCTGGACGCCGTGCAGCGCGAGCTGCGGGACGTGAGCGGCGTGTCGGTGCTGCTCTACGACCAGACCTGCGCGGCCGAGAAGCGCCGCCGGCGCAAGCGCGGGACGTTTCCCGACCCCGACAAGCGCGTCATCATCAACGAGCTGGTCTGCGAGGGCTGCGGCGATTGCGGCGTGGCGTCGAACTGCGTGTCGGTGCAGCCGCTGGAGACCGAGTTCGGCCGCAAGCGCCGGATCGACCAGTCGTCGTGCAACAAGGATTTTTCCTGCGTCAACGGCTTCTGCCCGTCCTTCGTGACGGTGCACGGGGCGAAGATACGCAAGGCGGAAGGCGTCGCAGGCAAGGCCGACCCGCTGGCGGGCGTGCCGGAACCGAAGCCTTTCGAACTGGGCCGCGACGGCTGGGCTTCGATCATCGACGGCATCGGCGGGACGGGCGTCGTGACCATCGGCGCGGTGCTGGGCATGGCCGCCCATCTGGAAGGCAAGGGCTGCGGCATGATCGACATGGCCGGGCTGGCGCAGAAGGGCGGGGCGGTGTTCAGTCACGTGCGCGTGGCAAACACACCCGAAGACATTCACGCCATCCGCGTTTCGGCAGGCAAGGCCGACCTCATCCTGGGCTGCGACCTCGTCGTCTCCGGCTCCAAGAAGGTGCTGGCGTCGGTGCGGCAGGGCGAGACGATCTTCGTGGCCAACACGGCCGAAGTGATGCCGGGCGACTTCGCGCGGTCGGCCGACTTCTCGCTGCCAACCGAGCGGGTGAAGAAGGCGATCCGCGAGGCGGCGGGCGAGGACAACGCGCATTTCTTCGACGCGACGAAGACGGCTTCCGTGCTGTTCGGCAATTCGCTGGGCGCGAACATGTTCATGCTCGGCTTCGCATACCAGCATGGCGGACTGCCGCTTTCGGCAGAAGCCATCGAGAAGGCCATCGAGCTGAACGGGCAGGCGGTGGCGATGAACGTCGATGCCTTCCGCTGGGGGCGCCGCGCCGCGCACGATCCGCTTTCGGTGAAGGAGCTGGTGGACAGCGCCCGCAGCCCGATGGCCGAGCGGACCATCGCGACATCGCTGGACGAGATCGTCGACCTGCGCGCGGACTTCCTGCGCGCCTATCAGAACGAAGCCTATGCCGCGCGCTATCGCCAGCGCGTCGATGCGATCCGCAATGCCGAGGAGCGCGCGGTGCCGGGCTCGACGGCGGTGAGCGAGGCGGTCGCGAAGAACCTGTTCAAGCTGATGGCGATCAAGGACGAGTACGAAGTCGCGCGGCTCTACACCGACGGCTCGTTCCAGAAGCAGATCGCCGGCCAGTTCCAGAGCTGGGAGAGGCTCGAGTTCCATCTTGCGCCGCCCATCCTCGGGCGCAAGGGCGCGGAGGGGAAGGCGAGGAAGTCGAGCTTCGGGCCGTGGATGATGAAGGGGTTCTCGATCCTCGCCGGCCTGAAGGGCCTGCGCGGCACGGCGCTGGACATCTTCGGCTACACGGCCGAGCGGCGCATGGAACGACGGCTGCTCGCCGAATACGAGGGCGATCTCACCCGCATCGAGACCGCGCTTTCACCCGGCAGGATCGAGGCAGCGGCGGCGCTGGCCTCCGTGCCGTCGCTGATCCGCGGGTTCGGCCACGTGAAGCATGCCAATGCGGTGAAGGCAGGCAAGGAAAGAGAGCGCATGCTCGAGCGGCTTGCCGCGCCCGTTTCTGCAGAGGCTCTGAAGGCGGCGGAATAGGCTTCAAACTCAGGGTTCTCGCGCATTCCGTAACGTCAAACTGCCATTGTTCCATAAGCCTTTCTTAATGTGGCTGTGGCATCAGAGGCTGGGATGGCGCGTGAGATGAACCGAGTAAAGCCCGAACAGGTCCCTGCCGACGTATACGTGCAGTTCGTGCGCTCGTTGTATGACAACGTGCACATGATCCTCATTGGTGCGTTCTGCCACGCCATCGTCGCCATCATGTCCTACCTGAAGACCGGGGCGCACGCCTATCTTTGGATGGCGTTCCTGATGGCCGCCATGGGCGCCTGGCGTTTCGTGAGCATGCGCCGCGTGGTCAAGACATCGGCCATTCGAGACTATGAGAGCGCCAAGCGCTGCGAGGCCGACTACATCCTCAAGGGAAGCATCCAGGGCCTGACATTGGGCACGTTCTGCTTCATCGCCATCTATCTCTATCCCGACCCCTATGCCGAGCTCGCGGCTGTCGCCGTCACCATGGGCTCCATGGTCACGGTGGCGGGGCGCAATTATGGCTCGCCGCGGATGGTCGCGATCTTCTCGCTGACCTTCGTGTCGCCCATCGCGGTCGGCCTGCTGATGCGCGGCGACATGCAGAACGTGGTGCTGGGCCTGCTCATCATCCCGTTCTTCTTCATCATCTCGGGTACTGCGAAGGGCGTGCGCGAGGTGCTGTTTTCGGCCGTCATCGGGCACCGGCGCGCAGACCAGATCGCGCAGCGCTTCGACCGCGCGCTCAACACCATGTCGTCCGGCCTCATCATGCTAAGCCCCGAGGGCAGGGTGGTGGTGGCCAACGCGGAAGCCGCGCGGCTGATGTCGGTCAAGAAGGGCGACAAACTGCTGGGGCGCACGCTGCGCGGCCTGCTGATGCGCGGCGTTGCCGGCGGCATACTGAGCCTCAACGATTCCCGCTACGCCGAAACCCAGCTGACGCGCGCGCTGCGCGAGGGCAAGGACCGCAAGGTCCTGATCCGGTTTTCCAACGGCCGCTATTTCGAGTTCTCGGCCCGCGAGGGCCATGACGAGCTCGGCGTCATCACCTTCGACGAGGTGACGGCGCGCATCGAGGCGGAAGAACGCATCCGCTTCATGGCCCGCTACGACAGCCTGACCGGGCTCGCCAACCGCGCCTACTTTCACGAAATGGTCAGCGACGCGGTCTCGACCGGCGACCAGAGCCGCAGCGTCGCGCTCGCCGTCTTCGACCTCGACGACTTCAAGAGCGTCAACGACACGCTCGGGCATCCGGTGGGCGACGGGCTGATCTATGCGGTCGCCGAACGGCTGAACCGGTTCGCCGGCGAGGACGTCAAGGTCAGCCGCTTCGGTGGCGACGAGTTCATGATCTTCTTCAACGACGTGAAGGAGCCGGATACCTTCGGCCTGCTGCTGGACGACATCTTCGCGAGCCTGAACGGTGATGTGGACGTGGCCGGCCACGCGCTGCGCATACAGTCGAGCGCAGGCGCGGTACTGGCTACAGCCAGGGATGCCGATGTCGACGCCATGATCGTGAAGGCCGACCTTGCGCTCTACAAGGCAAAGGAAAACGGCAAGAACGGCTGGCGCCTGTTCGAGGCGGTGATGGACCAGGCGTTCCGCAACCGGCAGGTGATGAAGGCCGATTTGCGCCATGCCGTGGAGACGGGCGGCCTGCGCGTCGTCTACCAGCCGATCGTGTCGATGGAGACGATGCGCATCGTGAGCTGCGAAGCGCTGTGCCGCTGGGACCATCCGGAGATCGGGCCGATCTCGCCGTCGGTATTCATCCCGCTGGCGGAGGAGATGGGGATCGTGTCGGAAATCAGCACCTTCATGCTGAACGCCGCCACCACCGAATGCGTCAAATGGCCGACGCAGATCTGCGTGTCCGTGAACCTTTCGGCCAAGGACTTCCGCAACGACGATATCATCGCCAAGGTGAGCAGGGCGCTGGACGTGTCGGGACTGGCACCGCAGCGCCTCGAAATCGAGGTCACAGAAACGGCGCTGCTGGACGACAAGTCGCAGACGCGGACCTATATCGAAAAGCTGAAGCGGATGGGCGTGCGGATCGCGCTGGACGATTTCGGCACCGGCTATTCCAGCCTCAGCTACCTGCACACGCTGCCGCTGGACAAGGTGAAGATCGACCGCTCCTTCCTCGTCGACGTGACCCGCAGCAAGCGTTCGCTGGAGCTTCTGAGCGGCATCGTCAGCCTGTCGCGCCTCCTGGGACTGACGGTGACCATCGAAGGGGTGGAGACGTTCGAGCAGCTCAAGGTGCTGTCGCACGACGTGAAGCCCGAACTGGTGCAGGGCTTCCTGTTCGGCTCGGCGCTGACGGCTTCGGGCATCGAAGCGATGTCCAACACGACCTGGCCCTTTGCGAGCCAGATCAGCACCAAACCCGCCGTTTCCACCGCCTGATATTCCCCGAAATGCACGTTATGGATGCAGTTGCGGCCTTAACTAACTGTTAAGGTTAACTTTCGGTAAACGTCTCCGATGGGATTTTCGCCTTTACTGGGGGTGAGGTTAATGTACCGTTAACGCTGCGATGTGGCGGAATACGGGGAATGTGCATGGAAACGCGTGCAGCCGCGCCTGCTGAGGCGGCGGAAACGACGGGCGTTGCGGCTTCTGCGTCGGAGTCGGGCTTTTCCAGAAGCGTATCCGCCCTGCTGGAGCAGGTGGAGTACCGCCGCTGCGAAAGCGGCGAGGACCTCGAGGCGATCTACCGCCTGCGCTACGACGCCTATCTCGCCAGCGGCATGATAACCGACATGCCGTCGCGCATGGTGACGGACGACTACGACGACCTTTCCAACTCCTACCGTTTCGGCATCTTCATCGACGGCGAGCTGGCCAGCACGATCCGCATCCACCACGTGCACCGCAAGATGCCGGTTTCGCCCAGCATCACCGTGTTCAACGACGAGCTGATGCCGCGGCTTGCAGCGGGCGAGAGCTTCATCGACCCGAGCCGGTTTGCGGCCCACACCGAGTTTTCGCGCGCCTACAAGGCGCTGCCCTATGTGACGCTGCGGCTGGCGGTTGCGGCCTGCGCCTATTTCGACACCGACTATTGCCTGACGGCGATCAAGCAGGAGCATACCGGGTTCTACCGCCGCATCTTCGGCTCGCAGCAGGCAATGCCCTCGCGCGACTATCCGGGCCTCGTCTGCCCCGTCTATCTGTTTCAGTCGAAGTGCTCGGAAAACATGGGCAAGACGATCGAGCGCTTCCCGTTCTTCAAGTCGACGCCGTTCGAGCAGCGGATGCTGTTTGCGCGTCCGCCGAAGGGCGAACTGGCACCGCTGACGATCCTGCCGACGGCCAAATACATGCAGCAGGCCGCCTGAGGCGGATGCGGCCATCGGCTTCTTGTCTTTCGGGGGACGGGCGTTCATAAGCCGGTAAAGACGCGGGCGTCAGGCGAACGGGCCCGCAAGCCGAGGGCTGATGAACGCACGGGAAGACATCGTTCGCGCGGCGATCTGGGCCGGCGAACTGACCGAGGACGAACTGGAAAGGGCACGGCGCGGCGTCGTCGAACGCCAGTTCGCCAAGGGTGCCTATATCTGCCATCGCGGCGACCGCCTCGACCACTGGACCGGCGTGACGGCGGGCCTCGTCAAGATCAGCGCCATCTCGCGCGACGGCAAGGCGATGACCTTTGCGGGGGCCACCGACGGAAGCTGGTTCGGCGAGGGCTCGGTGCTCAAGGACGAGCCGCGCAAATACGACGTGGTCGCCATCCGCGACACGCGCATGGCGCTGATGCAGCGCGCGACCTTCGTGTGGCTCTACGAGAACAGCACCGGCTTCAACCGCTATCTGGTGCGTGCGCTGAACGAGCGTATGGGGCAGTTTCTGGCCACCATCGAATATGACCGCATCCTCGGCCCCAAGGCGCGGGTGGCGCGCAACCTCTCATGGTTCTTCAACCGGGTGCTCTACCCCAAGGCGGGCCCGGCGGTGGAGATCAACCAGGAGGAGCTGGGACTGCTGGTCGGCGTGTCGCGGCAGGTGGTGAACCGCTGTCTGCAGGAACTGCAGGATGAGGGGCTGCTCAAGGTCGAGCATGGCCGCATCACGCCGCTGGATATACAGGCGCTGACTACGTACGACGCGTGAGGCGCACAACGGCGAACGTTGCGGCTGGAACTTTCGCGACTGTCAGGGAAGAGCGCCAATAAAGCGCCCAGTCCAGAAGACAAGGTGGCGTCCTGTCTGTCAAGGGGCGTGTTGCCTGACTTGCGATTTCGTGAAAACTTCATCCGAAGAAGAGGAGTTCCGGCGGTGCGGGAGCACGCGGCGTCGGGAGGAAGGGCGGTTCAACCGCCTGACGGGAGGAACAGGTTTTGGCGCAAGCTGCGACCTCGCTCGACACGTTTCCGAAATATCTGCTGCTGAACGCGGATCGTTTTCGCGATCGCCCGGCCATGCGCCACAAGGACTACGGCATCTGGCAGAGCTGGACTTGGGCGCAGCAGATGGACGAGGTGCGCGCCTTCGCCATCGGGCTGGAGACGATCGGCTTTTCGCGCGGCGACAAGGTGGCGGTGGTGGGCGCGAACCGGCCGCGGCTCTACTGGACGTTTGCCGCGGTGCAATCTCTCGGTGGCGTACCGGTGCCGGTCTACGGGGATGCGGTGGCCGAGGAGATGGCCTATGTGCTCGACCATGCCGGGGTTCGCTTCGCCGTGGTGCAGGACCAGGAGCAGGTCGACAAGATCCTGTCGTTCCGCGATCAGATCCCCGCGCTGACAGAGGTGATCTACGACGAGGCGCGCGGCCTGCGCGACTATGCACGCGAAGGGCTGCACGATTTCAAAGAGATACAGGCGGCGGGCCGGGCGCTGCTTTCGTCTGACCCTGAGCGCGCGCGCCTGTGGGAAGAAGGCATCAGGCAGGGCAGCGGCGACGAGATCTCCGTCATGCTCTATACATCCGGCACGACGGGGCGCTCCAAAGGCGTGATGATAAAGGCGTCTGCGGCGGTGAACGCGGCATCCGACACCGTCGCCTTCGACAGCCTGACGGAGAAGGACAGCGTGCTGGCCTATCTGCCGCTGGCGTGGGTGGGCGACCACTACCTGAACTACGCCCAGGGCTATGTCGCGGGCTTTTGCATGAACTGTCCCGAAAGCCAGCAGACCGTGCCGCAGGATCTGCGCGAGATCGCGCCGACCTTCTACTTCGCGCCGCCGCGCGTGTTCGAGGGGCTGCTGACCAGCGTGACCATCCGCATGGAGGATGCAGGCCGGCTGAAGAAGTGGATATTCCGGCATTTCATCGAGGTGGCTCGAAAGCATGGCGAGGCGATACTGGAGAAGCGTCCGGTGCCGCTTTCAGGCAGGCTTTCCTATGCGCTGGGCAACCTGCTGCTCTACGGCCCGCTGCGCAACGTGCTGGGGCTGTCGAACATCCGTGTCGCCTATACGGCGGGCGAGGCCATCGGCGGCGACCTGTTCTCGTTTTTCCGTTCGCTCGGCATCAACCTCAAGCAGCTCTATGGCCAGACGGAAGCGTTTCTGTACGTGACCGCACAGAAGGACGGCGCGGTGCGCGCCGACACTGTGGGGCCGGCGACGCCGAACGTTGATATCCGGATTTCGGAGGACGGTGAGGTTCTGTTCCGCTCGCCGGGGCAGTTCTCGGGCTACTACAAGGAAGACGAGAAGACCGCCGAGGTGATGACGCCGGACGGCTTCATCAAGACCGGCGATGCGGGCTTCTTCGACAGTGACGGGCAGCTCAAGATCATCGACCGCGCCAAGGATGTGGGCAGGCTACGCGACGGATCGCTTTTTGCGCCCAAATACATCGAGAACATGCTGAAGTTCTTCCCCAACATCAAGGAAGCGGTGGCCTTCGGCAACGGGCGCGATTTCGCCACAGCCTTCATCAACATCGACCTTCAGGCGGTGGGAGACTGGGCCGAGCGCAACAACATCGCCTATGCGTCGTACCAGGAACTGGCGGGGCACCCGGACGTCTACAAGATGATCGCGCGCAACGTGGACGAGACCAACCGGCGGCTGGCGAAGGAGCCGATGATGGCAGGCGCGCAGATCAGGCGCTTCCTGATCCTGCACAAGGAGCTGGACGCGGACGACGGCGAGCTGACGCGCACCCAGAAGGTGCGCCGGGCCTTCGTCGACGAGCGCTACCACGATTTGATCGGCGCGCTCTACGACGGCTCGACCGAGAAATATGTCGAGACGGAAGTGACCTACGAGGACGGCCGCAAGGGCAAGATCAGGGCGACGGTGAAGATCGAGGACGCCGCCGTGCACGAGGGCGCGGCGCAGCCTGCGCGCGAGGCGGCGGCATGAACCACCAACCCGCGACCACGCAGTTTGCGACCCAGGACGACGGCATCGCCAAGGGCGACGTGCTGCTGAAGGTCGATAACGTGTCGCTGGCCTTCGGCGGCGTGAAGGCGATCACCAACATCTCGTTCGACGTAAGGAAGGGCGAGATACGCGCGATCATCGGGCCGAATGGGGCCGGCAAGACGTCGATGCTGAACGTCATCAACGGCTTCTACACGCCGCAGGAAGGCACGATCACGTTTCGCGGCAACGAGCGCCGCGCGATGAAGCCGCACCACGCCGTGCGGCAGGGCATCGCCCGCACCTTCCAGAACGTCGCGCTGTTCAAGGGCATGACGACGCTGGAAAACATCATGGCCGGGCGCTCGGTGCATATGACGCGCAACATCGGCTGGCAGATGCTGTGGCGAGGGCCGGCGCTGGCCGAGGAGATCGAGCATCGCGAAAAGGTCGAGGAGATCATCGACTTCCTGGAGATCGAGCACATTCGCCGCACACCGGTGGGCAAGCTGCCCTACGGCCTGCAGAAGCGGGTGGAGCTTGGCCGCGCGCTGGCGATGGAGCCCTCGCTGCTGCTGCTCGACGAGCCGATGGCGGGCATGAACCTCGAAGAGAAAGAGGACATGAGCCGCTTCATCATCGACGTGAACCAGCAGCGCGGCACGACCATCGCGCTGATAGAGCACGACATGGGGGTGGTGATGGACCTTTCCGACCGCGTCGTCGTTCTGGACTACGGCAAGAAGATTGCCGACGGAACGCCGGATGCGGTGAAGAGCGACCAGGCTGTCATCGACGCCTATCTCGGCGTGGCTCACTGATGGAAAGGATACATCATGGAAAATCTGGCTCTGACGCCGCTCATCTCGCTGATCGCAGGCGTCATCATTCTCATCATTCCGCGACTGCTGAACTACATCGTCGCGATCTACCTCATCATCATCGGGCTGGTCGGCCTGTTTCCGCAACTTACCGGCTGATCGCCGCGGCGGACGAAGTCTAAGGGGGACGCCGGAGATGGACTTTCTGCATTCGGTCCTGGTCAAGCCATTCACCGACATGGCGGCAGCGCCGGACTTCCTGCTGCAGGTGCTGTGGGAAGGCACGGTTTCCGGGGTCCTCTATTCGCTCATCGCGCTCGGCTTCGTGCTGATCTTCAAGTCGTCGCGGATATTCAACTTCGCGCAGGGCATCATGGTGGTGTTCGCGGCGCTGACGCTCGTAGGGCTCTACGAGCGCGGCGTGCCGGCGTGGCTCGCCCTGCCGCTGACGCTGGGCGTCATGTTCATCCTCGCCGTGGCCATCGAGCGCGTGGTGCTGCGGCCGCTGGTCAACCAGCCCGACATCATCCTGTTCATGGCGACGATCGGCATCACCCTGTTCCTGATCGGGCTGGGGGAGACGATCTTCGGCGGCGAGAACAAGCGGATGATAACGCAGGAGCTGGGCATCCCGACCGGCAGCTACATTTTCGAGCCGTTCGGGGGCTTCGTGTCGATCGAGCAGCGCGACATCACGGCGGTGGTGGGCGCGATCGTGCTGGTGGGCGCGCTGCTGCTGTTCCTCAACAAATCCAAGATGGGCCGCGCGATCCGCGCGCTTGGCGACGACCATCAGGCGGCGCTTTCGGTCGGCATCTCGCTGTCGACCATCTGGGTGCTGGTCTGGTTCATCGCCGGCATGATCGCGCTTGCGACGGGTATCGTCTGGGGTTCGCGGGCCGGCGTGTCCTTCGCGCTGGAGGTCATCGCGCTCAAGGCGCTGCCGGTGCTGATGCTGGGCGGGCTGGAATCGGTGACGGGCGCGATCATCGGCGGGCTGATGATCGGCATCCTCGAGAAGCTGTTCGAAATCTACTGGGGCCAGCCGCTGCTGGGCGGCAACACGGAAGCGTGGTTCGCCTACATGCTGGCGCTGCTGGTGCTGCTGTTCAGGCCGCAGGGCCTGTTCGGCGAAAAGATCATCGAGCGGGTGTGATGACGATGAGCGGCGTAAACCTCCGTTCAGCCGACAAGATGGCCGCGAGCGCCGACGCTCCCCTCAAGGGGGAGGGGAGCGTCGCGCCCGGGCTCGGAGGCAAGAGGAACTGACATGCTCTACCGCGTCGCCGGACAGTTCAAGACCAGCTACAAGGCCGATTACGCACTGTTTCCGGTGCGGCAGGACGCGTGGCTGCTGACGTTCATCCTGCTGCTTGCGTTCGTCGTGTTCCCGATGACGGCGAACGAGTTCACGTTCCGGGCGCTGCTCATCCCGGTGCTGATCTATTCGCTGGCGGCGCTGGGGCTGAACATCCTGACGGGCTATGCCGGCCAGCTCTCGCTGGGCACCGGGGCATTCATGGGCGTCGGCGCCTATGCCTGCTACAAGCTGGTGACGATCTTTCCCGAGATGAACATCGTCGTCGCCATCGCGCTGTCCGGGTTCTTTTCGGCAACCGTGGGTATGGCGTTCGGCCTGCCTTCGCTGCGCATCAAGGGCTTCTACCTCGCGATTGCCACGCTGGCGGCGCAGTTCTTCCTCGTCTGGCTGTTCCAGAAATGGGCGTGGCTGTACAACTACAACGCGTCGGGTGCGATCCAGGTGCCCAACATCTCGATGTTCGGCGTGCCGGTGGCAGGGCCGAACGCCAAGGCGATCACGCAGTACTATTTCGTGCTGGGGATCGTGTGCGTCGTCACCTTCTTCGCCATCAACATCACGCGCGGGCGCATCGGCCGCATCTGGAAAGCGGTGCGCGACATGGACATCGCGGCCGAACTGGTCGGCATCAACCTGATGAAGGCCAAGCTGCTGGCGTTCTTCGTCTCATCCTACATTGTCGGCGTGGCGGGCGCGCTGTTCGTGTTCCTGTGGCGCGGCGCGGCGGAAGCGGAGCTGTTCGACATCCAGCTTTCGTTCCGGGTGCTGTTCATCGCCATCATCGGCGGGCTGGGCTCCATCCTCGGCAACTTCCTCGGCGCGATCCTGATCGTGGCGCTGCCGGTGCTGCTGGGCGTGGTGCCGCGCATGTTCGGCCTGCCGATCAGTTCGGCCATGGTGGAGCATCTCAACATCATGATCATCGGCGCGCTCATCATCACCTTTCTGATTTTGGAGCCGCACGGGCTGGCGCGCTACTGGCAAATAATCCGGGAGAAGCTGATTATCTGGCCATTCCCGCACTGAGATCGCCGGCGGCGCTGCAAGGAGGGCAGCGGCGCCGGAGCCGGACGGAAGCGCCCGGCGCGATATGGAAAGCAAACGAGTGGAGGAAGCGAAATGCAGACAATGATGAGAATGACGGCGCTATCGGCGGCATTCGCCGCGGCCGCCGCCTTCGTCGCGCCCGCCGCGCTGGCGCAGGATTCCCTTTACGTGCCGAACCTGTCGTACCGCACCGGCCCGTTCGCCGCCACCGGCACGCCGATCATGAATGGCCAGCGCGACTACATGACCCTGCTGAACGAGCGCGACGGCGGCATCAACGGCGTGCGCATCGCCTATGACGAATGCGAAACCGGCTACAACACGGAAAAGGGCGTCGAGTGCTACGAGGCCACCAAGGCCAACGCCATCGTGACCCAGCCATGGTCGACCGGCATCACCCTGCAGGTGCTGCCGCGCACCAACGTCGACCAGATCCCCGTTCTCGCGCCGGGCTACGGCTTCTCGCCGATGGCCGACGGCAAGGTGTTCAAGTGGGCCTACAATCCGCCATCATCCTACTGGGACGGCGCGTCGATGCTGCTGAACTATGTGGCCGACGGCGACCTGTCGAGCCTCAACGGCAAGAAGATCGTGCTCATCCACCTCGATGCACCATACGGGCGCGAGCCGATCCCGCTGTTCGAGAAGTATGCGGCCGAACACGGCTTCACCTTCCTGCCGATCCCGGTCGGCGTGACCGAGATGCAGAACCAGTCGGCGCAGTGGCTGCAAATCCGTCGCGAGAACCCCGACTTCGTCTTCATGTGGGGCTGGGGCGCGATGAATGCCGGCGCGCTGACGGAAGCCGCGCGCACACGCTTCCCGATGGAGAAGTTCCTCGGCATCTGGTGGTCGGGTCATGACGGCGACATGGCGGCAGTGGGTGAGCAGGGCAAGGGCTACCGCGCCGTGTCGTGGAACGTGCCGGTTTCCGACTCGCCGCTGATGAACGACATCCGCCAGCATGTCATCGAAAAGGGTCTTTCGCAGATCGGCAACCAGAGCGAGTTGGACTGGGTGTTCTACCAGCGCGGGCTGGTGATCTCGATGATGGCGGCCGAGGCGATCAAAGCCGCGCAGGAGGAGTTCGACGCCACCGTCATCACGCCCGAGCAGATGCGCTGGGGCCTCGAAAACCTGAACATCGACGAGGCCAAGCTGGAAGAGCTCGGCATGTCGGGCATGGTGGTGCCGTTCCAGACGACCTGCGCCAACCATACCGGCCATGGCGGCGGGTGGATCATCGAATGGGACGGCTCGAAGTTCGAGCGGGTGTCCGACATCCTGTCGCCGGACCGCGAGGTGATCGAGCCGCTGGAGGCAGCCGAGGCCGCGAAGTATGCCGAGGCCAACGCGCCCTGGCCCGCCAATGACGAGTGCAGCCTCTGACGCAATCACGATGTCGGCCGGCCTTGGCGCCGGCCGACACTTCAGGCGGAGGCGACGATGGAAGGGCCGGTCGAGCAGTTGCGTTCCATCTGCCTAAAGCTGCCCGACGCCCATGAGAAGGAAGCGTGGGGCGATCCGACCTTTCGCGTGAAGGACAAGATTTTCGCGATGGCGAAGTTCGGTGACGGCAGGACATCGGTCTGGTGCAAGGCGCCGGAGGGAAGCCAGGCCATGCTCGTGGAGGCTGACCCCAACACGTTCTTCGTCCCGCCCTATGTCGGGGCGAAAGGCTGGGTGGGAATGAGGCTGGATTCCGCTCCCGACTGGGCGGATGTCGAGAAGCTCGTCCGGCGCAGTTACATGATGATAGCGCCGGGGCGGCTTGCGCGGCTGGTGGAGAAAAACGGATGACGGGCCAGGCGAAGGCAGAAATGCGGAACGAGGCCGAGACGATCCTCGCGGTGAACAATATCGAGGTGATCTACGATCACGTCATCCTCGTGCTGAAGGGCGTTTCGCTGAGCGTTCCGCGCGGCGGGATCACCGCGCTGCTGGGCGCCAACGGCGCGGGCAAGACGACGACGCTGAAGGCGATCTCCAACCTGCTGCAGGCGGAACGCGGCGAGGTGACCAAGGGAAACATCATGTTCGAGGGCGCGCAGGTGCAGAACCTGTCGCCCAACGAGCTGGTGCGGCGCGGCTGCATACAGGTGATGGAGGGGCGGCACTGCTTCGGCCATCTTTCGGTCGAGGACAACCTTCTGACCGGGGCGTTCACGCGGCGCGACGGCAATGCGGCGATCCGCGACGACCTCGAACTCGTCTACCAGTATTTCCCGCGCCTGAAGGTGCGGCGTTCGAGCCAGGCGGGGTACACGTCGGGCGGCGAGCAGCAGATGACGGCGATCGGCCGCGCGCTGATGAGCCGTCCGAAGATGATCCTGCTCGACGAGCCGTCGATGGGGCTGGCGCCGCAGCTGGTGGAGGAAATCTTCGAGATCGTGAAAAAGCTCAACGAGGAGCAGGGCGTGTCCTTTTTGCTGGCGGAGCAGAACACGAACATAGCGCTGCGCTACGCCAAATACGGCTACATCCTCGAATCGGGCCGCATCGTGCTGGACGGAGAGGCGACGGCCCTGCGCGAGAACGAGGACGTCAAGGAGTTCTATCTGGGCGTCGGCGGCGAGGGGCGGCGCTCTTTCAAGGACGTGAAGCATTACAAGCGCCGCAAGCGCTGGCTTTCTTAGAGCTTTTGCAGTTCTGCGGGCTCTCTTTGCGGAGCTGCGCCTCTGTCTGAGAGACTTTGACGTTTATGCGGAACATCCCGTTCTGCCGAACGCCCCCTTCACCCCGCTTCGCGCGGTCCTTAAGGGCGAGCCGCTTGTCTCGCCCGTCCTTCGGACCCCCCGTAAACGGGGGAAGAACCTGCGTTGCGGCCATCCGCGGCCTTGGTTCCTCCCTTGCGAAGCGGGGGAGGTGGCGCGACCTGCTCACCACTTGAAGCTGTAGGTGGCCGAGAAGCGGCCCTTGCGCTGACGCGTCGCCGCATCTTCCATCGCTGCGCGCAGCTTTAGCGCGTCGCGGACGGGCTGCTCGATGCTGACGGTGGTCTTCCTGCGCTCGACCGTCGAGGCCGTCGTGGTGGCCGTGACCATCGTGCGGCTGCGCGAGGCGGTGAGCTTGAGCGTCTGCGTGGAGCGCAGCGTGGGATGCGCGTCTTCTCCCGGCAGGCTGCGAACGGTGACGGTCTGGTCGAACTCGGCATCCATGCCGGGCAGCATCGTCCGGACCGAATGGGTGGCGGTGGCCGTGCGGGGGCCGTTTTCCCCGCGCGCGGTGACGCGAAGCTCGGTGCGCCGCTTGCGGGCGGAAGTTTCGACGCCGGGCAGTTCGACAGCGCCCCAGGCGGTCACGGGTTGGCGATCAAAGATGCGCTGGCCGCCCATGGCGATATCGACGCCAGCGCTCGACTTCCACGGCGCGTGGAAATGCGCGCCGAGCCTTGCGCCGAAGGCGGATTCGCCGGAGCGTGTGAAATTCCAGATCAGGGGCCGCTCCTGTGCCGTAGCAGGCGACAGTGCGAACAGAAGCGCGGCAACGACGCCGGATATCAGCAGCTTTTTCATGACAGGGTGCTTTGCGCGAACGAACTGGGCGGCACGTCACTCGGTAACGAAATCTATCGCCCTGTAACAGTTCGTCGATGGCGGCTCTACCCCGTGAATTTGTGCAATGCGAAGTTGCAGGACGGGTGTTGCATCAAGCACACGGAAACATGCCTACCGTTCGAGCAAACGGGCACCCGGCCCTTCGCTGGCCAGCTCGTCGCGGGGGTTGCGCAGCGGACAATCGCGCACCGAAAGGCAGCCGCAGCCGATACAGCCCGTGAGGCTGTCGCGAAGCTGCGTGAGCTTGCGGATGCGCTCGTCCAGCTCCGCGCGCCAGCCTTCGGAAAGGTTTCGCCAGTCCTGCGCGGTCGGGGTGCGTTCATCGGGCAGCGCGGCCAGCGCATCCCTGATGGAGGCGAGCGGGATGCCGGTGCGCTGCGCGACCTTGATGACCGCGACGCGGCGCAGCACCTCGCGGGCATAGCGGCGCTGATTGCCGCTGCTGCGCCAGCTGCGGATCAACCCTTCGCGCTCGTAGAAATGCAGGGCGGAGACGGCGACGCCGCTGCGGGCGGCGACCTCGCCGACGCTCAAATCCTGCGTCAGCGGGCGAGACGGCTTTTGCGGTTTCTCGGCCTGCATGATTTTTCCTGTTGACCTGAACTAATGTTGAGGTTGTAGCGAAGAGGCCGGCTCATTGCAAATCACGGAGAGGCGGCATGAACGCGATCATCAAGATGGAGGTTCTGGCGGATGCCGGGCCGGTACAGGAAGCACCCGGCCGCGCGGCGCAGGCGACGCTGGTCCTCGTCGGCTCGCTGGTGGTGATGGCCACCGCCGTGGTCGCGCCTGCACTGCCCGCCATCGAGGCGCATTTCGCCGGCAATCCGGGCGCCGACTATCTGGTGCGGCTGATCGTGACCCTGCCGGCGCTGGCGATCGCGCTCGCAGCACCCGTTGCGGGCCTCGTGCTCGATCGCGTCGAGCGGTGGCCCGTCGTGCTCGGCGCGCTTGTCGGGTTCGTCGTCTTCGGCGGGGCCGGGGCGGTGGTGAGCAGCCTGGAGATGCTGCTGGCGACTCGGGTGGGGCTGGGCCTCTCGGTCGCATTCCTGATGGCGGGATTGACCTCGCTGATCGGCGATCTGTTTCCATCGCATGCGCGAGGCGCGATCATGAGCCGGCAGGTCAGCGCCAACTCGCTGATAGCCCTTTCGATGATATTGGCGGCAGGCGCGCTGGCCGAGATCGAATGGCGCGGGGCTTTCCTGATCTATCTGGCCGCCGCGCCGCTGGTCGCCGCGTTCTATGTGTTCGTGCCGCGCAAGGTGCACGCCGCAATGCCGGGCGATGCGCCGGCGGCCGATGGCGGGCAGGCGGGGCTGGGCGCGGTCGCGGCGGTCTATGCGCTGGCGCTGTTGTGCCCGCTTCTCTACATGACGCTTCCGACCCAATCGCCCTTCCTGATCGCCGAGAGTTATGACGGCACGCCGCTGAAGATCGCGCTGGCCTTCGGCGCATCGACGCTGGGCGTGCTGCCGGGTTCGCTGGCGTTCGGGCGGTTGCGGCACGCGATGTCGCCATGGGCGCTTTTCGCGCTGGGCTTCGCGGTGATGGGGCTTGGCTTCGTGCTGCAGGGGATCGCGCCGAGCTTTCCGTTGCTGGTCGCGGCAATGGCGGTAGCGGGGCTGGGATTCGGCCTCGTGATGCCCAATCTGAGCACCACGCTGCTGGCCTCTGCGCCGGCGCGGCTGCGGGGTCGGCTTTCGGGCCTGCTGGTGTCGAGCATCTTTCTGGGCCAGTTCCTGTCGCCCGTGGCGAGCCAGCCGGTAGTCGTTGCATGGGGGTATCAGGCGACGTTCGTGCTTGGGGGCGTGCTGTTGTGGGGCGTCGCCGGCGCGGCACTTGCAGGCGCGCGCCCGTGGCGGCGCGTGGAGCCCGCGTAAGCCTCTTCCGCGACAATCCTTGCCATTGCCCTTGAGCGCCGATTTCGCTATCAGCGCACCAGAGCAGTTCCGGAGGGGATACCCGCGATGGCAGACAACACACCGACCGGTCCGGTCGAACTGGGCGCCGAAATGGACTACGCCGAACACGAGCAGACCTACTCGCTGTTCCTCGGCGTGCTGAAATACGGCACGATCGTTACCGTCGCGCTGCTGATCGCGATGGCGTTCGGCTTCTTCACGTCGGCCGGTTTCTTCTCCGCCACCATCCTTTTCGTTCTGATAACCGCGCTTGGCGGGTATCTTCTCCGCTAGCCTTCGGGGCAGCGTCGAGTAAGCTTCGGCGGCCCGCGATGCGGGCTGCCTGCATGTCGGGAGTGAGGTTCCAACCGAAAGGATTTTGCCGGTGGGACAGACGGTATTCGTGCCGAAAGAAAGTGACGTAACGGAAACGAGGGTCGCGGCCTCGCCGGAAACGGTGAAGCGTCTTGCGGGCCTCGGCCTTGCCGTTGTGGTGGAGAAGGGGGCGGGCGAGGCCTCGCGCATAACCGATGCCGATTTTGCCGGCGCGGGCGCGACGATCGGCAAGCCGGGCGATGCCGCCAAGGCAGATGTCATTCTCAAGGTTCGCCGGCCAAGCGACGTCGAGCTGAAAGGCTATAAGGCGGGCGCGGTGGTGCTGGCCGCCATGGACCCCTACGGCAACGACGCCGCCGTGGCGGCAATGGCGAAAGCAGGCATTTCCGCATTCGCGATGGAGCTGATGCCGCGCATCACGCGAGCGCAGTCGATGGACATCCTGTCGTCGCAGGCAAACCTCGCCGGCTATCAGGCCGTGATCGACGCCGCCGCCGAATATGACCGGGCGCTGCCGATGATGATGACGGCGGCGGGCACTGTGCCTGCGGCCAAGGTGTTCATCATGGGCGTCGGCGTGGCCGGCCTGCAGGCGATCGCGACCGCGCGCCGGCTGGGCGCCGTGGTGACGGCGACGGACGTGCGCCCCGCCGCAAAGGAACAGGTCGCGTCGCTGGGCGCGAAGTTCCTCGCGGTCGAGGACGAGGAGTTCAAGGCTGCCGAAACGGCCGGCGGCTACGCCAAGGAAATGTCCAAGGAGTATCAGGCGAAGCAGGCGGCCCTGACGGCCGAACACATCGCCAAGCAGGACATCGTGATTACCACGGCGCTGATACCGGGCCGTCCCGCGCCGAAGCTGGTTTCGGCGGCGATGGTGGCTTCGATGAAGGCCGGCTCGGTGATCGTCGATCTGGCGGTGGAGCGCGGCGGCAATGTCGAGGGCTCGGTTGCGGGAGCGGTGATCACACTCGAGAACGGCGTGAAGATCGTCGGCCACCTGAACGTGCCGGGCCGCGTGGCGGCGTCTTCCTCGCTGCTCTATGCCAAGAATCTCTACACCTTCCTCGAGACGATGGTGGACAAGGAAAAGAAGGCCGTCGTCGTCAACCACGACGACGAGTTGGTGAAGGCCACGCTGCTGACGCATGGCGGCAAGGTGGTGCACGCGAACTTCGCCGGCGCTGCGACTGTCGCGGCTGAACCCACCGCAACGGCAAAGCCCGCATCGGCCAAAAAGCCCGCTGCGCCGAAGAAGCCGGCCGCGAAGAAACCCGCCGCATCAAAACCCAAGGGAGGTGCGTGATGGAAGAAAGCACGACGCTGGAACGCGCCATCGAACAGCTGGAGCAAGCTGCCGCCGCCGTTCGCCTGGCGTTTCAGGACGAGAGGGCCGCGCAGGCCGCCGAGGCGCTTGCCGCCGGAGCGGGCGCTGCCTCGGGCATCGATCCGTTCGTCTTCCGCTTCGCCATCTTCGTCCTGGCGATCTTCGTCGGCTACTACGTGGTCTGGTCGGTGACGCCGGCTCTGCACACGCCGCTGATGGCGGTGACCAACGCGATTTCTTCGGTCATCATCGTGGGCGCGCTGCTGGCCGTCGGCATCTCGGTGTCGGGCGCGGCCATGGGCTTCGGCTTCATCGCCGTGATCCTCGCATCGGTAAACATCTTCGGCGGCTTCCTTGTAACCCAGCGCATGCTGGCGATGTACAAGAAAAAAGAAAAGTGAGGCGACAGCCATGAGCGAGAACGTCGCCTCCTTCCTCTACCTCGTCTCCGGCGTGCTGTTCATCATGGCGCTGCGGGGCCTGTCGCACCCCACGACCAGCCGGCAGGGCAATGTCTATGGCATGATCGGCATGACGATCGCCGTGCTGACCACGCTGGCGCTGGCGATCCCGTCGCCATCCGGTTTCGTGTTGATCCTGGCCGGCCTCGCCATCGGCGGCGGGGCAGGCGCGTTCATCGCGCGCCGCATCGCCATGACCTCGATGCCGCAACTGGTCGCAGCCTTCCACAGCCTCGTCGGCCTGGCCGCGGTGCTGGTGGCGGCTGCCGCCGTCTATGCGCCGGAAAGCTTCGGCATCGGGATCGTGGGCGCGATCCACACGCAGGCGATCATCGAGATGAGCCTGGGCGTGGCGATCGGCGCTGTGACCTTCACCGGCTCGATCATCGCGTTCCTGAAGCTCGATGGCCGCATGTCGGGCAAGCCGATCATGCTACCGATGCGCCATGTCATCAATGCCGGCATCGCCGTCGCGCTGGTGGTGCTGGTCATCATGATGGTGACGACGCAGTCGACGACGATCTTCTGGCTGATCGTCATCCTGTCGCTGCTGCTGGGCGTGCTGCTCATCATCCCCATCGGCGGCGCGGACATGCCGGTGGTCGTCTCCATGCTCAACTCCTATTCGGGCTGGGCCGCGGCGGCACTGGGCTTCACGCTGGGCAATCTGGCGCTGATCATCACCGGCGCGCTGGTGGGCTCGTCGGGCGCGATCCTCAGCTACATCATGTGCAAAGGCATGAACCGCTCGTTCATCTCGGTCATTCTCGGCGGCTTCGGCGGCGAGACGGCGGCCGTGGCCGACGACGGCATCGAGCGCACGGTCAAGCAGGGCTCGGCCGACGATGCGGCATACCTGATGATGAACGCGCAGAAGGTCATCATCGTGCCGGGCTACGGCATGGCGGTGGCACAGGCGCAGCACGCCGTGCGCGAGATGGCCGACAAGCTGAAGGCCGCCGGCGTGGAGGTGAAGTACGCGATCCACCCCGTCGCGGGCCGCATGCCCGGCCACATGAACGTGCTGCTGGCGGAGGCCAACGTGCCGTATGACGAGGTGTTCGAGCTGGAGGACATCAACTCCGAGTTCGCGCAGGCGGACGTTGCCTACGTGATCGGCGCGAACGACGTGACCAACCCATCGGCGCGCGACGACAAGTCGTCGCCGATCTACGGCATGCCGATCCTCGACGTGGACAAGGCGCGCACCTGCCTGTTCGTCAAGCGCTCGCTCGGCTCGGGCTATGCCGGCATCGACAACACGCTGTTTTACAAGGACGGCACGATGATGCTGCTGGGCGATGCCAAGAAGATGACCGAGGAAATCGTCAAGGCGATGGATCACTGATCGCAGGCAACTGCCGACACGTGTGATGGCCCGGTCTCCTGCCGGGCCATTTCATTTGCGCCCGCCTTTTCCATCCCGTGTTATGATGGCCCGGGACGGACAGGACTTCGAGGAGGAAGCGATGTCTGGCGCTGATGACGACGAGCCGCAGGACGACAGCGCGGAAGAGGTGGTCGAGCGAAAGCCGATGCAGGCGGTCGTGGTCATCCACGGCATGGGCGAGCAGCGGCCCATGTCGACCATCCGCGCCTTCGTGGATGCGGTGTGGTCCAGCGATCCCGACATCACGCCCAACTACGGCGGAGCCGGAGGGCAACCCAACAAAAGCTGGATCACGCCAGATCGGCATACAGGCTCGCACGAGCTTCGCCGCATCACGACGCCCTACGATTTGAACGGACGGCGCACCGATTTCTACGAGCTCTACTGGGCCGATCTGGTGCAGGGCACGACGCGGGGGCGGCTGTTCGCCTGGATCAAGGAACTGCTGCTGCGGCGGCGCGAGGACATTCCCGCGGACGCGCGGCGGCTGTACTGGGCGACGTGGGTGTTCGTGCTGGTGGTCGCGGCGAGCATGGTGCTGCTGGCCCTGTCGATGTGGCTCGACTGGGTGGGGCCGGTGGCGGGGCTGGCGATCTTCGTGGTCGCCTCGGGCGTGCTGTGGGCGCTGGATCATTTCGTGCTGCCGTGGTTCGGCGACGTGGCGGCCTATGTGCAGGCAACGCCGGCCACGGTGGAGAACCGGGCGAAGGTGCGCGAGCGCGGGCTGGCGCTGCTGCGGGCACTGTCGGACGACGACCGGTACGACCGGATCGTGCTGGTGTCGCACAGCCTTGGCTCGATCATCGTCTACGACCTGCTTCACATATTGTGGGTCGAGCGGCGTCCACGCGGGCTGGAATGGCCCCGCGATCGCGCGGTGACGAACGCGGTGCGCGCGGTCGAGCCGTTCGCTGCGCTGACCGGTATTGCGCCCACCAGGCTGGATGCCGCCCGCCGGGCGGAGTTTCGCCATGCACAGTGGCAGCTTCACAGCCAGTTGCGGGGCGTTGGCCAGATGCCGTGGAAGATCAGCGACTTCGTCACGATCGGGAGCCCGCTTACCCACGCCGAGTTTCTGGTGACGTTCAACGAGGCGCAATTTCGCAAGGGGATTGGCGAGCGGCTGTTCGGCATCTGCCCGCCGCTGTCGGATTCGGCCGCGATCCCCCGGCTGCTCTACTACGAGAAGCCGCGCGTGCGCGCCGTGCATCATGGCGCGGTCTTTGCCGCAACGCGCTGGACCAATATATACGATCTCGGCAACCTGCTGACGACCGGCGACCCGATCTCGGGCGCGATGGCCGACAATTTCGGCGGCGGGGTGGAGGAGGTGAGGGTGGAGATGGAAAGCCGGCGCTGGGGGAGGCTGTTCACCCACACGCGCTACTGGGACGGCGAGGCCACCGGCTACGAGGTGCGCGCGGACGGCGTGCGCGGTCGGACGCATCTGGAAGTGCTGCGCGACGCGGTGGATTTGCGGCGTGCGGCCGACATACCTCTTTAGCCGGCTTGCCGCTCCGCATGAATTTACCGGGAAGACCTTTCGCTGCGGCATCGAGACGATTGCAGGACTGTCATCCAAATGTATCATAGCGAAAATAAACGCGGGCAATTCGCAACCAGACAGGGAGAACTTTCATGGCAACGTTCAAACGGCGCACACTGCTGAAGGGCGCGGCAAGTGTCGCGGGCCTTTCGCTGGCAACCCCCTTCATCTCGAAGACCTACGCGCAGGGCTCGTCCGGCTCGGTCAACATCTTCGCCTGGGCCGGCTACATCAACGACGAGATCCTCGCCGCGTTCGAGCAGGCGACGGGCATCAAGCCGAACTACACGCCCTACGGCACGAACGACGAACTGCTGAACCAGCTGCGCGCCAACAATGGCGGCGGCTTCGACATCATCTGGCCGAGCGTGGACCGCGTGCCGAACTATGTGGAGTTCGGGCTGGTGCAGGAGATCGACGAGGCCAAGGTCGAGGTCGCGCGCTGCCTGCCGAGCGCGTGGGAAAACTCTGCCAAGTTCGGCGCGGTGGTGGATGGCAAGCGCTACCAGGTGCCGACCGACTGGGGCACCGAGGCGCTGGCCTTCGACAAGGAACAGGCGCCGCTGGAATACGGCACCGCTTCCTACGGCGACATCTGGAAGGAAGACATGGCCGGCAAGGCGACCGTGCGCGCCCACTCCAGCCTCGTCGGCCTCGGCCTGTGGCTGGAAGCGGAAGGCAAGCTGCCGCGCCCGCTGCTCGAAGCCTTCGAAACGCCCGAGGCGCAGGTGGAAATCTTCGACGTGATCGTCGCGGAAGCCATCGCACGCAAGGGCAACATCGTCCAGTTCTGGAACAACGAGAACGAGGCGCAGGGCGCTTTCCGCGTCAACGGAGCAGCCGTCGGCCAGACGTGGGATTCCACGGCCGCCGCGCTTGGCAAGGAAGGCTTGCCGGTCGGCTTCATCGCGCCGAAGGAAGGCGCGCTGGCGTGGATGGAAGGCGTGTCTATCCCGGCTGGCGCTGCCAACCTCGACCAGGCCTACGCCTTCATCAACTGGTTCCTGACGCCGGAAGCCGGCGCCATGTACTCCAACGCCACGTCGATCAACTCGACGGCGGTGGGCGCGGCCGACCTGCTTTCCGACGACGCCAAGGCGTTCTTCGCAGCCGCCTATCCGGGCGACGCGCTGGACAAGCTGTGGTGGTGGCCGATCCAGGAAAGCTGGTACGTGACCAAGCGCAACGAATATCAGGACCGTTTCCTCTCGGCCTGATGAAATATCGGGAGGGGCGGCTTCTGCCGCCCTTCCTCCCACCGCTCAAGGGGACGCATGTCGCATTCCGTAGAACTGCATAAGGTCGGCATGACCTTCGGCGCGACACGCGCCGTGGGCGATGTCTCGTTCAACGTGGAAGGCGGCGAGTTCTTCTCGATCCTCGGCCCGTCGGGCTGCGGGAAGACCACCATCCTGCGGATGATCGCGGGGTTCCTCCAGCCCACCGAGGGCCGCATCACCATCGGCGGCAAGGACATGGCGGGGCTGGGGCCCAACCAGAGGCCGACCGCGATGATCTTCCAGTCGCTGGCGCTGTTTCCGCTGATGCCGGTGTGGGAGAACATCGCATTCGGGCTGGAGGCGCGGGGCGCATCCAAGGCTGAACGCCGCAGTAAAGCCGACGAACTTCTCAAGCTGATCGCGCTGGAAGGCTATGGCGACCGGATGCCGGGCGAGCTGTCGGGCGGCCAGCGGCAGCGCGTGGCGATCGCGCGCGCATTGGCTGTCGAGCCGCAGGTGCTTCTGCTGGACGAGCCGCTTTCGGCTCTGGACCTCAAGCTGCGCCAGCATATGCGCGCCGAGCTGCGCGCGCTGCAAAAGCGCACCGGCGTGACCTTCATCTACATCACGCACGACCAGTCCGAGGCGCTGGCGATGTCGGATCGGATCGCGGTGATGAGCGCTGGCGTGCTGCAACAGGTCGGCGCGCCGCGCGAGCTTTATGACAACCCGGCAACCCCGTTCGTCGCGACCTTCGTGGGCGAAACCAACGTCGTTGCGGGCAAGGCAACCGCGGTCGAGGCGGGTATCGCGACGGTGGAGACCGGGCTGGGCACGATGCGCGGGCGTGCGGGGCCGGGCGTTGCCGCGGGGCAGGCGGTGAGGCTCTATGTGCGCCCGGAGGCTCTGGTGCCGGGCGGCAAGGGCGACAATACGCTGAGCGCGACGGTGGAGCGCATCGATTTCGAGGGCGCGTTTGCGCTGGCGCACGGGCGGCTAGCCGACGGCAGCGCGATGGTAGCCTCCATCTCCAGCACCGACCTTGGGGGAGCGCCCGCCATCGGCGGCAGCGCGACATTCGGCTTCGACACACGCCACGCCGTGGTGCTTCCCGATGGCTGAGCTGTACAGACGCTTCGGCGGCGGGCTTTCCACCATCTTCGTTGCGCTGGTGCTGATGTGGCTGGCCGGCATGGTGCTCGCCCCGAACATCATGATGGTCGACTACGCGCTGCGGCCCAACCTGCCGCCGGCCCAGATCGGCGGTCCGAACGACGTCTATTCGCTCGACAACGTGATGTATCTCGCCAACGAGGCCGTGCATCGCTCCATCTTCTTCAAGACGATCTGGGCGAGCGCCTTCGTGGCGTTTGCGACGTTCGTCGTCTGCTATCCGCTGGCCTACTGGCTGGCGCAGCATGCCACGCCCTCGCAGACCGCCATAGCGCTGCTGGCGCTGACGATCCCGTTCTGGATCAACGAGGTGCTGCGCACGCTGGCGTGGTACATCATCCTGGCGTTTCGCGGCCCGCTGAACGCGTTGCTTCTTTCGCTGGGCATCATCGACGAGCCGATGCGGTGGTATGGAAACGGCGGCGTGCTGGCGGGCATGATCTACGCCTACATCCTGTTCATGCTGTTTCCGATCTACAATGCGATCGAGAGCCTTGAGAAAGCGCAGATCGAGGCGGCGCGCGACCTTGGCGCCTCGACGTGGCGCATCCACTGGCGGGTGGTGATGCCGCATGCGAAGGCGGGCATCGCAACCGGCTGCGTCTTCACCTTCATGCTGGCGGCAGGCTCCTACGTGGCGCCGGCGCTGCTGGGCGCGCCGGGCAGCCGCTGGTTCACCGAGATCATCTACAACTGGTTCTTCGAGGGCGGCGACTGGAACCGGGGTGCTGCCTATGCGCTGGTATTGCTGGTGCTGTGCCTCGTGGTCGTGCTGGTGACGCTCAAGCTCGCGCGCGTCAATTTGACGGATGTCGCGAAATGACTGCCACCGACCGCATCGCGCGTTTCCTGTTCGCCTTCTACATGGTGGCGTTCTTCGTCTATCTGTTCGCGCCGCTGGTCATCATGGGCGCGGCGACGTTCAACACCAGCCGGTTCCCGACCGTGACGCCCTGGCAGGGCACGACGCTCCAGTGGTTCAACGAATTGTGGAACGACCGGGCGATGTGGCAGTCGGTCTGGACGTCGATGGTGATCGCCTTCTTCGTGGTGCTGATCGCGCTGCCGGTCGGCACGGCGGCGGCCCTCATCCTCACCAGCCTGCATGCGCGGGCGCGCGGCTTCCTCTATGCGCTGATGGTTTCGCCGCTGCTGACGCCCGGCGTCGTCATCGGCATCGCGACGCTGGTGTTGTGGCGCCAGCTTGGCGTGGGAGGCGGCGTGTTTCTCATCGTGGTGGCGCAGGCAAGCTTCATCATCTGCTACGTGATGCTGATGGTCGCTGCACGGCTGCAAAGGTTCGATCGTACGCAGGAGGAAGCGGCCCTCGGGCTCGGCGCGTCCAAGGTGATGGTGTTCCGGCGCATCCTGCTGCCGTTCCTCAAGCCGGCGCTGATCGCGGCCGCGTTCCTTGCCATCCTGCAATCGGTGGAGAACTACAACACGACGCTGTTCGTGCGCGGGTTCGATACGCCGCTGACGGTCTTCATCGCGACCAAGGTGCGCACCGGGCTTACGCCCGCCGTCAACGCGCTGGCTCTCATCATGATCGCAATCACCGTGATTGGTGCGATCGCCTACGAGGTGGCGAGACGCAGGCAGGCCGCGGCCGCAGCCCAGCGGGCGGCATAAGCTCGTTCACGGCTCGCCGGATGGCAAGAGGGGTTGTCCGCGTAGGGCCATCATTCAATTAGGGGTTTTCCCCAAAGTCGATTTTGATCCTATTCTTTCTACGGACGGACGGCAGGGCGTGACCTCAAGCGCCTGCCACCGTCTCGCTCCACGCATTCGCATCCGCTACGTCGCTCACGATCAGATCGGCCATTGCCGAAGGAGAGACCGACATGAATGCCGATACCGATGCAGGCAATAACCGGACCTCACGGCTGACCAAGACGGTCGTACTCATCCACGGTGCGTGGATGACGCCGGCCTCGTGGGACAATTTTCGCGGCAAGCTAGAAGAGGCGGGATACACCGTCCATACACCCACCTGGCCATATCTGGACCGGGGCACGGCCGCCGAATTGCGGGCCAATCCGCCGGAAGGGCTGGGCAGGCTGACTGCCGGAGCCATCGCCGACCACTACGCCCGCTTCATCGATACGCTGCCGGAGAAGCCGCTGATAATCGGGCATTCGATGGGCGGGCTGGTGACGCAACTGCTGCTCGACCGGGGCTACGGCGTGGCGGGGGTTGCGCTGGATCCCGCGCCGGTCGCGGGCGTGATAGCCGATCCGGTCTCGCTGGGGGCCGCCTTCCCCGTTCTGGCGCGGTGGAACGCGTGGAACCGCACCTACACGCTGAGCAAGGCGCAGTTCGACAACCGCTTCGCCAACACGGCGCCGGCCGCGCTGCGTGCGGAAGCCTACGAGAAATACATGGTGCCGACATCGGGCCGCCTTTTTGCGCAGGCAGCGACCGGCATCGGTATCGGAGTGCAGCCGGAATTGCGCAAGCAGCCGCTGCTCATCACTGCCGGTGAGAAAGACCGGACCGTCGCGCCGGCCCTTTCTCGTGCGATCTACCGCAAGCAGAACAAGTCTTCGGCGCGCACGGATTTCGTGGAGTTTCCGGGCCTGTCGCATTTCCTTATGACGGAGCCCGGCTATGAGAAAGTGGCCGACACGGTGATCGAGTGGGCGACGTCGCTCTGAGGCGCGCTTATCGTCTGGCTTCCACGGCCATGTTGAAGGCGAGCCCGGCAAGCACGGTGCCCATCAGCCAGCGCTGAACCGCAAGCCACATGGGATGGCGCATCAGGAACAGCGCGATGCCGCCGGCGGCTATGGCGATCATCGCGTTGACGGTGACGCTGATTGCGATCTGCAGCGAGCCGAGCGTCACGGCCTGCATCAGCACGTTGCCGGCGGCGGGATCGATGAACTGGGGCAGCAGCGACAGATAGAGCATCGCCGCCTTGGGGTTCAGCAGGTTGGTGAACAGCCCCATCAGGAACAGCTTGCGCGGCCCGTCGCGCCGTAGCTCGCGCACCTCGAAAGGCGAGCGCCCGCCGGGGCGTACCGCCTGCCACGCGAGCCACAACAGATAGGCCGCGCCCGCCAGCCTCAGCGCGTCATAGGCATAAGGTACCGCGAAGATGAGGGCCGTGATGCCGAAGGCGGCGGCCAGCATGTAGAAGGCGAAACCCAGCGCCACGCCACCCAGCGAGATGAGGCCGGCGACCGGCCCCTGGCTGATGGAGCGTGAGATCAGGTAGATCATGTTCGGGCCGGGGGTGAGCACCATGCCAAGCGCGATCAGCGCGAAGGCGAGCAGGCTGGTGGTGTCCGGCATGGTCTATTCCTTCAGGGTTGCGAGGCGCGAGCGCTCGGCGTTCAGGAGCCGCATCGCCGCGATGCAACCGACCACGCCGAACGGTATGAATGCAACGAACAACCATTGGGCCACGCTCTGCGCCGTTTCGCCCGAGAGGCCGCCCGAGAAACCTGCCGTGTTGGCGATGATGCCGGCGAAGGCCGCACCCACGGCATAGCCGATGCGCTGCATGGTCGGCACGGCGGAAGACGTGACGGTGCGCTCCTCTTCCCTCGCCGACGATACGATGAGCCGTGTGACGAAGGGCCACGCGATGCCGAAGCCGCCGCCCTGAAGGATCGCGCAGGCCAGGATGAGGGGGATCGAGCCGAAGGGTACGGCATAGATGAATCCGATCATGCCGCCGAAGATCATCACCGCGCCTGCGAGGATGATCGGGCGCTCGTATTGCGGCCGGGCGCTGGCGACCAGAATGGACATGACGGACCAGGCGATGGATTCGGCCGCGATGATGTAGCCGGTCGTCAGGATCGAGATGCCGTGCAGGCTGGTGAGGATCAGCGGGCCGTAGATGGAAAAGGTGATGGTTCCGGCCGAGAACGCGGCCATCATGACGATGCCGTTGCCGACCTGCGTGTTCATGTCGAGCGGGCGGGTGGGAAACAGGCGCGAGCGCGGGTTTCTCGCGTCGAGCAGGAAGAAGCAGGCGATGCCGACGACGCCGAGGCCGAGAAGCAGGCCGGAGCGAACCATGCCGGAGCCGACGCCCGCGACCGCGATGGCCATGATGGCTGCGGCGAGCACGAGCAGCGGCAGCCACGGGAAGGGCGGCACGCCATCGGGGCTTTCCTTGCGCCGCGTGGATTGCGGCCCGCGCAGCACGGCGAAGCTGACCAGCGCCATGCCTGCGCCGGCGAAGGCGAACGTCCAGAACGCGTACCGCCACGACGCGGCCTCGGCAAACAGGGCGCCGATGAGCGGCCCGCCGAAAGCAGACACGCCCCAGACCACCGATATGATCGCGAAAAGCTGCGGCCAGATGAGGCGCGGAAACAGCCTCTCGATGGAGACATAGGAAAGCGACACCAGCGCGCCGCCGCCGAAGCCCTCGAGCAGCCGGCCGGCGAGGAACCAGTGCATGTCGGGCGCGGCCGCGCAGACCGCCGCACCGGCCGCGTAGATGAGCGCTGCCAGCACCATGTTGGTGCGCAGCGCCATGTAGCTCATCAGGCGGCCTGCGGCGGCACCCGCCGTGATGGAGCCGATCTCGTAGATCGACAGCGACCAGCCGACCATCTCGACGCCGGAGATGTCGGCCACCATGCTGGGCATGATGGTGGCGATCATGGTTTCGTTGGAAGCGTGCAGCACGATGCCCAGCGAGATGAAGCAGAAGCGGCCGAGATCCCCGCTCTCCCACAGTTCGCGCCAGCTGGGGCGGTTCTCAGCGGTCGTCATGGCGGGCTTCCGGACGAGGGGTAATGCGGTAGGTGCACCGGCGGCTGCCGGCAAGCATGTGTTCGTCGCGCTCCACGACCGCGCCCGGTCCCAGCGCGGCGCGGAACACCTCCAGTTCGGATCGGCAGAAGTTCTGGCAGGCTCGCGCGGCGGCGCATATGGGGCAATGGTTCTCGACCAGCAGCAGCGTCCCGTCGTCCAGCCGCTCGAACTCGGCCATGTAGCCTTCCTCGGTGCGCAGGGCGGCCAAGCGCTCGACGCGGGCGGCGAGGCCGTCGGCCTCTGTGAGATCCAGGCGATAACGTGCCAGCGTCTGCCGCTCCCGCTCGCCGACCAGCCGGTCGAGGCCTTCCTGGCCGAAGACGGCGCGGATCGATGCGATCATCTCGACGTTCAGCACTGCGTGGCTATCGGGAAAGCGGGCCTGCGCCCTCTGCGTCAGACGCCAGTGCCGCCGTGGCCTGCCGACGCTGCCGGCCTCGTCGAAATGGTCGATCAGATCACCCTGCTGCAAGGATGCCAGATGCTTGCGAACGCCGGGGACTGTGATGCCGAGATGGCGCGATATCGCCTCGGCGGTTTGCGGGCCGCGGAATTTCAGGAAGCGCAGGAGGCGCTCGTCGCTGCTGGCGGGGGCTTGCATACGATCATCCTATATAAAAACCATTTGGTTTCTATATTGCAATGCGCTGCCACGAAAGTGTGTGTGATTGTGCCAGATGCGCTCAGCGCGTCAGGGCGGCGCGCACGCGTTTCTCGAAGGCGTCGATGCGGGCCGCCGTCGGCTTTTCGGCGGCATAGAAGGGGAGGTAGGAAAAGCGCGCTTGGGAAGCGCAGCTGCCGAGCACGGCCGTCTTTAGCATGCGGCGCACGGGCCGCCACATGACCAGCCTGTCCGCCCACCACGGCGTGCCCAGCGTGGTGATTGCCACCATGCGACGCAGCCGGTCCAGCTTCGGTACTATGGGGCCGAAATCAGTGCCGTGGTCGAAGGCGATGCCGGGCGCGAAGACGCGGTCGATCCAGCCTTTCAGAATGGCTGGAAGCCCGAACCACCATGTCGGAAAGACGAGCACCAGCATGTCGGCTTCTCGCAGGGCAGCCGCGTGGGGGGCGATGCCGGAGTGGTCGGGCGTTTCGGTGTAGTGGGTTTCACGCTCGGCCCGCGTCAGCCGAGGGTCGAAATCCTCGGCATAAAGGTCGATGCGCGCGACATCGTGGCCAGCGGCCGCCAGCGTCTGGGCGGCAAGATCAGCGAAGCGATGGTTGAGGCTCTTGTCGAGCGGGTGGGCGAGGACGATCAGGCAGCGCATGGAGGCCGGTCGTCCCCGCGATACCGGATCAGGAGCTTCTGGTACGGGCGATCCCGTCCTTGGCCGCCTTGAGGTTGGGGTCGAGACGCGCGGCCTCGGCATAGGAGCGCGAGGCACGAGTCTTGTCGCCGCGGCGCTCGAGGATCAGGCCCTGATAGGCCCATGCCTCCGCGTTGCGCCGGTCGAGCTGGATCGCGGTGTTGAAATCCGCCAGCGCGTTGTCTTCGTTGTTGATCGCCAGATAGGACAGGCCCCTAGCCGTGTAGGGCTCGGCAGCGCTCGGCGCCAGCGAGATCGACTGGGCGAAGTCGGCGATGGCGAAGTCGTGCTGGCCCTGCGACTGGTAGAGCAGGCCGCGATTGTGGTAGGCGCGCGGATCGGTCGTGTCGAGCTGGATGGCGCGCTCGAAATCGCGGAACGCCTCCTGGTTGCGGCCAGACAGGCGGTAGACGTTGCCGCGCCCGATATAGGCGGCGTCGTAGCTCGAATTGAGCTGGATGGCCTGGTTGTAATCCTGCAGCGCGGCCTGCTGGTTACCCATCATGCGATGGATGAGCGCGCGGTTCGCGTAGGCCTGATAGTAGCTCGGGTTGAGCCGGATGGCGGTTTCGAAATCCTTCAGCGCTTCCTGATAGCGGCCGCCGCGGCCATAGGCCGAGCCGCGCACGTTGTAGGCTTCGGGATCGTTGGGGGTGCGGTCGATCACCGCGCTGAGGGACGAGATGTTCTCGGTAGAGCCCTGCGCCGTGTCGATGGCGGCGACTTCGCCAAGAGGCCCCGTCGCGGTCTGACACCCTGCGAGCATGAGCGCGGCGGCGAAGGCGAACATGCCTCCCTTGAGGCTCGCCTTGCGGCTGCGGACGGCATCGGCATTCATCGTCGGGTTCCCCTCATTCGTCGCCTGCCACAACGTCTTTGGCGTGCAATCGTTGCGCACGCGGGCGCACGCGGCTCCAAACAGAAAAGGCGGCAACGATTCGCATCGCGCCACCTTACCCGGTATCCCTGGAAAAGGACGAAAACTTGGCGATGTCAGCGCGCGGGAGCCGCGGTGCGGCCGCCGGCAACCAGACCTTCGCGCTGGGCGCGCTTGCGGGCCAGCTTGCGTGCGCGGCGCACGGCTTCGGCCTTTTCGCGGGCACGCTTCTCGGACGGCTTCTCGTAATGTCCGCGCATCTTCATTTCGCGGAAGATACCTTCGCGCTGCATCTTCTTCTTGAGAGCGCGGAGCGCCTGGTCAACATTGTTGTCGCGGACGAGTACCTGCACGTGCGTTCCTGTCTTCCGGTTGATGTGCGTTATCAAAAATTCAGGACGCATACCCGAGCGCCCCCGCGGCGGATACACCACGAATTGCGGCGGCTCATAGCAGAAGCCAATCCCCTTGTCCACACACTAAGCGCGTTGCATGCGGGCATTCGGCAATACGGCATTCGCCGTCGCAAACAGCGCAAGAGTGGCCGCGGCATTTCGCTAGTGATAAACGGTCAGCGGCGGCGACGCCGAAGCACGCACACAATCGCGAGACCGACAGTCCATGCGCAAATATTCCGCCTTCGCCATCGCCCGGGAAGCCTTTCGCGGCCACAAGGGTTGGGAAGAGCAGTGGCACTCGCCCGAACCCAAGGCCGAGTACGACGTCGTGATCGTCGGCGCGGGCGGGCACGGGCTGGCGACGGCCTATTATCTGGCCGCGGAACACGGGATCACCAACGTCGCCGTCGTGGAAAAGGGCTGGCTGGGCGGCGGCAATACCGGCCGCAACACGACCATCATCCGCTCCAACTACCTCTATGACGAGAGCGCCGGCATCTACGACCACGCGGTGAAGCTGTGGGACGGGCTGTCGCAGGAACTGAACTACAACGTCATGTATTCGGCACGCGGCGTGATGATGCTCGCCCACAACGTGCACGATGTGCAGGTGCTGAAGCGTCACATCCACGCCAACCGGCTGAACGGCATCGACAATGAATGGCTGACGCCGGAGCAGGCGAAGGACTATTGCCCGCCGCTGAACATATCGCAGGGCGCGCGCTACCCGGTGGTGGGCGCGGCGCTGCAAAGGCGCGGCGGCACCGCGCGTCACGACGCGGTGGCGTGGGGCTATGCACGCGGCGCGTCGGCGCGCGGCGTGGACATCATCCAGAATTGCGAGGTGACCGGCGTGCGCCGCTCGCCTCAGGGCCATGTGCTGGGCGTGGAGACGACGAAGGGCTTCATCGGGGCCAAGAAGGTGGGCGTGGTGGCCGCCGGGCATTCCTCCGTGATCATGCAGATGGCCGACGTGCGCATGCCGCTGGAAAGCTACCCGTTGCAGGCGCTGGTATCGGAGCCGGTGAAGCCGGTGTTTCCGTGCGTGGTGATGTCCAACACTGTGCACGCCTACATATCGCAGTCCGACAAGGGCGAGCTGGTGATCGGCGCCGGCACCGATCAGTACACGTCCTATTCGCAGACGGGCGGGCTGCACATCATCAACCATACGCTCGACGCGATCTGCGAGATGTTCCCCATGTTCACGCGCATGAAGATGCTGCGCTCGTGGGGCGGCATCGTGGACGTGACGCCCGACCGCTCGCCCATCCTGGCCAAGACGCCGGTGAAGGGCCTGTACGTGAACTGCGGCTGGGGCACGGGCGGGTTCAAGGCAACGCCGGGATCGGGGCATGTCTTTGCCCACACCATCGCGCGCGACGAGCCGCACCGCATCAATGCGCCGTTCACGCTGGAGCGCTTCCGCACCGGCCGGCTGATCGATGAGGCGGCCGCCGCCGCCGTCGCCCACTGATGAGCGGGCTGGCGGCAGTTCTGGCCGTTACCACGCCGTTGATCGCCATCAACGAGCGCAGTTTTTTCCATTTTCCGGATGGGCAGGAGGCATATCGCTTCCAGCGCATCGAGCGGACCGATAACGAGCGCGAATGGCCATTCGCGGCGAGTTCGGGCTACCTGATATGTGCGTGGGTTACAGGCGCGCGCGCAGTCTATTTCGGGGAGCCGTCTGCGGACGCCGAGCAGGAGAATTTCGACCGCATCCTGTTGGTCTCGACCGATCCGTTCGACCTGATGATCGTCAATGCCGGCAAGGCTGACGCCTTCCAGCCCTATGAGAGCATCGAGCAGCTTCTGCTGCGTCTCGCACCGTTCGTGAATCTGGGCCGGCGCTTGTGCGACCAGCCACGCGGCACATCAATCGGCCCCGCAGAATTGTAAAGACAGGACCAATCATGCTTCTGATCCGTTGCCCCTATTGCGAGGAAGAGCGCCCCGAGCTCGAGTTCCGCCATGCCGGCGAGGCCCATCTGGTGCGCCCCGGCAACATCGCGGAAATGAGCGACGAGGATTTCGAGGGGTTCTTCTTCATCCGCCAGAATCCGAAGGGTCTGGTCTATGAGCGCTGGCGGCACGTGCATGGCTGCGCCCGGTTCTTCAACGCGGTGCGAGACACGGTGAGCGACAAGTTCGTGACGACCTACAAGGCCGGCGAGAAGAAGCCCGTCATCAAGGGAGCCGCCGAATGACCGCGCCGTTCCGCGTTGCCGGCAAGGGCCGGCTCACGCCAGCCAAGGTGGTTCGTTTCACCTTCGACGGCGAGCATTATTCCGGGCTGGAGGGCGACACGCTGGCGTCGGCCCTGCTTGCGAACGGTGTCCATCTCGTCGGCCGCTCGTTCAAGTACCATCGCCCGCGCGGGTTCCTGTCGGCCGGCGCGGAAGAGCCGAACGCGCTGGTGGGCATCCATCGCGATGCCGCGCGCAAGACGCCAAACGTGCGCGCCACGGTTCAGGAACTGCATGACGGGCTGGCCGCGGTGTCGCAGAACCGCTGGCCGTCGCTGAAACACGATGTCGGCGCGGTCAACGATCTGGCCTCGCCGTTCTTCTCCGCCGGCTTCTACTACAAGACCTTCATGTGGCCGAAGGCAGCGTGGAAGCATCTCTACGAGCCGCGCATCCGCGAGGCGGCAGGCCTCGGCGTGGCGCCCGACCAGCCCGATCCAGACCATTACGCGGCGCACTATGGGCATTGCGACGTGCTGGTGCTGGGGGGCGGTGCCGCCGGCCTTGCGGCGGCCCTTGCCGCAGCCGAGGCCGGAGCGCGCGTCATCCTTGCCGACGAGCAGGCTGAGCCGGGCGGCGCGCTGCGCTTCGAGAGCGGCGCGGTGATCGACGGCCGGAACGGATGGGACTGGGCGACGGCGACGGTTGCGAGGCTGCGGGCGATGGAGAACGTGCGCGTGCTGACGCGCACCACCGCCTTCGGCTACTACGCGCAGAACTTCGTCGGGCTGACCGAGCGGGTTAGCGACCACCTTGCAGCGCCGCTGCCCGACCTGCCGCGCGAGCGGCTCTGGCAGGTGCGGGCGAAACGCGTCGTGATCGCCAGCGGCGCGATCGAGCGGCACATGGTATTTCCCGACAACGACCGGCCGGGGGTGATGCTGGCATCCGCCGCGCGCACCTATCTCAACCATTACGGCGTGGCGGTGGGCCGGCAGGTGGGTGTCTACACCGCCAACGACTCCGCCTATCATGCGGCCATCGACCTGAAGAAGGCGGGCGTCGACGTCGTCGCCATCGTCGACCTTCGCGACAACCCGCAGGGGCCGGTGGTGGACGAGGCGCGCGCGCTGGGCATCGAAATCAATGCCGGCCGGGCGGTCGTCGGCGTTGCGGGCAAGCTGCGGGTTTCCGCCATGACGGTGCAGCCGAAGAACGGCGGCGCGTCACGGTCCATCGCGATCGACGCGCTGCTGACCTCGGCAGGCTGGACGCCATCGGTGCACCTGTTCTCGCAGTCGCGCGGCAAGGTGGCCTTCGACGACGAGACGCGGCGCTTCCTGCCCGGCGCTTACGCGCAGGATTGCGTCTCGGTCGGCGCATGCAACGGCACGGACGATCTCGAAGCGGCTCTGGCCGAAGCGGCGGGAGCGGGGCACGCAGCCGCCAAGGCGGCTGGCGCAAAGGCAGGCAGGGCGGGTGCGAAGCTGAAGGCATCGGGCGAAGGCTGGAGCGGCGGTATGCTGGGCGCGGCGCCCGGCGCGGGGGCCGATTCCAAGGCGAAAGCCTTCATCGACTTCCAGAACGACGTGACGGCCAAGGATATACGCCAGGCGGTGCGCGAGGGCATGCGCTCGATCGAGCACGTCAAGCGCTTCACCACCAACGGCATGGCGACGGACCAGGGCAAGACATCGAACATGCACGGGCTGGCCATCGCCGCCGAGACGCTGGGCAAGCCTATCCCGGAAGTGGGCCTGACCACCTTCCGCGCGCCCTATACGCCGGTGACGTTCGGCGCGATCGTCAACCACGCGCGCGGCAGCCTGTTCGACCCGACCCGGCGCACGCCGATGCATGGGTGGGCCGAAAGGCACGGCGCTGTGTTCGAGGATGTCGGGCAGTGGAAACGCGCATGGTATTTCCCGAAGGCGGGCGAGGACATGCACGCCGCCGTCGATCGCGAATGCGTCACGGTGCGGCAGTCGGCCGGCATCTTCGACGCATCGACGCTGGGCAAGATCGAGGTGGTGGGGCCGGATGCGGCCGCGTTCATGGAACTTCTCTACACCAACCCGTGGCAGAAGCTGGAACCCGGCCGCTGCCGATACGGCATCATGCTGCGCGAGGACGGCTTCATCTACGATGACGGCGTCGTGGGGCGACTGGCGGACGACCGCTTCCACGTGACCACGACGACGGGCGGCGCAGCCCGCGTGATGAACCATATGGAGGATTACCTCCAGACGGAATTCCCGCATCTCAAGGTGTATCTGACCTCGATCTCGGAGCAGTGGGCCGTGATCGCGGTGCAGGGCCCGAAAAGCCGCGAGATCATCGCGCCGCTGGTGGAAGGCATCGACCTTTCCGACGCGGCCATGCCGCACATGTCGGTGCGCGAAGGTACGATCTGCGGCGTGCCGACGCGGCTGTTCCGCATGTCGTTCACAGGCGAGCGCGGTTTCGAGATCAACGTGCCGGCCGATTATGGGCAGGCGGTCTGGGAAGCGGTGTGGGCCGAGGGCCAGAAACACGGCGCCTGCGCCTACGGCACCGAAGCGATGCACGTGCTGCGCGCCGAGAAGGGCTACATCATCGTCGGGCAGGAAACCGACGGCACCGTGACGACCAACGATGCCGGGCTGGACTGGGCCGTCGGCAAGAAGAAGGCCGATTTCGTCGGCATACGCGGGATGATGCGCCCGGACCTCGTGGCGCCGGGCCGAAAGCAGCTCGTGGGCCTTCGCACGAAGAACCCCAAGGTCGTGCTGGAAGAGGGCGCGCAGATCGTGGCCGACCCGAAGCAGGCGGTGCCCATGACGATGATTGGTCATGTCACGTCGAGCTACTGGTCGGAAAATTGCGGCCATTCGATCGCCCTGGCGCTGGTCGAAGGTGGGCGCGATCGCATGGGAGACACGCTCTACGTGCCCATGCCCGATGGAACGATAGAGGTCGAAGTAAGCGGAACGGTGTTCTTCGACGAGAAGGGAGAGCGGCTCAATGGCTAGGTCGAACGAAGCGCTGCGCCGCCCGGCGCTGGAAGGACGCGCGGCAAGCCACGCATGGGTGAGCGTGACGCCGGCCGCGCCCGCCTCGCGCCTGTCGCTGCGGACGCCAGCAGACAGCGTGGGCGCGGTGTCGAAGGCGCTGGGTTTCGCGCTGCCGCAGAAGCCCAAGACATCGGCGCAGAAGAACGGTCGCGCCGCACTCTGGCTGGGGCCGGACGAATGGCTGGTCATCGACGAGAGCGGCAGCGAGATTTCGCCCGCGCTGGGCAAGGTGAAGGCCTTCCACTCGGCGGTGGACGTGTCGCACCGCAATGTCGGCATCGTCGTATCCGGGCCCGGCGCGGAAGCCACCATCGCCGCCGGCTGCCCGCAGGACATATTGCTTGCAACGTTCCCCGTCGGCGCCTGCTCGCGCACGGTGCTGGGCAAGATCGAGATCGTGCTGTGGCGGACGGGTGATACGACGTTCCGGGTGGAGTGCTGGCGGTCGTTTTCCGACTACGCCTTCACGTTTCTTTCCGAAGCTGCAAGGGACGCGGCGGTCTAATCAGCCAGCGTCGCGCCAGCGGCGCGAACGGATGAACTCGACAAGGTCGCCCGCGCTCATGGGTTTTGCGAAGGCATAGCCCTGCAACGCGTTGCAGCCGAGCTGACGCAGCACGCGCGCGTGCTCCATCGTTTCCACGCCTTCCGCCAGCACTTCGATGCCCAGCGAACGGCCGATGTCGATGATGGAGCCGACGAGCTGGCGCTGGCCCGGCGAGTGCACGATAGGCATGACGAGCTGGCGGTCGATCTTGAGCCGGCGCGGCTTGAGCTTCATCAGGCTGACGATCGAGGCGTAGCCGGTGCCGAAATCGTCAATCTCGATGTCGATGCCCAGTTCCTTGATCTGGTCGACGTTCCAGGTAATCAGCTCGTCGTTCTCGTCCAGGAAGATCGATTCCACCAGCTCGAACGCGACCGCGCCGGGCCTGATGTTCATCTGGCGCAGGCTCTTGATCAACTCGTCGTCGTGCAGGCGGCGCGCGGAAACGTTGACGGACACCTTGGGCACGTTGAGCCCCACGGACTCCCATTGGTGGAAGTCCAGCAACGCGCGTTCCAGGATCAGGCGATCGATGGTGGCGACGACGTTGAGTTCCTCCGCGATCTTGAGGAAGGCGTTGGGGGCGAGCAGCCCGTCGGTCGGGTGGTTCCAGCGCGCCAGCGCCTCGACGCCGATCACCTCCAGCGTCTCGGCGTGGAACTGCGGCTGATAGTGCGCGGTGAACTGGTTCTCCTCAAGGCCGGTGAGGATGTTGTCTGCCACACGCTTCGTCGTGATGATCTCGGCCTGCAGCGCGTCGTTGAAGAACTGATGGCGGTTGCGGCCGCGATCCTTGGCGCGATAGAGCGCGATATCGGCATTGACGAGAAGGCGCAGCGGGTCTGCCAGCGAATCCATGTCGGTGGCGATGCCGATGGAGACGCCGACGCGGCTGTCGTGGCCTTCATAGGCCAGCGGCTGCTGCATGCGTTCGATGATGCGTTCGGCCAGCTTGGCGAGGCTTCGCACCGAAGCGTGCGCATCGTCTGCTGCCCAGCGGCGCACGACCACGAACTCGTCGCCGCCGATGCGAGCGACGAAATCGCCGGGTTCGACGGTAGAGCGCAGGATTTCGGCCGCATGGACCAGCATGGCGTCGCCGGCTGCATGGCCCAGCGTGTCGTTGATCTGCTTGAACCGGTCGAGGTCGATCTGCAGCAGGGCCGCAGTTTCCTCGCCCCGCGCGAAACGGGCAGCGTGCTCGGCCAGAAGATCGTCCAGGTAGCGGCGATTGGGCAGGCCGGTGAGCGAATCGTGCAGCGCGTTGTATTCGATCCGCGCCTTGGTGATTTCGAGCTCGGCGTTGCGGGCTTCGGTCAGCGCGTTGGCGCGCTTGAGTTCTTCGTGAAGCGATACGTCGGCCGTCACGTCCCAGTTGACCCCCACGATGCGGGAAGGCTGACCTTCCTCGGCCTGTAGCGTGCCCAATGCCCGGATGTGACGCACCGTTCCGTCGTCCAGCACGATGCGGTACTGCGAGGTGTAGCTGCCGTTTTCGAATATGCCCATGAACTCGGCGCTGGCGCGCTCGCGGTCGTCGGGATGCACCCGTTGTTCCCAGTCCTGCAAGGTGCGCGGCCCATCGTCTACCGGGTGGCCGTACATCTCGTTCATCCGGGGGTCCCAGTATTCGGTGTCGCTGCCGACGACCGTTTCCCACACCGCGACCTTGGACGTGTCGAGCGCGAGGCCGAGGCGGCTCGAAAGGTGCGCAAGCTGGGTTTCCCGCCGCTTCAATTCGCCGATATTCTTCTGCCGCTCCTCGATCAGGCGGCCGGTGATGATGGCGGGAACCATGATGAGAGCGCCGGCAACGAACATCAGCAGGCGCAGCCACCAGACATTGGTGGGCGTGGCGGACCAGCCGCCCTTGGGGATTGCCGCGATCTGCCACGAGCCGGAGGGCAGCACCACGTCCACCAGCACCGGATCGTTGGCCAGCGCCGCGCCGGAGCCGTAGAACCGCGCGCCCTTGGCGCCCATGCCGTCGAGGCCGGAAATGTCGATCTCCAGCGGCAGGGCCGGGTCCAGAATGCCGCTGTCTGCGTAAAGCCTTTCGACGTCGACCACCGCTGACACTATGCCCCAGAAGCTTTCGTCGTTTTCGCCGGCCGGTGCGGCGAAAACAGGAAAACGCCCGATCAACCCCTGCCCGCCCTGCACAAGATCGAGCGGGCCGGCGAGGGTGAGTTCGCGGGTGTCGCGCGCTCGCTCGGCGGCTTCGCGCTGAACCTCGTTCAAACGATAGTCGAGCCCCATCGCCCGCTCGTTGCCTCGAAGCGGGTACATCAGGCCAACGACGAGGTTGCGTGCGCCGGCGATGTTCCGGATTTGCGACTTTTCCTCCAGCAGGTTCGCCGCAAGCACGGAGAAGCGCTGCTGGTCCATGTCGGGTTCGGTGGCCAACGTCGCGACCAGCCCGCGCACGAGCTGGATATTGGAATTGATGTTGCCTTCGAGATTGGCGCGAATGACGCTGACCTTGCCCAACACGTCGGCGCGAAGGTTCTGTTCAAATACCCTGCGATTGAGGTGTTCGGCGAAAAGCCAAGCGGCTGCAATGACGACGAGGGCCAGCAGGGCCGGGATATAGGTTGCCCGGAAGATAGACCTGCGCGCCAGACGGCGCCCGATGACTGACAGTTTCACATTGCCCATCCTCGCGTGAGGCAGCCCCCTCAGGCTCCGACATCCGGGCGACCCTTGCACGAAGTGCTTAAATTAGGCTTAGCCGGCACGGACCGGTGATTGAATTGGCAAAGGGCCTGTGAGAAGGCTAGGGCATGCGCACCGGACTTTCCACCATAGGCTTCGATGCCGACGACACGCTGTGGCAGAACGAGCAGTTCTTTCGCCTGACCGAAGCGCGGTTTGCCGAGCTCCTGGCAGAGCACGCGGATGCCGATCATCTTCAGGAAAGGCTTCTGGAAGCCGAAAAACGCAATCTCGGCCACTATGGGTTCGGCATCAAGGGTTTCACGCTGTCGATGATCGAGACTGCCGTGGAGGTGACGGAGGGGCGGGTGCCAGCGGCCGTGATCGGCGAAATCCTCGCGGCCGGGCGAGAGATGTTGCGCCATCCTGTGGAGACCCTGCCGCATGTGCGTGAAACGCTGGAGGAACTGTCGGGATCCTTCCGTCTGGTCGTGATTACCAAGGGCGACCTGTTCGACCAGGAGCGAAAGCTGGCGCAGTCGGGCCTCGGCGACCTCTTCGACGCCGTCGAGATCGTCAGCGACAAGAATGCGGCGACCTACGAGCGGGTCTTTTCGCGTCATGGCGACGGCGCGGAGCGGGCGATGATGGTGGGCAACTCGCTGAAGTCGGACATCGCGCCTGCCATCGAGGCGGGAAGCTGGGGCGTCTATGTCCCGCACGAGCTGACATGGGTGCTGGAGCGCATCGAGGCCCCCGACAAGCACCCGCGCTACCGGCAGATCGAGCATCTGGGCGAGTTGAAGACCCTCATCGCCAAGCTCGGGTAGGCCGCTTTTGGACTAGATCGCCGTGATCCCGCCGTCGGCGGCCAGCGTCTGGCCGGTCATGAAGGAGTTCTTGGGGTCGGCGGCGAACAGGATGACCTCGACGATCTCGTCCACCTCGGCCAGCCGCTTCATCGGCACGCCGCGCACCAGTTCGGCCTCGGTCGCGCCGCGTTCCGCCTCGCCCTGCGGCAGTGATTTCTCCACCATCGCCGTGCGGGCAAAGGAGGGGCATACGGCGTTCACACGAACGCCCTTGGTCGCGTATTCGGCAGCGGCTGACCGCGTGAGCCCGACGACGCCGTGCTTGGCAGCGGCGTAGACGGAAAGGCGCGGTGCGCCGGCGATGCCCGCCACCGAGGCGATGTTGACGACAGCGGCCCGCCGTCCGTCCTTGCGGAACTGGCGTTCCATCACCGGAAGCTGATGCTTCATCGCGTAGAAGACGCCGAGAAGGTCGATCTCGATAACCTTGCGTGCATCTTCGGACGCGATGGACGGCAGCTTCATCATGTCGTGCACGATGCCGGCATTGTTGAGCGCCACATCGAGCCCGCCGAAGCGCTCCGGCGCGAGCGCGACAAGCCTTTCCGACAGCGTCTCGTCGGCGATGTCGCCGGCCAGCGTTGCGACTTCAGTGTCGAGAGACGACGCGAGCGCTGCGAGCCGGGTTTCATCCATGTCGGACAGCACCAGTCGCGCGCCCTCGGCGGCGAAGCGTTCGGCCGCCCGGCGGCCGAAGCCGCCCGCAGCACCCGTAATCAGCACCGTCAGGCCGTCGAAACGCGCCATGCTCTCACTCCCCCTTGTCGATGGCTGCCACGGCGAGGCCGGCGAGCAGCTTGACTGCCTGGCCGTAGGTCTTCGCCTTTTCCGGATTGGAGGCGTTGCCGTCGAGCGCGCGCTTGTAGACGCCCTGGCAGATGGCAGCCAGCCGGAAGAAGGAGAAGGCGAGGTAGAACACCCAGTTGTCGATGCCTGCGATGCCGCGCTTGCGGCAATAGGCGGCGACATATTCAGCCTCGCCCGGCAGGCCGAGGGCGGCGCGGTCGATGCCGCCAAGTCCCCTGAAGCCGGAATCGTGCGGCAGCCGCCATTGCATGCACTGGTAGGAAATGTCGGCGAAGGGATGGCCCAGCGTCGACAGTTCCCAGTCGAGCACGGCCACGACCTCGGGCCGCTCGCTGGCGAAAATCATGTTGTCGAGCCGGAAATCGCCATGCACCAGCGAGACCTGCCCGTCGTCTGGCACGAGATTGCTTTCCAGCCATGCGATGAGCGCGTCCATGTCCGGTACGGTTTCGGTTTCCGAAGCGCGATACTGGCTGGTCCAGCGTGAGAGCTGGCGCTCGAAATAGCTGCCCGGCTTGCCGAAATCCGAGAGGCCGACCGCGTCGATGTCGATATCGTGCAAGGCTGCGAGCACGCGGTTCATGGCATCGCTTGCGGCCGCGCGCTCCTCGTTGGAGCGCATTTCGGGCAGGGCGGGGTCCCACAGGATGCGCCCTTCGACGAAGGCCATGACGTAGAACATGCGGCCGATCGGCGAATCCTCACCCGAAAGGTGCAGCACGTCCGGCACCGGCACGGCGGTGCCCTTCAACGCCTTCATGACGCGGTATTCGCGGTCCACCTGATGCGCAGACTTGAGGAGTTCGCCCGGCGGTTTGGCGCGCAGGACGTAGCGGCCGCTTTCGGCCTCCAGCGCATAGGTCGGGTTCGACTGGCCGGAGCCGAACTTGCGGATGTCGTTCAGTCCCCGAAAGCCGGGAACATGCTTTTCCAGATAGGGTGCCAGCGCCTGCGCATCGAGCGCGTTGGGGTCGCTCATGCCTGCTCCTTGTTGCGCTCCATGACTGCGAGCGTCAGCCAGCGCGCGGTGAGCGCCGGCTTCTTCGAACCCTCGATCTCGATAGTCACGTCGTAGTTGATGTGTATCCAGCCCGAAGGACGCGCGGTCATCTCGGCCAGCTTGAAGCGCGTGCGCACCCGCGCGCCGGACTTTACCGGCGAGACGAAGCGCAGCCTGTCGAAACCGTAATTGATGCCCACGCCGGCCTCGCGGATCGGGCGGATCGTCTCGTAGGCCATGGCCGAGAGCAGGGACAGCGAAAGAAAGCCGTGCGCGATGGTGCCGCCGAAGGGCGTTTCGGCCGCCGCGCGCTCGGGGTCGACATGAATGAACTGGTGGTCGTCGGTCGCATCGGCGAACTTGTCGATCATCTCCTGCGACACGACACGCCAGGGCGACACCCCGACCTCCTGGCCGACCGCCTTCATAGCTTCCTCAAGCGGAAGCGGTTCATTCTCGCTGTTGCTCATCTCAGGCCCGCATCATTCCTTGAACAGCGACATCCCATGCTGGACATGCTGTCCGCCGTCCAGTGGCAGGATGGCGCCAGTGACATAGCTCCCCGCTCTGCTGCACAGATACAGGGTTGCGCCGGCAATGTCATCCGGAGCGCCGATGCGGCCGATCGGAACGCGCTGGCCGACGGTTTCGGCCTGCTCGTCGCTGGCGGTGGCAAACGCCGTCATGCGGCTCTGGAAAGGGCCGGGGGCAAACGCGTTAACCGTGATGTGGCGCTCGGCGAACTCGTTGGCGAGCGTGCGCGTAAGGTGGTGAACCGCAGCCTTCGATGCCGTGTAGGAATAGGCGCCGTCGGCCAGCGGCTGCGTGCCCATGACGGAGCCCAGATTGATGATCCGCGCCGGGTCTTCTTGGCTCGCGGCCTTTTCCAGCAACGGGGTCAACTCGCGCGTCAGGTGGAAAAGGCCGGTGACGTTTACGCCCAGCACCTTGGCCCACGCCGAATAGGGGAAGTTCTCGTAGTCCGCGCCCCATGAGACGCCCGCATTGTTGATGAGGATGTGGAGGCTGTCGGTGCGCTGGCGCACTTCGCCCACGAGTGCCGCGATGCCTTCCTCCGTCGAGACGTCGCCGGAGAAGCCCTCGGCCTTGCCGCCGCCGAGCTGGTTGAGCTCTTCGGCCACGCGGGCGCAGTCGGCCCCCTTGCGCGAGGCGATCAGCACGTTGGCGCCGCCCTGCACCAGCCCGGTGGCCGCCATGCGGCCAATGCCGGTCGCAGCCCCGGTGACGAGCGCGGTCTTGCCCGCCACGGAAAACAAATCCTCCAGATACGTCATCGAAAATCCTCCCGGTATCCGCGCCCGGACAGGAAAAGCCGGAAGCCGCGTTGACAACATACCCGGTAGTATGTTCATCATTTCGATACCCGTAAAGGCTCGATGCGAATTTCCCCATGGTTCGCAAAAACGAGGAGCCGGCGGGAGGGAGGTAGAGGCCCGATGATGCTTGGCGTCAGGGACCACATTCAGGAAAGCTCGCGCGCCGACATACTGGAGGCCGCCGCCGACTGCTTCACCGAGCGCGGTTACACCGAGACCTCGATAGACGACATCGCCCGCAGCCTCGGCGCCACCAAGGGCCGCATCTACCATCACTTCCGCTCCAAGGCCGATATCTTCGCCGAGCTGTTCCGCGTCGGCATGGAAATGAACTACGCCGCGATCGAGCCCTATCGCGCGCTGTCCGGCCGCGCGGCAACGCGCTGGCGGCACATGGCCTTCGCGCACGTGCTGCAGATGATCGTGACGCGGTCGTTCCAGCGCACTGTCTGGATGGGCGTGAAGATGCACTTGCGCGGCGCGACGACGCCCGAGCAGCGCAGCGTCTTCGCCGAACTCATCACGTACCGCACCGAATACGGCAACGTCTTTCGAGAGGCGATACTGACGGCGCGGGACGAGGGCGATTTCGATTTCGACAATCCCAGCATCGCCAACCAGCTGATGTTCACGACGCTGAACTCGCCGATCTTCTGGTACGCGCCGCGCGTGGGCGAAACGCGGGCCGACATCGAGGAACTGGCGCGGCAGGTGGTGACCTGCGCGTGGCGCGGACTGGGCGGCAAGGACGAACAGAGGAAGACATGACGGCAAACCCGGAAATGAACCTCGGCATGACCGAGCGGCTGAAGCCGATCCACGAAAAGGTCGCGCGCATGGTGCGCGACGAGATCATCCCGCTGGATGAAGAGTTTCTGGCCGAGGTGGGCAAGGACGGCGACCGCTGGAGCTACACGCCGCGCCAGACCGAAATTCTCGAAGGGCTGAAGGCCAAGGCGCGCGAGCGCGGGCTGTGGAATTTCTGGCTCACCCATTCCGACAGCGGCTACGGCCTCTCCACCGTCGAATACGCGTATCTGGCCGAAGAGATGGGCAAGGCGCATCTGGGGGCGGAGACGTTCAACTGCTCGGCGCCCGACACCGGCAACATGGAAGTGCTGGAACGCTACGGCACGCAGGCGCACAAGGACCGGTGGCTGGCACCGCTGCTGGAAGGCAAGATCCGCTCCGCCTACCTGATGACCGAACCGGACGTGGCTTCTTCCGACGCGACCAACATAGCCATGCGGTGCGAGCGCGACGGGGACCACTACGTCATCAATGGCGAGAAGTGGTGGTCGTCGGGCGCGGGCGACCCGCGCTGCGCGATCTACATCACCATGGTTCGCACGCCGGACGAGGCGCGCCGCAAGCACGAGCAGCACTCGATGGTGCTGATACCGGCCGACACGCCGGGCGTCACCAAGCTGCGGGCAATGAAGGTCTATGGCGACGACGACGCGCCGCACGGCCATCTGCATCTCAAGTTCGAGGATGTGCGGGTGCCGGTCGAGAACCTGATCCTCGGCGAGGGCAGGGGGTTCGAGATCGCGCAGGGCCGGCTCGGGCCGGGCCGCATCCACCATTGCATGCGCGCCATCGGGCAGGCCGAGATGGCGCTGGAGCTGATGTGCCAGCGTTCGATGCGCCGCGAAGCTTTTGGCAAGCCGCTGGCGCAGCTGGGTGCGAACTTCGATATCATCGCGGAAAGCCGCATGGAGATCGAGATGGCGCGCCTGCTGTGCCTGAAGGCAGCGTGGATGATCGACCAGGGCAACAAGAAGGCCGCCGCCCCCTGGATTAGCCAGATCAAGGTGGTCGCGCCGCGCGTCGCGCTCAAGGTCACCGACGAGGCTGTGCAGATGTATGGCGGGCAGGGCATCAGCCAGGATACGCCGCTGGCGCGCTCGTGGACGCATCTTCGCACGCTGCGGCTTGCGGATGGCCCGGACGCCGTGCACCGCCGGCAGGTGGCGCGCGAAGAGCTCAAGAAGTACACGCAGGAGAAGGTTTAGACCGTTGAAAAACTCCCAGAGTACGCCGTCATGAAAGCCATCGTCGCCAGCGACTACGGGCCGATCGACCAGCTGAGCTACGCCGACTGGCCGGAGCCGGTCGCCGAGGGGCGCACGGTGGTGATCGAGGCGGAGGTTATCGGCGTCAACTTTCCCGACGGGCTGCTGGTGCAGGGGCTCTACCAGATGAAGCCGCCGACGCCCTTCGTGCCTGGCATGGAGGTGGCCGGCAGGGTAGTCGCGGTGGGCGACAGGGTGACGAGCTTCAAGGTCGGCGACCGCGTGGCGTCGGTGTCTGCGATGGGCGCCTATGCCGAGAAGGTCGGTGCGCATGAAGCATCGGTCATGAAGCTGCCCGACGCGATTTCGGCTGCGGACGCCTGCGCGCTGCTGTGCGGCTACGGCACGTCTCATCACGCGCTCAAGCAGCGCGGGCAGCTCAAGCCGGGCGAGACGCTTTGCGTGCTGGGTGCGTCGGGCGCGACCGGGGTGGCGGCGGTGCAGATCGGCAAGGCCATGGGCGCGACCGTCATCGGCGTCGCTTCCAGCGAGGCGAAGCGGCAGGTGGCGAAGGACGCCGGCGCGGATGTCGTGCTGGGCTACGAGAACCTCAAGGATGCGCTCAAGGACGCTACCGACGGCAAGGGCGTGGACGTCGCGTTCGACCCGGTGGGTGGCGAGGCGTTCGACGCGCTGTCGCGCTCGATGGCGTGGAACGGGCGGCTGCTGGTCATCGGCTTCGCGTCGGGCACGATCCCCAAGCTGCCGGTGAACCTGACGCTGGTGAAGGGCTATTCGCTTGTCGGCGTGTTCTGGGGTGCGTTCACGCAGAAAGAGCCGGCGGTCTACGCGGAGAACATGCGGGAACTGGTCGGCTGGCATCTCGCCGGCAAGGTCAAGCCGGTGATCGAAGGGGTCTATCCGCTCGCCGACGCACCGGCGGTCCTGCAACGCGTGCTTGGTCGCGGCGCGACCGGCAAGATCGTCCTCAAACCGTAGGTGCAGCCCATGTCCATACCCGAAACGATGAAGGCGCTGCTGCTCAAGAACGACGGATATGCCGCGCAGCCTTCCGGCACCGCTCTGGAGGCGATGGAGCCCTATGTCGAAGCCGGCACCATCGCCGTGCCGAAACCCGAGGGTCGTCAAGTTCTCATCAACGTCGCGCTGGCATCGATCAACCCATCGGACGTGATGTTCGTGAAGGGAATGTACGGCCAGCCGCGCGCGCAGGGGCGGCCGGCGGGCTTCGAGGGCGTTGGCGAGGTGGTGGCGGCAGGCGACGACCCGGCCGCGCAGGCGCTTGTCGGCAAGCGGATCGCGTTTGCAACCGGGCTGACCAACTGGGGCAGTTGGGCCGAGTATGCAGTCGCCGAAGCGCCGGCCTGCATCCCGTTGCTCGATACCGTACGCGACGAGGATGCAGCCGCGATGATCGTCAATCCGCTTACGGCGCTCGCCATGCTCGGGATCGTGCGCGAGGAAGGCGAGAAGGCGTTCGTGATAACGGCCGGCGCCAGCCAGCTTTGCAAGCTGATGATCGCGGTTGCGAAAGATGAGGGCCTTCGCCCCATCGCCATCGTGCGCCGCGACGAGCAGATCGCAATGCTCAAGGAGATGGGTGCCGCGCATGTGCTCAATGCCGATGCGCCGGAGTTCGCAAAGCAGCTTTCCGCCGTGCTGCGCGAGGAAAAGCCGCGCATCTTCCTCGATGCCGTCACGGGGCCGTTGGCCGGCACCATCTTCAACGCGATGGGTAAGGGCGCACGCTGGATCATCTATGGCCGGCTCGACCCGGCGACCACGCCTATACCCGAGCCGGGGCAACTCATCTTCATGCGCAAGCGGGTGGAGGGTTTCTGGCTCACGGAGTGGATGAGGTCAATGGGGCCGGAGCGCCGCATGGAAGCGGTGATCGAGGCGCAGAAGCGCTTTTCCGACGGGCGCTGGGCAACGGATGTGACGGCCGTCGTGCCGCTTGCGGACGCCGTTTCGCGCGTGCCGGCCGAACTGGCGAAGCCGAACGGAAAGGTTTTCATCGCGCCCTGAGCGCGAAGGGGAGGCGGAGCCGCGGGGAGGCGGCTTCGACAGGGAGGAGATTTCGGGCGCGCGGCGAAGACCGTGCGACCGTGAAGAGGAGGAACGCATTTGGACGTCTTGCAGCTGATCGTCAGCGGGCTTGCAAACGGCTGTGTCTACGGGCTGGTCGCGATGGGCTTCGTGCTGATCTACAAGGCCACGGAAGCGGTGAACTTCGCCCAGGGCGATTTCATGATGCTCGGCGCCTTCATCTGTCTCGGGCTCACCAATCCGCAATTCATGGGGCTGCCCTTCTGGGTGTCGGTGCCCATCGCCATCGGCATCATGGGAGCGTTCGGCTACGCGCTCGACCTCGTCGTGCTGCGGCGCATGTTCGGGCAGAGCCAGGTTGCCATCATCATCCTCACCATCGCGCTGGGCTTCGTGCTGCGCTTCGTGGCCGGCCTCATCTGGGGGCACGAGCCGATCTCGCTGGCCTCGCCCATAGCAGGCCGCGACGTGCGGTTCCTCGGCGTGGTCCTCGGGCTGGACGAGATGATGGTGATCGCGGTCACGGTCGTGCTGACAGTGGTGCTCTACTTCTACTTCAACCGCACGAAGCTGGGCGTCGCGATGCAGGCATCCTCGCAAAACCAGCTCGCCGCCTATTACATGGGCATCCCGGTCAAGCGCATCCATTCGCTGATCTGGGCGCTGGCGGGCATGGTCGCGGCGGTGGCCGGCATCCTCTTCGCCTCCAAGGGCTCCATCGACCCGTCCATCGGCCTGCTGGGCATCAAGGCGTTCGCGGCGGCCGTCATCGGCGGGTTCGGCTCGCTGCCGGGCGCGCTTCTGGGCGGCATCATCGTCGGGCTGATCGAGCCGTTCTCGGGCCGGTACATGCCGTCAGGCTACTCGCAGATCATGCCGTACCTGCTGCTGTTCATCATCCTCGTCTTCCGACCGCACGGCATTCTCGCCCAGGTCCACCAGAAGAAGGTGTGAGCCCATGAGGACGGTTTTCAAGACCTCGTACGACGCCGACATCAACCTGTTCAAGCATAGTGCGCAGCGCAACTGGTACATCCTCCTGCTCGCCTTCGCCCTGGCGCTGCCGTTCCTGATTTCCAGCTTCGCCATCGGTGAGGCGACGAACCTGCTGATCTGGGCCATCGCCTGCATGGGGCTGATGATCCTCGTCGGCCAGACGGGGCAGGCGAGCCTCGGGCATGCGGCCTTCCTGGCCGTCGGCTGCTACGCCAATGTGCTTCTGCAGGAGCGGCTGGGCCTGCCCTTCATCCTGTCGTTTCCGCTGGCGGGGCTGATTGCCGGCGTGGCGGGCGCGCTGATCGCGATGCCGATGACCAAGCTGCACGGCGTGTACCTCGCGATCGGCACCATCGCCATCGCCATCCTGACCGACGATTTCATCGTCATCGCCACGCCGCTGACCAATGGCGTGATGGGGCTGTTCGCGCCCGACATCTCCATCTTCGGCTACGGCTTCAACCGCTATGGCAACCCGGTCGGGCTCTACTACCTCATCCTCGGCATCACGCTGCTGGTGGTGCTCGGCTACCGCAATCTCCAGCGCTCGCCGCTGGGGCGCTCGTTCGCCGCGATCCGCGACTCGGAAATCTCGGCGCAGGCGATGGGCGTGAACGTGGCGCGGACCAAGGCGGTAGCCTTCGGCATCTCGGCCGGTGTCACCGGCCTTGCCGGCGCGCTGATGGGCCACTTTGCCGGCATCTTCAACAACGAGACGTTCAACATCATCCTGTCGATACAGCTGCTGCTGGCCATCGTCATCGGGGGGCTCGGCACCATCCACGGGGCGTTCTTCGGTGCGGCCGTGATCGCTCTGCTGCCACAGACCATCGCCATGGGGCGCGACTTCCTCAACAAGTTCATGGCGAGCGGATCGATCGCCATTCCCGGTCTGGAAGCAGCGATCTTCGGCGGGATACTTATCGCGTTCATCCTGTTCGAGCCGCAGGGCATCTACGGGCGCTGGTTCAAGATCCGCACGTGGTTCGAGCTGTTTCCGTTCTATCGCCGCGACATGTTCCGTCGCCAGAAGAGCTACCTGAAGACGGAGCGGATGCGATGAGCCTGCTCGAACTCGAAAACGTCACCCTTCGCTTCGGCGGCGTCACCGCCGTCAACAAGGTGTCTTTCAACGTGGAGGAGGGCGAAGTGTTTGCGCTCGTTGGGCCAAACGGGGCCGGCAAGTCGACCATCTTCAATCTCATCTCGCGCATCTACAACCCGGTGGAGGGCGATATCCGGTTCGACGGCAAGTCGATCCTCCAGACGCCGCCGCACCAGATCGCGCGGCTGGGCATCGCGCGCACCTTCCAGAACATCGAACTGTTCGAGCAGGCGACCGTGATGCAGAACCTGCTGGTTGGCCGTCATCGCCACCGACAGAGCAACATGTGGACGGAGCTCGGCTTCACGCCGTTCGTCCGCGCCGAGGAGCGTCGCCATCGCGAGGCGATCGAGAAGGTGATCGATTTCCTCGACCTGCAGGCCTATCGCGACAAGTATATTGCGGGGCTGCCATATGGCGTGCGCAAGGTGGTGGAGATGGGCCGCGCGCTCGCCATAGAGCCGCGCCTGCTGCTGCTCGACGAGCCGGCGTCCGGCCTGTCGGTGGAGGAAACGCAGGACGTCGCCTTCTGGGTCGAGGACATCAAGAAGCAGATGGGCGTGACGGTGCTGATGGTCGAGCACGACATGCATCTCGTTTCCGCCGTATCGGATCGCGTGCTGGCGCTGGCCGACGGCAAGATGCTGTCGCTCGGCACACCGCACGAGGTGCAGAACGACCCGAAGGTGATCGAGGCCTATATCGGCGTCGCGGACGAACATCAGGAGGTGCTGGCATGACGATGACCGCGACAGCCCCTGTGACGGCGGCCGGCACCGAGGTGATCCTGTCGATCCAGAATGTCGAGAGCTATTACGGGCCGATCATGGCGATCCGTGGCGTCAGCCTCGAGGTGCGCGAGGGCCAGATCGTCACCGTGCTGGGCGCGAACGGAGCCGGCAAGACGACGCTGATGAAGACCATTTCGGGCGTGATGGACCCCGAAAAGGGCAAGATCGTCTATCAGGGCCGCAACATTGCGGGCGCGAACCCGGACAAGGTGGTGCGCGCGGGCATCGTACACGTGCCCGAAGGCCGCGAGGTATTCCCGCTTCTGACTGTGGAAGAAAACCTAAGGATGGGCGCGTTCACGCGCTCCGACACCGACGGCATCAGGCGCGACGAGGAGATGGTGTTTTCCTATTTCCCCATCCTTGCGGAACGTCGCGCGCAGGCCGCAGGCACGCTTTCGGGCGGGCAGCAGCAGATGCTGGCCATCGGGCGCGGGCTGATGGGCAAGCCGAAGGTGATGCTGCTGGACGAGCCTTCGCTGGGTCTGTCGCCGCTGCTTGTGAAGGAAATCTTCCAGATCGTGCGCCGGCTGAACCGCGAGCAGGGTGTGACGATGATCCTCGTCGAACAGAACGCCAAGGTCGCGCTGGAAGTGGCCGACTACGGCTACGTGATGGAGCTCGGCCGCATCGTGATGGCCGACACGGCCGACCGGCTGCTACAGTCGAAGGACGTGCAAGAGTTCTATCTCGGCATGCAGACGGAGGAGACGCAGCGCAGCCAGAAGCGGTGGAAGCAGAAGAAGACGTGGCGGTGAGGATCGCCGCGCTTCGGATATGACTTTCGGGAGGAAAGTGACATGACGATCGCCGAAAAAATCCCGCCCCAGCAGGTCGTGGACGGCTATTCCTTCAATGCCGACCTGACGACAGGGCCGTTCTATTTCGACGGCTGCGACACGCTGGTGAAGCTGTTTAGGCAGCGCTGCCAGGAACTGGGGCAGAAGGTTTCCCACCGCGAGAAGGACTACGGCATCTGGCTGTCCTATACGTGGGCCGATTTCTACGACCACGCTCGCCTGATCGGGCTCGGGCTGCTCTCGCTCGGCCTGAAGCGAGGCGAGGTGGTGTCCATCCTGTCGGAAGACAACAAGGAGTGGATCTATTCCGATCTGGGCGTGCAGTCGGTCGGGGGTATTTCGTCCGGTGTCTACACCACCGATTCCGCATCCCAGCTCAAATATCTCGTCAACGATTCCGACAGCCGCTTCCTGTTGGTGGAGAACGACGAGCAGCTCGACAAGTACCTGTCGGTCAAGGACGAGATGCCGGGGCTTGCGAAGGTCATCGTGTTCGACCGCGACGGCCTGCACGACTTCGCCGACGACAAGGTCATCTTCCTCGACGATCTCTACGCGGCGGGGCGCGCCTTCCTGAAGGAAAATCCCAACCGCTTCGACGAGGAGATCGCAAAATCGAAGCCGGGGGAGACCGCGATCCTCGTCTACACCTCGGGCACGACCGGACCGCCCAAGGGCGCGATGATAAGCCATTCCAACATCATCGCCTCGATCATCGGCTCGGTGCTGACGCTGCCGGTGAGACCGAGCGACGAGCAGGTGTGCTTCCTGCCCCTGTGCCACATTCTGGAGCGGTTGATTACCGTTTTCACGCCGATCGGGCTGAAGTCCACGGTGAACTTCGCCGAAAGCCCGGAGACGGTGTTCGACAATGTGCGCGAGGTCTCGCCGCACGTGTTCACGGCCGTTCCGCGCGTCTGGGAGAAGGTCTACAGCCGCGTGACGATCATGGCGAGCGAGGCGAGCCTGATCGGCAAGTGGTCGTTCGCGCAGGCAGTGAAGGCCGGCAAGCGCCGCGCAGAAGCGCTGGAGGAGGGCGTGGCGGTGCCGCTGGGCACGAAGCTCGCCTACGCATTCTGGGACTTCTTCCTGCTGTCCAACGTGCGCCGGATGCTGGGCTTCGACCGGCTGCGCCGTGGCACGACGGGTGCCGCCCCGATCTCGCCGGACCTCATCCGCTGGTATCGCGCCATCGGCGTCACCATCCTGGAAGGCTACGGCATGACCGAAAGCTCGGGCGTCATCTCCGTCAACCTGCTGGAAAAGCAGAAGACGGCGAGCGTCGGCCCCGCGGTGCCCGGCGGCGAGGTACGGATCGCACCCGACGGGGAAATCCAGTACAAGGGGCCGAACGTCTTCCAGGGCTACTGGAACAAGCCGGAGAAGACCGCCGAGACGATCTCGGAGGATGGCTGGCTCAAGACGGGCGATGTCGGGCGGCTCGACAATCAGGGCTTCCTGTTCATCACCGGCCGCGTCAAGGACATCATCATCACCGCTGGCGGCAAGAACATCACGCCGGCCGAGATCGAGAACCGGCTGAAGTTCTCGCCCTACATCTCCGATGCCGTCGTCATCGGCGACAAGCGCAAGTTCCTGACGTGCCTCGTCATGATCGACCAGGAGAACGTCGAGAAGTTCGCGCAGGACCGCAAGGTTCCCTTCAACAATTTCAAGTCGCTATGCGCCGCACAGGAGGTGCGCGACCTGATCGCAGGCATCATCGAAGAAACCAACAAGGAGTTTGCCCGAGTGGAGCAGATCAAGGATTTTCGCTTGATCGACGTGCTGCTCACCGCAGAAGATGAAGAACTGACAGCGACGATGAAGCTGAAGCGCAGCTTCGTAGAGCAAAAGCACAAGGCGCTGATCGACGACATGTACGGCCGGGAGTGAGAAAGGCCGCACTGGAACGACAAGACAACAATCAGGAGGAGTGACATGAAAAGCATCATTGCAAAGTCAATCGTCGCCATGGGCCTCGCGGCCGGCATGGCCTCGGCCGCACATGCCACGCAGGGCGTTTCCGACACCGAGATCGTGATCGGCTCGAACGGCGACCTTTCGGGCGTGTTCGCAGCGTTCAACGTCGGCGCCATCAAGGCGGCGCAGCAGATGTTCGACGAGGTGAACGCGGCCGGTGGCATCCATGGCCGCACCATCCGCTTCGTGGTGGAGGACCACGGCTACCAGGTGCCGCGCGCGGTGCAGAACTTCAACAAGCTGGTCAATTCCGACCAAGTCTTCGCGATGATCCTGAACCTCGGCACGCCGCACAACATCGCCGGCTTCCCGCTGATGGAATCGAAGCAGGTGGCCAACATCTCGCCGCTGACCGCAGCGCGCCAGATGCTGGAAGGCAACATCGACTACAAATATGCGGGCTTCTCGTCCTACTACGACCAGGTGCGGGCGGGCATCCGCCATCTCGTCGAGGAGAAGGGCGCAACCAAGCTGTGCTCGATGTACATCCCGTCCGATTTCGGCCAGGAGGTGTTCGAGGCGACCCGCGACGAGGCCGAAGCCGCTGGTCTCGAGTATGTAGACGAGACGACGCATCGCCCCGACGAGCAGGAGTTCGTCGGCTCGATCCAGAAGCTGCGCGATTCCGGCTGCGAGATCGTCACCATGGGCATCGCCGTTCGCCCGACCATCATCGCCGTCGGCACTGCCAAGCGCCTCGGCTGGACCGACGTGTCGTTCATCGGCTCGTCGGCGGGCATGAACACGGCCATCGCCAAGGTGCCCGAGGGCGTGACAGAGGGCTACTATGCCGCTGCCGGCTGGGTGGACTTCGAAAACCGCATGGACGTGCCGGAAGTGGCCGAATGGGCCAAGGCCTATCAGGACGCGCATGGCGAGCCGGTCGGCACGGCAGCGCAGCTTGGCTACGGCGCGGCCAAGACGCTGGTGATGGCGCTGGAAGCTGCCGGGCGTGACCTGACTGCCGAGAGCTTCCGCACCGCGATGGAAGGCGTGCAGTACAACGACCCCATCAACGATGCGGATGTGAACTATGGCGAGGACCATCTGGGCTCGACGCTCGTGGTCATTTCCAAGATCGAGGGTGGCAAGTGGGTCGAGGTCGGCCGGGTCGATTCCGCCGGCGAGAGCAACTGAGCTTAAACGGCTTTAACACGAAAGGCCGCGCGGTTTGCCGCGCGGCCTTTTTCATTGCGCCGAGCCATGTAAGGGAAATTGCAAAGCACCCCTGAAGCCGGAGGCTACTCCGCCGGCTGAACCTTGGGCGCGCTTGCCTCTGCCAGCTCGCGGTGGAGGCGCTTTTCCTCCTCCACCTTGGGCGTGACGAAGCGGCCCAGCATCAGGTAGGCAACGGGCGTCAGGTACAGCGTCGAGATGGTGGAGAGACCCAGCCCGCCGACGATGACCCAGCCCAGCGCGATGCGCGCTTCCGCGCCGGCGCCGCTCGCGAGGATCAGTGGCAGGCCGCCGACGATGGTGCACAGCATGGTCATGACGACGGGGCGAAGGCGAATGTTGGACGCCTCCTCAATGGCCTCTCGCACGTCCATGCCGCGGTCGCGGAGCTGGTTGGCGAATTCCACGATCAGGATGCCGTTCTTGGCCATGATGCCGACCAGCAGGACGAGCCCGATCTGGCTGTAGACATTGAGGCTGGTGCCGGTCAGCAGCAGCGCGAACACCGCGCAGGCGAGCCCCAGCGGCACAGTCGCCATGATGATGACGGCCGAGACGAAGCTTTCGAACTGGGCGGCCAGAACCAGCAGGATGATGACGATGGCGAAGCCGAAGATGGTCATCATGCCGCCGGACGTTTCCTCCAGCGTGGCTGCCTCGGCCAGCGGCACGATGCGACTGCCGGCCGGCATGTGCTGCGCGGCGATCTCCTGCGCGGCGATGTAGGCATCGCCAAGCGCTATGTCGGGCGCGAGCGCCGTCGTCAACGCCACAGAGCGGGTCTGTTGCTCGCGGGCGAGCGACGGGGCCACGGCCTGCTCCGACAACGTCGCGATGGTGGACATCGGGACGAAGCGCCCGTCCTGCGCGCGCAGGAAGATGTTTTCCAGATCGGTCGGGTCGTTGACCGGGTTGGTCGTGGACAGGAGCTTCACGTAATAGGAGCGGTCGTCGATGAAGACGGAGCCGATCTCGCGCCCGTCGAGCATCGCCTGCATGGCTTCCGCCAGGCCGGTGATGTTGATGCCGAGGTCGGACGCGCGCTCGCGGTTGATCTCCACGGAAAGCTGCGGCTGTGTGGTTTCCTGCGACAGGCGCGGCTGCCGGAAGCGGCTGTCCTGTTCCAGATCGGCCACCACGGCCTGCGCGGCGGCGGTGAGCTCGGCGTAATTGTTGCCGACGATGGCGAACTGCAGGCCGCTGCCCGCGCCGCGGATGCCGAGGCTGTTGGGCTGGAAGGCGAAGGCACGCACGCCCGGCACGTCTTCGACCAGCGTGGTGATCTCGGCGAGGATTTCCTGCTGCGTGCGTTCGCGCTGGTCCCACGGCGCCAGCGACATCACGATGAAGCCCGAATTCTGCGAACCGCCCTGGCCTGCGATGGCGAAGGTGGAGACGATCTCGCCGGAATCGCGCAGCGGCTGGATGAGACCTTCGATCCGGCCCATCTGGGTGCTGAGATAATCGAGGCTCACGCCCTGCGGCGCGGAAACGCGCACGAAGGCCGCCGAGCGGTCTTCCGTCGGCGTCAGCTCCGAGCGGATCGTCGGGAAGATGGCTGCGGCCAGAGCCGAAAACAGGGCAGCGATGATGATGACGATGAGGGGCGCGTTGAGCGCTGCCCGCAGGGTTACCCGGTACAGGTTTGCGAACCAGGAGCCAACCCGTCCGAGAATGCCGTGATGCTCGTGGTCGACCCTGCCCGACAGCATGCGCGAGGCGAGCATCGGGCACAACGACAGCGCCACGATCGACGACAGGAACACCGCAATCGCCAGCACGAAGCCGAACTCGCGGAAGAGGCCGCCGGTTTGCCCCGGCAAGAAGGACAGCGGCACGAACACCGCCACCAGCGTGGCAGTGGTTGCCAGCACGGCGAAGAACACTTCCTGCGTGCCCAGAACGGCGGCTGCACGTGGACCCATGCCTTCGTTGCGGCGTCGCACGATGTTTTCCAGCACCACGATGGCATCGTCCACGACGAGGCCAGTCGCCAGCACGAAAGCCAGAAGGGTGAGGATGTTGATCGAGAAGCCGGCGAGATAGACCGCCGCGATCGTGCCGATGAGAGCGACGGGCAGGGCAAGCCCGGGAATGATGGTCGCCCGCCAGTCGAGCAGGAACATGAAGATGATGAGCAACACGACGGTGACGGAGATGCCGAGCGCGATCTCCACCTCGTGGATGGCCCCGTTGATGAACACCGCCTCGTCGCCGGTGATGAAGATGTCCACGCCTTCCGGCAGCGTCGGCTTGATACGCTCGACCGCCTCGTGCACGCCTGCCGAAATCTGCAGCGTGTTGGATTGCGCTTGGCGGATGATGCCCATGCCGATGCCGGTGCGCCCGTTGGCGCGAAGCTGGGATTCGCCCTCGTCGCCGCCCAGCGTCACCGTTGCCACGTCGCCCAGCCTGGCGGTGCTGTTGATGATGATGTTCTCGAACTGCTCGGGCGTCGTGACCGGGGCGGTGGCCCGCACGATCAGATCCTGGCTGTTGCTGGTCAGCGAGCCGGCCGGTGTGTCGAAGGCCATCGAGGCCATCGCGTTGCGCACATCGGCCACCGTGAGGCCGAGGCTCGCCAGCCGCGACTGGTTGATGTCGACACGGAAGATCTTGTCGCGCCCGCCGAATATCTGCACCTCGGCCACGCCGTCGATGGAAGCGAACGCATCGACGATCTGGTCTTCGACCAGCAGCGTCATGTCGTGCACCGTCATCGTCTCGGACGTCATGGCGAGGCGTACGACCGCCTGAGCGTCGGCATCCGCCTTGACGATGCGGGGTGGATCGGCGTCTTCGGGAAGCCGGTTCTGGATGCGGCCGACCGCGTCGCGCATGTCGGAGGCGGCGGTGTCCAGATCGACGCCGTCGTTGAACTCGATGGTGATGCGGCTGCGGCCGAAGGACGAAGACGACGAGATCGACTTCACGCCCGAGACGCGCGCGATGGCGCCTTCAACGACGGCGGTGAGCTCGCGGTCGATGGATTCCGCCGACGCGCCGGGGAAATCGGTGTTGACGGTGATGACCGGGCGGTCGACGTCCGGAAGCTCGCGCACCTCGACGCCGAAGAACGCGGCGAGGCCGGCGACTGCAATGAGCGTGTTGATGACGAAGGCCAGAACCGGCCGCCGCACGAAGAGCGCGGTGATGCCTGTCTCTGTCGAGGCAGTGGGTTCCTGGCTCAAGCGCGGGCTCCTCGTTTAAGTTTGTCGGGCTCTACGAGCCGGTGGTGGTGATGACCGCCGGCTGCTGGTCTTCCTGCGCGCGCACGACACGGACCTCGCCGCCCTCGCGCACCGAATGGATGCCCTCGGTGACGACAGCGCCGGCCGCGCCGAAGTCGCCTGCCACCAGAACGCTGTCGGTGTTGCGCTGGATGATGGTGACGGGCGCGCGGCGCGCCTTGCCCTCCTCGACCAGCCATACGAATGCGCCTTCGGTCCCCCACTGGATCGCCAGCGGATCGACCGCCGGGTAGCTGTCGCCGGGGAAGGTCATCGTCACCTGAAACGACATGCCGGCGCGCAGCATGTCGTCGTCATTGGCGATGCGGGCCTGGATGCGCAGGGTGCGGCTTTGCGCATCGATGCGGTTGTCGATGGCGCTCACCACACCGCGAAAGGTCTCGTTGGGGCGAGCGACGGAGGCCGCCGACACGTCGTCGCCGACCGAAATCATACCGGCGAAGCGCTCCGGCACCCAGAAGTCGACCACGATGCGCGAGCGGTCGTCTATGGTCGCGATCTCGGTCTGGGTGGTGACGTAGTTGCCGGCCGAAACCGGCAGGATGCCGACGATGCCGGAGATGGGGGCGACGATGGAGCGGCGCTCCAGCGTCAGCTCGGCGTCGCGTATCGCGAGGCGTGCATTGCTGACGGCGAGTTCGGCTTCGGTGACCTGGACCGCTGTAGCGGTGTTGGACGTGCGCAGTGCCTGGATGCGGTCGCGCCGCGCCTCGGCGTCTTCCAATGCGATGCGCGCGCGGTCGAGCGCGATTTCCTCAGCGTCCGCGTCGAGCTTGGCGATAGGATCGCCCGCCTCAACCCGTGAGCCGGATTCCACCAGCACCTCGGTCAGCCGGCCGGTGGCGAATGGCGTAACCGAGACCGAGCTCGTCGCCCGGCCGGTTCCGATGGCCGAAAGCCGGTCGTTTATGGTCGCGGTGCCGATGGTCGTGGCGACCACGAGTGCCGGCTGCTGGTTGAAGCCGCCGCGAGGCTGCTCGCCTTGCGGAGCGCTGCTCTCGCGCTCTGGCACGGCGGCCGCTGCCCAATCGAGGCCCCAGCTTTCCAGCGTTTCGGGCGCGCTGGGAAAAAACCGCGCCCACAGGACGACTGCGACAGCGATCACGACCAGCGACGCGACCAGTTGCTTCCAAAACGACATCCGTCACTCCGGGTTGTGGCGGGGTACCCGCATGGGCCTGGCAACCACCGGACAAACAAAATGGGAATGTCGCCGCGTCACTCAGCGCGTCGCATTCCTCCAATGCCTTTATGACAACAGTTTCGGCCCAATGCACCCGGTATATCATTAAATATCGGTAATTTGACCGGGCCGTTACGGATGCGAATCAACCGCCCCTGAGGCTTTCCATCTCGCGGATGCGGCGGGCGCTCTCGTCCTCGAGCTTGCGGGTGAGCTCGCCGATCACCGCTTCGGCGACAAGAAACAGCGCGACGGACGAATCCCACGCCGAAGGCACCGCCGTGCGGCCGGCAACCACGTGGCGTGCATGGCGCGTGATGGGCGAAAGCCACTGGTCGGTGAAGAGCACGATCTGAGTGCCGCGCTTGTGGGCGGCTTCGGCCAGCCGCATCAGGCTGTCCTGATAGCGGCGGATGTCGAAGACGACGACCACGTCGTTGCGGCCCATGTCGATCAGCCGGTCACGCCAGTTGCTCTCCTGGCCCGACAGGTGCAGCACGCCCGGCCGCACGATGGCGAGGTGGGCCGCCATGTATGCCGCCACCGGATCGGTGAAGCGGCCGCCGACGAGGAAGACCTTGCCCCGCCGGTTGGCAAGCGCGGCCACGATGGCGGCCATCTGCCTTTCCGGCAGGTGGCGGAAGGTTTCGCGCACGTTCTCGATGGCGGCGGCGACGAAGGGCGTGGTGTCGCGATCCGCTCCCGCGTCGATGGCGCGGGTCAGCGGCGACTGGAGTTGGGCCGCGAGCTCATCCTGGAGCCGCGCCTGAAAGTCCGCGTAGTTCTGGAAGCCGAGCCGCGACACGAAACGCAGGATGGTGGGCGACGACACCCCCGCCTGGGTGGAAAACTCGGCCACGGTGCGCAGCCCGATGAGCGGGTAGTTGGCGATGAGGATTTGCGCCGCGCGCCGTTCGCCGGCGGGCATTCCAGCCATCCGCTCTGCGATCATTTCGGCAATGCTCGTGCTCATGCGGAGGCCCGACAACGTGTTTGACAAAGCGCGGCGAAGTGTATGAAATCATCCATCAGAGCGCAATCCGACCAATCCCGTATCATTCGTTACAGGCCGACACCAACGCCGAACCGCGGAGCAGACGATGGCAGGCACGATTTCCTTCGATCAGCTGAAGAAGCTCGTCTCGGCGGGTGACATCGACACGGTTCTGGCCTGCGCCGTGGATATGCAGGGGCGGCTGATCGGAAAGCGCTTCCTGGCGAAGTTCTTCGTCGAATCCGCCTATGACGAGACGCATGGCTGCAACTATCTGCTGGCCAACGACATCGATATGGAGCCTGTGCCCGGCTACAAGGCGGCAAGCTGGTCGAAGGGCTATGGCGATTTCGTCATGAAGACCGACCTCGACACCATTCGCGTGCTGCCGTGGCTGGAAAAGACGGCCATGGTCCTGTGCGATCTTCAGGACCACCACACGCATGAGGACTTGCCTCATTCGCCGCGCGGGATCCTGCGCAGGCAGGTGGCGCGGCTGAAGGAGCGCGGCTACCTCGCCTATTTCGCCTCGGAGCTGGAATTCTACCTGTTCGACGAGACCTACGACACGGCGCGCGCCAAGCACTGGAAGAACCTCGACACGGCCTCGCCCTATATCGAGGACTACCTGATCGGCCTGACCTCGAAGGAAGAAGGCGTGATGCGCCGGCTGCGCAACGAGATGGAAGCCGCCGGCATCCCGATCGAGAACTCCAAGGGCGAGTGGGGGCCGGGGCAGGAAGAGATAAACGTGCGCTACGCCGAGGCGCTTGAAATGGCGGACCGGCACGTCATCCTCAAGAACGGCGCGCGCGAGATCGCCCATTCCGAGGGCAAGGCCATCTCCTTCATGGCCAAGTATAATTACGAACTGGCCGGCAACTCCAGCCACATCCATAACTCGCTGTGGAGCGCCGACGGCAAGACACCGCTGTTCTTCGACAAGCAGGCCAAGTGGACGCTGAGCGAGCTGGGCCAGCAATGGGCGGCGGGACAGCTGCGCTACGCCAAGGAATTCACCTGGTTCCTGGCGCCCTACATCAACTCCTACAAGCGGTTTCAGGCCGGCACCTTCGCGCCCACCAAGATCATGTGGAGCGAGGACAACCGCACGGCCGGTTTCCGCCTATGCGGCATGGGCACAAAGGGCATCCGCATGGAGTGCCGCATCGGCGGCGCGGACCTCAACCCCTATCTCGCGTTTGCGGCGCTGATCGCGGCCGGCCTCGCCGGCATCGACGAGAAGCTCGAACTGCAGGATCCGTTCGTCGGCGACGCCTACCAGGCCAACCGCCTGCCCGAAATTCCCAAGACGCTGCGCGAAGCTACTGAGACAATGGCGAAGTCGAAAATGCTAAAAGAGACGTTCGGCGCCGACGTGATCGAGCACTACGTTCATACGGCGCGCTGGGAGCAGTTCGAATACGACCGCCGCGTGACGGACTGGGAGCTGCATCGGGGGTTCGAGCGGTATTGATCCGAGACTGAATGAACGAGGTTATCATGGCCGAAACGGTAAAGCTCTCATCCCCCGTCGACGGTTCGATCTACGCCGAGCGCCCCGTCGCCTCCGAAGCCGAGATCGACGCGGCCGTTTCCCGTGCTCGCGCGGCGCAGGCGCAATGGGCGAAGACCAGTATCGACGAGCGCGGCGGGTATCTGCTCGCCTTCCTCGAAGCGCTGCTGGCGATGAACGACGAGATCGTGCCGGAGATCGCCTGGCAGATGGGCCGCCCGGTGCGCTACGGCGGCGAGAAGGGCGGCGTCGAGGAGCGCACACGCTATATGGTGGCCCTGGCTGAAAAGGCGCTGGCCCCCTACGTCCCCGAGGATCGTCCAGGCTTCCGCCGCTATCTCAAGCGCGCGCCGCTGGGCATCGTCTTCACCATCGCTCCGTGGAACTACCCCTATCTCACCACGGTCAACTCCGTCGTCCCGGCGCTGATGGCGGGCAATGCCGTGATCCTCAAGCATGCCGCGCAGACGCTGCTGGTGGGCGAGCGGTTCCAGGCCGCTTTCGACAAGGCCGGCCTGCCGAAAGGCCTGTTCCAGAACATCGTGCTCAGCCACGGCCAGACCGAGAAGCTGCTGGGCTCGGGCAAGGTGGACCACTGCAACTTCACCGGCTCGGTCGGGGGCGGCCGAGCCATCGAGAAGGCAGCTGCGGGCACCTTCATGACGCTCGGCCTCGAACTTGGTGGCAAGGACCCGGCCTATGTGCTGCCTGACGCCAAGCTCGACCACGCCATCGCGAACCTCGTCGACGGCGCATTCTACAACACCGGCCAGTGCTGCTGCGGCATCGAGCGGGTCTATGTGCACGAGAAGGTGTATGACGACTTCGTCGAGGGCTTCATCGCCGAGACTAGGAACTACGTCGTCGGCAACCCGCTCGACCAGTCCACCACCATGGGCCCGATGGCACAGGCGCGGTTCGCGGATTTCATCCGCGAACAGAAGGCCGAGGCGCTGCGCAAGGGCGCGACCGCGCATATCGGCATGAAGGTGGAAGGCGATCAGGATGGCTCGCCCTATCTGGCGCCGGAGGTGCTGACGAACGTCAACCATCAGATGAGCGTGATGCGTGAGGAGAGCTTCGGCCCGATCGTCGGCATCATGAAGGTGCGCGACGACGAGGAGGCGGTTCAACTCATGAACGACAGCCCCTACGGCCTCACGGCTTCAATCTGGACGACCGACACGGACCACGCAGCCGCGCTGGGCGACCGGATCGAGACCGGCACGGTGTTCATGAACCGCTGCGACTATGTCGATCCGGGTCTCGTGTGGACCGGCGTCAAGGACACCGGCAAGGGTGGTGCAATGGGCCTCGTCGGCTACGAGAATCTGACGCAGCCGAAGAGTTATCACCTGCGCGAAGCGATCTGATTTCAAGGTACCGACATGACCAAGCTCGTCTCCAAATGGAACTACCCGACCACCGTGCGCTTTGGCGCCGGCCGCATCGCCGAACTGCCGGAAGTGCTGAAGGATGTCGGCATCTCCAACCCGCTGTTCGTGACCGATCCGGGCCTTGCGAAGCTGCCGGTGGTGGCATCGACGCTGAAGATTCTTGCCGACGCAGGCGTTGCGCACGGCGTGTTTTCCGAGGTGAAGCCCAATCCTGTGGAATCGAACCTTTATGCCGGTGTCGAGGTGTTCAAGGCCGGCGGACATGACGGCATCATCGCTTTCGGCGGCGGCTCGGCGCTCGATCTCGGCAAGCTGATCGCCTTTCAAGCGCATCAGAGCCGCCCGGTGTGGGATTTCGAGGATATCGGCGACTGGTACACGCGCGCCGATGCGTCGAAGATCGCGCCCATCGTGGCCGTGCCGACGACGGCCGGCACCGGCTCGGAGGTCGGCCGTGCCGGCGTGCTGACACACGAGGCCAGCCACACCAAGAAGGTGATCTTCCATCCGAAGATGATGCCCGCGATCGTCATCGCCGACCCGGAGCTGACGGCGGGCATGCCGCCTTTCATCACCGCCGGCACCGGCATGGACGCGCTGGCGCACTGCCTGGAAGCCTATTGCGCGCCCGGATACCATCCCATGGCCGACGGCATCGCGCTGGAAGGCATGCGCCTGTCGTTCGAGAACCTGCCCAAGGCGTTTGCCGATGGATCGGACCTGACTGCGCGCGCGCACATGATGTCCGCCGCCGCGATGGGCGCGACCGCGTTCCAGAAGGGCCTGGGCGCCATCCACTCGCTGTCGCATCCCATCGGCGCGTTGTACGACACGCATCACGGCATGACGAACGCCGTGTTCATGCCCTACGTGCTGGCTTTCAACCGATCCGCCATCGAGGACCGCATCGCGCGTGCCGCCGCCTATATCGGCATCGACGGCGGGTTCGACGGTTTTGCAAAGGCAGTGCTGGATTTGCGAACGCAGCTGAATGTGCCGCATACGCTTGCGGACTTCATCAAGGACTTCGCGCCGGACGACGCGCGAAAGAACCTTATCGCCGACATGGCGATCGTGGACCCAACCGCAGGCGGCAATCCGGTAGAACTGACGAAGGATGGCGCGCAGTCGCTGCTGGACGCGGCGATCGAAGGCCGGCTTTAGGGCGCACTACAACGATGGCCTGCCTGCGGCTTCGATGCGGAGGCGCAGGCGAGTTGACGACTCATGCCATCCGCGTGACCCTGCGAACCGCAATGTGCGTCAGCGTTTCTCGTCGCTGAGAATATTGTGCTTTGGAGAACCGGATGGTGGGCGTGACAGGGATTGAACCTGTGACCCCTACGATGTCAACGTAGTGCTCTCCCGCTGAGCTACACGCCCATCCGACGAGGCGCATACACCACAGGCCGGCCTTGTCGTCAATGCCGAAAATCGAAGTTTCGGCGGCTGCCGGCCTTGCTTTGCGGCGGTGGCCGGCCCGGCGCGCGAAGCGCCCTGTTCAGGGCTTTCAGGCGGCGTGCAGCATCTTCTCGACCTCGTTGACGAGGTCGCGCAGGTGGAAGGGCTTGGAGAGAACCTTGGCGTCCTTGGGCGCCTTGGAATCGGGGTTGAGCGCGACCGCTGCGAAGCCGGTGATGAACATCACCTTCAGGTCGGGGTCGATCTCGGTGGCACGGCGCGCCAGCTCGATGCCGTCCATCTCGGGCATGACGATGTCGGTCAGGAGCAGTGAGAAAGGCTCCTCGCGCAGTCTTTCGTATGCGCTGGCGCCGTTGTCGAAATCGCTCACATCGTAGCCGGCCCTTTCCAGAGCCTTCACGAGAAAGCGGCGCATGTCGTCGTCGTCTTCTGCCAGAAGAATTCTTGCCATGGCTCCCGTCCGAATCAATCGCTTCAGCGCCCGCCACTCTGCGGACGCGTTAACCATTTCGCGTATATGCGCGTGCGGGAGTAAAGATCAAGTGAATGGCACGCGAGCCGTGCACCCGCAAAACCGGTCTTTTCAAGCCCTTGGCGACGTTGCGGCAGTCTGGACAGGCCGCGTTGCAGATGGCACGCTCTCAAGACAGCATCCGCGAAGGCAGCCATTTCGGGAGTTCCATGACGGCAGCAGGAGATTTTACCGCGACGCCGCCTTTCGTGGTCAGAAGCACCGCCGTGCAGCGGGTGCCGTACGTCTTCAATTCGCCCCACAGCGGCAGCCACTATCCGCCGCGCTTCCTTGCGATGAGCCGGCTGGACGCGAAGGCGATCCGGCGGTCGGAAGACTGCTATGTCGACGAGCTTTTCGCGGGCGCCGTGACGCTGGGCGCGCCGATGCTGGCGGCCAATTTCCCCCGTGCCTATCTCGACGCCAACCGTGAGCCCTGGGAGCTTGACCCGCGCATGTTCGTGGACCCGCTTCCCGCGCATGCCAACATCCGATCGGCACGGGTGGCCGGCGGGCTCGGCACCGTGCCGCGGCTGGTGGGGGAGGGGCAGGAAATCTATGCCGGCAAGCTGCGGCTGTCGGAAGCCGTCATGCGCATCGAGACGCTCTACAAGCCCTATCACGAGGAACTCAAGCGCCTGCTGACGCATACGCACGCGCAGTTCGGCTATGCCGTCCTCATCGACTGCCATTCCATGCCGGCAAGCATCCGGCTGGGCGACAGCGGCCTGCGGCCGGATTTCATCATCGGCGACCGCTTCGGCGTCGCCTGCGCGCCGGCGCTGTCGGATGCGGCGATCACGATCCTGACCAGGCTCGGCTACCGCGTCGCGCACAACAAGCCCTATGCAGGCGGTTTCATCACGGAGCACTACGGCCGTCCAGCCCGCCGGCTGCATGCGTTGCAGATCGAGGTCAATCGCGGGCTCTACATGGACGAGAAGACGCTTGAGCCTACGACCGGCTTCACCGCACTGGCGAACGACTTGACCCGCCTTGCCGCCGACCTTATGGCCCTGCCGGACGAATATTTCGGCGGGCTACCGCTGGCCGCCGAATAGGACGCGCCTCAACTTTCCAGCACCGGACGAAAAAAAGACCGCACCGTTTGCACGACGCGGTCGAAGTCTAGGGAGGAAACGCCCAAGGAGGGCATAGACAGGTCGCCCTGTCCGAATTTGAGTGTATGCTGCGTTGCACAAATGTCAAGCGGCGGTTTTGGCCTGTGCAAAAAATAGGCGGTCGCCATAGGCCGCGTTTTCGAGGGTGAAATGATGAGGATCGAAGCGGACTTCATGCGGCGCGTCGCCGATGCCGCGGCTGCGCAGACGCTTCCGCGCTTCCGGCAGGCGGGGCTGGTGACGAATAAGCTCGCCGCGGGGTTCGACCCGGTCACCGAGGCCGACCGCGAGGCCGAACTCGCCATCCGCTCACTTATTCGTGACACCTTTCCCGACCACGGCATTCTGGGCGAGGAGTTCGGCGCGGAGAACGTCGGCAACCGCCACGTCTGGGTCATCGACCCTATCGACGGCACGCGGGCGTTCATCTCTGGGCTGCCGCTATGGGGCACGCTGGTCGGGTTGACGGACCATGGCGACGCGGTCGCCGGGATGATGTCGCAACCGTTTACCGGCGAACTGTTCTGGGCCGACGATGCCGCATCGCACTATGACGGGCCGGGCGGCGCTCGGAGGCTTGCCACGCGCGACACCTCGAGCATCGCCGACGCAACGATGTGCACGACGACGCCGGCACTTTTCACCGGCGCGCTGCGCGAAGCCTATGACCGGCTGGAAAGCTCTGTGCGCCTCGCGCGTTACGGCACGGACTGCTATGCTTATGCCATGCTCGCGGCCGGCAATATCGATCTTGTGGTGGAAACGGGGCTTCAGCCCTACGACATCGTGGCGCTGGTGCCGATCATCGAGCGCGCCGGCGGCATCATCACCACATGGGACGGCGGGCCGGCTGAAAAGGCAGGCGACATCGTGGCCGCCGCCACGCCTGCGCTTCATGCCGCAGCACTCGAGATGCTGAACCGCTAAAGCGCGTCGCGATCTTTCAGATTCGCTCCATGGGCTTTAGCTAATTGTTTTGTCGCATGTCTTTGTCCCCGAAACCGGTGCCCACTTTCGGGGACATGCTTTAGACCGATCCGTTCCCGGGTATGAATGCATCGAAGGCGGCAAAGAACTGCTCGCGGTAGGCGTCGGCCTCCTGCAGGATTTCGTGGCGGGCGCCGTCGATGGTCACCAGCGAACCTGTGCGAAGGCAGCGCGCGAAACGCTCGATCGTCGGCGTATCGACCACGCGATCGGCGCCGGCCGCGACGATCAGCGTCGGGATGTTGAGATCGGCGATGAAATCCGGCTCCTGCACGCGCTCGCAGGCGATGCAGGCGGCGCGTATCCACGACGCGGTCGGGCCGGCTATGGCGAGCTTTGGGTGGTGCCGATAGATATCGATGTTGCGGGCGAAACGCGCCGCGTCGGTCGTCAGCGTGTTGCCTGGGAAGGCAGGCAGCGTGCCCGCCTTTCTCCGGCCGGTCATATAGATGGAGCCCAGCCCTACGGCATTCAGCAAGCTGGCCAGCCGCAACGTGTTCTGCATGGACAGTGGCTGGTTGGCGAACCCCATGAGGGGCGCGGTGAGAACCATGCGCTGCACGCGGTTGGTCAACAATGGCGTCGCCATAAGTGCCACCAGCGCGCCCGTGGAATGGGCGAGAAGGTAATATGGCCCCCGGCAGTCGGGCAACACCACATCCTGGAAGAACGGGCCAATATCGGCCACGTAGTCATCGAAATCGTTGATATAGCCGCGATGCGGGTCTTTCAGCAGGCGATCGGAGCCGCCTTGGCCGCGCAGGTCGAAGATGGCCGCGCCGAAACCGCGCGCCGACAGGTCGCGGATGGTCTCGAAATACTTCTCGATACACTCGTTTCGCCCGGTGAGGATGACCACCGTGCCTTGCAGCGGCCGCGCGTCCGCCGCGAACCGCGCGTAGCGGATGCGTTTGCCGTCTGCCATGGTGAGCATGCCGGCATAGGCGTTGGCGGGTATCGGGTTTCCCGGTGTCTCGAAAAGCAGGTCTTGCATGGGCGGCTGGGTTGCCTCGGGCGGATTTCGACCTTCGTGATAGGAAGGCCGTGTAGCAAATGCAAAGGATTTCGGGAGGTTGGCACGAAGCCGGGCTGCAAAAATGGAAAGGCCGGAAGCGCCTTTTGAGGGGACAGCTTCCGGCCTCCTGACGATCCGGGAGGAAGGGACGATACACCCGGCTCGGCATCGTTGACGGCTGGTTGGTGAGAGCCGCCTGTTCGTTTGTTGGGGTGAATTTAGCCCGGCCCGGCTGAACGGGGTCCGAAGCGTCGGTTCATCTGGCGTTCATGTTCCAGACGCTGCCGAACCTCTTGAAAGCGCCTCTCGGCGCACCCAAATCTGGGTCGTGGTCGCCGATGACGGGGCCACTGGACGCTAGGAAATGCCACAAAGGATTTCTGTCAGGCGTCCAAGCGCAAAACAGTGTTGCTCACAGGAGAACAGACCATGCGTCACGTCGATTTTTCGCCGCTCTATCGTTCAACCGTCGGTTTCGACCGTCTCTTCACGATGCTCGACTCGCTCGCACAGCCCGATAACGGCCAGACCTACCCGCCCTACAACATCGAACGCACCGGCGACGACGCCTACCGCATCTCCATGGCGGTGGCGGGCTTCTCGGAGACCGAGATTTCGATCGAGGCCCATCGCAACGTGCTGACGGTGAAGGGTGAAAAGACCGACGAGCAGTCGGAGAACGGCTCGGAGTTCCTGCATCGCGGCATCGCAGCGCGCGCTTTCGAGCGTCGCTTCCAGCTTGCCGATCACGTCGAGGTGCAGGGTGCCGCCCTCAAGAACGGCCTGCTCCACATCGACCTCAAGCGGAACATTCCCGAGGAGATGAAGCCGCGCCGGATCGAGATCAGCGCTGCGCCCGCAAAGGCCAAGCAGATCGAGGCGCAGGCTTCGAAATAAGCCTTTCCGGCAACCGGAAACCAGAAGGCGGCGCGTTTAGCGCCGCCTTTTTTCGTTCAGGCTATGAGGTCGCCAAAACGGTCCACCTCATCTTCGGTCGTGGCAAAGCTGGTGACGAAGCGGGTAAGCGTCTCGTCCTCGCCGATGCCTCCGGCAAAGCCGTGCGGCGGGTGCCACGGGTAGAAGGCCGCGCCTGCCTCCTTCAGTCTTTCGACTTCCGAAAGCCTGATGATCGGAAACACCTCGTTGGCCTGCGGCTCCCAACCGAGCCGGGCTTTTGAGGACGCCTGCACATGGCCGGCAAGCCGCTTTGCCATCGCGTTGGCGTGCCGCGCGGTGTCGAGCCACAACCCCTTGTCGAAATAGGCCTCGAATTGCGCGGCGATGAAGCGCGACTTGGAGAAGAGTTGCGCCGCGCGTTTGCGGATGAAGGGGAAGGCAGCGGCCTTTTCCGGCTCGAAGAAGACGACGGCTTCTGCACACCAGCATCCGTTCTTCGTCCCGCCGAAGGATACGATGTCCACGCCGCGCTTCCAGGTCATCTCTGCAGGCGAAACGTCCAGCGACACAAGCGCGTTTGCAAAGCGCGCGCCGTCCATGTGCAGCGGGAGGCCGTGCTTCTTTGCGATGGTGGAAATCTCGTCGATCTGATCCAATGAATAGACCGTGCCGATCTCGCTCGATTGGGTGATCGAGACGGCGGCGGGCTGGCCGGAATGGACGAACTGAGGCGGGTAGCGGCCGATCTCGTTCTCGAGGATGGCCGGGTCCATGCGCCCGAGAGGCCCATCCACCGGGCAAAGGCGTCCGCCGCCGGTGAAATATTCAGGCGCGCCGCCCTCGTCGGCGATCATGTGCGCCTCGCGATGGCAGAAGGCTACGCCGCCAGGCCTTGCCACGGCCGTCATCGCCAGCGAGTTGGCCGCAGTCCCGGTCGCGACGAAGAAGACCGCGACATCGCGTTCGAAGATTTCACTGAAGGTGCGGTCGACCTGCCGGTCCAACTCGCTGGAACCGTAGGCCGAGGCGAAGCCGGCGGCATGGCGCGTCAGGTTGGCTGCGATGCTGGGATGGGCGCCGGCCCAGTTGTCGGATGCAAAGAACATTTGTAGGGAAACCCATATGCGATCTGTCGAAAGGCCCGGCAATGTGAACGACGGGCCGCATCCGGGCAAGGGCCGGCTCCTCGCACGAAACCGTAGGTGCGGCGGTGGCCTGCGGGAGATGGCGGTATCGAACGGAAAAGTCGACATGACGCTTCTGGACGCAACATAATTTCGCATTCCGCCGCATTTTTTTGCACATCCGTCTTGTGTGTGCTTATGGTTTATGGCATACGGAATTTAGGACAGTATTGCTGTCTTATTTAACGCGCGCCTCGCCGGCCGGATATGGGGTATGATTGCCGCCAGTCCGGCTTTCGATGCGGGCGGCACCGGACAGGCCGGCAACCGCGAAAGCGGCGGCGGTTTCGTCCGGCCGAGGGAGGCAAGGCCGCCAGCGGCGCAAGCCTTCCCGAACGGCCTTTCGCAAGATATGCCGACAGAATGCCGGACGAGCGCTCGATGTGCCTGCCGGATCGTACCGAACGCCCGAAAGGGTAGCCGAGGAGGAAAAGGCGATGACGGACCTGACGCCATCTGAAACGACCGTGCACATGCCGGCCGCGCAGACGAAAGCGGCCGCCGTCAAAACCGACGCCACGACCTTCGGCCTGCCTGCCGCGCGTGGGCTCTACGATCCGCGCAACGAGCACGACGCGTGCGGCGTGGGCTTCATCGCGCATATGAAGGGGGAGAAGTCCCACCAGATCGTCAAGGACGGTCTGTTCATGCTCGAAAACCTCACGCATCGCGGCGCGGTGGGGGCAGATCCGCTGATGGGCGACGGCGCGGGCGTGCTGGTACAGATACCCGACCGCTTCTTCCGCGAGGAGATGGCGAAGCAGAACGTGGAGCTGCCCGAGCCCGGCCACTACGCCGTGGGCCATATCTTCATGCCGCGCGATGCCGATCTCCAGGCCCGCACCGAAGAGATCATCGCCGAGGTGGTGCAGCAGGAAGGCCAGACGCTGCTGGGCTTCCGCGACGTGCCGGTCGACAATTCCTCGCTGTCCAAGGCTCCCGACATCGCGGCGTCCGAGCCGGTGCACCGCCAGGTCTTCATCGGCCGCAACCCAGCCATCGAGACGGAAGACGAGTTCGAGCGGCGGCTTTTCATCCTGCGCAAGGTCATCTCCGCGCGCATCTATGCCGAGACCGGGGGGCGGGCGAACAGCTCCTACACGGTATCGCTGTCCTCGCGCACCATCGTCTACAAGGGCATGTTCCTCGCCTATCAGGTGGGCGCCTACTATAAGGACTTGAGCGATCCGCGCTTCGAAACCGCGCTGATCCTCGTGCACCAGCGCTTCTCGACCAACACCTTCCCGTCCTGGCAGCTCGCGCACCCCTATCGCATGGTCGCCCACAATGGCGAGATCAACACGCTGCGCGGCAACGTCAACTGGATGGCCGCAAGGCAGGCGTCGGTCGATTCCGAGCTGTTCGGCAACGACATCGCCAAGCTGTGGCCGATCTCCTACGAGGGGCAGTCGGACACCGCCTGCTTCGACAATGCGCTCGAATTCCTGACGCAGGGCGGCTACTCGCTCGCGCACGCCATGATGATGCTGATCCCCGAAGCGTGGGCCGGCAACAAGCTGATGGATAGCGAGCGCAAGGCGTTCTACGAATACCATGCGGCGCTGATGGAGCCGTGGGACGGCCCGGCCGCCGTTGCCTTCACCGATGGTCGGCAGATCGGCGCGACGCTCGACCGCAACGGCCTGCGGCCGGCCCGCTACGTTGTCACGGACGACGACCGCGTCATCCTCGCTTCGGAAGCGGGCGCGCTGCCGGTTGCCGAAGACAAGATCATAAAGAAGTGGCGGCTTCAGCCGGGCCGCATGCTGCTGATCGACCTCGAGAAGGGGCGCATCGTCTCCGACGAGGAGATCAAGTCGGAAATCGCGACCAAGCATCCCTACCGCAAGTGGCTGGCCAACACCCAGCTCATCCTCGAGGACCTGAACGCGGTGGAGCCGCGCGCGCTGCGCAAGGACGTGTCGTTGCTCGATCGCCAGCAGGCCTTCGGCTACACGCAGGAAGACACCAAGCTGCTGCTGTCACCGATGGCGACGACCGGACAGGAAGCGGTGGGCTCGATGGGAACCGACACGCCGATCTCGGCGATGTCCGACAAGTCGAAGCTGCTCTATACCTATTTCAAGCAGAACTTCGCGCAGGTGACCAACCCGCCGATCGACCCGATCCGCGAGGAGCTGGTGATGAGCCTCGTCTCCTTCATCGGCCCGCGCCCGAACATCTTCGATCTGGTGGGGTCTTCGCGCCGCAAGCGTCTGGAAGTGCGCCAGCCGATCCTGACCAATGGCGACCTGGAAAAGATTCGCTCCATCGGCCACACCGAAGACCGGTTCGACACCAAGACGCTGGACGTGACCTATTCGGTGATGGAGGGCGCTGCCGGCATGCACGGCGCGCTGGAGCGCCTGTGCGAGCGCGCCGAGGCTGCGGTCGCCGGTGGCTACAACATCATCATCCTTTCCGACCGGCAGGTCGGTCCCGATCGCATCGCCATTCCAGCGCTGCTGGCTACGGCCGCCGTGCACCATCACCTCATCCGCAAGGGGCTGCGCACGTCCGTTGGGCTGGTGGTGGAATCGGGCGAGCCGCGCGAAATCCATCATTTCTGCTGCCTTGCCGGCTACGGCGCGGAAGCCATCAACCCCTATCTGGCGTTTGATACGCTCACCGACATGCACAAGCGTGGCGATTTCCCGCCGGAGGTGGACGCCAACGAGGTTGTGACGCGCTTCATCAAGTCGATCGGCAAGGGCATCCTGAAGGTCATGTCCAAGATGGGCATCTCGACCTACCAGTCCTATTGCGGCGCGCAAATCTTCGACGCCATCGGGCTTTCGACCGAGTTCGTCGAGCGCTACTTCACCGGCACGGCAACCACCATCGAGGGCGTCGGACTGGCAGAGGTCTCGGAAGAGACCGTACGCCGCCACGAGCAGGCTTTCGGCGACGACCCGGTGCTGCGCAGCGCGCTCGAAGTCGGCGGTGAATACATGTATCGCATGCGCGGCGAGGCGCATATGTGGTCGCCCGATGCAGTGGCCACGCTGCAGCACGCCGTGCGCAAGGGCTCCTGGGAAACGTTCAAGGAGTTCTCGCAGCAGATCGACGGCGAGGCGGCGCGCGCCAAAAGCATTCGCGGCCTCTTCCGCGTCAGGACCGCGGTGGACACCGGCCGCGCGCCGGTGGCGCTCGACGAGGTCGAGCCGGCATCCGAGATCGTAAAGCGGTTCTCGACCGGGGCGATGTCTTTCGGCTCGATCAGCCGCGAGGCGCATTCCACGCTGGCCGTAGCCATGAACCGTATCGGCGGCAAGTCGAATACGGGCGAGGGCGGCGAGGAGCCGGACCGCTATATGCCGCTGCACGACGGGTCGCCCAATCCGGAGCGTTCCGCGATCAAGCAGATCGCGTCGGGCCGGTTCGGCGTGACGACGGAATACCTCGTCAACTCCGACATGATGCAGATCAAGGTGGCGCAGGGCGCAAAGCCCGGCGAAGGCGGGCAGCTGCCCGGCCACAAGGTCGATGCCACCATCGCCAAGACGCGCCACTCGACGCCCGGCGTTGGCCTGATCTCGCCGCCGCCGCATCACGACATCTACTCGATCGAGGATCTGGCGCAGCTCATCTTCGACCTGAAGAACGTCAACCCCACGGCCGACGTATCGGTGAAGCTTGTGTCGGAAGTCGGCGTCGGCACGGTCGCGGCGGGCGTCGCAAAAGCGCGTGCTGACCACATCACCATTTCAGGCTATGACGGCGGCACCGGCGCTTCGCCGCTCACCTCGCTCAAGCATGCCGGCAGCCCGTGGGAAATGGGCCTGGCCGAGACGCACCAGACGCTGGTGCTCAATGGCCTGCGCAGCCGCGTGGCGCTGCAGGTCGATGGAGGCCTGCGCACCGGCCGCGATGTCATCATCGGCGCGCTGCTGGGTGCCGACGAGTTCGGCTTCTCGACCGCGCCTCTGATCGCGGCGGGCTGCATCATGATGCGCAAGTGCCACCTCAACACCTGCCCGGTGGGCGTGGCTACGCAGGACCCGGTGTTGCGCAAGCGCTTCAAGGGTACGCCGGAGCACGTCATCAACTACTTCTTCTACGTGGCGGAAGAGGTGCGCGAGCTGCTGGCCGAGATGGGCTATCGCACGATCGACGAGATCATCGGCGACACCGACCTGCTCGAGAAGCAGCCCATGATCGAGCATTGGAAGGCGAGGGGCCTCGATTTCAGCCGCATGTTCCACAAGCCCGACGCGCCGAAGGAACAGACCTTCTGGACGCAGCGGCAGGAGCATCCGATCGATGACGTTCTCGACCGCAGGCTGATCGAACTGGCGGCAGAGGCGCTTGAAACGAAGCAGCCGGTGAAGATCGAGCAACCCATCCGCAACGTCGACCGTTCTGCCGGCGCGATGCTGTCGGGCGCGGTAGCCAAGCGCTTCGGACACAAGGGCCTGAAGGACGACACCATATCGGTGACGCTGACCGGCACGGCCGGCCAGTCCTTCGGTGCGTTCCTGTCACGCGGTGTCTCGTTCGAGCTGATCGGCGACGGCAACGATTATGTCGGCAAGGGGCTTTCGGGCGGCCGCATCGTCATCCGCCCGCCGGAAGATTCCAGGATCGTGCCGGAAGAGTCGATCATCGTCGGCAACACCGTGCTTTATGGCGCGACCGAAGGCGAATGCTACTTCCGCGGTGTCGCGGGCGAGCGTTTCGCCGTGCGCAACTCGGGTGCTGCGGCAGTCGTGGAGGGCGTGGGCGACCATGGCTGTGAATACATGACCGGCGGCGTCGTCGTCGTCATAGGCCAGACCGGGCGCAACTTCGCGGCCGGCATGTCGGGCGGCGTCGCCTACGTGCTGGACGAGGCCGGCGACTTCGCCGAGCGCTGCAACATGGCGATGGTGGAGCTCGAGCCCGTTCCCGAAGAGGACGACATGCTCGAGAAGCTGCACCATCACGGCGGCGACATCGACCACAAGGGCCGAGTGGACGTGTCGGGCGACATGACCCGCCACGACGAGGAACGGCTGGTGCAGCTGATCTCGAACCACATGCACTACACCGGCTCGACGCGTGCCCGCGAGATACTCGACAACTGGGCGGACTACCGTCCGAAGTTCAGGAAGGTGATGCCGGTCGAATACCGCCGCGCGCTGCTGGAGATGGAGCGTCTGCGGATGGGGGTGGCTGCGGAATGATGACGCGTGCGACACTCAAACCCGGGGCGCGGCCGCGCTGATTGACCAGGCTGCTGCGGCGGCCTTCAATGCCGGGGTTCGGCCCCGGAGCACCGATCAAATCAACGCACGACCGTCCGGCGACATGACTGTCCCGGGTCGAACGCAAGTCCGAGGATGAGCTATGGGCAAGGTTACAGGTTTTCTGGAGATCGACCGGCAGGTGCACAAGTACCAGCCGGCTTCCGACCGCATCCGGCATTTCAGGGAGTTCACCCTGCCGATGTCGGAGCCGGAGGTCGAGAAGCAGGCCGCCCGCTGCATGGATTGCGGCATTCCGTTCTGCCACGGCCCGACCGGCTGTCCCGTCCACAACCAGATCCCGGACTGGAACGACCTCGTCTATAACGGCGATTGGGAAGGCGCGATCCGCAACCTGCATTCCACCAACAATTTTCCGGAGTGGACGGGCCGCATCTGCCCCGCGCCCTGCGAGGAAGCCTGCACGCTGAACCTCGAGGACATTCCGGTCGCCATCAAGACCGTCGAGCAGGCCATCGCCGACAAGGCGTATGAGAAAGGCTATATCCGCCCCATGCCGGCTGCCACAAGCACCGGCAAGAGGGTCGCCGTCATCGGCTCCGGTCCAGCCGGCATGGCCGCGGCGCAGCAGCTCGGACGTGCCGGCCACGAGGTGCATGTCTACGAGCGCGAATCGAAGCCCGGCGGGCTGATGCGCTACGGCATTCCCGACTTCAAGATCGAGAAGCACTATGTCGATGCCCGCGTTAAGCAGATGGAGGGCGAAGGCGTCGTGTTCCACTGCGGCGTCAATGTCGGCGTCGACAGGAAGGTGTCCGAGCTTCTGGCCGAGCATGACGCGGTGCTCTATTGCGGCGGGTCCGAAACGCCGCGCCCGGCGGGCATTCCCGGTGCGGACTTTGCCGGTGTGCATGATGCCATGCCCTATCTCGTCCAGCAGAACCGCCGCGTCGGGGGCGAGGACATCCAGTCTGTTGCGTGGGCTGCCGACCCCATCCTTGCCGGCGGCAAGCATGTCGTGGTCGTCGGTGGCGGCGACACGGCGTCCGATTGCGTCGGCACTGCCTTCCGGCAGGGCGCGGTGCGCGTCACCCAGCTCGACATTCGCCCGCAGCCGCCAGAAAAGGAAGACAAGCTGACCGTGTGGCCCTACTGGGCGACCAAGATGCGCACGTCTTCATCGCAGGCGGAAGGCGCTCAGCGCGAGTTCCAGGTGGCGACGCTTGAGTTCATCGGCGACGAAGACGGCGTGCTGACCGGCGTCAAGTGCTGCGAGGTGGACGATAAGCGCAAGCCGGTTGCCGGCACCGAATTCGTCATCCGCGCCGACCTCGCCTTCATCGCCATCGGCTTCGCCGGGCCCATCTCGGGCGGCGTCACGCAGGAGATGGAAGGGCAGATGGCCCTGAACGTCGATGCGCGACGCTCGACCAATGTGGTGGCCAACGACCGCGACTACATGACCAATGTGGACCGGCTGTTTGCTGCCGGCGACGTGCGGCGCGGGCAGTCGCTGGTGGTCTGGGCCATCCGCGAAGGCCGGCAGGCCGCGCACGCGATAGACAAGTTCCTGATGGGCGAGACTGTCCTGCCCCGGTAGGACGATACGTCCAAATCAGCGCGTCACGGCAGAGGTTTTGCCGGGGTCTGGCTGCGCGGGGGCTTTCTGCCGCCTTATCTGAAAATCGTCTGCGCGTCCGGGTGTCGCCTCGGGCCCCACACCCTCGCGCGAAAGTTTCTCGGCCGCGGTGTGGGCCTCGCCGCCGGCAGGTTGCACGAGAGCGCCGAGCAGGCCGGACGCGGCGTCCGCGCTCACATCGTCGAGCGCCATCGGCGCCGTCCGGTCTATGATAGCAGGCGCGGCCTCTTCGACCGAGGGCGCGCCCAGCAATTCGCTGTCTGGACCCAGCCGTGCCACGCCGGATGCGTCCGTGCCGAGGTCGAGCAGCCGGTTTAGCGGCTTTTCGACATAGAACGCGATCTTGCGGCGGCCCTGCCGCGTGACGTTGATGCCGTCGCTGGAACGCAACTGGGCCGGCTGGCCGTTCATGTCGGGGCCGTTGGCCGCAAACGCGCCGGTCTCGTCGACGAAGCCGTCCCACACATCGACGAATTCTCCTCCGGCATCTGTGACGATGCGCCGGTAGAGGTCGTTGAACGCGATCATGTCGGACGACATCGCGCCGGGTCGGAATGGCAGATTGCCGACCCAGATGAGCGGCAGGTTCCTGTCGCGGATCGCCTTGACCAGCGCCGTGGCGCGCCGCTCATATTCGGCCGTCCACGCTTCGGTGCGCGGTGGCTCTCGATTGCCGTCGATGCGCATCTGCTGGCGGTCGTTGGAGCCGATCATGACGACCACCGCCGACGGATTCTCCATTTCGATCATGGAGCCGACACTACCCGGCCAGTCATAGTAGTCGTCGCGAACGAGGCCCGACGAGCCGTTGGAGCGATTGACGACCAGCACATTCGGGTTCTGCTCGAAGGCGACCTCGAGGCCGTCGGCCATGCCGCCCGCCAGAAAGTCGCCGACGACGAGAACGCGCTTTGCGTTTTCCGCCTTCTCGACAGCAGGCTCAGCCGGCGCCGCGACCGGCCCCGGCTGGGTGCGTCTTACCGTCGGGTTTGCCCGGCGTGGCGCCTCGGCGCCCGGAGGCGGCGCGACGACGCGGTCCCGGCGCGGGGGCTCGCTGCGCTGGAAGAGGAAGCGAAGAATGCCGCCGCCCGTCTGCCGTTCGCCCGCCTGCTGCGCGTGCGCGACGCCCGGATAATGGGCGCCCGCAGGCAGCACCAGCAACAGGGCCAGTGCCGCACTGCACAGCCGCAGGACGCGCGGCAATCGGGAAGCGGTTACTCTCATCGGTACTCCTTGCTACTGACCGCGCAGTCGGGTCAGAAGCTCCTTGCTCGGGTGGCCGTCGGCCGACATGCCGATGCGGCCCTGCAGCGCCTTGATGGCCTCTCGAGAGGCAGGCCCTATCCTGCCATCGATTTCGCCGTCGTAATAGCCGTGCGCCGAAAGACGCTTCTGCAATTCCTGCGTCTCTACAAAGGAAAGCCGTGTGAACGGGCGGTTCCAGTCGCGCGAGAGCTGGCCGTGGCCGGCGATCTGGTCCGACAGAAGGCCGACGGCCAGCGCGTAGCGGTCCGAGTTGTTGTAGCGCTTGAGCATGTTGAAGTTGTGAAGGACGAGGAAGGCGGGTCCGTCGCGGCCTTCCAGCACCTTAAGCTCCGCCTGGTCGTTCATGCGGGGATATGCCTGGCCGTTGGCACGCACGACGCCCATTGCCTGCCACTGGGCAAGCGTCTGGCGACCGCCGGGGAATTTGCGGCCTGCAGGCAACGTCACCTCATACCCCCAGGCATGACCGGGACGCCAACCGTTCTGGCGCAGCAAATTGGCGGCCGAACCGAGCGCATCGGGGATCGAATTCCATATATCGCGCTTGCCGTTGCCGTCCATATCGACGGCCCAGGTCTGGTAGCTGGTGGGGATGAACTGCGTGTGGCCCATGGCACCGGCCCATGAGCCGGTCATCTGGCTGACGTCGACGTCGCCGTTCTGGAGAATCTTCAGCGCCGCGATGAGCTGCGAGCGCGCAAATTTCTGCCGGCGCTGGTCTGCATAGGCCAGCGTCGACAGTGAGCGCACGATGTTGCGCACGATGCGCGGATTGTTGAGCGCCTCGCCGTAGCGCGATTCGATCGACCAGATCGCCAGCACGACGTTGCGGTCGACCCCGAAGCGCTGCTCGACCGCGTCGAGCGTGCGGCGGTGCTGCTGCGCCATGCGACGGCCGTTGCCGACGGATTCGTCGGTGATCTGGTTGTCGAAATACTGCCATACGGGCGCGTTAAATTCGGGTTGGTTCTGCGCCAGCTGCAGCACCTCGGGATCGGGGGCGGTGACGCCTGAAAATGCCCTGTCGAATATCGCGCCCGATATGCCGCTGCTGGTCGCCGTCGAACGAAACTGGCTCACCCAGCGCTGAAACTGCGCGTCCGCCGATGCTGGCGCGATCTGCGCCGAAACCACCAGCGCGAGCGTCAGTCCGGCGGTCTTCAGGAACGATGCGAAACGTCCTGCCGTTGCGTTGGCCATGTTCATGCCTCCAATTGCCTGTTGCTCTGGTGGAACCATTCATCGACCATTCGGGTTAGGAAAAAGTTTACCATAGGTTTTACGATTATCGGGATTTTCCGATCGCAACCCCCTCCTCGACAGTTTTGATTCAATAATGGTCAATGTCGGCATGAAAATGTCGCCGCGGAAAGTGCCGCCGCCGCCAAAAATGGAACAGTGAGCGCAGATGAGAAAAGTAAGAAAAGCCGTCTTCCCCGTGGCCGGACTTGGAACCCGGTTCCTGCCAGCAACGAAGGCGGTGCCGAAGGAGATGCTTACGGTCGTGGATCGCCCGGTCATCCAGTATGTCGTGGATGAAGCGCGCGAGGCGGGCATCGAGCATTTCATTTTCGTCACCGGCCGTAACAAGGCTGTGATCGAGGATCATTTCGATCTCCAGTTCGAGCTCTACGACACGCTCGAGCAGCGCGGCAAGAAGGAGCAGCTCGAGCGGCTGCGCAAGATGCAGCCCGCGCCCGGCGCTACCAGCTTCACCCGCCAGCAGGTGCCGATGGGGCTGGGGCATGCGGTATGGTGCGCGCGCGATCTTGTGGGCAACGAGCCCTTCGCGCTGCTTTTGCCCGACATGATCATGCAATCCGAAAAAAGCTGTCTCAAGGGCATGGTGGAGCTGTTCCAGCGCACCGGCAACAACGTCGTCGCGGTGCAGGAGTGCGACCCCGAGGAGACGCACAAATACGGCATCGTGGGCAAGGGCGCGGAAATCCACACTGGCTTCGAGATTACCGAGATGGTGGAGAAGCCGGCCAAGGGCACCGCGCCGACCAACCTCTACATCAACGGCCGCTACATCCTTCAGCCCGAGATTTTCGACATACTGGCCAATCAGGAAAAGGGCGCGGGCGGGGAAATCCAGCTCACCGATGCGATGATCCGGTTGGGCAAGGAGCAAACGCTGTTCGGCTACCACTATCGCGGCAGCACCTACGATTGCGGCTCGCCGGAAGGTTTCGTCGAGGCGAACGTGGCATTCGCCTTCCAGCAGGAAAATCTGCGCGATGTCGTGATCAACGCCGTCGAAAGGCTGATGGGCAAGCCTACGCCTTAGGCCGCTCAGCGCTGCAGCGTCATGCCCAGATAGAGGCTGGTGGCGTCGTAGTCGCGGTCTGGCAAGGTTCCGCGCTGGCTTTCGTAGCTGGCGCGGCCGGTAATGCCGGCATAGCGGTTCATCCACCAGGTCAGGCTGGCCTCGCCGCGCAGCACGAGGTCGGTTTCGTCGTGGCCGAAATATTCCCGCCAGCCGATGCCCGCCAGCACGCTGCCGGTTAGGTTGTGCCGCAACTGGCGGGTCAGAGACACACTGCCGGAATGGTAGAGCGAGCCTGATTTGCCGGCGACCGTTGAGCCTTCGACTTCGGTGGACCCGTTCAGTTCGACGGTAGTGCCGTGGACCGGAGACCAGGCGAGGTTCGCCGCAAGCGACAGGCCGGAAATTTCGTCGAGGCGGGCGTCGTCCGGCCGCTCGCTGACCCACCCGGCGGCGATCTCGCCGCGCAGCTTCTCGCCCATATCCAGCTCGAAGCCGCTGCGCAGGGCGTATCGGTCGGCCGAGCGCTCGTACCCGTCGCGGTCGAACGCCTCGTCGTATGATCGCCGGCCGATCTCCGCCTCCACAAAAGGGCGAAGCGCCGGCGAAATCTCGTAGCCGGTGCGCAGGCGCAGCGTCGACAAGGTCGAATCGCGGTCGCTCTGAGAAAGCCGGTCGCCGTTTTCGAGCCTAGCATCGCCATAGACGTTGCGTGCGACATCGCCATACATGCCAAGTCGCACGCGGCCCACATCGCGCGAGAGGCCCGCGCTGCCGGTGAACGTATGGCGCAGGGGACGTGAGACCGCCCCTGTGACCGTCGAGGGCGAGGAGGCGGATTCGGGCGATACCCGGTAGCCGCCCGATGCGAAGGCGTTCCACTGGTCTCCGAGCTCCAGCCGCAACTCGCCGTTGACCCCACCCTCCGCGTCGGAAATCTCCTCGCCGCCGAGCGATTTCCTGTAGCGAACGTCGCCGTCGATGCGCGCGCTGTGGCGCGACCAGTCGGAGACCGCGTTGAGGCGCAATCCGGTCTCCGAATAGGTCGACGATCTCGCCTCGGTCGTCAGATTGGCGTTGGATGTCCAGCCGATCCCCTGTTCCAGCGTCGAGTTCAGCTCGAACGTGCCGACACGCATGCCGAGCGGGCCATAGGGGTTGGGCTCGGGCGTTCGCGAAAGCGCGTCGATGGCGCCCGCGCGCTCGCCGTCGGGGCCGATCCGCGTGCTGCGGTCTTCCTCGAAACCGTCCACCGGGGCCGCCCGCACCGTGCCGGTGGTCAAATCTTCATCGGTTGCCGCGTTGGCGGTCGGCGCGCTCTCGCCTGGGTTTGCCGCCCCGCTCCGGCCTGTGCGTGTCACGGGTTCGGCTCCCGTCTGCGCGCCGCCTTGGGCAAGCCCGTCGCCGAGCAGGCCGGAAGTCGGAGCGGGTGCCGCGTCATCGTCGATCGCGCCGCTGCTGACAGGGCTGTAGCGGCGTGCGGCCGGTTCCTCGACAAGAGAGGTCGACCCGTCGAGAGGCGACGTGTTCGTCAGCGTGCGCGGATACCGGCCCAGAAGATCGGTGGTGATCGCCGTCTCCTGCACCTCGCCGCGCAGGCCGTCCCGCATCTGCGCGAATGCATCGCCGCCCGCCAGCAACACGCCGGCCGCGGCAAGCGCAAGCGCGCTTGCGCAACGCTGCATCCGTTGTCTGTGCGGCGGAACTGGTGCCATCGTCGCCCGATCGGTGTGGCGCGGGAAGCGCGAAACTTTACCGGACCGTAAACAGCGATGGTTAACGGATGATTGACCCGCCCGCCATTCGCCTTGCGCTCGCGTCGCGATGGACATGACAACGCGGAAGCGCTAAGCGCTTGCGCATGCACAGAAAGGCAATCAGCGCTCCAGTGGACAGAAGCTCGGCGATCGCGTCGGCGCTGCGCACCGTGCGTACCGAAATGAGCGGGCTGACGGCGCTGGAAGGCGCGCTGGACAACGGGCTGGGCGAGGTCTTTGCGCAAGCCGTCGAGATCATCGGCGGCATCACCGGCCGTGTCATCATCACCGGCGTCGGCAAGAGCGGGCACATCGGCTCGAAGATTGCCGCGACGCTCGCTTCCACCGGCACGCCCGCATTCTTCGTGCACCCAGCCGAGGCGAGCCATGGCGATCTCGGCATGATCGCCGCTGACGACGCCATCATAGCGCTGTCATGGTCGGGGGAGACGGCGGAACTCAAGACCATCGTCGCCTATGCCAGCCGGTTCGCCATACCGCTGATCGCCATCACCTCGGGGGTCGATTCGGCGCTGGCGCGCGAGGCGAGCGTCGTCATCGGACTGCCCAAGGCGGCCGAAGCCTGCCCGCTGGGGCTGGCGCCCACGACCTCCACGATGATGCAACTGGTTATCGGGGACGCGCTGGCCGTGGCGCTGCTTGAAGCGAGAGGCTTCACGCCCGACCATTTCCGCACCTTCCATCCCGGCGGCAAGCTGGGCGCTAGCCTCGTGAAGGTCGGCGAGATCATGCATCGCGGCGAGAAGCTGCCGCTTGTGCAGGCGGGAACCGGCATGCGCGAGGCGGTGCTGGAAATCTCGCGCAAGGGATTCGGCTGTGTTGCCGTAGTGGGTGCCTCCGGTACGCTGGAAGGCATCATCACCGACGGCGACCTGCGCCGTCACATCGGTGCGGATCTGCTGTCAATGACCGTCGAGGATGTGATGACCCGCCAGCCCAAATGCGTGCCCGCCGATGCACTGGCCGGTGCGGTGCTGCAAATGGTCAATGCGTCGTCGATCACCTCGGTCATGGTGGTGGAAGACAGGAAGCCGGTAGGCCTCGTCCACCTGCACGACCTGCTCAGGATAGGCGCTGCCTAAAGCGCTTCCACCCTTAGATGGCCATCTTCGGCGGCCACGACGCGGACGCGGGCACCGGCGGGCAAATCCGGTCCGTTTACGCGCCACAGCGTATCGCCGAGCCGGATACGTCCATAGCCTTCCGTGATCGGCTCCTGAAGCGTGGCGGTGCGCCCGATCAATTGGCGTTCGCGCTGGTTCAGAAGCGGCTGGTCGGTGTCGTCAGGGCTGCTGTTGGGGAAGAACCGCTTGCCGATGAGCACGGAGGCGATCGACAGCGCCAGGAACACAAGCACCTGCACCTGCCATACCCACGCCGCGCTCTCCCAAAGCTGGAGCGACAGCGTGCCGGTCAGGACGGCGGCGATCCCGAGCCACAGCAGGTAGGCGCCAGGGGCGACGATCTCCAGCGTCAGCAGCACGGCGCCCAGCACCATCCAGTTCCACGGACCGAGTTGGGAGAGCCAATCCATTATCATGACGAACCTCCAGAACCGTCCGACGCAGCCGGACTAGCGCGACTGATCCGGCGAAACCGTGGGTGTGCGGCCGGCCGCGCGCTGTGTGCGTATCTGCTGCGCGTCCTCGCTGAACACTTCCTTGGCTATGGCGCCGATGCCGCCCAGCGAACCGATCAGCGAGGATGCCTCAAGCGGCATCAGCACGATCTTGCTGTTGGTGGCCGAGCCGATTGCAGCCATCGCCTCGGTGTACTTCTGGGCGACGAAGTAGTTGATCGCCTGCACGTCGCCCTTGGCGATGGCCTCCGACACCATCTGCGTCGCGCGCGCTTCGGCTTCCGCCGCACGCTCGCGGGCTTCGGCGTCGCGGAAAGCAGCTTCCTTGCGGCCTTCCGCCTCGAGGATCTGGGCCTGCTTGCGGCCTTCGGCCACGAGGATTTCCGCGCGCCGGTCGCGTTCCGCCATCATCTGGCGCGCCATCGAGTCGACGAGGTTCTTGGGCGGGTTGATGTCCTTGATCTCGACGCGCGTCATCTTGATGCCCCAGGGGCTCGCGGCATCATCGACGATGCGCAGCAGGCGGTCGTTGATCGCATCGCGGTTGGACAGCAGTTCGTCGAGATCCATGGAGCCCATGACCGAACGGATGTTGGTCATCGTCAGGTTCAGGATGGCGTTTTCCAGCCCCGAGACCTGATAGGCGGACTGGGCGGCGTTGAGCACCTGGTAGAAGGCGACACCATCGACCGACACGATGGCGTTGTCCTTGGTGATGACCTCCTGGGTCGGAACGTCGAGCACCTGTTCCATCATGTTCATGCGCGCGCCGACGCGGTCGATGAACGGGACGATGAGGTTGAGGCCCGGCGTCAGCGTACGCGTGTAGCGGCCGAAGCGCTCGACGGTGTAGTTGTGACCCTGCGGTACCGTCTTGATCCCCGCAAAGATGAGGAAAAGGACGAGAACGACCAGAACCGGAATGAGAATGTCGAAGCCAGAAAACGGCATGGTGCCCTCCATCGCTATGCCAATCCGGCTGCGCCGCGCGCCGGTTCGTTCAGGTCAGACTTAAGGGTGTTTGCCCGATGTTACAATGACAGGCGGGCAGGCTTCACAACCAGCCGGCGAGTTCCCGGCGCACCAGCTGCTCCAGCATCGCCATGCCGTCTTCGCTATCGTTCAGGCACGGAATGTGCGCGAACTTCTCGCCGCCTGCGCGCATGAAAACCTCGCGCACTTCGCCGTCGATCTCTTCCAGCGTCTCGATGCAGTCAGCGGAAAAACCGGGGTTCACGATGGCGATGGATTTGACACCCTCCGAAGCCAGCCTCTCCACCGTCTTGTCGGTGTATGGCTTGATCCATTCGGCCTTGCCGAACAGCGACTGGAAAGTCGTCATCAGGCGCTTTTCGTCCATTCCAAGCCGCTCGCGCAGGAGGCGCGTCGTCTTGAGGCAGTGGCAGTGATACGGGTCGCCCTTCTCGAAATAGGATTTCGGGATGCCGTGGTAAGACGCGAGGATCACCTCCGGCTCGAAATCCAGCTTCGTCAGGTGCGTTTCGATCGAACGAGCCAGGGCCTCGATATAGGCAGGTTCGTCGTAGTAAGGCGGCACGGAACGCACCGTCGGCATCCGCCGCATCTTCATCAGCCCGCGATAGAGCTGGTCGTTGGCGGTGGCCGTCGTCGTGGCGGAGTATTGCGGATAGAGCGGGAAGAAGACGATGCGGTCGCAGCCCTGCGCTGTCAGCCGTTCGACCGCACCCTCGATCGAGGGATTGCCGTAGCGCATCCCCCACTCGACCACCACCCGGTCGTCATCGGCAAAGGCGGCCGCCAGCCGTTCGGTCTGGCTGCGCGTGATCGTGCGCAGCGGTGACTCGTCCTTTTCGCGGTTCCAGATCTTGGCGTAGTTCGCACCCGCCTTCTGCGGCCGTGTCGTCAGCACCGCGCCGTAAAGGATCGGATACCAGATCGCCTTGTTGAGCTCGATGATACGCGGGTCCGACAGGAACTCGCGCAGGTAGCGCCACAGCGACCAGTAGTCCGTTCCGTCGGGCGTGCCGAGGTTGCTCAAAAGCACGCCGATGCGCCCCTGTCGCACGGGCGGATGGCCGGCGGGGAGGGGGCCAACCGCCTTTGCCTTGTCACTGTCGATCGCCGTCTGGATGTTCATGCCGGGCAACTCCTTGCAGGTGGCCGGAAACTAGTCCTTGGCCTCCGCAATGCAAGTGTCCTGCTTGCCGCACCTTGACGGGGATCAACCGGCGTAGTCGCGCTCGTCGGCTATGACCTTGCCGTCGTTCGGCAGAGAACCGTGCTCCGCGAGCAGCACCGCGCCGCCCAGCTTGGTGACGTCGCGCAGCGAGGCCTCGATGGCGTTCGTGTCGGGCGCTGCGCCGGGTGCTGCCTCGACATGCAGCGCCATGGCGTCGCGGGCGCCGTCACGCGTCACCACCAGACGCGCGCGCACCACATCGCGATGGCGTGCCAGCACCTCGGCAATCTGCCTGGGGTCGACGAACATGCCCTTGACCTTGGTGCGCTGGTCGGCACGGCCCATCCAGCCCTTGAGACGCGTGCCCGTGCGGCCGCATGGTGAGCGGCCGGGAAGGATCGCCGACAGGTCGCCGGTGCCCAGGCGTACCAGCGGATAGGCGGGGTTCAGGCTGGTGACCACCAGTTCGCCCACCTCGCCCTCAGGTACCGGGTCGCCGGTGCCGGGGCGCACGATCTCCACGATCAGGTCCTCGTTGACGATCATGCCGGGGTTGGGCGTGCCGCCGTCGCCGGCGCTCTCATATGCGATGACCCCGAACTCGGCGGTGGCGTAGCACTGGTAGACCTTGACGCCTCGCGCGAAATATTCGTCGCGCAGCGAGGGAAAAAGCGCCCCGCCGGACACCAGCCCCAGCCTAAAGGACGACAGGTTGCGGCCGGTTTCTGCGGCGCGGTCGAGCATCACCTTGAGGAAATCGGGCGTGCCGGCATAGACGGCCGGCTTGAGTGCGGCGGCCGCGTCGACCTGCATGTCGGTGTTGCCCGTGCCTGCGGCAAACACGGTGCATCCCAGCGCGCGCGCGCCTTCGTCCATGATGAAGCCGCCGGGTGTCATGTGATAGGAAAAGCTGTTGTGGACGATGTCGCCGGGGCGGATGCCGACAGCAAACATGGCGCGGGCCGAGCGGCCCGGATCGGACCCCACCCCCTGCGGCTCCCAGATCGGGCCGGGCGACATGAACACGCGGCCGCCCGTCAGGTGCGCGGGATTGGCGAAACCGCCGAAGGGCGGCTCCTTCGCCTGCATTTCCATGAGTTCTGGCTTGCGCAGGATCGGCAGTCTGGCGAATGCCGACCGAGATGTCACCGATGCCGGATCGAGATCGGCCAACCAGCGGCCCAGGCCCGGCGCGTCGCGCATTGCGGAAGCGAGAAAGCCGGGCAGGCGCGAGAACAGATCGGCCTCGCGCTGCTCAGGCGCCCGATGTTCGAGCGCGTCGAAATGTGCGGCCATCGTTCCTCCCTAAATCCCGCAGAAACGGTTATCGCAGCAGCGATGCGGAATGTGCAAGGTGGCTTCCGGCGGCGCAGGGAGGAACGCCGCCGGCGTAAAGCCGGATCAGGCCGTGCCGGCGCTGCGCCGGATGAGCGAGAACTGCTGGCCGGCCGAGCTGGTGCAGTTGAGCTGCGTCTGCGTGACCATCGCGCAATTGACCTGCGTGGTCGTTTGCCGGATGAGCGAGGTGACGGAAATCGAAACCGTGGTCGGGTTCAACTGGGTGTAGCTGCCTTCAGCCAGCTTGTTGCCGGTGTCGGTCGCCAGCGTCTCGAACCTGCCGCTGGTGAAGCGGGAGAGCGCTACGCCGTCGGTGCTGACCCAGTCGCCCTCGAAGCCGCTCTGCTGCATGGGCGGCGGCGTCATCGGGCGATTGCGCATAGGCGGCTCGCCCGCCATCTGGCAGCCTGCCAGCGCCAATACCATTGTCGTCGCGGCGGCTGCGCGAAATTTGCCCGCATTCATCATGCCGATAGTCCTCTTGTCGGTACGACTGGAATCTCATTCGCCGTTTTCCGGGGCGAAAGCAAGGTGGGTACGTTCCCCCCTCTGTCGAACAACGCCTAACGAACAAGAATGTTTCGAAACTGCCAGGGATCGCTCGTGTCGATGTCTTCGGGGAAGAGCCCGGGCCGCCCCTCGAGCGGCGTCCAGTCCGTGTAATAGCCTTCGACCGGGCCGAGATAAGGCATCTGCACCTCAAGGCAGCGTCGGTAGTCGATCTCGTCCGTCTCTACGATCCCGGCTTCCGGGTTCTCGAGCGCCCATACCATTCCGGCGAGCACCGCCGACGTGACCTGAAGGCCGGTCGCGTTCTGGTAGGGGGCGAGGCCGCGCGCCTCTTCCAGCGAGAGCTGCGAACCGTACCAGTAGGCATTTCTGCCGTGGCCGTAGAGAAGGACGCCCAGCTCGTCCACGCCATCGACAAGTTCGTGCTCGTCCAGCACATGCTGAACAGGCTGCGCCTTGCCGGCCGCGCCGAACATCTCGTGCAGCGAAAGTACGGCGTCGTTGCACGGGTGGTAGGCGTAGTGGCAGGTCGGGCGATAGGCGACCTCGCCCTTGTCGTCACGCACGGTGAAGAAATCGGCGATGGAGATCGCCTCGTTGTGGGTGACAAGGAAGCCGTATTGGGGCCCCGGCGTGGGGCACCATGTACGCACACGGGTGTTCGCGCCGGGCTGATCGAGATAGATGGCCGCCCTGTTGCCGCTAGTGTGTTCGCGCGCGTTGTCAGGCTTCCATTTTTCGTGGGTGCCCCAGCCGAGTTCGGCGGGCTGGAGCCCTTCCGAGATGAAGCCTTCCACAGACCATGTGTTCCAGAAGGTCTCGAGCGGCTTCGGGTTCTTGGTGCGCTGCGTGTCGCGCTCGGCGATGTGGATGCCCTTGACGCCGACCTTGCGCATCAGTGCGGCCCAGCCTGCGCGGTCCTCTGTCTCGGGCTCTTCGTGTACGATGTCGAGATCGGTCGCGAGGTTCAGCAGCGCCTTCTTGACGAACCACGACACCATGCCCGGATTTGCACCGCAGGTGGAGACGGCGGTGGTGCCGCCGGGGTTGCGGCGCTTTTCCTCGCGCACCGTCTCGCGCAGCGCATAGTTGGTGCGTGCGGCGTTGTCGGCATCCTTGTCGAAGTAGAAGCCCAGCCAAGGCTCGACGACGGTGTCGATGTAGAGAACGCCGAGTTCGCGACACAGCTTCATCAGGTCAAGCGAGCCGGTATCGACGGAGAGATTGACGCAGAAACCCTGACCTTCGCCGGCGGTGAGCAGCGGCGTCAGCAGTTCGCGGTAGTTGTCCCGCGTCACATGCGCCTTTAAGTGCTTGGCGCCGTGGCTGGCGATGATGCGGCGGTCGCCTCGGTCCTCGCGCGGTTCCACCACCACCAGCCGCGAGCGGTCGAAACGAAAGTGCCGTTCGATGAGAGGCAGCGTGCCGCGCCCGATGGAGCCGAAGCCGATCATGACGACGGGACCGGTGATGTCGCCATGAATGGGATAAGCGTAGTCGGTCATCTGGAAAGCTCCCGGCTGGATATTACGGTCGGGCTAAACCACGGAACCATGACACAATCAACACGGCGGCGCCGAAGCCGTTCCCTCCAGCGCCGCCATGGCACGAAGGGACGCGACCAGCCGATCGCGGTCAGCGGTCAGCCCCTTGTAGTCGAGCTGGTGCTGGTCCAGCTCCAGAAGCTGTTCGGCCAGCGAGGCGGCGACGACCGCTTTGTCAGGATGCTTGCGCAGCGCTTTCAGCGGGTCGAGATGGATGCGGATCGTGAAAAGAATGTCGCCGGAGAGCGGCAGCTTGCGCAGCGTCTGGCGCTCGACGCGGATGAAGGCGGCCGCCGCCGCGTCGTCGCCGGGAAACCGTGAGGGCCGCTCGATGGCGCGTTCGTCGCGCTGCGTACCCGAGAGCGGATGATAGAGGTCGGGGTTGTTTTGCAGCGACCAGTTCCAGCGGATGACGAGCTGGCCCTGAAGCTTGTCGAACATGCGCTCGATCAGCTTTGCATTGCGGGTGGCGCGCCCGAATTGCGGCACGGGCTGGTGGATGTCGGCCAGCGGCCTGCCGAACTTCTCGGCCAGCGACCACGAGGATGGAAAGCACAAGGAGGCCGCCGCCAGGCGCCATCCGTCGTCGCCACGCCGCATCAGGACGAAATCCTCCTGAACCATAAGGGAAGCGGTTTTCAGCGGCGGTTCGGCGGGATCTGCCCCTGTCTCCAGCAGATGCGGGAAATGGTTGGCGAGATGGTCGCGCAACAGCTCCAGCACCTCACGCTGGGCCGCTTGCGTCTCCGGTTCTTCCGCGAACACGTCGGCGGGACGCTCGGCAAACAGCCTGCGCTTCTCGGCCAGATGGGCATCGCGGTTCGCATCGACCTCGATCCATTCGCCGAGCGGCAGGGGCCTGAGGCCGATGGTGAAGGGCTTCGACGATCCGTCATAAGGCGTGTGGGCGATGCTCATGCGCCAGTTTCGCGTCTCAGCCTTGCCGGTATCAAGCCGCGAAGGGAGTTTCCGACGAAGATTTCCTGCGCGCGTTCGAGATCGGCCCGATGCAGAACGGTTTCACGTGCCTTTCCGGCAGCCAGCATTTCGGCGCGCAGCACACCTGCGAGAAGCCCGCTTGCAAGCGGAGGCGTCGCCAGCGGGCCGTCGTCGATCCGCGCGAATACCGTTGTGATCGTGCCTTCGCAAATTTCGCCCCGCTCGTTCGTGAGGATCACTTCGTCGGCTTCTGCGGGCGCAAATTCCCGGCGCGCGGACTCGTAGAGCGAACGCCGCGAGGTCTTGTGCCGCAGGAGCGGGTCGTTCGAGCCGAGCCGCGTGGCGGCGATCACGACCGTCCACACCGCCCCTGCAGCAAGTGGCGTGAAGGCCTGTGTCTCGATGGCGCCGCCTCCATCTGGTTGCAGCGACAGGCGCACGCGTAGGGCCTGAAGCTCGCCTTCAAGCCGAGCGAGGTCGCGTTCGATCTCGCGCCGGTCGAAGACGAAGCCCAGCGTGCGCGCCGAATCCTCCAGCCGTGCGAGATGCAGGCTACGGCGCACGATGCCGGTGCCCGGCTCGAAACGCATCGTCTCGATCAGGTGGAAGCCGGCTTCTCGCCCGTCGCGAAGCGGCCCTTCAGAAGGCATTCCGCATATTCTCCGTCGGCCGTTGAATCGAACACCACGCCGCCGCCGACATTGAAGACGGCACGGCCTTCCGGGAAAAGGGAAATCGTGCGGATCGCGACATTGAAGCGCATCGTGCCGTCGGGTGCCATCCAGCCTATGGCGCCGCAATAGACGTCGCGCGGCCGGTCTTCCAGCGCGCGCAGGATCTTCATCGCGCTTATCTTGGGCGCGCCGGTTATTGAGCCGCAGGGAAACAGCGCTGCGAGAATGTCGCGAAAGGTGAGGCCGTCCAGCAGGCGCGCCCGTACGAGGCTGACCATCTGGTGCACGGTCGGATAGGTTTCGACCCGAAAAAGTTCGGGAACGTCCAGCGTGCCCACCTCGCTGATGCGTGATATGTCGTTGCGCAGGAGATCGACGATCATCCGGTTCTCAGCCTGGTTCTTCGGGTCGTTGCGCAGGAACTCGCGTTGCGCCTCGTCTTCCTGCCTCGTCGTGCCGCGCGGCGCGGTTCCCTTCATCGGCAGGGTCTCGATCCAGCGGTCGCGATTGACGCCGAAGAACAGCTCCGGCGAACGGGAAAGCACGACCGGACCGTCGAGGTCGATGAAGGCTGCGTGCCGCACCGGCTGGCGCCGCCGCAGGCTCTGGAACAGCGCCAGCGCATCGCCGCCCCATTTGGCCTCGACTGGAAAAGTCAGGTTTCCCTGGTAGCAGTCGCCCTCGCGCAGATGACGGTGAAGTCGTTCGAAACGATGGCCATAGTCGGCCTGTGACCACGTCGCGCGCGGGTCGGCGATGAAGGCGTTGGTGAGTTCGTTGCCGGCCATCTCCGGCCCGTCGTCCAGCCCGTCGAATACGCCGAAGCAAAGCAGCGGTGCGCGCCGGTCAGAGGGCAGGGCGTCTTCCAGCGCTGGGTCCAGCAGGTAGCCCGCTTCATAGGAAATGTAGCCCGCAAGCCATCTGCCCGCTGTGCGTGCCTCCTCCACCCGCGCCAGCGCCGGCAGGAACTCGTCCGCCTCCCACGCGACGATCATGTCGCGCGGGTCGGAGAACAGCATCTCCCGCCCATCCAGATCGTTCTGGAAAAGGGCTATGTGCCGTCGCCTCTGCATGGTTTCCGCCGGTGCCGGACGTTTCGCCTGTCAGCCGTCCATAGCAGCGAGTTCGTCGATCATTCCTTCGATGACCGACAAACCCTTGTCCCAGAACGCCGGGTCCGAGGCATCGAGCCCGAACGGGGCGAGAAGCTCGGAATGGTGCTTGGTGCCGCCGGCTTTCAGCATCTCGAAATACTTCTCCTGAAAGCCGCTCTCGGCGTTCTGGTAGACGGCGTAGAGCGAGTTCACGAGGCAGTCGCCAAAGGCGTAGGCGTAGACGTAAAACGGCGAATGGATGAAGTGCGGGATATAGGCCCAGAAGGTCTCGTAACCCTCGCGGATGCCGATCGCCGGCCCAAGGCTTTCTGCCTGCACCTCCAGCCACAATTCGCCGACGCGGTCGGAGGTCAGCTCGCCCTGCCGCCGCTCGGTGTGCAGCTTGCGCTCGAACTCGTAGAACGCGATCTGGCGGACGACGGTGTTGATCATGTCCTCCACCTTCTGCGCCAGCATCGCCTTGCGCTCGCGGCGGTCCCTCGTCTGGTCGAGCAGCGAGCGGAAGGTCAGCATCTCGCCGAACACGGAAGCCGTCTCGGCCAGTGTAAGGGGGGTCGACGCCATGAGCGCGCCCTGCCGCGCGGCCAGCACTTGGTGAACGCCATGGCCGAGCTCGTGCGCGAGCGTCATCACGTCGCGCGGCTTGCCCATGTAGTTCAGCAGCACGTAGGGATGCGCCGAGGGCACGGTCGGGTGCGCGAACGCCCCGGGCGCCTTGCCCTGACGAACGGGCGCATCGATCCAGCCCTTGTCGAAGAAGCCGCGTGCGATCTCGGCCATGCGCGGATCGAACAGGTGGTACGCCGACAGCACCGTGTTGCGCGCTTCCTCCCAGCCGATCACCGACTGCGGCGTCTCCGGCAACGGCGCGTTGCGATCCCAGTGGTTCATCTGCTCCATGCCGAGCCACTTGGCCTTCATCGCGTAGTAGCGGTGCGACAGGCGCGGATAGGCGTTGCGCACGGCCGTCGCCAGCGCATCCACCACCTCGCGCTCCACGCGGTTCGCGAGATGGCGCGAATCGGCGATGTCCTCGAAACCACGCCAGCGGTCGGAGATTTCCTTGTCCTTGGCGAGCGTGTTGGTGATGAGCGTAAACGTGCGAAGGTTTTCGCGGAAAGTGGTGGCCAGAGCGTCAGCCGCCTGCTTGCGCACCGCGCCGTCGGGATCCTGCAGCTTGTTGAGCGTCGGTTCCAGCGCCAGCGTCTCGTCGCCGACCTGGAAGCGCAGTGAGGTCATCGTCTCATCGAATAGACGGTTCCACGCACCGCGCCCGGTGATCGACTTTTCGTGGAAAAGCTGCTCGATGCGGTCTTCGAGCTGGAAGGGCTTGTCCTGACGAAGGTCGAGCACCCAGGGACGGTAGTGGCCGAAGATCGGGTCGGCATCGAGAGCCCTGGCGATCGCCGCATCGTCGACGAGATTCAGCTCCAGCGTGAAGAACAGCATGTGGGCGCTGGCATCGGTCAGCTTTTCCTGCACGTCGCCGTAGAACTTGGCGCGCGCCGGGTCTGAAGTGTCGCCGGCGTAGAGCAGCCCGGCATAGGAGCCGATGCGGCCCATCAGATCTTCCAGCGCCTCATAGTCGCGCACCGCGGTGCCGAGCGAGCCTGCCGCGCCCTTCTCGGCCTGTGCGGCGAGCTTGCCCTTCCACTGTTGCTCGAACGCGATGGCGTCCTTGGAGACGCGCTCCAGATCGCGCTTGAGTTCGGGCGCGGACATGCCGGAATAGAGGTCGGCGAGGTTCCACTCCGGCAGACCATCCAGCGCGGCAGAGCCCTGGCTCAAGCCATAAACCGGGCGGGGGAGGGAGAAAAGTTCAGTATCCAGAGACGACATCGAGCTCCGCTCTCATCATTCGTTCAGGTTTTAGGGGAAGCGGCAAGCAATCGTTCACCGGGTTTCTTGAGGCCCTGTTTAGACGCCTGTGCCATGTTGATCCAACTCGTTCACCTATAGCCTAGCGATATTCTGCGAAAGTTCCATGGCCCGACCCGTACTCATTGTCGATGACGATCCCGTCCAGCGACGAATCGTTGAGGCGGCGGTCTCGAAGTTCGGTCACGAAACGCTCGTGGCCGATGGCGGGCAGGCCGCGCTCGACGTGCTGGACGGTGCGCGTGGGCGTGATGTCGCAGTCGTCATTCTCGACCTCGTCATGCCCGGAGTGGACGGGCTCGAAGTGCTCAAGCGCATGCGCGAGCGCGAAATCCATGTGCCGGTGATCGTGCAGACCGCAAAGGGCAGCATCGACACCGCCGTTTCGGCAATGCGCTCCGGAGCCTTCGATTTCGTGGTCAAGCCTGCTTCGCCGGACAGGCTGCAGGTGGCTATCGGCAACGCCATGAAGGTCGAGGCCTACGAAGGCGAGGCAAAGCGCGCCAAGAAGGGTGCTGCCGGTTCGCTCACCTTCAAGGACCTCGTCACCGGTAGTGCGACCATGGAGCGCGTCATCCAGCTCGCGCGCAAGGCCGCCGCATCGAACATCCCGATCCTGATCGAGGGCGAGTCGGGTGTCGGCAAGGAACTGGTCGCGCGCGCCATCCAGGGTTCGAGCGAACGCCAGGGCAAACCCTTCGTCACGGTGAACTGCGGCGCGATCCCGGACAATCTGGTCGAAAGCATCCTGTTCGGCCACGAGAAGGGGTCGTTCACGGGCGCAACCGAAAAGCACACCGGCAAGTTCGTCGAAGCCAATGGCGGTACGCTCTTCCTCGACGAGATCGGTGACCTGCCGCTCGACGTTCAGGTAAAGCTTCTGCGCGCGGTGCAGGAAGGCGAGGTCGATCCCGTCGGCGCGCGTTCGACCGTGAAGGTGAACATCAGGCTGATCTCGGCAACGCACCGCGACCTGCTCCAGCGAGTGAAGGACGGCGAGTTCCGCGAGGATCTGTTCTACCGGCTCAACGTTTTCCCGATTCAAGTTCCGCCTCTGCGCGACCGGCGCGAGGACATACCGATGCTGGTCCAGCATTTCATCTCGCGCGTCGCGCCCGCCGAAGCGCGCGGGCGAATCACCGGCATCTCCGCCGGGGCGCTGGCGATGCTCAAGGCTTATGACTGGCCGGGCAATATCCGCCAGCTCGAAAATGCGATCTTCCGCGCGGTGGTGCTGGCCGAAGGCAGTGTTCTGACGGCCGACGAATTTCCGCAGATCAAGGCGCAGGTCGAGGGCATAGACGAATCGGCGCTGGAAACGGCAGATGCGGGGAGGGTCGTGCCCTCGGTTGTCGATCGCACCCTGCCGGTAGACGACGGCGCCCCGGAAGACGAGACGCCTTATGTCGGCGACGAGGCGGAATCCGGCATGAGCGGCCGTTTCGGGCTGGTGCGTGCGCTGGACGATCGCGGAAATGTAAGGCCTCTGGCCGACGTGGAGAGCGAGATGATCAAGCTCGCCATCGAGCATTACAACGGCCAGATGAGCGAGGTCGCCCGTCGATTGGGCATCGGCCGCTCGACGCTCTATCGCAAGCTGAAAGAGCTTGGGATCGAGCCTGAGGAGGGGCGTTCGGAACGGCTCGCCTCCTGATTGGCTTTATCCGGAACCTGCTGTTATTGATCGGTTTACCATGCCGGCCTTTGTGGATAAGCGCCATCATGTCGCCATGGTCTGCCCGCATTCGTGCTTCAATAAGCGGGGATTAACCATTAGGAATGATAGTTGGGCGTTATTCGAGCCCGAGCATTCTGTTCCGGGGACCAATCAACAGCCGATAAGGCGACGCGTTTTGAGCATACTGGACCGAACTGAAATCGTGCGGCGGTTTGAGGGGATTGCCCGGCTGAAATGGCTGGGATGTCTCGTCGTTGCAGCGATTGTCTCACTCTCCGCCACAGCTCCTGCCAGCGCGCAGACCCGCAGTCTCAAGCTGTATTTCATCCACACTAAGGAACGCGCAGAGATCACCTACATGCGCAACGGCCGCTACGACCAGCGCGGCCTGAACGAGGTGAACCGCTTCCTGCGCGACTGGCGACGCAACGAGCCGGCGAAGATGGACCCGAAGGTTCTCGACCTTCTCTGGGAAGTCTATCGCTCGGTCGGCGCGAGCGACTATATCCACGTCGTGTCGGCCTACCGCTCGCCGGCGACCAATTCGATGCTGCGCAACCGCTCTTCGGGTGTCGCCAAGAACAGCCAGCACACGCTCGGCAAGGCCATCGATTTCTACATTCCCGGCATACCGATCTCGAAGATCCGCGCCGCGGGCTTCAGGGCCGAGGGTGGCGGCGTCGGGTTCTATCCCAAGTCGGGCTCGCCCTTCGTGCATCTGGATGTCGGCAATGTTCGCTCATGGCCGCGTATGAACCGCAGCGAGCTGATGGCGCTGTTCCCGGATGGCAGGACGATCCACGTTCCCAGCGATGGCAAGCCGCTTCCGGGCTACGAGCAGGCCATGGCCGCTTACAAGTCCCGTCAGCGTTCCGGCGCTAGTGTTCAGATCGCCAGCGCCTCATCGGATTCCGGCAGCGAGCGCGGCGGTTCCGGCGGCGGGCTTCTGGCCACGCTCTTCGGCGGCAACAATCGCAACAACAATGCCAACAACGCTCCGGCAGCGGCGGCTCCTGTGCCGGCCGCAGCGGTCGCGGCTTCACGCCCGGCACCGGCAGCAGAGCCTGCTCCGGCCCGCAACACGCCGGAGACCATCATCGCGGCCCTGCCGGCGCGCAGCGTTCCTGTGCCGGGCGCTGCACCACGACCGACGGTCGATATCGGCGCCGCACCCGCTGCTCCGCTGATCGCAGACATGCCGCAAGCGCAGCAGCCGGTCGCACCGGCGGCCGAGGAAACGGCTGTCGCCCTGAACATGCCCATCCCGACCCGCAGGCCCGACTATTCGCCGGCTCCGGCGGTGCAGGTCGCGGCAGCCGAAACGCCATCCGAGGATTTGCCGATCTCGGCCATTGCGGGTGATGCGCAGCGTGGCGGCGGCTCGAATGCAATCTCCGAGATGCTGGCGATGACCGCTACCGAGGCGCGCGCAGACGTCATCATCAACGCGCCTGTGCCGAGCCTGCGCCCGAGGATCGACAGTGAAGAACCGGCCGGATTGCAGGTCGCGGCATTGCCCGATGCCAGCGACGCGAGTGGCGACGTGTTCGTGCTGGCATCCCTGCCGAGCACCGAGAGAACGACCGTGTCCGACGGGCCGATCGGTGATCTTCCTGCGGCAGCGCTGGGCATGGAGCCTCGCAAGCAGGGGTCGCTCGCTTCGGTCACGGCATCGCCGAGGGTGGCCGTGATGGGCCGAGCAGCGGGCTCCGACGCGGTTGCCGCACTCGACTCCGGCGTGCGCACCACCGGAAAGTCGTCCAAGCCGCGTGCGGCGGATGCACGCCCGGACCGCCGCTCGGTGGCGGTCCCGGTGGAGCATGAACTGACCCGCTGGGCTTTCCAGCGTGACGTGACCGTGGCGAATGCCGGCGGCAGTGCTCAACCGGCAGCAGCACACCAAGTCGTCTGGTCCGCTCCGCAGACCGTTTATACTGCCGGTTTCCAGCGCAACGCGCCGAGCAGTGCCGACGTGAACCGCTTTACCGGCAAGGCCGTGACGTTCCTGCCGGCGGCACGTTTCGCAACGAATTGATCTGAGAAAGACGGCGTCAGCGCTTCAGCGTTGACGCCGCCTTCGCAAGCGCCTCTATCTCATCCCATTTGCCAGCCGCGACGAGCGCGTCGGGCGCGACCCACGAGCCGCCCACGCAAACGACGTTGGGCAGCGACAGGTAGTCGGTCGCGTTCTTCTCGCCAACACCGCCCGTGGGGCAGAAGCGAATGCCGGCAAAGGGCGAGGATAGCGATTTGAGAAACGCCGCGCCGCCTGCCTGTTCGGCGGGAAAGAATTTCAGCAGCGAATAGCCGCGATCGGCTGCAGCCATCAGTTCGCCGGGCGTGATCGCGCCCGGCAGAAGCGGCACGTCGCTTTTCGATGCCGCTTCGATCAGCGCCGGCGTGAGCCCGGGGCTGACGATGAAACGGGCGCCCGCAGCCTCGGCCTGCGCAAACTGCTCGGGATTGAGGATCGTGCCGGCGCCTACGAGCGCTTCCGGTACCTCCGAGCTTGCCGCGCGGATCGCGTCGAGCGCAGCGGGCGTACGCAGAGTGATTTCGATTGCCGGCAGGCCGCCGCGTGCCAGCGCCCGGGCAAGCGGTACAGCGTCTGCGACACGGTCGATCTTGAGCACCGGTATCACGGGCTGGCTTTCCATGATGGCCAGAAGCTTGTCGGTTCTCTGTCCTGTCGCAGTCATGTCGAGCGCTCCGCGAAATTTCAATCGATTTAACCGCCGACGCATCTAGCAGACGCGTCCCTTGCTGTCCACGCCATACGCCGCGTGGACGGCTGCGGTCAAATCGGCCGTGGCGCGAAAATGCTGGTGAAGAGGCTCTTCAACCAGTGTGCCAGCGTACTGTTTGAGCGATCGGGTTCGGCCAGCGCCGCCTGGGTATGCGGTCCGACGATACCGTCCTCCACAAGGCCGTTCCAGCGCTGGAACGAGCGCACCGCCGCATCGGTCTTCAGGCCGAAGACGCCGTCCTGTGCAAGCGGATGGCCATGACGCGCAAGTGCCTGCTGGAGCTCGCGCACCGCGTCGCCCTTTGCGCCGAGCCTGAGCAGCCTCGAAGCCGGCACACCGTTCGTGCGTAGCCGGTATCGCGCATAGGCTCTGGCCAGCTTGCGGTCGTAGTCGTTAGCCCGAAAGCCGGGGCCATTGTAGCCGCGCGCGAAGGCTGCCCAGTCGCGCCGCCTCAGCGCGTCAGCGAGGCCGGCTTTGTCGATATAGCGCGCCATTAGCCGCATCTGGCCGGCGACGCCGTCTCTCGCCTCGCGCACGAGCGCATCGACACTCGCATAGCCCAGCCACGACCAGTGTGCGCCCATCACCTGACCTATGCCCCATGAGACCGACTCGTGCGCGGCCGTGTGATCGATGACGACCGCACGCGCCACGAGCTTCCATCGCGCTGCCTGCGTGGCGGGGTTGGCGACAGCGCCCGCGTTGGGCGAGGACAGGCCTTCGCGCCGGGCCTGCTGCTGCTTCGGGCCCGACAGGCGACGATCGAAATAGTGGCCTTCGAAGCGGATGAGAGGCTCCGGCCTGCCATTGACGATAGCGTGCGTCCTCAGGCCGCTCTCGATATGTGCCACCGCTGCCAGTGCGGCGGTCTCGATCCCCAATCCCCTCGCGACCTTCTCGATTTCCGCCATCACCGTCGTGTCCAGCATGCATTCGCCTCCGTTGCCGCGCGCATTGTCGGGCGGGAGCGAGGGGCGTGGACAAACTTGAAAGCGCCACCGAGTGGAGATAGTAGCGCGCGATGGAAACCAACTCACCAACCAGTTCGGGGCCGATCGTGGTCGCGGCGCTCTATCGCTTTGCGGCGCTGCCGCAGTGGCGCGCCCTGCGCGAGCCGCTGGCCAGCCTGTGTTGCTCGCGCGGTATCAAGGGTACGCTGCTGTTGGCCCATGAGGGCATCAACGGCACGGTGGCGGGAAGCGCAGCAGCGATAGAAGAACTCATCGCGCATCTGGAAGCCATTCCCGAACTCGCCGGCCTCGAACTGAAATACAGCTCGGCCTCTCAGATGCCGTTCCACCGCATGAAGGTCCGCGTCAAGCGCGAGATCGTCACCATGGGCGTCGAAGATCTGGACCCGGTGGCAAATGCGGGAACCTATGTCGACCCCGCAGACTGGAATGCGCTGGTGAGCGATCCCGATACGGTCGTCATCGACACGCGCAACGATTACGAAACGGCTCTCGGCACGTTTCGCGGCGCGGTCGATCCCGGCACGGGCAGCTTCAGCGAGTTTCCCGAATGGGCACAGGCGCATCGCGACGAGCTGCAGGGGCGCAAGGTGGCGATGTTCTGCACCGGCGGCATCCGCTGCGAGAAGGCGACGGCCTACATGCGCTCCCTCGGGCTCGAGGAGGTCTATCACCTCAAGGGCGGCATCCTGAAATATCTGGAAGAGGTGCCGGAGGCGGAAAGTCTGTGGCAGGGGGAATGCTTCGTCTTCGACGAGCGCGTCTCCGTGACCCATGGGCTGAAGGAAGGCGAAGCCGCGCTGTGCCGCGCCTGCCGCCATCCGCTCACCGCGGAGGAGCGGCTCCTGCCTCACTATGTCGAGGGTGTGTCGTGCCATCGCTGTCACGATGCACGCAGCGAGGACGATCGCGTCCGATATGCGGAGCGGCAGCGGCAGGTGGAACTGGCCGCTGCACGCGGAACCCCGCCCCATATCGGCCGTTGAGGCATAATTCGCGCGGTGTCATTGCAATGACGGGGTGGCCTGCCTACCTCTGACGGACCCTGCGCCTTCATGGTTCGGGATCACGTCAAAACTGCGAGGAACGCTCAATGCTCGATGCGAGAAAGCTGCTGGACGACCTGCTGGGTTCCAAGGTGCCAGGGACGGAAGGGACCGTGCGCGACAAGGCGGGGCAGGCTGCCCAGATGGCGCGCGACAACCCGCTGGCCGCAGGTGCGCTCGCAGCGGTGCTTCTGGGTACCGGGGCAGGGCGGTCGATCACCGGCTCGGCGCTGAAGCTTGGCGGCATGGCGGCTGTCGCAGGTTTGGCCTACAAGGCATACCAGAACTACAAGAACGGCGACCAGCCCGGGAGTGCCGCGCCGGCAAGCACCCAACCCGAGCTGCTGCCGCCGCCTTCCGACACTCCCTTTCATCCCGCGCAGGCACCGCAGGGCGAAGGCGAATTTGCGCTGGCTGTCGCCCGCGCCATGATTGCCGCTGCCCGCGCTGACGGCCATATCGACGCCGCCGAGCGCGCCCGCATTGCCGACAAGCTGCAGCTTTCGGGCATCGGCGCAGAGGCCGAGGAGTTCCTGCTGGCCGAAATCGACAAGCCGGTCGATCTCGATGCGCTGGTGAATGCCGCCCAGACCGACGCACAGAAGGTGGAGCTTTACACGGCGTCGCGCCTCGCGATCGAGCCGAGAACCCGTGCCGAGCGCGGCTACCTCGACATGCTCGCCGGTCGCCTCAAGCTGCCCGATGCGCTGGTCGACCATATCGAGGCGACCGTCTCCGAGGTAAAGACCGACGCGGCGGTTTGACGGGATTCAGCGTGGTCTGATAACGCCTATGATCGCGGCGATATCCGCCTGAAGCTCTTCCTCGCTCTGGCCTTCGAGAAATTTCATCTGCTGCGAAAGCAGCAGGTGAGACAGGCCGTGGACGATTGCCCAGGTGGCGGCGACGCGCCGCCGGCCTTCCCTGGATGAAAGCGGGTCTTCGCTGCCGATCATCGCGGCGACGCCCCCCACGAGCTGCGCGAAGGCGGCCGTCCCGGCCTGCCTCAGCCGCTCGTCGTCGTGATCGGGCTTCTTGGACGAAAACATCAGCGTGAACAAAGCCGGGTTGGCGCGGGCGAACTCGACATAGCCGAGCCCCATCGCAATCATCCGCGCGTCCGGATCGTCGGTCCCGGCCTTCTCCACCCGCGCGGTCGTCACCTTCAGGAAGCGCTCGAAGCCTTCGGCGGCGAGTGCCGACAGCAGGCCGGTCATGTCGCCGAAATGATGCGCGGGCGCGGCATGCGACACGCCCGCCCGTTTGGCGCAGCTGCGCAGCGTGAAACCCTCGAAGCCCTTTTCCGTCAGTTCCTGTTCCGCGGCCACGAGCAGCGCCCGGCGAAGATCGCCATGGTGGTAGCTGCCGCGTTCGGTGGCCTTCTTGCGTGTCATGCTCGTGCGTCGTCCTTTCGCCTGCTCATCCTGTGCTTGCCCGATGCCTCAGAGCATTTCAATCTTTCCATCGTAAAAATAAATCTTGACGTCGTAAAGATAATCACCAATCTTGACGGTGACAAGAATGGAGAGGCGAGATGGACCCCGACACGATCTTTCAGTTCAGCGGATTGGTTGCGATGGCTGGTTGGGTCACGCTGCTGGCCAGCCCGTTGATCCCCGCGATTTCGGACCGTGTCGCCGGGCTCTTCGTGCCTGCCCTGCTGTCAGTCGCCTATGTCGGGCTGATATTGGCGTTCTGGAGCGGAGCGGAGGGTGGTTTCGACACGCTCGACAATGTCGCTCTGCTGTTTGAGACGCGGGAGCTGCTGCTGGCCGGCTGGCTGCACTATCTGGCGTTCGACCTTTTCGTCGGCGCGTGGATCGTCCGCACGGCGCGAAAGGAAGGTATCGCCTTCTGGCTGGTGCTGCCCTGCCTGCCGCTGACGTTCCTGTTCGGCCCCGCAGGCTATCTGGCCTTCGTCGCGCTGCGCGCGGTCTTGCCGGCGCATCGCCTTCGTCCCGCCAACTGATCGCATCGAGGAGTTTCGCCATGACCACGGCCATGATCGAGGACGCACGCTTCATCACCATGGATCGCCGCAGGGCGCTGGACGCCATCACGCGCCACGAGCCGGCGTTCGGCGTGCTGGGACTAATGATGCTGGCGCTGATGGCGCCGACCTTATTTGCCTACCTTGTGGATGAACGAACGTTTCAGGGCGTCAATGTCTGGCTCAAGCCGCTCAAGTTTCAGTTTTCGCTGGCGGTCTATTTTCTCACGCTCGCGTTCTTCGCGCGCTGGCTGCCCGCCGGCACTCGCGACAAGCGTTGGTACCGCGTGTTTGCGGCATCGGCGGTGCTCGCTGCCATTGTCGAGATCCTGTGGATCGGCGGCGCGGCCGCCATGGGCACCTCGTCGCATTTCAACCCCACCGCGTTCGGGCAGGCAATCTACGGGGCGATGGGTGCCGCGGCGGTTCTCATTACTTCCGTGTCGGCCGTCTATGCGTGGCAGATCGCGCGCAACGGCGCCCTCAGGCTGCCGCCGGCGTTTCGCGAGAGCGTCGTGCTCGGCCTTGCACTGACGCTGCCGCTCACGCTTCTGACCGCCGGCGTCATGAGCAGCATGGGGTCGCACTGGGTCGGCGGTACGCAGGCCGGCAGCGAAGGCCTCGCGTTGATGGGGTGGGCGCGCGACGGCGGCGACCTGCGGGTGGCGCATTTCTTCGCCACGCACGCCATGCACTTCCTGCCGGTGTTCGGCCTTCTCTCCGTGGCGTTGTTCGGCCCGCACGAGCGCCGGCCGGTCCGGATGGTCGCGGCGGCGTTCTCGCTGTTCGTCATTTTGGTCTTCGCGCAAGCTCTTGCGGGCAGCCCGTTCCTGCCGGCGCTCGGCTGAACGGCGTTAACGTATCGTTAACGAATCAGGTTCAATCTGAACGAAGTCGGATCGGCTTTCCTCCTCCCAAGCTCGATTCAGATTAAGGGCGGTCCCCACGACCGCCCTTTCTTTGAGCCCTCACCGCTTGCCATCCCCGTTACCATCTGCAAATCAACTCTACTGAAACGTGGAGGAAGTTCGCATGGCTGAAGGAAAGATCGCGCTTGTCACGGGCGCAGGCACCGGCGTGGGCAGAAGCGTCGCAATCGCGCTGGTGAAGAGCGGCTGGGACACGGTCTTTACCGGCAGGCGAATCGACAAGCTCGAGGAAGCCGTCGCCGCGGCGGGCACGGATGGCGGGCGGGCGCTGGCGGTGGTCTGCGACGTTTCCCGCGCCGACCAGGTCGAAAGGCTTTTCGGTCGCATCGACGCCGAGTTCGGCAGGCTCGACCTGCTCTTCAACAATGCCGGCATGGGCTACAAATCGACGCTGATAGACGAGATACCCGTCGAGGTCTGGCACGACGTGGTCGATGTCAACCTGACGGGGTCGTTCCTGTGCGCACGGGCCGCGTTCGGGATGATGAGGCGGCAGAAACCGATGGGCGGTCGCATCATCAACAACGGGTCGATCTCCGCCTATGCGCCGCGACCGGGCTCGGTGCCCTACACCGCCACCAAGCATGCGATCACCGGGCTTACCAAGACGCTGGCGCTCGACGGACGCCCGTTCGACATCGTCTGCGGCCAGATCGACATCGGCAACGCGCTGACGGAGCTTGCAGCACCCATCGGCGAGGGCGTGCCGCAGGCCAATGGCGAGATCGCGCCGGAACAACTCATGGATGTGGAGCACGTCGCCGATGCCGTCGTGCACATGGCCAGCCTGCCGCTGGAGGCCAACGTGCTTTTCATGACCGTAATGGCTTCCAAGATGCCGTTCGTCGGCCGCGGATAATAAGCTTGACGCGGGATTCCGCATCCGGCGATGTAGCCGGGTACCGTCGCTTCCTATTGTCTGCAGGTACAGGAGCGGACCGCTAGATGCACAGCCTGATTGCCGGCTACGAACCCTACGTTGCGCTTGTCATCGTGTTGGGCACCTTCGTCGCGTTCCTTCTCGAGAGGTTTCCGCCAGAGGTGACCGCCGCAGGGGGCGCGGCGATGTTTATCGTGCTCGGCCTTCTGCCGGCCGCAGACGCGATGGCGGTGTTCTCCAATTCCGCGCCTCTGACGATCGGCGCGATGTTCGTTCTGACGGGCGCGCTGGTGCGTACCGGCGTGCTGGAAGGCTTCTCCGGGCTCATTCTGGCTTGGTCGTCCAACCGGCCGTTGCTGGCGATCGGCATGATGCTGTCGGCGGCCGTGCTGTTTTCCGCCTTCGTCAACAACACGCCGGTCGTCCTCATCCTCATCCCCGTCGTCATCAAGCTTGCGCAGAAGCTCAACATCGCATCGACGCGGCTGCTGATCCCCATTTCCTACGCCGCGATACTGGGCGGCACCTGTACGCTGATCGGTACGTCCACCAACCTGCTCGTCGACGGCGTGGCACGGGACCAGGGCCTGCAGGCATTCTCCATTTTCGAGATCACGCCGGTGGGTATCATCACGGCGGCAGCCGGCGTCACGCTGATGCTGGTGTTCGGGCGCTGGCTGTTGCCCGACCGGCCGGACACCTCGTCCAAATCCGACGATACGGAGTTCCTCACCGAGATCGCCGTCCTGGCCGAGGGCGACTTCACCACTGAACCCGTCGGCAATATCGGCGCTCTCAAGCTGCCGGGGCTGCGTGTTCTGGGGCTGAAGCGGGCGGGCGAGGTCATCCGCGAAGGCGTGGCCGAGCAAACGCTTGCCAAGGGCGACCGGCTCATCATCGCGGCAACGTCCTCCCAATTGTTGACGCTGGGGGAAAACAAGGCGCTGCGGGTTGGGCGCGCCCGCCTGGGCGGCATGCCTTCGGATACCCAGATCGTGGAGGCCATCGTCGCGCCGCATCGCGCATCGATGGGGCAGGCGCTTGGCGCGCTCGGGTTGGGCAGCCGTTTCGGCGTTCGCATCCTCGGCGTTCACCGGCACCAGCACGTGCCGGGCAGGGATCTGGACACCGTGCTGCTGCGCCCCGCGGACAAACTGCTGCTCGAAGGCCCGCCCGACGGCATCGACCGCATGACGCAGCAGGGTTTCCTCGTGTCGGTGACTCAGACCAGCGGGCGTGCATTCCGCCGCTCCAAGGCGCCGATCGCGCTCATCGCATTGATGGCGGTGGTTCTGCTTGCCGCCTTCAACGTCGCCGACATCGGCATACTGGCGATGATCGCGGTTGCCGGCATCCTGCTCCTGCGCTGCATCGACAGCGACGAGGCTTGGGGCTCGATCGACGGGGCCATTCTCGTGCTCATCTTCGCCATGCTCATAATCGGGGCCGGCATGCAGAAGACGGGAGCCATCGACCTGATCGTATCGGCCGTTGCGCCGATGCTGACGAACGCGCCGCCGTTCCTCACGCTGATCGCGATCTACATGCTCACCTCGGTGCTGACGGAGATGATTACCAACAACGCCGTGGCCGTCGTCGTGACACCCATCGTCATCGGACTTGCCGCGCAGATCGGCATCGATCCGCGACCGCTGGTAGTGGCCGTCATGTTCGCCGCCAGTGCCAGCTTCGCCACGCCGATCGGCTACCAGACGAACACGCTGGTTTACGGTGCGGGCAATTACCGCTTTGCGGATTTTCTGCGGGTCGGCATACCCATGAACATCATTGCAGGCTTGGCCGCCTGCACGACGATCTATTTCTACTACGGGCTCTAAAGTGCTTCGCGATCTTTGAGATTCGCGCCATGCACTTTAGCTACTTGTTTGGACGCATGTCCTTGTCCCGAAACCGGTTCCCACTGTCGGGAGACATGCTTTAATCAGCGGCCGAGGAAGGCCGCTATCCGCTCGATGGCGCGAAGGATGTTTTCTTCCGAGTTGGCATACGACAGGCGCAGATAGCCTTCGCCCAGCACGCCGAAATCCGGCCCGCCGATAAGCGCGACGCCTGCCTCTTCAAGCAGAGCGGAGGCGAAAGCCTTGGCTGGCCTGCCGGTGGCCGCAATGTTGGGGAACGCATAGAATGCGCCCTTCGGCGTGATGCAGGAAAAGCCTTCAAGCCCGTTCAGACCCTCGACCACGACCTTGCGGCGGCGGTCGAAGGCGCGCAGCATCTTCTCCACCTCGTCCTGCGGGCCGTCGATGGCGGCGATGCCTGCAAACTGGCTCGGCGCATTGACGCAAGACCAGCAATTGACAGCCAGCTTGCGCACCTTGTCGTACAGGCGGCCGCTCTCGGGAGAGTTGGGCCATATAGACCAACCCATCCGCCACCCAGTCATCGCCCAGGTCTTCGACCAGCCGTTCAGCACGATCAGCCGCTCGCGGATTTCGGGGAAGGTGAGAAGCGAGACGTGCTCCTCGCCGTCATAGGTCATCACGTCGTAAATCTCGTCCGACATGATCGCGACGTGCGGATGCGCCGCGAGGCCCTTGACCAGTTTCTCGATCTCGGCACGCGGCGTCACACCGCCGGTGGGATTTGCCGGCGAGTTGAGGATGAGCAGCCGCGTCTTCGGCGTGATGAGCGACAGGGTTTCGTCTGCCGAGAACGCAAAGCCGTTTTCTTCCCGAATTGGTACGGGTACCGGCTTGGCGCCGGTGAACTCGATCATCGACCGGTAGATGGGAAATCCGGGATCGGGATAGAGGACTTCCGTGCCGGGCGCGCCGAACATCAGGATGGCGGCGAACATGGTCGGCTTGCCGCCGGGCATGATCATCACGTTTTCCGGCGACACCTCGACGCCCGTCGTCGTCAGCGTGCGGCGTGCGACCGCCTCGCGCGTGGCGAGCAGGCCGGTCGCCGGGGTGTAGCCGTGGTGGCCGTCGCGCAACGCCTTGATGGCGGCGTCGACGATGTGCTCCGGCGTGCGGAAGTCCGGCTGCCCGATGCCGAGATTGATGATGTCCTTGCCCGACTGGGCCAGCGCGGTAGCGCGCGCCAGCACCGCGAATGCGTTTTCCTCGCCGATGCGATCGAAGGCGTCGATGGTTTGGAGCATTCGGGCTACCCTCCCTGGTTCTTGTCCCGGCAGGGTGTTCTTGTGAGCGTCGTCGCCGGTTTGTCAATCGTGCAGGGCCCCGATGGAAGATCTCAGCAACTGGACGCCGCGCGAACGGCCTGCCCGTAGCCCGCTCGAAGGGCGCTATGTGAGGCTGGAGCCGATGGACATCGCGTGTCACGGCGATGGTCTTTTTGCCGCCGTCGCGACGGAAGATCGCGACCAGCGCTTCCGCTGGCTCTACGACGAAGCGCCGCAGGACTGGGCAGCGTTCCAGCCGTGGCTGGACAAGGCCGCCGCGAGCACCGACCCGTTCTATTTCACGGTCATCGACAGGCAGAGCGGCCGGATCGCGGGCAGGCAGAGCTTCATGCGCATCGACACCGCCAATGGCGTCATCGAGATCGGCAACATACTGTGGAACGATCCCGTGGCCCGCAAGCCGGCTGCGACCGAGGCGCTGTTCCTGTTCGCGCGCCATGCCTTCGACGATCTCGGCTATCGACGGTTCGAGTGGAAGTGCAATGCCGAGAACCATCCGTCGCGACAGGCGGCGCTTCGCTTCGGCTTCGACTTCGAGGGCATCTTCCGCCAGCATCTCGTCGTGAAGGGCAGGAATCGAGACACGGCGTGGTTCGCCATGATCGACAAGGACTGGCCGACGATCCGCCGCGCCTTCGAGGAGTGGCTTGATCCGCAAAATTTCGATAGTGAAGGTCGCCAGAACAGGCGGCTGGGCGAGATTCGAGCCAGCCTCGGCAATTGAGGACGTCGCAATGGCGCACGGTCACGCGCACGACCATTCCAGCCACGGTCACTCGCACGGGGGGCATGGCCATGCCCACGGCACGAGCGACAAGACGCGCGTTCTCATCGCCGCCTGCCTGACGGGCGGCTTCATGATCGCAGAGGCCGTCGGTGGGCTGCTGACGGGATCGCTGGCGCTGCTGGCCGATGCCGGCCACATGCTGTCTGACACGGTGGCGCTCGTTCTGGCGTGGTACGCGTTCCACCTTGCCGGCCGCGCGGCCACCTCGCGGCTGACCTACGGCTTCGACCGGGTCAAGACGCTGGTGGCCTACACCAACGGCCTCACCATCTTCGCCATCGGCATGTGGATCGTCTACGAGGCGTGGCACCGGATGGCCGAACCTTCGCCCATCCTCGGCGGCCCTATGCTGGCCATCGCGGTGCTGGGGCTGCTGGTGAACATCGGCGCGTTCTTCGTGCTGCATGGCGGCGACCGCGAGAGCCTCAACATGCGCGGCGCTATCCTGCATGTCGTGGGCGACCTGCTGGGCTCGGTGGCTGCCATCGCGGCGGCGGTCATCATCCTGCTCACGGGCTGGTATCCGATCGACCCGATGCTTTCGGCGCTGGTCGCGCTGCTGCTCTTCCGCAGCGCGTGGACGCTTGTGCGCGAGGCCGGCCACATGTTGCTCGAAGGCGCGCCGCACGGCCTCGACCGCGACAACATCGCCCGCGATATCGAGAAGAACATCGAAGGCGTCGTCGGCGTTCATCACATGCATGTCTGGTCGCTGGACGGCGCGCGCAACATGGCGACGCTGCACGCCTGCCTGCGTGACGGCGCGGATGCGCATGCAGCGATCTGCGACATCAAGCTGCGCATGGCCAAGGTGCATCGCATCGAGCATGTCACCGTCGAGCCGGAATTCGGCCATTGCGCCGACGGCCGGCCTCACGCACACCTGCACTAGACCATGATGCCGAAAAGTGGGAACCGGTTTTCGAACGACATCATGGTCCAACTTGTTGGTTTAGCCGCATGTATGCGACGCCGGGTGTTTCCACCCGTCTGCAACATGCTCCAGGGAGAACGCATCGCATGGCTGGAAGACTGAAAGGCAAGGTCGCGGTGGTGACCGCGGCAGGGCAGGGCATCGGACGCGCCATCGCGGAGGCCTTCGTCAAGGAAGGCGCGACCGTACACGCGACCGATGTGGACCGCTCCAAGCTCGAAGGACTGGCGAGGGCGAAGAAGGGGAAGCTCGACGTCCTGTCCACGCGCGCCGTGGACGCCTACGCGGCCAAGATCGGCAAGATCGACATTCTCGTCAACGTCGCCGGCTACGTGCATCATGGCACGGTGCTGGAGTGCGACGACAAGGCCTGGGATTTCTCCTTCGACCTCAACGCCAAGGCCATGCACCGCACCATCCGCGCCTTTCTGCCCGGCATGCTCGAGCGGGCGGCCGAGACCGGTGCGACGACCTCGATCATCAACATGTCTTCATGCGCCTCATCGATGAAGGCGGTCGCCAACCGCTACGCCTATGGGGCGTCCAAGGCTGCCGTCATTGGCCTGACCAAGGCGGTGGCGATGGATTTCGTGACCAGGGGCGTGCGCTGCAACGCCATCTGCCCCGGTACCGTGCGCTCGCCTTCATGGGAGGAGCGGGTGGAGGAACTTGGCAGGTCGATGGGCGGCAAGGACAAGGCGCTCGAACTGTTCGTCGCACGCCAGCCCATGGGGCGCGTCGGCGAGGCATCCGAGATCGCCGCACTTGCGGTCTATCTGGCGGGCGACGAAGCGGCCTTCACCACGGGCACCGCCATTCCCGTCGACGGCGGGTTGACCAACTGATGGACCGCAACACGCGCAACTCTGCGATCGCCGCAGCCATCATCCTGTTCGGCTTCGGCCTCGTGGCCTTCTACATGCCCACGCTGATGCTGGCGGTGGGCGAATCCTCGCCCGTTGTCGGGGGCATCATGGCCGTGCTGTTCGTCGCGGCCTTTTTTGGAGTGTTCTGGCTGCGCGGGCGCAGTCGTCGCGATCGGGAGGATTGACATGAGGATACTCGTCACGGGCGCTGCCGGCATGGTCGGGCGCAAACTGACCCGTCAGCTGATGGAGGAAGGAGCCGTCGGCGGAAGGGCCATCGCTGCGCTCGACCTCCACGACGTCGTGCCTTTCGACGCGGTCTCCTCGCCCAAGATTCACGTCGCGGTCCATGTCGGCGACCTTTCGGATGTGGGCGCTTCGGCTGCACTGGTGGCGCAGAGGCCGGACCTGATCTTCCACCTGGCGGGCGTGGTCTCCGGCGAAGCGGAAGCCAATCTCGAACTCGGCTACCGCGTCAACCTCGACGGCACGCGCGCCCTGTTCGATGCGATCCGCGAAGCGGAGTACGCGCCGCGCGTGGTGTTCACCTCGTCCATCGCCGTCTATGGCGGGCCGTATCCCGACGTGATCCCCGACGATTTCCACACCGTGCCGCTAACGTCATACGGCACGCAGAAGTTGATGTCGGAAGCGCTTCTGACCGATTACACGCGGCGTGGCTATTTCGACGGCATCGGCCTGCGGTTTCCCACCATCTGCGTCAGGCCGGGCAAGCCCAACAAGGCGGCGTCGGGCTTCTTTTCCAACATCATCCGCGAGCCGCTTGCAGGGCAGCCGGCCGTGCTGCCGGTCCCGCGCGACGTGATGCACACCCATGCCAGCCCGCGCTCGGCCGTAGGCTTTCTCATGCATGCTGCCACGCTGGATGGCGCTGCTGTCGGCCCGCGTCGCAACATCACGCTGCCGGGTGTCGCGGTCACCGTCGGCGAGCAGATCGAGGCGCTGCAGCGCGTGGCGGGCAGCGATGCCGTCGCGCTCATCCGCGAGGAGCATGACGATGCGATCTGGGCGCTGGTCAAGAACTGGCCCACGCGTTTCGAGGCCAGGCGTGCGCGTGAACTGGGCTTCACCGCCGAAGCCAGCTTCGACGACATCGTCCGTGCGCATATCGAGGATGAGCTGTCAGACTGACAGGGCAGCCGTCAGCAGCACCGCGCCGAGCAGGAACACGAAGGCCGCGCCGGCGATTTCGATGGTGGTGTGAACGCGGTTGCCGGCCCGTCCATCGCCAGCGAAGGCGACAGCCCAGTTTTTGGCCGTCACCGCCATGATGGCAAGGGCCGAGACCGTGATCGCGGTTCCAAGCGCCATGGCGAACACGGAAAGCACGCCGCCGGCCCAAAGGCCGTTCAGGAAGGCGAACGACAGCACGATCAGCGCGCCGGTGCAGGGCCGCAGGCCAACTGCGACGATGGCCGCCCACGCAGTCTTCCAGTCGAAACGGTCGCCGGAAATCAGCTTCGGGTCTGGAGCATGGGCATGGCCGCAGGTCGAGCAGACTTCGCCATCATGGTGGTGGTGATGCGCATGATCGTGATGATGATCGTCGTGCTGGTGATGGTGGTGCGCATGGTCGTGATGGTGATGGGGCGACACGGCGGACGACAGGCTGTGCGCCGGCGCCCCGACCAGAAGCCTGCGCAGCGGTGGGCCCGCCTTGCGCCACAGCAGCCAGGCGCCGAAGCCCATCACCAGCACGTAGCTGGCGATCTCCAGAAAGCGGGTCGCATCCGTCATGGAAACGGAGGTTCCGCGCAGCACCAGAAACACCGCGCTCATGATGAGGATGGCCGTGACGCCCTGCAGCATCGCCGAAACGAAGGAGAGCATCACGCCGCGGCGCAGTGCCACCTCGTTGGCCAGCATGTAGGATGAGATGACAGCCTTGCCGTGGCCGGGGCCGGCGGCATGAAAGACCCCGTACGCGAAGGACAGGCCCACCAGAAGCCATGTGCCGCCCCCGCCGTCGCGCATGGTTCGCAGCGCGCCCGTCAGCGAGCGGTAAAAACCCTGTTGCTGGACGTTGATCCAGTTCAGGACGCCTGCAAACAGCCCGGTCGAGGGCAGCGTCGCCTCGTTCGTGCCGATGCCTAGCGAGCTCTGGGCGTGGCCGTGGCCGACGAAATGCGTGAGCAGGAACGTCAGCGCGAGCAGCGCGAAAACGATGCGGGTGGCGGTCTTCTTCACGGTCAACCCTGTCCGGTGCAGTTGAGCTCGAGTCTCGTGGCGAAGAGCTTCGAGTAGTCGACGCCCGTCGGGTCGTTGAAGAAGGCGTCGGTGAGCGATTGCTGGTTCATGGCTATCGCCTCGTCGGGGTCCGGGCGCACGACGGCGCGGGTACATCCCTGCGGCAGGTCCGCGACCACGAGGCTCTTGTCGTCGTAGAAGTCGATGGCGGTGTAGAAGGTCGGGTCGTATACGCCGAAATCGACGGTGCCGTCGAGCTTCAGCGGCTCCACCGGGCGGGACTCGAAAAGGATGATGAGCTGGTTGTCCTCGAAATTCGCCATGATGCGTTCGGGCGCCTGCATCTTCACGTCGCGCCCCTTTGCCGTGACGAACTGGAAATAGTCGAACTCGGCCAGCGATTCATGGATCACCGCGCCGACGTCCTCCAGTTCGGCATTGTCCAGCACGAGGTCGGCGTTCTTGTCGAACTCCAGCAGCACGGTGCTGGAAAACAGGTCGTCGAACCGCCAGACGTGGCGAAGGGCTACGACCATCCCGCCATCGTCGAGTGCGACTTCCAGATTGGCCTCGGCAAAGACGTGCGGATGCGCCATAGCGGGCGCTGCGCCGACAAGGCAGCCTGCGACAGCGGTGGCCGCGATCAGTCCGCGTCTGGTGATTCGCCTCAAGGTCGCCCGTCCCTTTTCGATGCGCGCCCGAGCATCCGCACAAAGGGGGCGAAAATGGGACATTCGACGCCCCGTTTTGCGCGAACGGCTCACTCGCCCTCGCGCAGCTTGAACCACTGGACGAGGAAGTCTACGAACACCCTGATCTTGGCCGGCAGGTAGCGCCTGTGCGGATAGACGGCGAAGATGCCGCCGCCGCGTGGCACCCAGTCGTCCAGCACAGAGACAAGCTGGCCGCTGTCGAGCGCCGGCTGGGCGATGAAGTCCGGCAACGGCGCAAAGCCCAGTTCGGCAACGGCGGCGGCCCGGGTGGTCAGCGGGCTGTTCGCCTCGATCGGGCCGGAGACGGCGACCGAGAACATCTCGCCGTTTTCGCGCATGAAGGGCCAGTTGGAAAGCCAGCGTCCGTTGGTGTCGATAATGCAGGGCATGCGCGCCAGATCCTGCGGCTTTTCCGGCATCCCGTGCTTTTCGATAAAGGCGGGTGCTGCGCAAATCTTGAGCGAGAATGGCGAAAGCCGGCGCGCGATCATCGAGGAATCTTCCAGCCGCGTGATGCGGATGGCGAGGTCGTAGCCTTCCTCGACCAGATCGACGAAGCGGTCGTCGAGGTGGATGTCGAGCACGATGTCCGGATGCGCCTTGGCGAAGTCGATCAGCGACAGGCCGATGGGCGCGTCGGAGAAGGTGCGCGGTGCGGTGATCTTGATGCGCCCGCGCACGTCGCCAGCCGAATCACGCACCGTGTCGGCAAGGCTGTCTATCTCGCGCACGATCTCGGACGCGCGCTTGAAATAGGTGTGGCCGGTCTCCGTCAGCGAGAACTGGCGCGTCGTGCGGTTGAGCAGCAGTGCGCCAAGCTCGTCTTCCAGCTCGCGCACATATTTGGATAGAAGCGCCTTCGACCGTCCGATCTTTCGCGCTGCGGCGGAGAAACCCTCGGCTTCGACAACGTCGATGAATGCGCGCATCCGCGTCAGCGTGTCCATGGTCAGGCTTTCCCTTCTGCTTCCAGGATCGTGCGCCCGAGGTGGATCAGGTCCATGTCGGAGCCTGCCGGCCCCAGCAGCGAAATGCCGAACGGCGCGCCGTGGACGGTGCCTAGCGGCAAAGTGATCTGCGGCAGGCCTGCAAGGCCGGACAGGCACAACAGCCGCAGCGCCGCCTCGCGATAGGTCTGGATGTCGTCGAACGATGCATCCTTGAAAGGCGCGGCGCTCGGCACCGTCGGCATGACGAATACGCCGTCGTCCCCCAGACGCGCGGTCAGCTCTTCGAGGAAGGCCTGCCGTCGCGCCGTTTCGGTCCGCGCGGTCTCGGCACTGACCGTCGAGCCGAAGGCGAAGCGCTCCTTGACGCCCGGCCCAAGCCCCCGGTCCGCCGCGCCGATCCACGCGCCGTGCGAAGCCCAGGCCTCGTGCGCCTGTATATTGCGAAAGCACCAGTAGAGCGCATCGATCTCGTGGGTCAGGGCGACATTTGCGGGCGCGCCGACGATTGCGCCGACAGCAGCCTCCATACGGCGATATTCCTGCGCTTCCGCATCGCCGAGAAGAAATGCCTCCAGCACCGGCAGGCGAAGCACTCGCAAATTGCCCGCCTTCAGCCGCCCGCGGGCCGCGCCCAGCAGCACCTCGCCCACCTTCTCATATGTGCCGATATCCTTCGCGAACCAGCCGAACGTGTCGAGCGACGGCGCAAGCGGCATCGCCCCCTCCAGAGAAATCGCCCTATGCGTCGTGCGCAATCCGATAACCCCGCAGAAGCTTGCCGGCGCGCGGATCGATCCGCCGGTGTCGGAGCCGGTCGCGATGTCCGCCAGCCCGCCTGCGGCCGCTGCGACCGAACCGGAGGACGAGCCCCCGGTCACACGGTCGGGCGCTACCGGATTGATTGGAAACGGGTAGTGCGCATTCTGTCCGGTCAGCGAAAAAGCCAGTTCCTCGGTCTGGGTGCGCCCTGCGAATCGCGCGCCCGCATCGAACAGCGCCTGGAGCGCGGGCGCAGTGGCTTCGGCAGGCCGGGCCTCCGCCAGCTTCTGCGGGTTGCCACACCCGGTTCGCTGCCCGGCGATGTCGAAGATGTCCTTCACCGCCAACGAAAGCCCGGCAAGCGGGCCGTTTCCGGCGCTTGTGACGGGCTGTTCGGAGTGGTCCAGAAACGCGTTGTAGGGATCGTGGCGGCTCGGCATTGTTCGACCTTTGGAAACGATGTGCGCAGCTTCGTTCAGCGCACGGCTTTTTTCAACCCGACACGAATTTTTCGTTGATTGTGACGGGGCTTATCCCTATATCGCGCTTGCCCAAAGTCGCACGTGCCTGTGGGTGTCCGCCGTCCCCTCGTTCGGTGAGGAAAACGGTAAGGTACCTGGAGCCAACCACTCCAGTCGGTCAGTCGGCCAACCGCCTGAACCGAGGACACCTTGAAGCAACGACGGTGCGGGCCTTTCTGGTGTTCTGCCGGTCGTCCATAGACCGGGGTTACTGAAGAGGCACACCTTCATTGCCGGCAGTGCGGATGGTTCTCCCCTTCCAAAGCTGAGGCAGACAAAGCGAACTTTCGCCGCAAGGCGAGGGTTCACCGCCACGCGATGCGCGTTTCACGGTCCGGTGTCTCCACCGGCTGGACCCTGACTCACCGCAACGCGTCCTTTGTCCACCGCAGGGCCGTGGCCGCGCGCCGAAGCCCTGCAGCTTGAGCAGATGCGGAGAACGAACATGGCCACTCAGCGTATTCTCGACTTCCTCGCCACCCGCCGTCCGGCCGGCCCCTGCCTGGTCGTAGATCTCGACGTCGTGCGCGACAATTTCCACGCCTTCGAGCGGGCACTGCCCGAATCGAAGATCTACTATGCTGTGAAGGCCAACCCCGCGCCGGAAATCCTGCGCCTGCTGGCCGGGCTCGGCTCCTCCTTCGACACCGCCTCGGTCGCCGAGATCGAGATGGCGATGGATGCAGGCGCGCCGGCCGAGCGCATCAGCTACGGCAACACCATCAAGAAGGAACGCGACATCGAACGCGCCTTCCAGCTCGGTATCCGCCTGTTCGCGGTCGACTGCGTCGAGGAAGTGGAGAAAGTCGCGCGCGCCGCTCCCGGCAGCCGCGTGTTCTGCCGCGTCCTGACCGATGGCGAAGGTGCGGAATGGCCGCTGTCGCGCAAGTTCGGCTGCGTGCCGGCCATGGCGGTCGATGTGCTGCGCCACGCCTACTCGATGGGCCTCGACGCCTATGGCGTTTCCTTCCATGTCGGCTCGCAGCAGACCGATCTCGGCGCCTGGGACAAGGCTCTGGCGGACGCGAAGTTCGTGTTCTCGACGCTGGCCGACGAGGGCATCTTGCTGCGCATGGTCAACATGGGCGGCGGCTTCCCGACCCGCTATCTCAAGGATGTGCCGACGGCGCAGGCCTATGGCCAGGCGATCTTCGGTGCGCTGTCGCGCCACTTCGGCAACCGCCTGCCCGAGACGATCATCGAGCCGGGCCGCGGCATGGTCGGTAACGCCGGCGTCATCAAGTCGGAAGTCGTGCTGATCTCGAAGAAGGCCGACAACGACAATGTGCGCTGGGTCTTTCTCGACATCGGCAAGTTCGGCGGTCTCGCCGAGACGATGGACGAGGCGATCCGCTACCCGATCGTGACGCCGCGCGACGGCGACACGCTGGAGCCGTGCGTGCTTGCTGGCCCGACCTGCGACTCGGCCGACGTGCTTTACGAGAAGACGCCGTATCCGCTGCCGGTCTCGCTGACCATCGGCGATGAGGTGCTGATCGAGGGCACGGGCGCCTACACGACCACCTACTCGGCGGTTGCCTTCAATGGCTTCGAGCCGCTCCGATCCTACGTGATCTGAAGCGGCGCAAGCCCTTCGGATCATCCTGTCGCCGGCCGGTGCCGGCGGCGGGCTCGCTTGTGGAACAACCTCCGCTCGTGAAGGACCGTGGAGATGGAATTTCAGCAGGACAATTTCGCACCCGTTGCGGATTTCGTGATTGCCGTGGAAGCGGCAACCGACATTGCCGCGCGTGAGGCGTTGCTCGACCGCGCGATGGGAAGCGGCCGCAAGAGGAAGTCGTCGGAGAAGCTGCGGCGCGGTCGTCGCCCGTCCGAAGGCCTTGCCTTCGTTGCTCGCGACGCGAACGGCTCGCTCGTGGGCACGGTGCGGCTGTGGGATGTCTCGGCGCGCGAGGGCGGTCCGGCCGCCCTGCTGCTCGGGCCTCTCGCCGTCGATCCTGCGCTCAAGTCGGCCGGCATCGGCTCGAAGCTGATGCGGCACGCGATTGATGAGGCGCGCCGCCTCGGCCACGGGGCAATCCTGCTCGTGGGCGACGCACCGTACTACGCGAGGTTCGGCTTCTGCGCCGACAGGACTGGCGAGCTTTCGATGCCCGGCCCCTACGAGCGTGACCGTTTCCTGGCGCTCGAACTCGTGCCCGGCGCGCTCGACGGCGCCCATGGCGTTCTCAGAGCCACCGGCCGCAAGGCGAAGAGCGCGCTGTTCGCACGGGCCGCCTGAGCGCCTGCCGGCTCACTCCGTGATCGTGTAGCTTTCCGTCTCGCAGAGGTCGGTGGTGTCTTCGATGACATCGCCGTCCTCGAACACCACGCGCAGGTCGTACTCGCAGGCCCTGCGGCCGTCGGCGATGGTCACGCGCGCGGCCTCGCCGGCCTCCAGTATATCGCGGCCGAGGATGTCTTCTTCCCACTCGGCGGTGGTGCTGGGCGAAGCGTAAAGCTCGACGATCGCGTAGCTCGTCTGGTTTTCGAAGCTGAAAACCAAGTCTTCCGCATGCGACACCGAGGGAACGAGCAGGGCAGCCGCGGCCAGCGACAGATAGTTGAAAGAAAACATGGATGTCGCTCCGGACGAGGGGTGTCCGGCGTTTCTAGGTCAAGTGCCTGTGTCGCGTGAAGGAGGGGCGGCTGGACCGCACAGGAATATTCGATGCGCTTCACGCAAAAGAAAAAGGCGGCTTGCGCCGCCTTTTCCGATGTTCCGTTGAACCTGCGACGGATTAGATCACCTGGCTGAGCTGCATGGCGATCGACATGTCGCCGGTCACCTTCAGCTTGCCGCTCATGAAGGCCATGGTCGGGTTCAGTTCGCCGGCGATGAGCGATTCGAAATCGTCGCGCGACATGCTGATGGTGCAGTCCGCGCCTGCATCCTCGGTCGAGACGTTCTGGCCGTCGACGACGATGACGCCGTCCGAACCGAGGTCGAACTTCACCGACTTGTCGAAGCCGCTTCCGGCGACGCGCTGGCGAATCTTGTCTGCGATGGCGTCAAGGCTCATGAAAAATCTCCTCGTGGCGGCGCGTCCATGCCGCGGTTGATGTGCTGCGCCCAGATAGCAAGCAATTGACGTTTACGTCAACGTGATTTAGCGTTTCCCCTCCATGGCCAAGGGAGGAGCGCCACGGTGAATTACGCCAGCATCCTGCGCAAGGATTGTTTTGCAGGCAACGTGCGCACCGGTAGCGAACGTCTCGCCGGGTGCGTGGCCTGATGCCGGTCCTGTCATCCAGTCTCGACACCCACGCCCCGGCGTTTCGCGAGAACGTCGAGGCGATGGACGCGCGGCTCGCCGAGGTGCGACGGATGGAACGGGCGGTGCGGGACAACTCCGCCTCAAAAAAGGCCCGCTTCGAGGAGCGTGGGCAACTGCTTCCGCGCGAACGCGTCGAGCGGCTGCTCGACCGCGGCCGGCCTTTCCTCGAACTGTCCACGCTCGCCGGCTATCGCATGCACGACGATGATGGCGACAAGAACATCATGGGCGGCGGCACCATCGCCGGCATCGGCGTGGTGGCCGGCCGCCGCTGCATCGTCTCGGCCTCCGACAGCGGCATCAAGGGCGGCACCATTCCCCCTATCGGCTTGAAGAAGGCGCTGCGCCTGCACGAGATCGCGTTCGAGAACCGGCTGCCGCTGATCTATCTGGTCGAGAGCGGCGGGGCGAACCTGCTGCATCAGGCCGAGATGTTCGTGGAAGGCGGGCGTTCCTTCGCCAATCAGGCGCGGCTGTCAGCGGCGGGCATTCCGCAGATCGCGATCGTGCACGGCTCGTCCACTGCCGGAGGGGCCTATCTGCCCGGCCTTTCCGACTACGTCGTGCTCGTTCGCGGGCGGTCGAAGATTTTTCTGGCCGGTCCGCCGCTGGTGAAGGCGGCGATCGGCGAGGATGCGGACGACGAGATGCTCGGCGGGGCAGACCTGCACGGCAGCGTCACAGGCCTTGGCGAGTATGTCGCCGAAGACGATGCGCAGGCGCTGGCGCTGGGCCGCGCGATCATGGAAAACCTGTCATGGGACGCGGCATCGGAACGAAGCCCGAGCCGCGAGCCGAAATATGCCGTCGATGAGCTGCCGGGCATCGTGCCGGCAGACGAACGCGCGCCCTTCGACATGAAGGAGGTGGTCGCCCGCATCGCCGACGGTTCCGATTTCCTCGAATTCAAGGCGGCGTATTCGCCGGACACGATTTGCGGCCACGCGGCCATCGAGGGGTATCGCATCGGGATCATCGGCAATAACGGCCCGATCATGCCGACCGGTTCGCTGAAGGCGGCGCAGTTCATCCAGCTCTGCGACCAGACGGGAACGCCGCTGGTCTTCCTGCAGAATACCACCGGCTACATGGTTGGCTCGGCAGCGGAGCGCGAGGGTGCGATCAAGCACGGGTCCAAGATGATCCAGGCGGTCGCCAACGCCCGCGTGCCTAAGTTCACCATCGTCATCGGCGGTTCCTACGGGGCCGGCAATTACGGCATGTGCGGGCGCGGGTTCTCGCCGCGCTTCATCTTCTCGTGGCCGTCGGCGCGCACGGCCGTGATGGGTGGCGAGCAGGCAGCCAGGGTTATGGAGATCGTCGCGCGCGGCAAGGCGGAGCGCGAGGGCAGGCAGGCCGACGAGGATGCGCTGGCAAAGCAGGGCGCGATGATCCGCGCCGGTGTCGAGGCGCAGTCGACCGCGCTGTTTGCGACCGCGCGGCTGTGGGACGACGGGATCATCGACCCGCGCGACACGCGGCGCATACTGGGCCTGTGCCTGTCGATCGCAGCCGAAGGCGACGCGCGCGTGCTGCGTCCCAACGCGTTCGGAGTTGCGCGGGGATAGGACGGCTGACAAGGGAGGCGACAGATGCAGTTCACGCCCGAGCATGAAGATTTGCGCCGCACGGTGGCGAAGTTCGTCGATGCCGAGATCAATCCCCACGTCGATGAATGGGAGGCGGCAGAGGAGTTTCCCTCGCAGGCATTGTTCAAGAAGATGGGCGATCTCGGGCTGCTCGGGATCAAGTACGATCCTGCTTATGGCGGGCTCGGGCTCGATTTTTCCTATTCGATGGTGATGGCCGAGGAACTGGGGCTCGTTCATTGCGGCGGCGTGCCGATGGCCATCGGCGTCCATACCGACATGTGCACGCCCGCCCTCAACCGCTTCGGCTCGGATGAGGTGAAGCGCGCGTTTCTGGCGCCTTCCATCGCAGGCGATGTCGTCGGGTGTCTCGGCGTTTCGGAACCCGGCGGCGGATCGGACGTCGCGGCGGTGAAGACCACCGCGCGCAAGGATGGCGACGACTACATCATCTCCGGCACCAAGATGTGGATCACCAACGGCATGAAGGCCGATTGGTGCTGCCTGCTCGCCAACACGTCTGAAGGAAAGCCGCACCAGAACAAGTCGCTCATCTGCGTTCCGATGGACGCAAAGGGCATCAGCCGCCAGAAGATACACAAGATCGGCATGAACTCGTCGGATACGGCGCAACTGTTCTTCGATGAGGTGCGGGTGCCGCGCCGCAATCTCATCGGCCATGAGGGCACCGGCTTCATGATGCAGATGCTGCAGTTTCAGGAAGAGCGGCTCTACGCGGCTGCAAGCTCGCTGAAAAGCTTCGACCGGCTGATCGACCTGACGATCGACTATACGCGCGAGCGCAAGACGTTCGGCCGCCCGGTGCTCGACAATCAAGTGGTGCATTTCCGGCTGGCCGAACTGCGCACGGAGGTCGAGGCGCTGCGCGCGCTGACATGGAGCGCGATCGAGAAATATGTGGCGGGCGGTGACGTGACGAAGCTTGCATCGATGGCGAAGCTGAAGACCGGACGGCTGGCGCGCGAGCTCACCGATGCCTGCCTGCAATATTGGGGCGGCATGGGCTATACGGCCGACAATCCCGTCAGCCGCGCCTATCGCGATACGCGGCTGATATCCATCGGGGCAGGGGCCGACGAGATCATGCTGGGCATCATCGCCAAGCTGGAAGGCACGTTGCCGGGCACGAGCAACCGGACATGATCGCCAGGCTTCTTGTGGCGAACCGGGGTGAGATCGCCTGCCGCGTCATACGCACCGCGAGGCAGATGGGCATCGCCACCGTGGCGGTCTACAGCGACGCGGACGCGGAGGCCCTGCATGTGCGGATGGCCGATGACGCGGTGCGCATCGGCGGCGCGGCGGCCGCCGACTCCTACCTGAACATCGCCGCCATTCTCGAAGCGACAGCCCACACGGGTGCCGACGCCGTGCACCCCGGCTACGGGTTCCTGTCCGAGAATGCCGATTTCGCGGAAGCCTGCGGGCGCGCCGGCCTCGCGTTCGTCGGGCCTTCGCCGGCCACCATCCGCGCGATGGGCGACAAGGGGAGGGCCAAGGCGCTGATGCGCGCGGCCGGTGTGCCGGTCGTGCCTGGTTATGACGGCGAAGACCAGTCGCCGCAGCGGATTGCTTCCGAGGCTGCACGCATGGGCTTTCCTGTGCTCGTCAAGGCTGCGGCTGGCGGGGGCGGGCGTGGCATGCGCCGGGTCGATCGCGCCGACGATCTGCCCGCTGCGCTCGAAGGTGCGCGGCGGGAGGCCGAGAACGCGTTCGGGAACGGTACGCTTCTTCTTGAACGACTGGTCGAAAATGCTCGCCACATCGAGGTGCAGGTCTTCGGCGACACGCATGGCAACATCGTACACTTGGGGGAACGCGACTGTTCCAGCCAGCGCCGCCACCAGAAGATCGTGGAGGAGACGCCGTCGCCATTCGTCGATGATGCCATGCGCAGTGCGATGACGGACGCAGCCGTCGCGGCCGCGAAGGCTGTGGACTATATCGGGGCGGGGACCGTCGAGTTCATCGTCAGCGCTGACCGCCAGTTCTTTTTCCTCGAAATGAACACCAGGCTTCAGGTGGAGCATCCGGTGACCGAGATGGTCACTGGGCTGGACCTTGTCGAATGGCAGTTGCGCGTCGCGGCCGGCGAGGCGCTGCCGCTCCAGCAGGACGAGATAGGCTTCTCCGGCCACGCGATCGAGGCGCGGCTGTGCGCCGAGGACCCCGCAGCCGGCTTCGCGCCGCAGACAGGCAAGGTGCTGCGCTGGAGGCCGGAAGCGGCTGAACGTGCCGGCATTCGCATCGACCACGGCCTTGCCGAGGGCGGGGAGGTGACGCCGTTCTACGATCCCATGATCGCGAAGATCGTCGCGCATGGGGAAACGCGTGAGGAGGCGATCGGCAGATTGCGGTCTGCGCTGGCCGACACGCCCGTGCTTGGCGTGAAAACCAATCGCGATTTCCTGCTCGATCTCGTCGGTGGAGACGTTTTCCGCGTCGGCGGAGTGACGACGGATATGATCGACGCGGAAAGCTGGGATGGCGGCGCGCCGTCCGACAGCGATTTCGCCATTGCCTCGGCGATCCTCGCGCTGGCCGACGGCGACGATTGGTTCTCCTCCACCGGCCTGCGCCGCTGTCCGGTTACCCTGCTTGGCGGTGGCGAAAGGCGCGACTGCTCAGTGCTGTTCGAGCGAGGCCGGCTTACCGGCGTCGAGGTCGGCGCGACCGTGCACGACGTCGCGGGGCTCGACCCGGCTACCGTTGTCAGCACAAGGCAGGGGCGTGCGCTCTGGCTTGTCAGCGGCGGCCGGATTTTCGTCTTCGACGAGCCTGATCCGCTAGAACGCAAGAGCAGCGCAGGCGACGACCGCCTCGTCGTCTCGCCGGTTTCCGGCCTGCTGCGCCATCTGGCTGTGGCGGAGGGAGACACGGTCGCGCCCGGCGATGTGGTCGCCGTGGTCGAGGCGATGAAGATGGAAACCACGTTGACTGCCGCGTGCGGCGGCATCGTCATGCGCGTGGGCGGTCGGGCCGGCGGGCAGGTGCGTTCGGGCGACGTGCTGGCGGAAATCGCCGACAGCGAATAATCCTTCATCTCCGGGCCGGCGCGACGATGCTTGATCCGTGTACCCGATATTGTTATGGTTGATAACAATAGGGAGGTTGCTGATGCCGATAGTGTCCGTTGCGGGCATGCGCCCGGTTCACATGGGCGAACTGGCGGTGGATGTCGAGCGGCGCGCTGACGGCGTCGTCGTCGTGCGTTCGCGTCAGCCGCTCGGCGACTATCCGCGCTCGATGATCGACTGCCTCGACCATTGGGCAGACGCCGCGCCCGACCGCACATTCCTTGCAGACCGTGGTCCCGACGGCCAATGGCGCAGATGCTCGTTCGCACAGGCGCGTGAAAAGGCGCGCGCCATCGCGCAATATGTGCTCGACCTCGGCCTCGGTGCGGAGCGTCCCGTGGCGATCCTTTCGGGCAACAGTCTGGAGCATGGCCTGCTGGCGCTGGGCTGCATGATGGCCGGGGTGCCGTTCGCGCCGATCTCTCCAGCCTATTCGCTGGTCTCCAGCGACCACGCAAAGCTGCGCCACGTCTTCTCGCTACTGAACCCGGGCATGGTCTTCGCTGCCGATGGCGGGGCTTTTGCGAAGGCGCTTGCTGCGGTGGCGACCCCGCAGATGAAGTTGGTCGTCGCGCGCGATCCGGTCGTCGGCATGGCCGCCGACAGTTTCGACGACATGCTGGCGACGAAGCCGACCGATGCGGTCGATGACGCCAACGCCGCCGTCGATGGCGATACGGTGGCGAAGTTCCTGTTCACCTCCGGCTCCACCGGCATGCCGAAGGCGGTCATCAACACGCAGCGTATGATGTGCTCCAACCAGATGATGATCGCGTCGGCGCTGGCGTTCCTGCGCGATGAGCCGCCGGTGATGGTCGACTGGCTGCCCTGGAACCACACCGCCGGTGGCAACCACAATTTCGGCATCGCGCTCTACAATGGCGGCACGCTCCATATCGACGACGGAGCGCCGACGCCTGCCGGCATCGCGAAAACGGTGCGCAATCTCGAGGAGGTGGCGCCTACCCTCTATTTCAACGTTCCCAAGGGCTACGAGATGCTGAGCGAGCATCTGGCCGCCAATGCCACCCTGCGCGACAATTTCTTTTCACGCGTCAAGCTGCTGCAATATGCCGGTGCCGGGCTTGCCCAGCATGTGTGGGATGCGCTGGAGCGTCTGGCGCGTGAGGCCGTCGGCGAGAAGATCATGATAATCACCGGCTACGGCTCGACCGAGACCGCGCCGTTCGCCTGCACCACGACATGGGCCGTCGAGCGGCCGGGCGAGGTGGGCCTGCCTGCGCCGGGGCTGGAACTGAAGCTCGTGCCCGACGGCCGAAAGCTGGAGGCGCGGCTGCGCGGCCCCAACATCACGCCAGGCTACTGGCGGCAACCCGACAAGACCACGGAGAGCTTCGACGAGGAGGGCTTCTACCGCATCGGCGACGCGCTGAAATTTGTCGACGAGAACGACCCGGCCAGGGGGTTTCTCTTCGATGGCCGCGTGTCGGAAGACTTCAAGCTTTCGACCGGAACATGGGTGAACATGGCGGCCGTGCGGGCCGGCGTGGTGCGTGCCTGCGCGCCGCTGGTGCGCGATGCGGTGCTGACCGGGCTCGACCGCAACCATATCGGCGCGCTGCTGTTCCTCGACGTGGATGCCGCCCGCAAAGCCGATGCGTCGCTGCATGCGGCCGGCGAGGCGGAACTCGCCGCGCATCCCGCAATCCGGCAGTCCATCGCGCAAGGTCTGGCGCGGCTGGCGGCACAGGCCACCGGCAGTTCCAATCGGGTAGCGGGTGCAATCATCCTCGACAGCCCCCCGGCGATCGACGCGCACGAGATCACCGACAAGGGCTCGATCAACCAGCGCGCCGTCATGGAAGCGCGCGCGGGTCTGGTGGAAGACCTCTATGCCGAACCCTTGCCGCCCCACGTCATCGCCATCAACCGATAGCGCGCCTTCAGCGCTCCGGGTCGTCGAGCAGTCGACCGAGCAGATCCAGCAGAGCGGCGCGCGCCTCGGGTCCGCCCAAGCGCTCGATCAGGCGCTCCTCGTGATTGCGCCAGACGCTGGTCATCTTGTCGACGAAGCGTGCGCCCTCCGGCGTCAGGTGAAGCGAATGCGAGCGCTTGTCGGTCGCGGCCTTTCGGCGTTCCGCAAGCCCGCGGCGCTCCAGCCCGTCCATGAGGGCTACGAAGTTCGCACGCTTGATGCCGAGTTGCTCGGCGATTTCGGTCTGCTTCTGGCCGGGCGTGCGGGCGATGATCGCCAGCACGGAGAACTCGGCCGGCCGCAGCTTCATCTTCGCGAAGCTTTCGATGAAATCCTGAAACACGAAGAGCTGTGCCCGCCGCAGCTTGTAGCCGACGATCTCGCCCATCTCGGGAATGCCGGCGGGCACGCCGGAGGTGTGGTTTCGTTTTTCGCCGTCCGTGCTGCCTGCCATGAGTCCTCGACGCGTCTCCTCACATGCTCGCGGCCGGAAAACGTTCCGGTTCGACGGATCGATGCGTTGCCGGCTCTCGAATCGCGGCTGCGTATCGCCATCCTATCGTGGCGGCAGATGGTTTTCACCCGTTTTGCCGATCCCCTCGACGGCGCCCTGCAAAACCGATATATTGTTATATGATGAAACAATTATGGGGCAGTGTCGAGCGTGAGTGACGCAAGCGGCAACAATGGCGGGGCAAAGCCGGTGGAGAGCGAAAACCCGGCGGTTCTGATCAGTATCGAGGGGTCAATCGCGCGGCTGGTTCTCAACCGGCCCGAAAAGCGCAATGCGGTCAACGATGCCATGTTGGACGGGCTGCGAAGCTTCTTCGGAGCGATTCCTGAAGGCGTGCGCGCAATCGTCATCAGCGGCGCGGGCGGCCATTTCTCCTCCGGGCTCGATCTTTCGGAACAGGTCGAGCGCGAGCCCGAACAGGTCATGCGCCATTCCCGCAACTGGCACCGGCTGACCGACATGATCCAGTTTTCCGGCGTGCCGGTGGTCGTCGCACTGACTGGCGCGGTCATGGGTGGCGGGCTTGAACTGGCCGCTGCCGCGCATGTGCGCGTGGCGGAGCGGTCCGCGATCTTCCGGCTGCCGGAAGGCAAGCGCGGCATCTTCGTGGGTGGCGGCGCGACGGTGCGCGTAGGGCGCATTCTGGGCCCGGACCGCATGACCGAGATGATGCTGACGGGGCGCAGCTACGACGGCGAGGAAGGCGTGCGGCTGGGGCTGGCGCATCATCTGGTCGAGGACGGCGAGGCCGTTGCCAGGGCTGGCGAACTGGCCGCCGAGGTGGCCGGCAACGCGTCCCTGGTCAACTATCTCATCATCCAGTCCATCGCGCGCATCGGCAGCATGTCGCACGAGGACGGGCTCTATACGGAAAGCCTGAGCGCCGCGCTGTCACAGACGGGCGCGGATGCGAAAGAAGGCCTCAAGGCCTTTCTGGAGAAGCGCAAGCCACGCTTCGAATAACGGTCAGTTTACGGCTGCCGCCGGCTGCGCCTTGCTGGAACCTGCCTCGTCCTTCGGCAGGAAATCGATCTGCTCGACGAGGACTTCGTGGATCAGCGGTTCGCCGAGCCGCTCGTTCACGCCCGCGCGGATGCTTTCGCGAAAGGCGTTGATGTCGAGGTCGTCGCGCTTGGTGAAGTCGATCTCCGGATTGGCGTAGAGATGCGTATAGACCTGGTCGGCAAGCAGCGCTTCGGCAGGCAGCTTCAGCGTTGCCAGCCTCTTGCCCTCGGCCGTAAAGACGAGCCGGGCGAGGAAATATCCGTAGACGCGGCCGTGATCGAAGACGGGCACCGAGATGATGCCCGTCTGCACATAGTCGAGCCCGTGGAACGCGGTGGGTTCCGCCTCCGCCGCTCCCTCGGGCTGCTGGGCCGACTGGAACGAGTACAGCATCGCGCCCGTCGTTGCGATGCTGATCCAGAGCGCAGCGACCATGAACTTTATCATGCAGGGCTATCCATCCTGCCGAACTCGCTCGCGGTGTAGGTGCCGTCGGCCTCGGCGCGCTGGATGGCCTCCTGCATCAGCGTGGCGACTTCCGTCACCGCGTTGAGGTGGGCGAGGATGGCCGCTTCGTTGGCCGTCAGCTTCTCGCGCAGCCTTATGATGTCGCTGCGATGCTCGTCGCCCAGCGTGATGTTGCCGAGGTTGGAGACCGCCCTGTTGAGCTCGTACAAATAGCGGCTCTTGCGAAGGTTGGATGCCTTGATGTCGAAGCGCACGTCGGTGCGGATCGACGCGGTCTCGGCGTCCACGGTTTCCTCGATGCGGCCGATGATGGCGGAGAGGTTCATGAGCGCCGCCCCGGCGCTTTCGCCGCTGGGGTGGGAAGGCTGCATGAAATCCGCGTTGTCTGGCATTGAGCTTTTCTCATCTGACTCTGACTGATGTTAGCGGCCGGTGGTCGGTGTGACGGCCGCACGGTCTTCGTTTAGGGATTGCGCCGTCCTGCGCTGGATTTCCTGAACGAGCGCGACGGACAACATTTCCTGCGCATCCCGTTCGGACAGGTCGGCCGCGGCATCATGCCGGGTAGGGTCGAGCGAAGCGTTTTCCTCCGCCTGATAGTGGTCGCGCAGGATGCGGTCGGCTATGCCGATTCCGCCCCGCGCAGCCATCGCATTTGCCAGCTGCTCGGCCAGCAGCGACTGCCACATCTCGCCCGCCATGCCTTGCCCGTAGACCGCCTCGGTCTCCTTGGGCAGCATGGTCTGGACGAAGGTCTGCAGCACGACGGCTTCGAATTTCCTGAAGGTTTCTGCAGTGGCGGAGCCCGACGGCGCGCCGGCCGGCGAGGGCGAACCCGCCGCTGAGAACTCGACCCCCGGTGCCTTGCCGGCAAACGAGGCGAGCTTTGCCCGGGCGGCTTCCGCGGCTGCCGGGTCGGCAGCGCGCACCACGTCCAGCACGATGTCGCCGGGGGTGGAAATCGCCAATGGCAGGGTCTCCCTAAATATTGATTTCGTTGGCGTGAATATGCAGCGACAAGCTTGTGGCAGGCTTACTTGAGATTAGTCAGCTTGCGTTCGACGTTCTCGAGCTGCTCTTTTTCAGCCGCGGCGCGTTCTTCTGCGGTCATCGCCTCACGCCATGCGCGCTCGGCGATGTTGGTGCGTGCTGTGGCCGTGGCCACGCGGTCGGCTTCCTGCCTGGCGCGGTCGGTCTCGCGGACCTCGCGGTCGATAGCCGCCACGATGCGGCGGTTGTAGAGGTCTGGAAACAGGCCCGGCAGCGGCGATGCCGCGTTGAGGGCATCCAGCATTTCGGCCGCTTCCTGCTTTGCGGTAGCGGCCTTCGACAGATGGGTAGCGTGACGGGTCTCGTGCAGCGCCTTGATCTGCTTCTGCAGCCTGACGAGCCGTTTGAGGCGGTCCGAGCGTTCGGCCATGTCAGCCTCCCAGGGTGGTCGGAATGAAGCCGTCGACGAACAGGCTGAGCATCATGCCGATGCCGAAATAAAGCAGCGTCAGGCACCCCACGATGATGAACGGCAGCGAGACGAAGTAGACGGGTATCTGCGGCGCCAGCTTGTTGACGAAGCCGATCGCGAGATTGAACAGGATCGCATAGGCGAGAAACGGGCTCGCCAGCCTCAGCGTGATGTAGAAGGATTGCGCCAGCGTATCCACGAGGTCGATCAGCGCAGACTGCGCGCCGAAGAAGCCCGAGACGGGCGCGACCTCGTAGGAGAGAACCAGCGCCTTGAATATCTCGTGGTGGAAATCAAAGATGAAAAGCACCATCAGCGCGCAGAGCGTGATGAGGGCGGCAAGGGGAGCCTGCGGCTCGTTTTCCTCGACCACCGTCCCGGCCATGCCGCCGAAGCCACCCGTCATGGCGATGGCTGATGCGGCGAACTGCAGAGCGAGCGTGTAGAATCGAGTCACGAGCCCTATCGTTGCGCCGATCAGAAGTTCCGATGCCACAAGCAGCACCATGCCGTCCGGCGTGCGGTCCAGATGCGGGATGATCGAGTCCCACAGATGCGCCAGCAGCGCCCATGTCACGGCGATGGCGACGAACAGCCTGACGTGCATGGCTACACGCATGCTCGACAGGCCGGGCATCAGCATGAAGCAGGCGCCGATGCGGCAGAAGGCCAGGAACGCCGCGAAGGCGATCGTTTCCAGATTGAGGCCGGCGGCAAACATCGGCCGTCACCTCAGGAAATGGAGCCGAGGACGCGTACTTCCACGCCGCGCGCGATCTCCACATGCGACAGCACGGGCAGCGTGGCGAACAGCCGTTCGATAATCATGCGGACGTAAGGCCGCGCGTCGGGCGAGGAAACGAGCACGAAACGCTCGCCGGCATCGAGATGCTGGCGCACCGCCTTCGATGCTTCGTTGCCGAATTCCTCCAGCAGCCGCGGGTCGATGTCGAACTCGCGGATCTCGCCCTTGGCGTCGCGCTTGAGCGCCTGATGGAAGGCGAGGTCCCAGCGATTGCCGAGGCGGAGCACTTTCAGCACGCCGCTTTCGGTCAGGTCGCCGCAAATCTGCTGCGCCATGCGAATGCGCACGTGCTCCACGATCTGCTCGGTGCGACGCACATGCGGCGCGATCTCCGCGATGGCCTCGATGATGAGGTGCAGGTTGCGGATCGAAACGCGCTCGGCCAGCAGCAGCTTCAGCACGGCCTGAAGGCCCGGATAGGAGATGTGCGAGGTGCAGACCTCGTCGATCAGCTTGCGGTATTCCTGGTCCTGCCGTTCGATCAGCGCCTTCATGTCCTTGTAGGAGAGGAGCTGCGGCAAGTTGTTGCGGATGACCTCGGAAAGGTGCGTCAGAAGCACGGACATGTTGTCGGCGAAGGTGAAGCGCTCGCGCTTCAGATCCTCGGAGAACATCTCGGACACGGAGTATGCGCGCATGCCGAAGGCGGGCTCGCGGACTTCCTCGCCGGGCACCTCCGGTAGCGGCCCGTTGCCGAGCAGCACCGTCACCTCGCCGACGCGCATCTGGTATTCGGCGACCACGGTGCCGTGGATCTTGATCTGGTAGCTCTTGGGCGGGATCGAGAAGTCGTCCGTGAGCCGGACCTCGGGCACCACGAAACCGTACTGTGTGGCGAACTTCTTGCGCATCTTGCCCATGCGGAACGCCAATTCCTGATGCGAGGTCAGAAGGCGCGTGGAAAGCTGCTTGCCGATGAGAAGCTCGATCTCGGCGGTCTTCAGCGACGACTTGATCGACTGCTTCTCTTCCTCGTCCTTGGCGTCCTTTGCCTGCTGTTCCACGGCCTGCAGGGCGGCTGCCTGCTTCTTGCGCTGCTGAGGGATAACGTAGGCGATGGTGGCCAGGCAAAGCGCCAGCGCCATGAACGGGAATGCCGGCAGGCCCGGCATCAGGCCGATGGCGAACATCAGCAGCGCCGAGACCGACAGAGCGCGCGGGTATGCACCGAGCTGGCCGAAGACCGCCTCGTCCGTTGCGCCGCGCGTGCCGCCCTTCGAGACGACGAGGCCGGCCGACAGCGAGACGATCAGTGCGGGGATCTGAGTCGCCAGACCGTCGCCCACCGACAGCTTGACGAAGACGTCGGAGGATTCCGCCATGCTCATGCCATGGCGGGTGTAGCCGATGGCGATGCCGCCGATGATGTTGATGGCGGTGATGATGAGGCCGGCGATGGCGTCGCCGCGCACGAATTTCGACGCACCGTCCATCGAGCCGAAGAAGGAGCTTTCCTCTTCCAGCTCGCGGCGGCGGCGCTGTGCTTCCTTGTCGTCGATCACGCCTGCCGAAAGGTCGGCGTCGATTGACATCTGCTTGCCGGGAATGGCGTCGAGAGTGAAGCGCGCGCCGACTTCCGCGATACGCGTAGCGCCCTTGGTGATGACGATGAAGTTCACCGTGATGAGGATGAGGAACACGATCAGGCCGATGACGAAGTCGCCGGCCATCACGAGGTTCGAGAAGCCGCCGATGACGTAGCCTGCGGCGTTCGTGCCTTCGTTGCCGTGCGACAGGATCGCCCGCGTCGTGGCGATGGACAATGCCAGGCGCAGCATCGTGACGATGAGCAGGATCGTCGGGAATGAGGTGAAGTCGAGCGGCCGCTGCATCCACAGCGCGACCATCAGGATCAGCACCGAAACGGCGATCGAGAGTGCCAGCCCGAAGTCGATGAGGAACGGCGGGATCGGCAGGAACAGGATCGACAGGATCGTGATGACGCCGATCGCCAGCGCTACGTCGCGGCCATAGTTCCGCGTTGCTGGAAGTGAGACGCTTTCGCTGAGTGCCATGCCTGCCGACCGTATACCGATTCACGGGCGCGCGAACGCACGCCTGCGGCCGAGACTAGGAGGTCAAGCTTGCGCGAAAATGTGGTTGGCGGCAGCGACGGTCTTTTGCCGCGGAGCAGGAAGGTGGAGCGCCGCTCAGAAGCCGGTTTCGATGCGCTGGAACATCACGTTGGTGAAGCTTGCGATCTGCGCGCCGACGAAGGGAGCCGAGATCGCCACGGCCAGCAGGATCGAGACGATCTTGGGCACGAATGTGAGGGTGATTTCCTGAACCTGCGTGAGCGCCTGGATGAAGGCGATGCCGACGCCGACGAACATCGCCACGGCCACGGCCGGGCCTGACGCGGTCAGGACGGTCCAGACCGCGTATTGTGCGATGTCGAGCGCGTCGGCTTCGTTCATGCGGTCTCTTCGCCTCCGGTCTCGTCGTCACCGGGCGTCTGTTCGGGCGGCGGCGTGAAGTCGGCATCGCGAATGATCACGCCGGGCGTGATCGCCAGCTTGGTGCCATCCTCCAGCACGGCGACGATGCCGTCCGAATATATCTCGACCTGGCGGACCACGCCACTGATCTCGCCGTCCATGCTTTCGACATGCCTGCCGATAAGCCCGGTCGCCTGCGCCATCGAGGACGCTTGCAGCATCTCGGTCAGCTTGTTGTTGATCTGCACCGACTGCTCGACCTGCGAGAACGTCGCCAGCTGCGCGACGTAGTCGGTCGAATCCATCGGGGCGGTCGGGTCCTGGTTCTGCATCTGGGCTACCAGCAGGCGCAGGAATGCCTGGTAGTCGACCGATTGCGGCGTGCCGGTCGCGTTCTGCGTATTCAGGCTGCCGGTGATCGCGGAAACGTTCATGTGTGCTACTCCGCTGCGGTGAGTGTGATGGGCGCCGGCATGTCGCCTTCGGCGGCGAGGATGCTGGCTTCCAGAGGATAGAGGGCACGCAGCGCCTTGAGCGCTTCGTAGACATGGCCTTCGCTGACGAGCTGGTCGATATGCTTTAGCGACGCAAGGATCTGGTCGTTGGAGAAGCACGACAGCATCAGCGGCAGCGACTTGCGCAACATGTCGCGCGCGTCGGTCGCGCCGTCCGGGTTCATCAGGATGATCTGGATGATGAAATAGAGCTGACGCAGCGGCGTCTTGGCGTCCTCCGGCTGGAGCACGTGTCCCTCCAGCAGGAACTGGACGTCGTTGAGGAACTCCAGGGAGACCTTGCGGTCGGTCTTGATGACCGCGCCGTTGACGTAGATCTTTTCGTTCGCCTTCAGCGTGATTTTCAGCGTGTTCTTCATTGAATGCCGTCGCGGATGATCTGCGACACCTCGATGAGACCTTCGAAATTGTCGGAATGTCCCTGGCGGACCTCCTCGGCCTCGCGCAGCAGCCACAGGCCGATGGAGATGAGGTTGGCGCGCAGTTCCTGCGGCAGCTCGTTGTCCTCGCTGCCGAGATCCTCGACGAAGGTCGTCCAGACGCGGTTGAGGAAGTAGATCGCGCGGATCGCCTCGTTGGACCGCGTACCCTTCTCCCGTGCGGCGATCAGAAGATCGATGGAGCGCGACAGCAGCTGCCTTTCGCGGTCCTTTGCATCCGCCACGGAGTCGGTCTGCACTTCGGCGTAGGAGAATTGATACATGCGGTTTCCGTTTTGTCTGTCTGGGTCTGCGTCTGGGCCGGCGTTACTACAGGTATCGGAGAAGACTGAGCTGCTGCATCCTTGCGGTAAGCGAGTATGAAATCTCGATCTGGGCGAGAAGCCCGGTTACCTTGGTCGAGGCCTCGTATCCGTCCACGCCTTCCAGATCGAGCAGGCTGGTGGTGAAGATGTCGATCTGCATCGACATCCGCTCGTTGGCCTTCTCGATCCGCTGCTGGGTGATGCCGGTGCTGCCTTCCTGGTTGGCGAGGTCGTTGACGGCCGAGCCGAGCAGGTCGAGCCCGCGCGCCAGGATGGCCGAGCGGCCAGCCTGGCTCATCGAATCGTCGAACGCCGCCGAGACGATGGCGGCAGCCATCGCAAGCTTGCGGAAACCGGGGATGTTGGCCGAAACCGAGGTCTGCGCCGTTTCCGTCAGCGTGATGCGCGAGGTGATCTGCTGGTCGGTGGCGTTGGACCAGTCGGCCCAGCCGGCGCCGAAAAAGAGCGGGTCCGCGACGTTGTCGAGGAAGTCGTTCATCTCCGCTTCGGTGATCGCGGCCGCTGCCGGGTCACCGGCAGGGAAGCCGAAATGCGTGGTAAAGGCGTTGTCGAACGCGACGCGGTTTGGCGAGGTCGGGTCGAGGAAGTCGTTGAACGGCTGAACGTCGGTGTTGATACCGGCAAAGAGATGCTCGCCATTGAGGTTGGCGTTGAGCACCGAGGTCATCTGGCCAAGCACCTGGTCGGCCTGCTGCTTGACGATCGCCGGGTCGGACGCGCCCGACACCGCGGTGGTCAGCGTGGCGATCAGGTCGCTGGCCGACTCGCGCAGCTGGCGCATGCCGATCTGGGTCGAATCCAGCCGCGACGCGGCAAGCTGGTTGGTATCGGTAATGCCCTTGAGCCGGTCGATCTCGCGGTAGAGCGAAACCGACACGCCGGTGCGTGCGCCCAGCGCCAGACCGACATCGGCGACACGCAGGGTCGCAACTTCCTTCTGTGCCACCACCAGGTCAGCCTGCATGCGCGACATCTGATAGCGTATGGCCTGCGAAATGGCCTGGGATGAAACGAAGGAAACTTTCATCGGTCTATCTCACCACATTCAGCAGAGTCTTGAGCATCTCGTCGATGATCTGCATCATCTTGGCCGACGCGGCGTAGGAGCGCTCAAGTTCGAGCATCAGGGCGATTTCCTCGTCTTCGTTGACGCTCGTCAGGTTTGAAAGGGCCTCGGCGGTGCGGATCATCAACGCACCCTTGGTCTCGGCAGCGCCATTGGCCGTCTTGCGTGCATCCTCGAGCCAGCTGATGCTTGCCGTCGCGTAGTTCAGAAGCCCGCTGCTAACGGTCGTCCCATCGACGGTCACGAAATCGACCGGCGCATCGAGCGCGTTGACGAAGCCTAGGAGCAGCCCGTTGAAGCTGCCATGGTTGTTCGGGTTGACGTCGAAATTGATGCCGTCGCGCAGCAGTTCCGGGTTGCCCCCCTGCTGCGGATCGACGAGCGCATTGAGCGTGATGAGACCCGCAAGCCCGTTTATCAGCGTGCCGTCGGCCGGCATGGCCGGCGCGCCCGGCCACGTGAAGAGGCCCGGCAGCGTGTCGTTCGGCGGGTTCGGATCGGTTTCCGAAAACGCCTTGATCAGGCCGCGCGCGACCTCGTCGAGCTGTGCCTGCATTCCGGTAGCGTAGCTATCGCGCATCTGCAGCATGGCCGCGAGCGAACCCGACGCGCTGGTGTTGGCGCCGGTCGCCTTGAAGATCGGCACGCCGTCCACGGTGATCCGGTTGCCGACGGTGGCTGCGCCGTATGCAGCAGTCGGTTCGAAACCGACGTGACGGGGAATGGTCTCGAACAGCGTGGTGCCGTCCGCCGTCACGATCATCAGGTCGTTGTTGGCGCGGCCGATGGTGGAGATCGGCACGTATTCCGAGATCTTCTTGAGGAGCGCGTCGCGGCGGTCGAGATCGTCGAGAATATCGCGGCCGGAATTGGTGCCCTTGATGACGGCGTCGTTGACCGTCTTGAAGTCTGACAGAAGCTGGTTGAGCTCGCCGACCGCCGTGCCGATCTGGCCGTCCATGTCGGTGCGGAACGCCTGGACCGCGTTGGTGCCCTGGTTGAGGGTGCCCAGGACCTGTCGCGCCATCTCCACGGCATTTTCACCCAGCGTCCGGTTGGACGGGGTCGAGGAATAGAGCTGCAGGGCTTCCTGCAACTGGCTTATCATCTTGGCGGGCGAGGTGGCGTTCTCGACGCCGTTGACGGATATGCTCAGCCGCTCGAGGCCGCTCATAACCGAACTCTGCGCCGTCCAGCCGGACAGCGCAGACAGGTTCTGCTGGAACAGCGCGGCATCGGTCGCGCGTCTTATCTCGATAAGCTTTGCGCCGGGCGCCAGGCTCGACAGCACGGCCGTGCGCCGCGCGTAGTCGTTGTTGTAGACATTGGCGATGTTGCGCGAAACGACCGAGGTCTGACGCTGGGTGTTCAGAAGCGAATTCTGCGCGATGTTTAATGCAGTCGAAAGTGACATCGTTTCCCTACTTCATACCCAGCGCCTTCACCTACCTCTTGAGGTTGACCAGAACGTCCATGAGATCGGACCCGGTCTGGAAGACCTTGGAGTTTGCGGTGTAATTGCGCTGCGACTCGATCATGTTCGTCAGCTCTTCGGCGATATCGACGTTCGAGTTCTCGACCGCGCCGGAGAGAATGTCGCCAAGGCCGCCGCCGCCGGCAAAGCCGATCTGGACGTTGCCGGATTCCAGCCCCGCCGAGAAAACGTTGCCCGGCTCGACACGCAGCATGTCGGGGCTCTGCACCGTTGCCAGCGCCAGCTTGTAGAGAGGCGTGCGCGCGCCATTGGCATATTCGGCGTACATCACGCCGTCCTTGGCGATGGAGATGCGCTCTACGGCGGAAGGCGAGTTGCCGTTCATCGTGGCAGTGCCGCGCGAGTAGCCGGTCGCCAGGTTGGTCATCTTCGAAAGATCGAGGTCGATGGCCTGTCCGTTCAGTCCCGTCAGGTCGATCGTCAGCGTGCTCATGCTTGCAGCGTCGAGCTTGCCGGTCGAGATGTCGAACTCAAGCGTTCCGGTCGCCAGCGCCGGGCCGCTGTAGGGGAACGACGATCCGGCGGTGCCGTCGGGCTGGTAGTAGACCGACATCTGCCATTCGCCGGTCGTCTGCTTGGCGAAGTAGATGTCCAGCAGAACCTCTTCGCCGACATTGTTGTAGGCGACGAGCGACGTCTTGATGACCGACCCGTCTTCCAGGCCCTCGTCGAGACCGACGGGGTTGGCGGGGTTGGTGGAGAGATCGACACCGGTCCAGTCGGGCGCGGCGTAGGGAAGGTTGGCTGCGAAGTTGCCGATGGTGGTCGGGGTTGCCTGCAGTTCCTGTCCCGAGATCTGCACGGGCACGAGGCCTGCAAAACCGTTGGCGACGGTGCTTGGGATGCCGTTCTCGTAGCTGTAGCCCATCAGCTGGAAGCCGGCGGCGTTGACGAGGCGGCCTTCACCGTCCGGCACGAAGGAGCCGGCGCGGGTGAGGAAGGGCTGGCCGTTGCTGTTCTGCACGACGAAGAAGCCGTTGCCATCGACGGCGAGGTCGGTTCCCGAGGTCGTGTACTGGATGGGGCCGGCCTGGGTGATCGAGTAGCGGACCTGGGTGGCGACGCCGCCTGAAATGTAGCTGGAGCCCGAATTGGGGATAATCATCGAGGAGAACTCGACGCTGGCCTTCTTGTAGCCATTGGTGCCGGAGTTGGCGATGTTGTCGGCCACGGTGCCGAGGCGGGTGGACTGTGCCGCCATGCCCGACACGCCGGTGCGCATCATTCCGTACAAGCTCATGTGAAAATTCTCCTCGAGATTCAGGCGCTGGGCACGAGGTTAGCGGCCCTGTCTTGCGTGAGGCTGGCTTGCGACGCGGTGCCGGTGGGCCAGAACGCAGATTTCGCCCGCATCGGATGGTGCGGGCGAACAGGGGAGCCTCACGTGACGAGCCGGTAGCCGAGGAAGCGCTTGGAATCGATCGGGTCGTAGCCCAGCTTCTCGCGGAGCTTCTTGCGCAGCTTGCTGATATGGCTTTCCACCACGTTCTCTTCGACCTCTTCGTCGAAGATGCCGTAGATCGCGTTGAAAACCTGGGTCTTCGTGACGCGGCGGCCGGCGTTGCTGGCAAGAAACTCCAGGATGCGACGCTCGCGGCGCGGCAGCGGCAGCGGCTCGCCGTCGATCTCCAGATCGCGACCATCCATGAAGATGCGCATCGCACCGAACTCGGAGTAGGGCTTGTCTTCCTGCACGCGGCGGCTGATCGCCGAGATGCGGGCCAGGATTTCGCGGATGTGCACCGGCTTGCGAATGACGTCATCGACGCCGGATTCGAACAGCCGCAGCGTGTTCTCCAGCGAATGCTGGTCCGACAGCGCGATCACCGGGGCCGAGGTGCGGTCCCTGATCTTGCGCGGGGATACGAACTCGCTGGAGCATTCGCCGATAAGGAATGCGCGAACCGCCTTGAGGTCGTCGTCAGCGGCTGTGGAAACCCACTCGCCGAAGTCGCTGGAGCCAAAGCCTGCACTCGCCACGCCTTCACGGCCGAAAAGCGAGTGGTATCCGTCTTTTACGAGCTCACGCTCGTCTACTATCACTATCATCGGCCGCCCCCCGAATCAGTTAATCCAAGTTGTGGATAAAGGGTTAACCGTTGGGGCGAATCATCGACAACCATCATTTCTTATAGATGGTTTTTTGGGAGTCTCCGGAGCCGACTCAGCGGGCACTCTTTTCAGTGGCGTTGGCAATCATGAGTTGCAGAACCCTCGGGCCTCGGGCGTCCATTGGCCGAAGCCGGTGGCGACCATATTGGCGATCACCCGGCAGACGTATCGCTTCTGCGCGGGGTCGTTGTTCGGGCCGGCGTGGTAGCGGGCGACGGCCATCGACCATGTGTCGTGCCGACGCTTGAGCTGCACCAGAAAGCGCGCTGCGTAATCGACATTGGTGCGCGGGTCGAGCATCTGCCGGACGCCGGAAAACTTCTCGGCGTGATAGTGATGGTTGATCTGCATGCAGCCCAGGTCGATGAGCTTGACGCCGTTTCGCCGGGCCGTCTCGAACTCGCGAACCGCCTCCTGCTGCGAACGTGCGAAGACGGCTCGCCCCTCGATGTTGAGCGCGTGGGGATGCAGGCTGCCCTTACGCCCGGTCTCCGTAAGTCCAACGGCATAAAGGATCCCGGCCGGTACGCCGTAGCGTTCGGCGGCGCGCAGGATTTCGGCCTCGCACGCGTTGCCGGCAGCGAGTGCCGGCGACGCAAGCGCGCTAGATATAGATGCCGCCGCCAGAACGTTCCGCAGCAGTTTCGCCCATGCCATGGCCCGTTCCCTCGTTCCCGTTTCCGGCTGCGCCGTTGCCGCGGCCGCGCGCATTGCGGTCACCCTGCTGCTGGTCCGAATGCAGCTGGTCGCGGCCGGCGGCCATGCCCTGACCCTGCTGCTGGTTGGACAGGTTGTTCTGCGGACCCTGCTGGATGGTGACCTTCTCGATGTCGTAGCCGATCGCGCGCAGCGCCTTGACGATGGAATCGCTGTCGGTGGTCAGCTTCTGGCGGGCCTCGGCCGACTCGACCTGCAACTCAACGGTAAGTTGTGTTCCGCTGGTCACCAGACGCGCCGTGACCATGCCGAGCTCGGCCGGATTGAGCTGGATGCGCAGGGAGTTGGACGCGGCGTGGGGCGGCGCGCCGTTCTGCTGGGTGGTCACAGCGGCTTCCCGAGCCATGGCGCGCCAGGCGCCGTCGCCCTCGATCGCGGAGACGAGGCCGGCTGCCGTGGCGCCCAGAAGCGGCATCGCGACCGGTGGTGCGGAGGCGGGCGTGGCGTTGAAGGAGACGACGTTGACGCGTGAGGAAAGCGCGTCGGGCATGGCCTGGAAGGAGCGCGAGCGGGCGTCGGAACGGGCGGAAACAGCCTCTCCGGGACGCACGAGCTGCATGAGATCGGCCTGCGTGGAGGACGGCTTCGGGGCGGCCTCGGCATCGGGCTGAGGGGCGTTTCGGGCGGTTGAGAACTGCGGCTGGGCGGGCGATTTCGGGTCGGCGCGACGGGCAGACGGCTGTTCGCCGGCCGGCCGCGCAGGCGCGGCCGTGGTGGCTGACGCGGCGACGAAAACCGAAGGATTTGAAGGGGTTAAGGTCGACGTAACAGGATTTGCGGGCCTGTTTTCGATAACATCAGACGGGACGGCCTGCTTCGCGGCCGCTTCCGGGGCCTCATTCGAGGCCGTTGCAGGGCCTGAAACGCTTGCTGGCCAAGGCTTTGACGGCGGCGCGGTGAGCGCGTCGATCAAGGCTATCGGATCATCCCCAGTAACTTTTTTCGGCTCGTCCGATCCAACCTCGGATGAAGGCTCGTCGTCAGGCATGGGAGCGACTGCCGGCAAACCCTCGGCATCGGCCGGAAGGGCGTCGGTCGTCCCGTCGTCCAGGGCGTCGACTTCTGCCCGTGGCGGCATGGCCATGGGCGAGGCGTAGGGGGCCGTCCGCCATGTCGCGCCGGCCGGTTTTTCACCTTCGCGCGCGTCTGCCGGCTTGCGCTTGTCAGCGCCCTTGTCGAGCGCTTCGGCGAAACGCTGGTCGGCTGCATCGGCGTTCTTGCCGCCACGTTCGCCGGACTTCGCATGCGTGCCGGAGACGGCATTCCCCATTGCGACGTTGGGCATCATCTTTCCGTTTCCTCGAGCAGTTTGTCGATGGCTTCGAGTTTCGAGCGGGCGGAAACCACGACTGCGTCGGTATCCGACGGTTCGTCCTGAAGGGCTGGTTCTTCTATGTCTTCGGCAGGCGGGCGTCTCGGCGGCATGGATGTGCGGGCCTCGACGGGGGCGACTACTTCAGCGGCGATCGTCTTTGCGGCCGTGAGCAGCGCGCGGTCACGCGCGTTCAGACCGGTCGGATCGAGATCCTTGAGGCGCGACAGCACCTCCTCGACCGTTTCCGACGTGACCGACGAGATGCTGGAATAAAGCTCGTTGCGCGGATCGCTGCCATCCGGCCGTTCGCGATCCTGCTCGCTGGTGTTGCGGGTGGCGAAGGCGAGAAGTTCGGCGTCGCCGTCGATCGCGGCGCGGCGGGCAAGGCGCAGATAGACCGTGCGGCCCTGCTCCTGCGTCATCCAGGCTATCGTCTGCTCGATGCGGTCGAGGTCGAGGTCCGACTGTTTCAGCGAGATGATGCCGGAGACGAAGGATTCGGCAAACTGGCTCGCATAGGGCGAGCGCAGGAAGCGGCGGGCATACTGCTCCGCGGCCGAGACGAACCGTTCGGTGTCGCCGGCGCTGGAGGCCAGCGTGATCGTGCGGCGCAGGGCCGCTTCCTCGACTAGAGTGCCGGGAGCGAGCAGGCGCGCGCGGTCGAGCAGGGCCACGCCGGTGGCCGCGTCCTCGCCGGCGACGACGGAGCCTTTCACCAATGAGAGAAAGGCGGCGAGCTCGGGGGTCTGGACGGTGGTGTCGATCGTGGCGAGCGCATTGCGGGCCTGCGCGACATCGCCGGTGAGGTAGCCGAGCACGCCGGCGCCCGCCGCACGGTCCGCCTCGTCGATGTCGATCCGCGCCAGCAGGTCGGCGATGGTGGCCGGGTTGCCGCCGCTCATCGCGTAGATCATCAGAGACTGGAAATTACGCCTGTCTTCGAAGTCTGCATCGACGGCCGCGCGATAACGCGCGTCGATCATCTCGAGCAGCTTGCGTTGCATCGGCAGGGCCGCATGGTCGCCGCCGGCGATCCGGTCCTGCACGAGCTGCAGCGACCGCACCATCTGGTAGGGTTGCAGGCCCGCGTCCTCGCCATGCGCCTGCGTGGAGGCAAACCCCAGCGCCATGAGCGCCATAGCACGCAGCCCGTTGCCGCGCCGCCTCGTCACCTGTCCACCTCCAGGAAGATCTCGATGCGGCGGTTGGCGTCGGCGAAGGGCTCTTCCGGTATCTTGAGCTGGCGGTCGGCAAAGCCGGCGACCTCGCCGATGCGGGCCTCGTCCATGCCGCCACGGACGAGCATGTAGTAGGCCGCGTGGGCGCGCGCGGTGGAAAGCCGCCAGTTGTCGTAGTCGGCGTTGCGGAACGGACGCCCATCGGTATGGCCGTTGATGCGGATCTTGCCGGTGTGCTGGGCAAGGGTGCGGCCGATATCTTCCATCGCCAGCACGAGCTGGCCCTGCGGCACGGCCGAGCCGACCTGGAACATGCCGTAGTTGAGCTCGTCGGTGACGGAGATCATGATGCCGTCTTCCTGCGGCACCACCGAAATCGTCCGGTTGAGCTCGGAGTCGCGACCGAAGGCGTCGAGGATTTCCTGCCTGATCTGCTCGGCTACCTGTGCGGTGCGAGGCTGAACGGCGGCTTCGGCAGGCACGACTTCCTCATTGAGAAGCTGTTCCTCATCGGCGGCCACGACGGCAGGCTCCACCATTTCCGCCATCTCGACGGGCGGGACGGTGGCTTCCTGCTGTTCGACAGCGGGCGCCGGGTCTTCCTGCGCGGTGCGGAACACGTCGAGCTCGGCGTCGTCGGAGGCTGCAACTTCCTGCGACCAGAAATCCGGCGCGAAAGGGTCGCGGTAGGATTCGCCGCCCTGTGCGCCGGTGGCGGGACCGGATGTCTGCGCGCCGCCGTCGCCCTTGGCAGACACGTTCTGGAGCGTGGCCGTCTGCGCGGCGATCTCCGCCAGCACCGCATAGGGGTCCGAGAACAGGTGCTGGTCTGACGTCTTGCGGTCGGCGTCGTGATCCAGCGAATTGGCATGTTGGGCGGGGCCGGAGCGGTCGTCCCAGCTTCCGGCAGATTCCTGTGCCGGCGGTTCGGTAAGGGTGTTCGAGCTGTTCTGCGCGCCGGAATCCTCGCCCGGATCGTCCAGCCCCTTGCTGCTGGGGGCGGAGTCCACCAGCGTCATCGGGTTGAAGTAGCTGGCGATGGCGGCCTTGGTGTCCTCGTTGGTGGCGTTGACCAGCCACATGACGAGGAAGAAGCACATCAGCGCGGTCATGAAGTCGGCGAACGCGATCTTCCAGACGCCGCCGTGGTGGCCTTCTTCGTGATCGCCGCCGCCGCGCTTGACGATGATGATCTCGCGTCTTGAGTCTTCGGCGTCGAAGGCACTCATGCCATTGCCTCCGCCAGCGCCGCAGACCACTCGGCAAGCCGGGTTTCAAACACGCTGTCATCTATAGTGACCGAAAGGTCGAAATTGACCGTCTCGGTGAAATCGAGCTGATTTTCGTATTGCGGCAGCTTTGCCTTCAGCGCTTCGTAGAGCGGAAGGCTGCCCCGCACGCGCAGGCGCACGGCCTCGTCGTCGTCCAGCGCGCCGCGGATCACGTCTGCAAGCCGCTGGATCGAGCGTTCGCGCACGTCGTCGCTCAGCACCACGCCAAGGATGCGGGCCGTGACCGCGCTGGTCAGTTCCACGACGCGGTTTTCCATCTCCTCGATGCCGGCGAGTATCTTCGCGCTGGCATCGTCGGCGAACTGGTTCTGGAACTCGGCAAGCTCCTCGGCATGGCGCTTGCGCTCGTTTTCCAGCGCCTCGGCGTGTTCCTGCTCCAGCTGCTCCCTCAACGCCGCCTCGGCGGCAGCGACAGCCTCGGCGACCAACGCGTCTGTATCGACGGGCTCCATGGCCGGGAAATCGGGGAAGGCCGGCAGGTCCATCTCCGGCATGCTGAAGCTCGGTGGCGCCGCAACCCGAACGGAATTCGGGCGCGTGGGCGCGCCGAAGTCCTTCAGGGCAGTGGCGAGCGAACGCGAAGGCATCAGGCCGCGGCCTCCTGGCCCGCCCATTTACGCAGGATCAGCGCGCTGCGTTCTTCATTGAGATCGACCATCTGGGCCAGCCTGTCCTGCGGCGCAGGCTTGATCTTGAAGCGGATGTCGTCGGCCATGTGGTCGGGGAAGGCGAAGCCTTCGCCGTCGCCGCCCATGACGTCGGGAAGCTGCATCGCGTCGAGCGGGTTGGGCAGCGAAAGCTGGATGTCGTCGAAGCTCATCGCATCGGCGCCGTCCTTCTTGGTGATGGCGGCCATCATCGGGCGCAGGCCGAACCACGACACGAGGAACACCACGATCACGAAGGCGAGCGCGTTTATCATCGTGCCAGTGTGGCGGCCGGCGGTTTCCAGCCAGCCAGGCGCGGCCATCTCGGTGCCGACCATGCTTTCGATGAACTGCACCGACGAGACGTTGATGACGTCGCCGCGCGCTTCATCGAAGCCGGTGGCGGAGGCGACCACGCCGCGGATTTCGGCGATGCGCTCCGAAAGCTGCTCGGGCGTCGCGTTCTCGCCGAGCACGGCTGCCAGACGCTCGCTGTTGACGACGACCGCGATCGACAGGCGTTCGACGCTGTAGCCGTTGCTGATGGTGGCGACGCGCTTGGAGTTCAGCTCGTAATTGGTGGTTTCCTCGCGGCGCTCGCGCTGTTCGGAAGAAGAGGGGCCTTCGCCGCCTTCGACGTTTTCTTCCGGCAGGTTCTGCTGCACCGTGGTGGGAGGCGCGGCTTGGCGCTGGTTTGCCTGGTCGTTGGCGCGCACGATCTGCACCGAACGCTCGACGCGCGACTCGGGATCGAAGATCGTCTCCTCGGTCTGGCGCGTATCCGTGTTGACGTCGGCCTTGACGCTGGTGCGGAAGTTCTCGTGGCCCAGATAGGGCGAGAGCGCGCGGCGGATGTTGTCCTCGATCTGCGTCTCGACGGTGCGCTCCACCGTCAGCGAGCGGGCGAAGCTGTTGTTGGCCGGATCGTCGCCGGCGGCGAGCAGGTCGCCCGAGGCGTCGAGCACCGTGACCTTGTCGGCATTGAGGCGCGGCACGGCAGCCGCGACGAGCTGGCGGATGGCCAGCGCGGCGCGCACGCCGTCCTCGCGGTCGGCGCGGATAACGACCGACGCGGTCGGGGCCTGCTCCTCGCGGCGGAAGCTGGCGCGCTCGGGCATGACGATGTGGACGCGGGCCGACTTGATGCCGGCGATGGACTGGATGGTGCGGGCGATCTCGCCTTCCAGCGCGCGCACGCGAGTCACTTCCTGCATGAAGGAGGTGAGGCCGAACGACCCGACATTGTCGAAAAGCTCATAACCGGCATTGGCGCTGGTGGGCAGGCCGCGCTCTGCAAGCAGCATGCGGGCGTGGCCGGTGCTGCCGACCGGGACCATGACGCTGGTGCCGTCGCTCGTCACGTCGTAGCGGATGCCGGCTTCTGCGAGCGCGATACCGATCTGGCCGACATCGGTACGGTCGAGGCCGACATAGAGTGTCTCGTATGACGGTCGGTTGAGATAGAGCGAAGCCGTGAGGATGACGGCGATCACCGCCGCTCCCACGCCGCCGAGCATGGCAAGGCGCTTGGGCCCAAAACTGCGAAGATTGTCGATGAGGGACTGGATCTGTTCAGGCACGGCTTCACGCTCCGGAATATCGGCCTTTGCAGAATAGGGAGCGAAGCTTGTGCGAAAATGAAATCGGGCCGCCCCGCGAGGCGAGCCGAGAAAAGCGGCGAGGAACGGACGTTGGTTGGAGCGTCTTGGTCTACCCGACAGGCCGCGCGGTCGAACGCCCCCTTCACCACGCTTCGCGTGGTCCTTAAGGGCGAGCCGCTTGTCTCGCCCGTCCTTCGGACCCCCCGTAAACGGGGGATGAACCTGCGTTGCGGCCATCCGCGCCCTTGGTTCCTCCCTTGCGAAGCGGGGGAGGTGGCGCGAAGCGCCGGAGGGGCGTTTCAGCGAAAACCTGAAACGATCTAGTCCATCGCGGCGCGGGTGAGGGCCAGAACCGCGCCTAGGCCGGCGCCGGCGGCAAGCGCCAGAACGAGCACCGCCGAAAGCGAGAGGCCGCGCGGCTTCACCGGGGCGAGGGCGGGCGAGATGATGCGTGCGCTGGTGGTGTTGAGGCCCTGCTGCTCGTCGATCTCGCGGGCGCGCACGAGATAGGATTCGTAGACCATGCGGCTGGCCTGCGCCTCGCGCTGCAATTCGCGAAGCTGGACGAGGGCCTGCTTGGTATCCAGCGTCGTGTTTTCGGAGGTCTGCAGCATGGCGGTGAGCTGGGCGAGGTTCTGGCGGGCGCGGTCGAGCTCCTGTCCGGCGGAGACGGCGATGCGGCCAAGCTCGTCGTCGATCTGGGCGCGCAGGGCGGCGACCTGCTCGCGGGCGCGGATGAGCGAGGGGTGGCGGTCCATCAGCTCACGGCTGAGCGAGCGTTCTTCGCGCACGGTGGCGACATAGGCTTCGCGCAGGCGGGAAATGGTGCTCGACAGAAGCGCCTCGGGCAGCGAGTCGATGCTCGCGCCGCTGCCGGTGATGCTGCGGATCTGGCGGTAACGCTCCTCGGCGCGCGAGGCCTCGACCTCGGCGCGGGTGAGCTCGGCGCGAAGCTGGCTGACCTGCTGCTCGTTGATGAGCGCGCCGTCGGCGTCGACGATGCGGTTTTCTGCGCGGTAGCTCTCGACCGCTTCCTCGGCCCTGGCGAGGTTGGCGCGCAGTTCGTCGAGGCGGCCGAAGAGGGCGGCGGACGCCGAGCGGGCGGTGTCGCCGCGCTGCTCGATCTCGGAATTGACGTAGATGTCGGCGATGGCCGAGGCCAGGCGCGCGGACTTGTGCGGGTCCTCGGTGCGCACGGAGATGTCGACCACGTAGCTGTCGGGCGCGCGCCAGACGGAGACGGAATCCCACAGGACGCGCAGGGCCTGGACCTCGGGCGCTTCGGTGGGGCCGGAGGCGGAGAGGCCTAGCATGTCGCGGATGGCCGAGCCGAGGCCCCCGCGGCCGACGAATTCGGGGTCGCTGGCGAGGCCTTCTTGAAGCACCACGCGACGCAGCACGCTGTCTGAGATCATGACGCGCATCTGGCTCTCGACGATGGCCGTGTTGGCGTCGGCTGTCTGAGAGGGGGGCGTGACCTCGTTGTCGACGACGCGCAGGCCGCGCGGGTCGATGAGGATGCGGGTGGACGAAACGTAGGTGGAGGGAAGCAGGGCGGCGACCAATACCGCCGCCGTGGCCAGCAGGATCATAGTGACGATGATGAGCCGCAGGCCTTCGCGCAAGGTCGTCGTCAGCCTGCGCAGGTCGAGAAAGGCGGGCCCGTTTGCGTCCCGAGGATTGCCGCCGCGATAGGAGGTCATGTCCTGATAGTTAGCCATTGTCATTGCCGCATCCTCATTCTACCGGTCCGCTTCCGGCTTTTGAAAACAAATCCGCTTACAGGCCCACGAACGCGCCGGCGAACTGGGCAACGGCGCGGGGGCTGTGGGCGGGGTCGCGCCTGATGGAGCGCAGGATCATCCGCAAACCCTCTCGGTAGGTGCCGAGCCTGATGGCGACCGAGGCGAGGTAGCTCATCATCGCGGCCTCGGTGCTGCGCCGGTAGCGGGCGCGGCGGTCCGCATCCAGCCGCCGGGCGATCGCGGGATCGCCGTAGACGATCTCGATGGCCGGCTCGATCGCCTCGAAGGGCAGGAGCCTGGTGTGCATCATGGAAGTGTGGTGCACGCGATAGCTCATCACATAGAGATCGGGCACGAACAGGAATTCGCTGCGGGCGGCGACGCGGCACCAGAAGTGCCAGTCCTCGAGGTTCTTGAGGCTTTCCTCGAAGCCGCCGCAGGCGTCGTAGACGGAGCGGCTGACGATCTGGGTGCCGACGACCATGCAGTTCTTGCGCACGAGGCTCTCCAGCACGTCGCCCGTGGGCTTGCGGCGAAAGCGCATGAAGAACTTGCGGCGGCCGAAGGGCGTGCCGTCGGCGTGGATGCGGTCGTAGTCGCCATAGACGAGGCCGGCCTGCGGGGCGCTTTCAGCCGCTTCCAGCAGGCGGGCGAGCGCGCCGGGCTGGACGAGGTCGTCGGCGTCGAGGAAGTAGAGCCACGCACCGGACGATGCGCGCACGCCGCAATTGCGCGCGGCGGGCAGGCCGAGGCCGGTGGTGCGAACGATGCGGATGCGCGGGTCGCCGGCGGCCAGCGCCACGGCGGCGCTGTCATCCGTGGAGCCGTCATCGACGACGACGATCTCGCCGACGACGTCGCCCTGGGCGAGGATGCTGTCGATGGTGGCGCCGATGAAGGCTTCGCCGTTGCGCACCGGGACGATGACGCTGACCGGGCCGGGCGCGGACGGCTGCGAGGCGCTGTCCCATTTCAGCTTCGACGGTGAAAGGCTGTCCACGTTCTGCACTCCATCCTGTTTCGAAACGGCACGGATGCCGGTTTGCCGCATGCACTGTCCGAATGGTTGCAAGGGACGGGCCAGTACGCGGAAACGGCTTACCAGGCGGCAAGGCAGGCGAATGGCGGAACCGGCACGCGCCTTGCTTTGACAGAGGCGAACGGATTTTTCGGGACGCACGCAGGTGAACAAGGCGGGTTGATGCACCACCAGAACGGTCTGCTGGTATTTCTGGGATCGAGGGTCGCCTCGGCAAGCCTGAACCTGCTTGCCGTGGCGGTCTTCACGCGTCTCGGGGATGTGGAGACCTACGGCACCTACCTGCTGGTGCTGGCATGGTCGTTCATCCTGCACGGCACCGTGACGTTCTGGATCGACGAGGCGTTCTTCGCCCGCTACCAGGAGCAGGGGCGCAGGCAGTACATGTCGAGCGCGCTGGCGATGAAGGCGGTGGCGCTGGTGCTGGTCGCCACGCCGATGGCGCTGCTGGTGTGGCAGGGCGCGCTGTCCGCGTCGTTCGCGCTGTCGCTGTTCCTGATGACGGCGGGGCTGGCGGCGCACGAGTTCGCGGTGACGGTGCCGCGCACGCGCATGAACCCGAAGATGTCGGCGACGGCGACGCTGCTGCGCGCGGCACTGACGGTGACGCTGGGCAGCGCCGTGCTGATCGCGTTTGCCGGCAGCGCGGTTGCCCTGCCAATCGCCGTGGCCTCCGCCTATCTGGTTTCGGCGGTGCCGATGTTCATCGTCTACCGGGCCGACCTGCTGCGCGGGTTCAGCCGCGACGTCGTGCGTGAGTTGCTGCGCTATGGCTGGCCGCTGATGCTGGCAGGCGGCACATGGGCGCTGGCGCAGAACATCGACCGGCTCGCGCTCGGCCATTTCCACGGCTCGGCCAGCATCGGCCCGTACGGCGCGATGGCCGATTTTCTCAAGCAGGGCTTCTTCGTTTTCGGTGAGGTGGTTGCGCTGTCGCTCATCACGGTTGCCAAGCGTGCGGCCTCCGAAGGCAGGCACGGCGACGCGCAACGAGCGCTCAGCGAAGCTATGCGGTCGATCGCCGTCATCACCGTGTTCGGCTCGGTGCTGGTGCTGGCGTTGAAGGACACGATCGTCGCGATCTTCTTCGGCCCGCAGTTTCACGCCGCAGCCATTGAGCTTCTGCCGCTGCTGCTGGTGGCGAGCTCGATCCTCGTGTTCAGGACGTACTATTTCGGCCAGATCGTCTATTTCCTGCCGTCGGGCATGCTGCAGTTCTACGCATCGGCGCTGCAACTGCTAGTGACGGTGGGGCTCGTCTTCCTGCTGGTGCCGGAGCATCGCGAGCACGGCGCGGCGATCGCGCTGATCGCCGGGCAGTGCGCGAGCTGCGCGGTCGTGGCGCTGTGGCGGTCTGCGTCGTACCGGCTGCCGCTGCCGATGGGCGACATGCTGAGGATCGCGACGGTGGGGCTCGGCGTCTGGGTCATCCACATGGTCTTTGCCCGCACCATCGACAACGAGATCGCGCGCATCGCGGCCGACATGACGCTGGTGGCGACGAGCGCGGGGGTGGTGCTGTGGTACTACGACCTGTTCGCGGTGCGGTTCGTGGCCCGCAAGGTGTTCGCCTTTGCGCGCTGACAGTCTGGAGTTCGGAGGAGAGAGTTCGATGCAAGCCAGACCCGTAACGCTCGCCGAAGGCGTCAGCCACGACATCGCCAGCAGGGCGGACCGTGCCGCAGCTCTGTGGCTGAGGCAGAGGAACGTGCCGCTGGCGCTGGAACGGCCGGTCGTCAGCTTCACCTTCGACGACGTGCCCGACAGCGCCGTGACGAACGGGGCGCGCATCCTGGCCGAGCACGGGTGCGGCGGCACATTCTATCTGGCGGGCGGACTGGCCGATGCCTCGTTCGGGCCGTGGCGCTTCTTTTCGCCGTCGGACGTGTCGCTGCTGCTGGATCAGGGACACGAAGTCGGCTGCCACACCTTCTCTCACCCAGTCGTCCAGACGCTCGACAGAGCGAGGCTTACGGACGAGCTGGACCGCAACAGACAATGGCTGACAGCGGCCGATCCCCGCGTGAAGCTGGAAAGCATGGCTTTTCCATACGGCTCGGTCGGCTTTTTCCAGAAAGCCTGGACGGCGGACCGGTTCACCAGCTGCCGGGGCGTACGGCACGGGCTGAACGTGGGCCGGGTGGATCGCGCGCAGCTTCGCGCGGTGCAGCTCTACGATTGCCGGCTCGACGCCGAGGGGCTTGCGGAGATCATCGCCGAGACAGTGCGCAGCAAGGCGTGGCTGGTCTTCTACACGCACGATGTGCAGGACGGCCCGAGCGAGCATGGCTGCTCGCCGGCGCTGATGGAAAGGGCTGTCGAAGCGGCGCTGGCGGCGGGGTGCGAGGTGCTGCCTGTGCGCGATGCGATGGCGCTGGCAGGTGAGTCAAAATTGCCACAATCGCGCGCCGCGTGATCTTTTTGCGTCCGGCGCCTCCGCCGAATCTTGACGCGAATCAATCGGATACGTATCACTTTAAATGTAGGCGGATCTGAGGCGGTCAGGGTTTGTTGCAGGAGGCACATCTTTCGTGATGTGTCGTTATATCTGCGGCGTCTTTCCAGATTCAGAGTGTTGTTCCGCTGTTCTGCGGCGAGCTGGTGCTCGTTGCCGGAAGTGTTCTGTCCGTAATTTGCGTATCGCTGGACAGCCTCGTGCTTGCGCGGGGCGGTGGGCGGATTCGTGTGCTCGAGTTTTTCGGCCGCCATGCGGCCCAACCGCAATATCGGACCACGAACGATGACGCTTCTCGCTTCAGTTTCTCTCGCCCAGGAGGCTCCCGGACCGGTGACGTCCCGGGCCGGGCTTGCGCGCTTCATGCGCCGCATCTGCGCGGAGATGGGGGCCGAGCGATACATGCTGGTCGAGCCCTCGGTAGAGCGCGGCCCGAAATCGGTGCGCATTCTCACGTCCAACTGGGTCTTCGACGCATTGGAAGATCTGGGCTCGGAAGGCATCGCCAAGATCATCGAAAGCGACTACGCGACGGGGGCGGGTACGGTCCACCGCGCAATGACGCCGGCTGCGACGTGCTTCCTGACGGCCGAGGAAAAGCGCGCGCTGCGCGAGCACGACCATGCCGAACTCTACTGCCTGAAGCTGTGTGTGGACGGCGCGGCAATCTTCGCGCTGCTGTCGGCCTCCGCGCCCCAGCGCATCGACCGCACGGGGCTGCTGCGTGCCCACATGGCGATGCGCTATGCGCTGAGCCAGTTGTTTGCCGCATGCGGCGACCGCTCGTCGCGCGACCCGCTTTCCGAACGCGAGCGCGAGTGCCTGCTGTGGGTGTCTGAAGGCAAGACCACCGACGAGGTGGCGCTGATCCTCGGCGTGTCGTCCAACACCGTCAACAGCTACGTGGCGCACGCCATCCAGAAGTTCGGCGCAAACAACCGCGCCATGGCGATCGCCACCGCGATCAGAAGCGGGATCATCTGATGCAGCCTGTTTTCGTGCCACCGGCAGGGCAGTTGCCCGACGGGGCAGGCCCCGGCTTATCGGACGGGACGGAGGCGCAGTGCCAGGAAAGGGCGGTGTCGCTCGGCGACGCCGCGCGCCTGTGCCGCAGCCTTGCGGACGCGCTGGGCGCGGACCATTTCAGCCTGCTTTTCGTGGCGCCGCAGGGCGAAAGCCGCCGGCTGGCGCCGGTCTTCGACAGCGAGTTTCCCGGCCTGTCGCTGCTTTCGCGGTCGCTTTCCTCGAAAGCGGCCGAGGGCTTCGCCCGCGCCATGTTCGGCGCGGCAGCGCCCGCGTGGTGGCGCGACGCGGAACAGCCGCCCTTTCTGGGCGCGGCGGCGCGATGCTGGGCAAGCGAGATCGCCAACCCCGGCACGGTCGACAGAGCAGGTATCGCCTTTCCGGTTTCGATAGAGCGGGGGCGCAGCGGCGTCGTCGTGTTTGCAGGCGACGCGATGGCGGTGGACGAAGGCGAACTGTGCGACGCCCATGCGCGCTGCTTTGCGATCTTCGCCGACGTGGCGCGCCAGCGGGTGCAGGATTGCGCCAAGACGCCGCCCGTCTCGAAGCGCGAAGTGGAATGCCTGCGGCTGACCGCCAACGGCCTGACGAGCGAAGACATCGCTGCCACGCTCGGCCTTTCGGTCCACACCGCCAACCAGTATCTCACGAACTCGACGCAGAAGCTCAACGCCGTCAACCGCATCCACGCGGTGGCGAAGGCGTTGCGGAGCGGGCTTATCGACTGAAGCCGTGCCGCGTCGGGTGCCGGCGGTTTTGACTTGGATCGCTGCAGATTTTCGCCAGAACGGCCCTACGGCGCTTCGCGCCTTTAGAGCCTTTCAGACCTACACGGAAAATCCGTTTCAGCCAAACGCCCCCTTCACCACTTCGTGGTCCTTAAGGGCGAGCCACTTGTCTCGCCCGTCCTTCGGACCCCCCGTAAACGGGGGAAGAACCTGTGTTGCGGACGGCCGCTACCTAGTAGATTCCTACCCCCACTTTGCAGGGAAGAATCCGCGCTGCGGACGGCCGCTACCGTTGGTTCCTCCCCTGCGAAGCGGGGGGTCCGAAGGACGGGTGAGACAAGTGGCTCACCCCAAAGGACCGCCGAAGGTGGTGGAGGGGGCGTTCTGGCGTAAACCTGAAACGATCCGTGAGCGGCCTTGCAGGCAAACGTTCCCTTATCAGGCAAGGTGACGGCGAGCGGCTTGCAGCTGACGGCCGATGAAATGTGCCGCTTGTTGCCGGAGGCGCTATTTGTGCGCCACCGCCGGCTCGGTCTTGCGGATGCGGGCTTCTTCCAGGGCGCGTTCGAGGAAGGCGTTGTTTTCCAGCGGATCGGGCGAGGCGTCCTCGAAGGCCACATAGTTGACTTCGACGGAGGCGTGCTTCGCGGTCATGGTCAGCGCGAAATAGACGGTGACGCCCACGGGGCGCAGTTCAAGGTCGAGGACGATGCGCGGGGGATTTTCCCAGCTCGAATGGGCTTCGCCGCCATGGCCGAGCTTCAACGTGCCGGGCACGAAAAACAGCTCGGCGGCCGAATCGACCAGATCGGCCACGCTGGCGAAGCGCTCCAGCCGGATATAGGCGATGTAGTCTCCGACATCGACGAGGCGCAGCTCGCTGACCACCTCCTTGATGGCTTCGGCGACGATGATCTCGCGTGTCGATGAATGCGGCTGGCGGTTCATGACGGCACCCTGCCGGCAGCCGGAGCTGCCTTGTTTGTGTATAGGACCCGAACGAGTTCGGCGACCGCCTGATAGAACTGAGGCGGAATCACACTATCCACCGAAACTTGATTGTACATGGAGCGGGCGAGCGCGACATCCTCGAAAACCGGCACCTCGTTCGCCTCGGCGATCTCCCTGATCTTCAAGGCCACCAGGTCCTGCCCCTTGGCGATGACGACGGGGGCCGGCGTCTCGTCGCGAACGTAGCGCAGCGCGATGGCGTAGTGGGTCGGGTTGGCGATGACCAGCGTGGCCTTGGGCACGTCGGCCATCATGCGGCGGCGGGCACGGTCGCGCTGCAGCGAGCGCAGCCGCGCCTTCATAATCGGGTCGCCTTCGGCCTGCTTGATCTCGTCCTTGACCTCCTGCTTGGTCATGCGCAGATCCTGCCGCCAGTGGTAGCGGGTCCACAGCAGGTCGATCAGCGCGATCAGGACCATGATGACCGTAATCGACACCACGATTTCGATGGCGATGTCGCGGATGACCGCGCCGAAGGCCTCGGGCTGCGTAATCATGCCGGACAGAAGCCGCGTCTGCGCATCGCGCATCGCGAAGGCCAGGATGACGCCGGCGAACACCAGCTTGCCGATCGACTTGACGAACTCGGCCAGGCCCTTGCCGCCGAAGAGCCGTTTCCAGCCTTCCTTGGGCGACACGCGCGAGAATTTCGGCTGGACCCGGTCGAGCACCATGCGGGGCACGTTCTGGAAGACGGAGGCGGCGATGCCCGCGCCGATCAGCAGCGCCATCAGCGCGGCCAGCAGCTTGGCGAGTTCGAGGAAGACCTGGCGGTAGAGGAGCACGGCGTCGTGGCTGGTCGCCAGCGACCATGAATCGGGGCGCTCCAGAAACATGGAGAGGAAGCTGCCGAGTTCGACCGCGCCGGACTGGGCGATGAAGATCATGAAGACGAGGATGGCCAGGAACGAACCGACGACGGGGACTTCCTTGGCGAAAGGAAGCTGGCCCTTCTCGATGGCATCACGGATCTTCTTTTCCGTGGCCTCTTCTGTCTTGCTTTCCTTGTCCGCTTGTTCGGCCATGGGGCGACCCGTTCAGCGCAGAGCTTGCGGCGGTCAGGCGGCGCTCTGCATGGAAGGCAGTTCGAGGGCCCCGGTGGCGGCAAGGCCGATGGCGGTGGCGGCGATGCGCTTGCGCGCCTTGGCGATCTCGGCGGCAGTGGCCGCGTCGGATTCGATGGTGAGTTCGGACTCGATCATGCGGCGCGAGCGCGCGCCGATGGAGGACAGGACCGCCTCGGCAAGATCGCGCGAGGCGCCGCGAAGCGCCAGCGTGACCAGCTCGGTGGACAGGCCATCGAACAGGGTGACGCGCGCCTTCTGGTCGAGCATCACGATGTCCTCGAAGGTGAACAGGCGCGCCTTGACGGCCTCGATGCCCTCGACGCCGCTTTCCTCGAGCTCGGAAACCAGCTCGTCGAGGATGGGCTTGTCGAGCTCGTTGAGCAGGCTGGCGACGCGGGTCTGGCCGGCGGACGCATCCTTGCCGCCGGTGTCGGAAGCCAGGCGCGCCCTGAGCTGGTTATCGACGAGCTGCTTGGCGGCAGGCTGCACGGTGGTCATCGACAGCATGCGGCGAAGCACCTCGCGGCGCATCGGCTTCTCGAAGGTGAGAAGGGCGTTGGCGGCGGGCTGGGATTCCAGGCTGGAGAACACCATCGCGATGGTCTGCGGATGCTCACCCGCCAACAGGGCGCCCAGGCGGGCGGCGGGAAGCTCGCCCAGCTCCGGCCAGATGGGGGGCGCTTCGTCGCTCATCAGCGACGGCTTGCCCCAGCCCATCAGGGCGCTGATCTCTTCGGGCGACAGCGACTCGTTGAGGATGGTGTCCATCTGGTCGCCGGAATCGAGAAGGCCGGCACCCTCGGTGAACTCTTCCTCGAATTCGGCGACGATGTTCTCGAGTTCGCTCTGCGGGATGGTGCGCAGCATGCGCGCGGCGTCGATGAGCGATTTCAGCTCTTCATGCTTGAAAAAACGCAGAAGCCGGCCCGCCGACGGCTTGCCCATAGCCACCATGATGGCGGCGGCCTTCTGAGCCTTTGTCAGCTTGCCTTCCAGGCTCATTCCGACACTGTCCCCGATTCGCACCAAAACAGTATACTGGCTTATCCGGGCTTGGCAGTATCAATGATCTGCGTGAGCTTGATCCCGAAGCGCGACGGGTCGTTCTCCAGCACGGTGATCTCGCCGCAGGCGATCTTGCGGCCGTTGACGACGACGTCGACGGGCTCGCCGATGCGGCGGTTGAGCGCCACGGTCGAGCCCTTTTGCAGCGCCATCAGCTCCGAAACGGGCATTTCGGCGCTTCCCAGCACGATCTGCACGTCGACCGGGATGTTCATGATGATGCCGGAATTCTGGAAACGCTCCTTGGCCGCAGGTGCGGCAAAGCCGGCCGGCTCGTCGCCGAAGGCAGGAGTATCCACAGCTTCTTCGTCGTGAAGAACGCCGCGAAGCTCCTCGATCGCCTTGTTGAGCTCCGCTTCCTGCTGGTCTTCACCGAACCCGCCGGGGGCGTCGCCGAGCGCGCCGAGGTTGTCGAAGTCGGGGATGGATGGGTTCATGGTCGTCTCCTTGAGGGCATGTCGCTTTCAGCCGGTGCACGGCTCAGCGCGTCACAAGCCCGTCTATGAATTCCTTGCCCGCGTCGTAGGGCTCGATGATCTGGACGGTGAAGTTCTGGCCGATCTTGCCGAACTCGCAGGTGAACAGCGTCTTGCGGCGTGCCGAGAGGCGCGTGTTGGTCGGTGCGGTCTCGGGCATCTCGATGACCTGGCCCACGAACAGCTCGGACAGTTCGCCAAGCGTCATGCGCGACAGCGGGATCGTCGCCTCGAGCCTGACGGCCGAACGCATGACCTCTTCGCTGAAGCGCGCGGTCCAGGCCGCGCCCTGCTCCGGCTCGGGCATTTCGGCCTGACCTTCGCCACGATGCAGAAGCAGAACGCGCTGCGGCATCATGACGATGAAGCGGCCCTCGCCAGACGGTGCGATGAGCGTGAAGGCGATGCGGACCGCCGGCCCGTCGCGGATGACGAGCTTCTTGAGGTCCTTGCCGGAGATCGCAGCCGACATCGGAAACTTGATCGAGAGCGCGCGCACGCCAGAACCGTTGAGCGCCTTTGCGGTCGCCTCGAACACGACGGAGGCCAGCTCCAGCTCGATGGAGGTGAGCGCGCGCTCGATGGGCGTGGCCGGCATGTCGGGGTCGCCGCCGAACAGCGCGCTGACCAGAAGCGCGATGGCGCCGGCATCGGCGATCAGCATCAGCGCGTCGGGCGAGGTTGCGGAGGAGGCGACGACGAGGGCGTCGTTGTCCACATCGGGCCTGCGCGCTTCCGACATGCGCGCCAGCGAAACCGAGTCGACCTCGATCTCGATCGGGTAGGAGACCTGCTCGTTGAGGCTCTGGCGGATGGCAGGGAGGGCACGAAGCCCAAGCGCGCGGGCCGCCTTGATGATGTGGTCCGGCTCGCCCGTGTCGCCGATCAGCCGCTCGACGATCGGGTTTCTGGTTGTTGCTGCAGCCTCTGTCACGCTATCGCCCCGCCCGTTCAGGCCGCACTGCGCGCAGCGTCTGCGCCGTGCAGCGTGCTCTGCTCGACCGCATCGATCGACGGGCGATCATAGGCCGAGATCGTCTTGCGGCCAAATTCCAGCGCGACCTGCGGCAGCGAGCCGTTCATGTAGGCCAGCAGCGTCTGCTTCACGATGATGTAGAGCCGGTTCTTCTTGTCGCGCACGATCTTGATCTTCTGGGCCAGCGGGCCGACGACGGCGTAGTTGAGGAAGATGCCGAGGAAGGTGCCGACGAGGGCAGCGCCGACCAGACCGCCAAGGATTTCGGGCGACTGGTCGATGGCGCCCATGGCCTTGATGACGCCAAGCACGGCGGCGACGATGCCCAGCGCGGGGAAGGCGTCGGCCAGCACCACCAGCGCATGATAGGACTTGAGCTTGTCGTGCTTGATGGTGTGGATTTCCTCGTCCATCAGCGCCTCGATCTCGAAAGGCCGCGCGTTGCCGATGATGATGATGCGGCAGTAGTCGCAGATGAAGTTGGTGAGGTCGGTGTTGGCGAGCACCAGCGGGTATGCCTGGAAGAGCGCCGAATCCTGCGGATTGTCGATGTGGGCCTCGACCTCGTTGCGCGACTTGGTGCGCAGCTCGCGCATCAGGCTGTGCAGCACGCCCAGCGTTTCCAGATAGTGCTGCTCCTTGGGAACGTCCTGGCGAAACGCCTCCATGATCGCCTTGCCGGCATCCTTAACGGTGGACATCGGATTGGCGATGAGAAAGGCGCCGACGCCCGCGCCGCCGATGATGACCAGCTCCCACGGCTGCATGAGCACGCCGAGATGTCCGCCCATGGCCATGTAGCCGCCAAGGACGCACCCGAAGATCACCACAAATCCGATCACTATGCCCACAGGTTCACCTCTACATGCGCGCTGTCATCCTGCTGACTATCGCGCATGGCTTGCGCGAGGCTGAATGGCAGGCGCTGCATAGGATGCAACCAAGGCCGTTCAGTTTCGCGCAAGCATTTTTCGGTATTGACGACAGGTCCATCCGGTGAAGTGGAGGCGTGCGTGATCAATACGTATATGAGTTACAACCTGATAACCCGCGATCTGGGGAAGTCTCTCGACCGTGTCGAGAAGCAGCCGGTCGTGCAACGCGACACCGAATATTACCTCGCCAACATCACCAAGGTTAAGACGATCGACGAGTTCGTCAACAACCCGCGCCTGTTCAACTATGCGATGAAGGCCCACGGCCTCGAAGACATGACCTACGCCAAGGCGTTCATGGTCAAGGCGCTCAAAGAGGGCGTCACCGATCCGGACAGCTTCGCCAACAAGCTGATCGACAAGCGCTACGCAGAGTTCGTCAAGAGCTTCAACTTCGCCGCCTATGGCGAGTTCGCCACCACCTATGCGGCGGCTGAACATCCGGTCATCGACCTGTATCTCAAGGTCAACACGCCTCCGAACGGAGCGCCGTCGCAGTTTCACATCCAGGAAAGCGCCTATTACGCGCAGAACATCGGCAATGTGAAATCGATCGACGATTTCCTGCACAAGGACAATGAGCGGCTGCTGACCTACGCGCTGAACGCCATCGGCCTCGACGACGCGATCGACGACCCGAAGCTTATCCGCAAGATGCTCGAGGGCGGTATCGACGATCCGAAAAGTCCCGCCAACGTCGACGAAAACGAAAAGTGGGCGGCGTTCGCAAAGACATTCGATTTCGCGGGGCTGGGCGAGGCCGCGACCACCTACAACCTCTCGCAGCGGCCGGCTGTGGACAAATATCTGCGCCAGGCGCTGGAAGAAGATGCCGGCGCCCAGAACGAGGGCGTGCGGCTCGCGCTCTATTTCTCGCGCAAGGCCGGCGAGATCACCAACGCCTACCAGATCCTCGGCGACAAGGCGCTCGGCACGGTCGTGCGCACGCTGCTGGGCCTGCCGGACGCCGTCGCACAGCTCGACATCGACAAGCAGGCCGCGCTGATCGAGTCCAAGATCAACCTCGAGGATTTTCAGGATCCCGAGAAGCTCGGCAAGCTGATGCAGCGCTTCACCACCATGTGGGAGATGAACAATCCCACGACCTCGCCGGAATCGATGCTCGTCAGCCTGTTCCAGCCGATGGAATTCGGCATCTCGATGGACACGATGATGGCGATCGCCAAGATGCAGAGATAGGAACGCCCCTTGCAGTCTGGAATCTACGTAGCCCTTTCCTCGCAGATCGCGCTCGACAAGCGCCTGACCACCATCGCCGACAACGTCGCGAATGCCGGCACCGTCGGCTTCCGCGCGACGGGGGTGAAGTTCGAGGACATCGTCAGCGGCCTCGGCACGGAATCCGTGTCATTCGTCTCGGCAGGCGACACATACCTGTCGCAGAAGGTCGGCTCGCTGCGCGAGACGGGCAACCCGCTCGATTTCAGCATTCAGGGCGACGCGTGGTTTGCCATCGAAACGCCGGTAGGGCCGGTGATGACGCGCGACGGCCGCTTCACCATGCTCGATACGGGCGAACTGGTCACGCTTGAAGGCTACCGTGTTCTCGACGCGGGCGGTGCGCCCATCCAGCTCGATCCGCAGGGCGGGCCGCCCGAGGCGGGCGCGGACGGTTCGCTGCGCCAGAACGGCGTGCAGATCGGCGTGCTGGGGCTCTACGAGTTCCAGCCGGGCCTGAACTTCACCCGCTACGCCAATTCCGGCATCGTGCCATGGGGGCCGCCAGAGCCGGTCGTCGACCGGATCGACGTGGGCGTGAAGCAGGGCTTCGTCGAAGAATCGAACGTCAATCCGGTGCTGGAGATCACACGGCTGATCCAGGTGCAGCGCGCGTTCGAGCAGGTATCGGGGCTGATCCGCGACAGCGAATCCACGCTCGATCAGGCGATCAGCACTCTCGGGCCGCGGTAACGTGCGATGACCGCCGTGGCAAAACCGACGCCGGAGTCGGAGGCAGCCCATCTGCCGACGCCGCAGCGCGACACGCCGCTGCTGGCGCTGGAACGCGCGCACTCGCTGTTTGCCAACGACCGCATGCTGCTGCGCAACGGTGGACGCATCGACGAGGTTTCGCCGAGCCACTATCGCGTACGGGGAATCTCGTCCACGGCGCGGCTGGGCGATGTCGTCGAGCACCGGTCGTCGTCGGGCGCGCGCTCGGGCGAGATCGTGCGCATCGGACCCGAAGACGTGCTCATCGCACCTTACGAGCGCAACCCGGACGCCGGCATCGGCGATGCGGTCGTGATCCGGACCGCGCGGGGCGCAGCGCCGCATGCCTCGTGGCGCGGCCGCGCCATCGACGCGCTGGGCCGCCCGGTGGACGGAAAGGGCGCGCTGGTTGCGGGCAAGGTGGAGGGAACCGCCGCCGCACCGCTGGCGATGTCGCGTCAGCGCGTGGCCACCGGCTTCATGACCGGCGTGCGCGTGATCGACATCTTCACGCCGATCTGCTTCGGCCAGCGCCTTGGCATCTTTGCGGGCTCTGGCGTCGGCAAGTCCACGCTGCTGGCGATGCTGGCCAGCGCGGAGGCGTTCGACACCGTGGTGGTTGCGCTGGTGGGCGAGCGCGGGCGCGAGGTGCGCGAGTTTCTCGAAGACACGATCGGGGCGGAAAGCCTCGCCAAGACTGTGGCCGTGGTGGCGACCAGCGACGAAAGCGCCATGATGCGCAAGCGCGCGCCCGAAATGGCGATGCGCGTGGCGGAGCATTTCCGCGAGCAGGGGCAGCGGGTGCTGCTGGTGCTGGATTCGATTACCCGTTTCGCCCATGCGCTGCGCGAAGTCGCCATCGGCGTCGGCGAGCCGCCGGTCGCGCGGGGCTATCCCGCATCGGTATTCACCGACCTGCCCAAGCTGCTGGAGCGGGCCGGGCCGGGCGTCGACGGGGCGGGCTCGATCACCGCGATCCTGTCGGTGCTGGTGGACGGCGACGACCACAACGACCCGGTAGCCGATTCCATCCGCGGCATCCTGGACGGGCACGTCGTGCTCGACCGTTCCATCGCGGAGCAGGGGCGCTATCCGCCCGTCGATCCGCTGGCGTCGATCTCGCGCCTTGCGCCGAAGGCGTGGACGAAGGAACAGCGCGCGCTGGTGACGAGGCTGCGCAGCATGATCGCGCGGTTCGAGGATACGCGCGACATCCGCCTGCTGGGTGCGTACCAGCCGGGAGCGGATGCCGAACTCGACCTGGCCGTGCGGCAGGTGCCGGTCATATACGAGGCGCTGTCGCAGTCTCCGCAGGACCGTCCGTCGCCGGACCCGTTCGCCGATCTGGCGCGCCATCTGAGAAGCAGGGAGAAGCCGGCAGATGAACCTGTCGAATAGGTTCGGCTTTGGCCGTGCAAAAGGGATGAGCCTTGCAGGCGACGAGCCGGCGCCGGCCGACGCCATCGTCCTCAACGGCGGGGCGGTGAAGAACCGCACCGAGACGCTGACGCCGGAAGTGACGATCCGCACGCTGCACCACCTGCGCGACAAGGCGGAGCGCGAGGCATACAACGCATCTCTTCCCGTCAAGCGCAAAGGGTTGCTGGAGAGGCTGGGCCTGCGCCGGACCAAGGTTGCCGACCCGTTCGAAGAGGTGAAGGCGCCGAAGGTGGAGCCGAAGCCGAAGAAGCCGAAGGCCAAGCGCAAGGTGTCGGTGGCGGTGGCAGCCGAGGCGAAGACGCCGCCAGCGGTTGTCGCGCCGAAGGTGTTGGCCGAAGCCAAGAAACCCGTGGCGCTCGCCGAGCTGAAGGCGCCCTTGGCGCTTGCCGAGTTGAAGGCGCCTCTGGCGCCGGCGAAAGCCGCGCCGGTGCAGCTTGCGGAACTGACGGCGCCTGCCGTGCCGGCCAAGCCCCGGGAAGGGGCGGCGAAGCCGAAGGTGGCTCCCGCCATTCCGCCCCGCCCGGCGCAGAAGAAGAAGCGTGACAGAAGCGACTTCGTCGTGGGCGGGTTGGGTGCGGTGCTGGGCCTGACCTGCGCGCTGTTTCCCTGGTACATCTTCTTCAACCAGGAGAAGTTCGGCGTGAGGGAGTTCGTGTTCGAGGGACGCGGATCGATGACCGCGCCTTCGCAGGTCGTCTTCCAGCCTGCGCTGGCGATGAAGCCGATCTCGAGCGGCGAAGTGCCGAAGATGCAGCTCGACTTCTTCCCGACCGCCACGGTTCCGGCGGAAGAAGAACAGATGCGCGCGGTGCCGGCCTCGGAGCAGCCCTTTCCTTCCGACCTGATCGGTTTCCGGCTGGTGCACGTCGCCAACGGCCGCGCCATGATCCAGGACGGCGACGGCCTGTGGGTGGTGCAGCGCGGCTCGCGCCTGCCGGACGCCAGCACCGTCGCATCCATCGAGCAGCGCGACGGGCACTGGGTGCTGGTCACCACGCTCGACAGGGTCGTCGAACTGGAGCGGTAAGCCCGCGCAAGGTCCGCGCAAGACTGGCTCCCTAGGGTATCGCTACGCGCCAAGGGAGTAGCGATGCAACCCGTAAACCTGTTCGATCTGGCTTCCCAGCAGGCCCGGTGGCTTGCCGTGCGGCACACCGCCGTGTCCAGCAACATCGCCAATGCCAACACGCCCGGTTACGGAACGCTGGAAGTGCAGCCCTTCGAGGCCGTGCTGAAGCAGACAGACGTCTCGATGCGCGCGACGCATCCCAGGCACATTTCGTTCGGCGGCGGGCCCGAAGCTGCAAGCGTGCGGCAGGTGAACGAGGACAAGCCGGCGATGCCTTCTGGCAACTCGGTGGTGCTTGAAAACGAGCTGATGAAGTCGGGCGAGGTGCGCCGCACGTTCGAGCTGAACACCGCCATCGTCAAATCCTTCCACCGCATGCTGCTGATGACGACGAGAGGCTGATCGTGGACCCTTTGATTTCCTCGCTGAAGGTGGCCGCATCGGGCCTGGGCGCACAGTCCGAACGGTTGCGCATCGTTTCGGAAAACCTGGCCAACTCGCAGTCGACAGGCAGCTTTCCGGGCGCCGATCCCTACCAGCGCAAGACCATCACCTTCAATGCCGAGCTCGACCGCGCGTCGGGCGCGCGCATGGTCGAGGTTTCGGCGATTTCGCCGGACAAGACGCCTTTCACGACCGAGTTCCAGCCGGGCCACGAGGCTGCGGACGATCTGGGCTACGTCAAGATGCCGAACGTCAACGTGCTCGTCGAGATGGCGGACATGCGCGAGGCCAACCGCAGCTACGAAGCCAACCTGCAGACCATCAAGCAGGCCCGTGAGCTGATTTCCATGACCATCGACCTGATGAGAGGCCAGTAATGATCCAGGGACTTGCAGGGGTAGAGAAGGCCGGACAGGTGACGGGCATGCTCGACGGGCTGGCCAACATCGCCGGACCCGGCCTCACCCGCCCCAACATCGCGCCCGAAGCGACGTTCACGGCCGCGCTTTCGGCGGCATCGGGGCAGGCGGTGGAAACGCTGCGCAACGCCGAGGGCCTGTCGCTCAAGGCGCTGCAGGGCGAAGCGGACACCCGCGAAGTGGTCGATGCGGTGATGAACGCCGAGCAGACGCTGCAGGCGGCCATCGCGATCCGGGACAAGATCGTCAGCTCCTATCTCGAAATCAGCCGCATGGCGATCTGAGGAACCTGAATCATGAAAGCTCTGGCCATCGCCGCCACCGGCATGAACGCGCAGCAGACCAATCTCGAGGTCATCGCGAACAACCTCGCCAACATCAACACCACCTCGTTCAAGCGCGCGCGCGCCGAGTTCTCGGACCTGTTCTACCAGGTGGAGCGCATGCAGGGCGTGCCGAACCGGGCCAACCAGGCGATCGTGCCGGAAGGCTCGCATATCGGCCTCGGCGTCAAGACGAGCGCGATCCGCAACATCCACACGCAGGGCGCGCTGACCTCCACCGGCAACAAGCTGGACGTGGCGCTGGTGGGCGGCGGCTGGTTCCAGGTGGAAGGCGTGAACGGCGAGCCGCTCTATACCCGCGCCGGCAGCTTCAACACCAATGGCGAGGGTCAGCTTGTGACGGCCGACGGCTTCCTGCTGGCAGGCGGCATCGTCATTCCGGAAGACGCGGTCGAGATCGTCGTCAACAAGTCCGGCCAGTTCTTCGCGCGTTTCGACGGGCAGATCGAGCTGGAGGATCTGGGCCAGCTGACCGTCGCGAGCTTCTCGAACGAGGCAGGCCTGACGCCGCTGGGCGACAAGCTGTTCCAGGAAACGGCGGCTTCCGGGCCCGCCAATGTGGGCATTCCGGGTGATCCGGGCTTCGGCACCGTGGAGCAGGGCTATCTGGAGTCGTCCAACGTCGACCCGGTGAAGGAAATCACCGAGCTGATCTCGGCCCAGCGCGCCTACGAGATGAATTCAAAGGTCATCAAGGCGGCCGACGAGATGGCCGCGGTCGTCTCCCAGGGACTGAGATAGGACAGATGATGCGCCGTTTCCTGCGCACGACATTGCTGGCTGCCGCGCTGACCGCGCTGACGGGTGTTCTGCCGGCGTTCGCGCAGGAGATGGTGGTCGTGGCGACGCGCGTCATCTATCCGGGCGAGACCGTCACCACCGACGCCTTGCAGGAAGTGCCGCTTCGCCGGCAGCTCAACAACCTCGCCTCCATCGCGCGCGAACGCCAGCAGCTCGAAGGCAAGGTGGCGCAGCGCACGCTGCTGCCCGGTCGCCTGATCGGGCTGACGTCCGTGCGCAACGCCTATCTGGTGGAAACGGGGACGCCGGTGCAGGTGCGGTTCGTGCATGGCGGGCTGGAAATCTCGATTGCCGGCGTGCCGTTGCAGGCGGGCGGCGCGGGCGACCTCGTGCGGGTGCGCAACGTCGACAGCGGAGCCGTCTTCACCGGCACCGTCATGAATGACGGCAGCATCATGGTCTCCGCATCATGATCCGCGCACTGGCACTCGCATTCTGCCTCGCGGTCGGACTGGTGAGCGTATCGAGCGCCGACGAGGCGCTTGCGAACGGTGCGCAGCCGGCGGGCGAACTGCGTGGTGGGGCTGCTTATGGCGGCGTGCACCGCCACGACCGGCTTTCGGGCATGTCGCTGCCTGTATCCCGCATCAAGGATGTAGCTACGCTGCAAAGCGCGCGCGACAACCAGCTCGTCGGCTACGGCCTCGTTATCGGCCTGCAAGGCACCGGCGACGGGCTGCGCAACTCGCCCTTCACCGAGCAGTCGATGCGCGCGATGCTGGAAAATCTCGGTATCTCCACGCGCGGCGGGACATCACGCTCCCGCAACGTCGCGGCCGTGATCGTCACGGCGAACCTGCCGCCCTTCGTGCAGTCGGGCGCACGCATCGACGTGAACGTCTCCTCGATGGGCGACGCGGCCTCGCTGGCCGGCGGCACGCTCGTGATGACTCCACTGCGCGCACCGGACGGCGAAATCTATGCGGTCGCGCAGGGCTCGGTCATCGTCTCCGGCTTTTCGGCGCAGGGACAGGCAGAGACCGTTACGCAGGGCGTGCCGACCAGCGGGCGCGTGCCCAACGGCGCGATCGTCGAGCGGCAGGTTCCAGAGTCGTTCACACACGACAACACGCTGACGCTCCAGCTACGCAATCCCGATTTCTCGACCGCGGTGCGGGTGACCGACGCGATCAACGAATATGCGATGAGCCGCTTCGGCCAGCGCGTCGCGATGGAACAGGACGCCCGCACGGTGACGATCCAGCGACCGGTGGACATCTCGTCGGCGCGCTTCTTTGCCGAGCTTGAAAACATCGTGGTCGAATCCGACGCGCCGGCCCGGGTGGTGGTGGACGAACGCACCGGCACCATCGTGATCGGCCAGCAGGTGCGCATCTCGCGGGTTGCGATCACCCATGGCGCGCTGACTGTGCGCATCACCGAGATGCCACGCGTGGTGCAGCCCGAACCGTTCTCGCGCGGCGAGACGGCTGTGGAGCCCTTCACCGCGATCGACGTCAACCAGCCGGACGCTCACATCGCGCTGCTGGACGGCCCCGATCTCGAGACGCTGGTTTCGGGTCTCAACCGCCTCGGCGTGAAGCCCGACGGCATCATCGCGATCCTGCAGGGCATCAAGTCGGCAGGCGCGCTCCAGGCCGAACTCGTGCTGCAGTAGGACGACCGCAATGAGCAGGCATTCCATCCTCAGAACCCGCAGCGCCAGCGCGCTGGCCGCAGGCGCCGGCATCGTCTTCGGCGCGCTCGTCTTCGGCGGAACGCCGGCGGCGACGCAGGCCGTGAACGCGATCACGGAAGCGGCAGGTGAGTTGGATGACGACATCCGCCGTTTCTGCTCCAACATCGCAGACGCCGCGCGCGACCGCCGCTATGCCTTGCAACGTGCAGAACTGGAAACGCTCCAGAAGGACATCGACCAGCGCATCGTGGCGCTGGAGGAAAAGCGCGAGGAATACGAGGAGTGGCTTGCGCGCCGCAACGATTTCCTCGCCAAGGCTGAAGAGAACCTCGTCGAAATCTACTCCGTCATGCGCCCGGACGCCGCCGCTGAAAGGCTGGCTGCGGTGAATGTCGAAGTGGCGGCAGGTATTCTGATGAAGCTGAACGTCCGCAAGGCGGGCGTCATCCTCAACGAAATGAACAAGGACGCGGCTGCGACGCTCACCGGCATCATGGCGAGCGCGACCCGCAAGCAGGACCCGACATGATGCGCAAGCCGCTTCTTCTCATTACAGCGCTTGCGCTTGCCGGTTGCTCCACCGTGAAGGAGGAGGTCGGCGTGCCGCCGACGCTATCGCCCGTGGGATACGGCGTGGGCGACTCCAAGGCCATCTACACCTACCCGACGCCGCCCGAGCCGCAGGTGCGCAAATATTCGCTGTGGGACGACCGGCAGAGCAAGTTCTTCACCGATGCGCGCGCGCTGAGGGCGGGTGACATCCTGACCGTCGACATCCGCATCAACGACCGGGCGCGATTCCGCAACGAATCCGAGCGCAGCCGTACCGGCAGCCGCGGCATCGGCTTCGGCGCCGACCTGTCGTGGCTCGGGATCGGCACCGGCGGCGAAGCGAATGCCGAGGTGGATTCCAACACCAGCTCCAAGGGGGCAGGGGCGACCGCCCGCTCCGAGGACATCCAGCTTCAGGTGGCCGCAGTGGTGACGGAGGTGCTGCCGAACGGGAACCTCGTGATCAGCGGTTCGCAGGAAGTGCTGGTGAACGCCGAACTTCGGGTGCTGACGATCACCGGCATCGTGCGGCCGTCCGATATCGGCGCGGCGAACACGGTTTCCTACGAGCGGATCGCAGAGGCGCGCATCTCCTATGGCGGCCGGGGCCGTCTGACCGAGGTGCAGCAGCCCGCCTACGGGCATCAGATCCTCGACAATCTGCTTCCGTTCTAGGGACCGCACCGTGGCGATAGTCGACGATACCGCGCCGGAAAAGAAGGGAGGACCATCCCTTCTGCTGCAGATCGCGCTCCTTGTGGGGCTGTCGGTGGTTGCGATCGGCATCGGATGGGGCTCGGGCCTCTATCTCAACAGCCAGCAGCCGAGCGTCGAGCACACGGCCGACACCGACGTGGCAAAGGCGACGGAAACCAATATCGCCGAAGCGCAGGAGGCGATGGGCGTCGTCTATCTGGAGCCCATAACCACCAATCTTGCCGGACCGACCGGCACCTGGGCGCGGCTTGAACTGGCGCTCGTGTTCGAGGGCGCGCCCGACGTGATGATGGCGCAGACCATCCATCAGGACACGCTGTCCTATCTCCGCACGGTGAAAATCCACCAGATCGAAGGGGCCAGCGGCTTCCAGCATCTGCGGTCCGACCTCGAGGAGCGCGCCTCCGTGCGCAGCGGCGGCGCGGTGAAGGGCATCCTCATACGGACGCTGCTGTTCGAATGATCCGGCTTTTCACCCTCGCACTGCTGCTGGCGGTGTCTGCTGCGCCGGCCTCGGCCCAGCAGCTCGACCTCGGCGGCATAACCGACCAGCTGCAGGGCCAGACCGTCGGCGGCATCATCCAGCTGTTCGGCCTGCTGACGGTGCTATCGCTGGCGCCGGGCATCCTCATCATGGTGACGAGCTTCACGCGCTTCATCATCGTGTTCTCGATCCTGCGCTCCGGCATCGGCCTGCCCAGCACGCCGGCCAACCTCATCCTGGTTAGCCTTTCGCTGTTCATGACCTTCTACGTGATGGGGCCGACCTTCGACCGTGCGTGGAACGAGGGCGTGCAGCCGCTGGTGGCCAACGAGATCGCCGAGGAGGAAGCGCTGGGGCGCATCGCCGAGCCGTTCCGCGACTTCATGGTGGCCAACGTGCGCGACAAGGACTTCGACCTCTTCGCCGATCTCGCGCGCGAGCGCGAGCAGGCGGACGTATCGATCGAACAGGCCGATTTCCGCATTCTCGTGCCCGCCTTCATGATCTCCGAAATCCGGCGCGGCTTCGAGATCGGCTTCCTGATCGTGCTGCCATTCCTCGTCATCGACCTGATCGTGGCGACGATCACCATGTCGATGGGCATGATGATGCTGCCGCCGGTGGTGGTGTCGCTGCCGTTCAAGATCTTGTTCTTCGTCCTGATAGACGGATGGAACCTGCTGGTCGGAAGCCTCGTGCGATCTTTCGCCTGACAATCTTAAACGCGTGATTCAGTACGCGTTAACTATATGATTTCCCGACAAAAATTAACCACCTTGCTTATCCGTTCCGTAGGCTTTGGAACCTAGAACGGATTGCGAGGGGCAGATTGGTTTTCCGGTGTATCCGGCCTGATCGGGCATGAAGCCGCGCCGCTTCGCCGGTTTAAATCCGGCATGCTGACGAGTATCGAGTTACAAGGCGTATCCATATGTCCAGCATTCTGACCAACGCATCCGCGATGACGGCTCTGCAGACGCTTCAGCAGACCAACAAGAACCTTTCGACGACCCAGAACCGCATCGCCACCGGCGCACGCGTTTCCGAAGCTTCCGACAACGCCGCCTACTGGTCGATCTCGGTCGGCATGAAGAACCAGAGCAACCTGCAGTCCGTCGTGAAGGACTCCATGGGCTTCGGCAAGGCCATCCTCGACGCCGCCTATACCGGTCTCGACGAAGCCATCAAGCTGACCTCGGAAATCCACGCACGTTACCTTGCCCGCGAGCAGGACGGCGTTGACACCGACGCGATCGACGCCGAAATCGCCGAGCTGAAGACGGCTATCGAAGAAATTGCGCTCGCAGCCGACTTCGAGGGCCAGAACCTGCTGGCTTCCGCCGGCGCAAGCGTCAACGTCGTGACGGGCTACATCAAGGGCGACGGCACGGCCGGCTCGACCGAGACCAAGACCCTGACGCTGAACGCCTACGATCTGGAAGCCGAAACCGGCAACATGACCGACGCCGACACGACCGAAGCTTCGCTGGTTGCGATGCGTGAGGCCGCTTCCGAGCTCGGCGCGATGAAGATCCGCCTGGACGCACAGCTGTCGTTCACCACGAAGCTGCAGAACGCTCTGGACCGCGGTATCGGCCAGCTGGTCGACGCCGACATGAACGCAGAGTCGGCTCGCCTGTCGGCTCTTCAGGTCCAGCAGCAGCTCGGCATCCAGGCGCTCTCGATCGCCAACTCGTCGAGCCAGAACATTCTGCAGCTCTTCCGCTAAGCAGACCCGGAACGGGGCAGGCTCAAGCCTGCCCTCTTTCAGCGAGCCCCGCCCGAAATGGCGGGGCTTTCGTCGTTTCAGGAGTTGGGAAATCCGCCGGGAATTAAGCCGATCGCTAAAATTTTCAACGAAAGCAATTCATTAACCACGTTTCTTAGGTGGCGATTAGCCATTGCGGTTTACCAATGCAGTCAAGAGCGGGCCGGGAGGAAAAACATGAGTTTCCGGCTGGCATGAAGCCCCTCCGCTCAGCCGGCTGTTGCCCGGCATGTCAGTTGTGTACCGTGTACAAGGCGTATCCCAAATGACGAGTCTTCTGACCAACGCGTCCGCAATGACGGCGCTGCAGACCCTTTCGCTGACCAACAAGAACCTTTCGACGACCCAAAACCGCATCGCCACCGGCGAGCGCGTTTCCGAAGCTTCCGACAACGCCGCCTACTGGTCGATCTCGGTCGGCATGAAGAACCAGAGCAACCTGCAGTCCGTCGTCAAGGACTCCATGGGCTTCGGCAAGGCCATCCTCGACGCCGCCTATACCGGTCTCGACGAAGCCATCAAGCTGACCTCGGAAATCCACGCCCGTTACCTTGCCCGCGAGCAGGACGGCGTTGACACCGATGCGATCGACGCCGAAATCGCCGAGCTGAAGACGGCTATCGAAGAAATCGCACAGGCTGCCGACTTCGAGGGCCAGAACCTGCTGGCTTCCGCCGGCGCAAGCGTGACGGTCGTCACGGGCTACATCAAGGGCGACGGCACGGCCGGTTCGACCGAGACCAAGACCCTGACGCTGAACGCCTACGATCTGGAAGCCGAAACCGGCAACATGACCGACGCCGACACGACCGAAGCCTCGCTGGTTGCGATGCGTGAGGCCGCTTCGGAGCTCGGCGCGATGAAGACCCGTCTCGACGCGCAGCTGTCGTTCACCTCGAAGCTCCAGGACGCTCTCGACCGTGGTATCGGCCAGCTGGTCGACGCCGACATGAACGCAGAGTCGGCCCGTCTGTCGGCCCTTCAGGTCCAGCAGCAGCTCGGCATCCAGGCGCTCTCGATCGCCAACTCGTCGAGCCAGAACATTCTGTCGCTCTTCCGCTAAGCGATACGAACAGGGGAGGGCGCACGCGCCTTCCCGATTTTCAGGGCCGCGCTCTCCGGAGCGCGGCCTTTGCTTTTTGGTAACGATTATATTCAAACAGTTAATGAAGGAACATAATATTAACTAATAAAAAACCAAATAATTTAAGTTTTACTATCTGTTAACCACGTTTTTTAGTTATCCGTTAGCCATCCTTGTTCATAAGTAGGGTCAACGAGCGGGCCGGACCGAGTTCCAGTATCCGGTGGCATGACGCCACGCCGCCTCGCCGGCAACAGCCCGGCATGTTTGTCCAGTACAACGTTCAAGGCGTAGATAAATGGCTAGTCTCCTGACGAATGCCGCCGCGATGACGGCGCTGCAGACCCTTTCGCTCACCAACAAGAAACTCGGTGTCACCCAGAACCGCATCGCCACCGGCGAGCGCGTTTCCGAAGCTTCCGACAACGCAGCATACTGGTCGATCTCGGTCGGCATGAAGAACCAGAGCAATCTGCTCGGCGTGGTGAAGGACTCCATCGGCTTCGGTTCGGCGATCCTCGATGCCGCCTATACCGGCATCCATGAAGCGATCGAACTGACCAAGGAAATCCACCAGCGCTACCTGGCCCGCGAACAGGACGGCGTCGATACCGCCGCCATCGACAACGAAATCGCGGAACTGAAGCTGGCAATCGAAGAAATCGCACAGGCCGCCAATTTCGAAGGCCAGAACCTGCTGGCATCGGCGGCCAATGGCGGCGGCAACGTCACCATCGTCACCGGCTACATCAAGGGCGATGGCACGGCCGGCACCACCCAGGTGCTGACGCTGACGTTGGACCACTTCGACCTCGAGGCCGAAACCGCGGCGATGACCGACGCGGACACGACCGAAATGACGCTCTACGCGCTGCGTGAAGCGGCGTCGGAACTGGGTGCAAAGAAAATCCGCCTGGAAACGCAGCTTGCCTTCACGTCCAAGCTGATCGACGCCATCGACCGCGGCGTCGGACAACTCGTCGATGCGGACATGAATGCGGAATCCGCCAAGCTGTCGGCCTTGCAGGTTCAGCAACAGCTCGGCATCCAGGCACTCTCGATCGCGAACTCCAACAGCCAGAACATCCTCGCGCTGTTCCGCAGCTGATCCTCGCGATCTGAAATCGTCGGACAGGGCCGCTCTCCTTCGGGGAGCGGTCCTTCCGTCGTGTCTTCAGGCCAGTCGTTTAACGCGCCGTTAACCATGAACTCCTACTCATGGTTAACCAGTGTTTACCCGATCGGTCGGAAGAGGTCGCATCTTGTCGAGCATCAACACGAATCCCTCCGCAATGACGGCCCTTCAGGTCCTTCACGTGACCAACAAGGCCCTCGGCGTGGTGCAGTCGCGGATTTCGACAGGCATGCGCGTCGCGCAGGCGTCCGACAACGCCGCCTACTGGTCGATCGCAACCACGATGCGCTCCGACAACCGGGTGCTGTCGACCGTGCAGGACACGCTTGGCCTGGGCGCGAGCCGGGTCGATACGGCCTACACCGCGCTGGAGAGCGCCATCGCCATCGTCGACGAGATCAAGCAGAAGGTGCTCGCCGCAGTCGGCATGAGCGAGGACAACAAGGAGCGCATCCAGGCTGAAATCTCGGCCTATCAGGAGCAGTTGCGCTTCACAGCCATGGCCGCGACCTTCTCGGGCGCCAACTGGCTGTCGGTCAATTCGCTGGCGACCAACGGCCACCCTGCCGACGGAACGCACAAGGAAGAGCAGATCGTCTCGGCCTTCACGCGCAACCAGGACGGCGCGATCATTCTGGGCTACATCGAAATCGACGTGCAGAGCATCAAGCTCTACGACGCGGCGGCGACCACGAACGAGACGATGGGCCTGCTGGAAGGGCTGAGGCTGGGCACGACGGGCCAGCGCGACAACACGGCCGTGGCAGGCACGCCCGGTACGCTAGCCGCCACAGACGGCTACGCGGTCGCGTCACTGAACGTCGTCGGGCACTCCGACGAGCAGCTGGAACAGATGCTGGCGGTCGTGGATGCGACGCTGGCCGAGATGGCCGATGCGGCCACGACGGTCGGCGCCATCAAGAAGCGCGTCGACATGCAGAAGGACTACACGTCGAGCCTAATGGACTCCATCGACCGTGGTGTGGGCCAGCTCGTCGATGCCGACATGAACCGCGAGTCGACAAGGCTGCAGGCGCTGCAGGTGCAGCAGCAACTGGGTATCCAGTCGCTCCAGATCGCCAATTCCTATGCAGAGAACATCCTGCTTCTGTTCCGGAACTAACCGCTGAGGGATGAGGCTGAACCGCGTCGTCAGACGTGGCGCAGCCGTTCGCTCATGTTCCAGAAGATGCCGATAATCAGGCCCGACAGAAGGGTGTGGTACAGCGGCACGTCGAGGTCCTCGGTGAGATACCAGACGAGCACGACGAAGATGGCGCGGCCCAGATAGGCCAGTTCCAGGCGCGATTCGATGTTGAGCCGCGCAGCGCGCGCCAGCGCTGCAAGCTGCACCGCGATGACACGAACGGCCAGCGTGAAATAGTAGGCGAGGAACAGACCCAGCCCGATCAGGCCAGCGCGGGTGAAGGTGGACACGACGCTCGAGTGCGAGCCGATGGGGATCTCCGCCAATGACGGGTCCACCGGCTTGATGCCCAGCCCCAGGATCAGGTTGTGGTCCAGCACCATGCGGACCGCGAGCTTGTAGGTTTCAAGCCGCGTCTCGGTGGAGCCGGCGCGGGCGTCGGCCAGCGACTGGGCGGAAGACTGCACCGCACCCAGAAGGTCGGGTCCGAACAGCACCATCCCTGCCAGCACGAAGGGGCCGACGAGCACCGCGCCCAGCAAAAGCCCACCACGCCAGATCAGCCCCAAGAACAGGAGCGAGGCGACATAGGCGAGACCGGTGGTGCGGCTGCCGAACGGGATCAGCATCGGCAGGATCGACAGTTCGACCAGAAACGCCCAGCCGTACATGCGCCGACGGATCAGGTAGATCGCGCCCATGGCGCCGAGCATGACGACCTGGATGGCGCTCTCGGTTGCGTAGACGCCCATGCCGTGGTTGCGCGAGACGGTGCCGCCGTTGATCCAGTCCGTTTCCACGACGAGATTGGCGGCATAGGTGCCGAGGATGCCCGGAAGCTCGCCGAGATTGCCGAGGATGAGCGAATTGAAGGTGATGCGCGACTGGCCGCTGACACTGGCATAGGCGGTGACGACGACGATGAACACGACGTAGGCGGCGTAGGCGAATAGGGCGGCGCGGTAGATGCCGTCTTTGGGCCACAGGCCCGTTCTGCCGCGCCCGGCATGGTCGAGCTGCCTGCCGAAATTGATGAAGACCACGAGGAGAACGAGGACGGCGATGTTGTAGACCGCGCCGAATGCGCGTTCGCCCTGGAAGTGCTGCATCATCGCAACGAGCAGCGACAGGGAGAGGGCGGCGGCCAGCGCCAGCATCTGCCATTCGAGCAGCGAGAATCGCACCATGCCGAAGGCGAGCACGAGGCCGATCAGGAAGATCCACGGCAGCTCGGTGCCCAGCGCCCAGTGAAGGGGGAGCATCACGATCGTGGAGGCGACGAGGAAGCACTGCAGCGCCCACGCGTCGGTGACGATCGGCGTTGCCGACCGCGCGCCCTTGCCTCCCGTGCCGGTTACCGCCGCCATGACCGGGTCAGCCCGTACGCGTCAGCAGCAGATAGAGGCTGTGCGGGTTGGTTACGAGGTATCGCCAGGCCAGCCTGCGCGGCTCCAGAATGGTACGGTAAAGCCATTCGAGCCCGGCGCTCTGCATCCATGACGGTGCGCGCGAGCGCGAACCGGACAGGAAGTTGAAGAGGCCGCCCGAGGTCTTGACCACCTTGACGCTTTTCAGCCGGTCGATGTTCTTGAGCACGAATTCCTGCTCGCGGGGCACGCCGAGGCCGATCCACAGGATGTCGGGCTTCAGCCTGTCCAGTTCCTCGAACAGCTCCTCCTCGCCCTCGGCGTCGAGATAGCCGTGCGAGTAGCCGACCAGCCTGACACGAGGGAAACGACGGCGCACGGCCGATGCGGCGCGCTCGATCTCATCTGGCGTGGTGCCGAACATGTAGTAGGTCGTGCCTTCCGGCAGCAGCAGGCTGGCATCCTCGAAAAGGTCGGTGGTGCTGGTGCGATCCGGCACGGGATTGGAGGTGAGGAGCTGCGATATGGTCACCATCGGCTGGCCGTCGGCGCTGATGACGTCCGCCTGGTCGAACAGCTTCCTCATCCGGCTGCTGCGCGCGTACATCGACAGGACCTGGCCGTTGGACGAGGTCATGAACAGGGGCTGCTCCATCTCGGGCAGGCGGCCGGAAATGGCGTCGTCCATGAGGCGCACCGTCTCGCGCAGGCTGAGGCGTGCATTGGCCATGCCGCCGAGCTTGCAGACCGGGATGGAGTCTCTGATTTTCTTGTTGCGCATCGATCTTCCTCAGACGGCATTCTTGTGGACCAGCCCGATAAAGGGCGTGGCGGCGATGATCGAAATGTCGAAGAGGATCGACCAGTTCTCGATGTAGTAGAGGTCGTATTCGAGGCGCTTGTTCATCGCCTCGACGGTGAAGGTCGGCCCGCGAAAATCATTGACCTGCGCCCAGCCGGTGATGCCCGGCTTGACCCGGTGGCGGTTGCTGTACATCGGCAGAAGGTCCGAATAGGCGGCGTTCTGCTCGACCGCATGCGGACGCGGGCCGACAATCGACATCTCGCCGCGCAGCACGTTGAGGAGCTGGGGCAACTCGTCGATTGAAAGCCGCCGCAGCACGCGGCCGACCCGGGTCACACGGTTGTCGTTGCGCGTCGCCTGCCTGAACGCCTCGCCTTCGGGCTGGACGTGCATGGTGCGGAACTTGAGGACGTTGATGACCCGGTTGTTGAGGCCATGACGCTTCTGCCTGAAAAGCACGGGACCGGGGCTGTCGAGCTTGACGGCCGCAGCGACGAGCAAGAGGAACGGCGCGAGCAGGATCGTGGCGATGGCCGCGATGGTGTAGTCCTCGATGGCCTTCAGCATACGGCCCCAGCCGGAGATGGGCTTCTGCTGGAGGTCTATGAACTGGACGCGGGCGAGCGAGCTGACGCCGTGGAACGGGATGGCGTGTGTCTCGATATCGGGCAGAAGCTTGATCTCGGAGGGAAGCACGCTGAGCCGGGCGAGTACGTCGCCGAGCTGGCGGCGCTGCGAGGGCGGCAGCGCGATGACGACCGTGTCGAGATCGTTGGCCTGACCGAACGCGATGAGTTCGGCGAGACCGCCGCTGCGCCGGACAGCGCCGTGTCCCGAATTGTCGTTTTCGCCCGGACCGAAGATGCCGGCGATCCGCACGCCGCTGTCGGGCATGCCGAGCGCCTGGACCGCGCGGCGCAACGGAGCATCGGCCCCGAAGATCGCCACACGGCGCGAGATCGCGCCGCGCACCGCCTGGCTGGTGAAGACGCTGGCGGCTACCGCGCGCATCGTCCAGACGGAAACCGCCGAGGCGAGCAGCCAGACGCCGAACCACAGCCGCGAGAACTCGTTTGCCGCCCCGATGGCCAGGCCGATGAGCGCGACGATGACGAATGCGCCGATGAGATTGCCGACCGCCGCGCTCGAATATGTAAGAAATCGGGACAGCCGGTCGACGTGGTACAGCCTGGCCCTGTAGTTCAGGTAGCCGAAGGTGACCACGATGAGGATGGACGGCCAGATATAGGTCTGGAGGAAATCGTGCTGGTCGAGGTGCGAAAACACGTAGATGTGGCCCACCAGCATGCCGATGCACAGGGTGGTGACCAGCTCCAGCGCCGCATAGACCTGGCCGGTGACGTGCGTGCTTACCGACTGCGGATCGACGCCCAGGTCGATGCCGCCCCTTCCGCTCATCCCGAATGAACGGGCAAAGCGCGTTTCGAGAAGTTCTGTGTCTTTTAGAGACAATTTACCCACCCCGACGCTGGTTTCGTTACATCCGCTGCTCTCGACAGGGGTGGGTTGCAAAAGGCGGGCCACCGGCGGTTGAGCCGGGTTGTGTCGCGTCGTTGTCGCCGAAACGGCACTTGAATCGGTTTAAAAGATCAGGTTCAGTCGCCCGGCATCGAAACGAGGAGGTTCAGTTGGCAAGCGAAGGCAAAAGCGGGACGGCGGCAGGCCCGATCCGGTACGGCATGGTGGGCGGTGGGCAGGGCGCGTTCATCGGCGGCGTGCACAGGATCGCCGCGCGCATCGACGGCGAGTTCCAGCTAGTGGCCGGCGCGCTGTCTTCCGATGCCGCGCGCTCGCGCGCATCGGGCGCGGAACTGGGGCTTGACCCCGAACGCTGCTATGCGTCGTTCGCGGACATGGCGAAGGCCGAGGCGATGCGCGCCGACGGCATCGAGGCGGTCGCGATCGTGACGCCCAACCATGTGCACTACCCGGCGGCGAAGGCGTTTCTGGATGCCGGCATCCACGTGATCTGCGACAAGCCGCTGACCTCCAGCCTTGCCGATGCGAAGAAGCTGGCTGCGGCAGCGAAGAAAAGCGGCGTGCTGTTCGTGCTGACGCACAACTACACGGGCTATCCGATGATCCGGCAGGCCCGCGAGATGGTTGCCAAGGGCATGCTGGGCGACCTGCGCGTGGTGCAGGCGGAGTATCCGCAGGACTGGCTGACCGAGGCGGTGGAGGCCACCGGATCGAAGCAGGCCGCGTGGCGGACCGACCCCAAGCAGTCGGGCGCAGGCGGGGCGACGGGCGACATCGGCACGCACGCCTACAATCTGGCGCGGTTCGTGACCGGGCTGGAACTGGACAGCCTCGCAGCCGACCTTTCGGCCTTCGTGCCGGGCAGGCAGCTCGACGACAACGCCCATGTGATGCTGCGCTTCAAGCCGCAGGGTAAGGCGCCGGGGGCCAAGGGCATGCTGTGGGCAAGCCAGGTCGCGCCGGGCAACGAGAACGCGCTGAAGCTGCGCGTCTACGGAACGAAGGGCGGGCTGGAGTGGGAGCAGGAGCATCCCAACCATCTGTGGTTCACGCCGTTCGGGCAGGAGAAGCGGCTGATTACGCGCGGGGGTGCGGGTGCCGGAGCGAGTGCGGCGCGGGTGAGCCGCATCCCGGCCGGCCACCCTGAAGGGTATCTCGAAGGCTTCGCCACCATCTATGCCGAGGCCGCGCGCGCGATAAAGGCGCTGCGCCGGAAGGGCGGCAAGGTGCCGAGGGACGTGGTGTTTCCCACCGTGGACGACGGTGTGGAGGGAGTGGCCTTCGTGGAAGCCTGCGTGAAGTCGTCCAAGAAGAACGGTGCGTGGACGAAGCTATAGGGTGAGGTCGCGCAGGTAGGTGTTCTGCGCAGCCGACGCCGCATAGGCGGACGGGTCGATTTCGGCGATGAGCAGTTCCTCGTCTTCCCGGTCAGCCGAGGCGAGGATGCCGCCGTCAGGCGCGGCGATGGTGGAGAGGCCGGCGTAGGCGAAACGCTCGTCCGCGCCGCAGTGGTTCACGTAGGCCACGAAAATCTGGTTCTCGAAGGCGCGGACGGGGACCATGCTCTGCGCGATGAAGGCATCGTGATCGCTGACGGGCAGGGCGGTGGGCACGGCCACGAGCGCGCAGCCGGCCTGCGCCAGCCGCCTGACATTTTCAGGAAACTCCACATCGTAGCAGATGAGAATGCCGAGCCTCGTTCCGGCGTGGTCGATGACGACCGCGGACGGTGCGGCGGGCCTGAACAGGGACTTCTCGTAATCGCCGTAGAGATGCGACTTACGGTAGACGACGGGGGCGGCGTCGCCCGAGACGAAGACGGCACTGTTCCAGACCGAGCCGTCGGCTGCCTCCGCGAAGCCTGCGAGGATGGCTATGCCTGTGTCGAGCGAGGCGGCCCTGAGCCGCGCGACTGCATCGCCATCGGCCGGCTCTGCGAGCGCCCTGACGGCATCGCCCGCGCCGTAGCCCGTCACCGCGAGCTCTGGCGCGATGAGCAGCGAAGCGCCGCGGCCGGCGGCATCCCGGGCGGCGCGTTCGATGCGGGCGAGGTTGGCATCCCGGTCGCCCGGCACGGCGCGCATCTGGAGCGCGGCAAGCCTCACTTGTCGTCGCCCGACAGCGCGCCCAGCAGCTTGGGCAGGTCGCCGAAGCGCGCGATGAGCCCGAAGATGACGGCGGCCAGCGCGACGAAGAACACGGCAACCGCCGCCATGGTCGGCGTGTAGCCGTAGCGCAGCGCGTTGAAAATCTTGATCGGCAGCGTCTCCATCGTGAAGCCGACGGTCATGTAGGCGACGATGTACTCGTTGAGCGACAGCACGAAGGCGAAGGCGTAGCCGGAAATTAGATAGGGCAGGATCAGCGGCAGGACGACGGTGCGCAGGACGGTGCGGTCGTCGGCGCCCATGGTGGCGGCTGCCTCGACAAGGCTGCGGTCTATCGAATTGAAGCCGAGCGAGAGCGTGACCAGCGGCAGGGTGACGAAGAAGATGGCGTGGCTGATGGCCGCCGTCCACGGCTGGCCGTAGGCGCCGACGGTTGCCCAGAACGTGAGGAAGCCGAGCGCGGTGATGACAGGCGGCAGGATGAAGGGCGCGACGCCCAGAAGCTGGAACACGTTGGCCCATGGCGCGATGCGCCGCCACAGGAACCATGCGAGCGGCAGCGCGATGATGACGGCGAGTGCCGCCGAGCTTGCTGCCAGCGTGAGCGAATTGACGAGGGCGGAGCGCCAGCCCGGATCGGTGAAGATCTGGCCGTACCACGACAGCGAGAAACCCTGCGGCGGGAAGGTGAGCGACTGGCGCTCGTTGACCGACACGCCGGCGACCACGACCAGCGGGGCGGCGAGGAACAGCGCCACCAGCGAGAACAGGATGCGTCGCAAGAAGGTAGCGCTCATGCCTGCGCCTCCCTGCGGCCGCCGACCAGAAGCGTGAGTCCGACCAGCGCAAGCGACATCAGGACGAGGAACACCGCCATGGCGGCTGCGAACGGCATGTTGGACTGGTAGATCGCCTGGTCGGTGATGAGCACCGACAGGGTCCAATGCTGCGGGCGGCCGAGGATCTGCGGCAGCAGATAGGAGCCGAGCGCGAAGACGAAGACCATGATGAGCGTGGCGACGATGGTGTTGCGCAGTGCCGGCACGACCACGTTGAGGAAGGCGCGGAGGGGCGAAGCGCCAAGCGTGCGCGCTGCTTCCAGCAGCGTGGGGTCGCGCCGCACGATCGCGGGGTAGAGCACCAGCACCGTATAGGGCAGTGCCTGATAGACCATGGCGGTAAGCACCGCGCCGAAGCCGGGGGTAAGCGCGCGTGCCTCGCCCATCAGGCCTGCCATCACCAGAAGGTTGGTAATGCCGGCCGTGCGCGAGAACAGCGTCGACCAGGCAAAGCCGATGATGACCTCGGACAGCGACAGCACCGACAGGATGGCCACCAGCCATACGATCTGAACCCGTCGTGAGGCCTGCGAGAGAAGGTAGGTGAACGGAAAGGCGACCAGCACGCACACCACGGCCACCATGACCGCGAGCATGATGGAGAAGCCCAGCACATTGCCGAAGAAGGCCGAGAGGAAGCGCTCGTAATTGTCGAGCGTGAAGGCTGGCGAATAGAAGCCGGCCGCATCGCGCTGGAAGAAGGAAACCGCTATCATCGTAGAGAACGGCACGACGAAGAAGACGACCAGCATGATCGCCGGAAATGCCAGCGGGGCGTAGTCTGCCAGTCCGCGCGGCGGCTCGCGTCTCATGGTCTGCGTCCGGACGAAGCGATGGGCAGCGTTGGCGTCAATATACGGGTCGTCCGATACCCCCACCCCTTACTCTGCCGGGGAGAGCCACGCGTCTCTCCCGTCCTTCGGACCCCCTCAAGGGGGAGGGGGATTCTGAGGCGCCGGTGACCCCCTCTGCCTCTAGAGGTGGGAGCAATGGCAGGCGCAAAGCTGGTTCGATCGCCAGGGAAGTCGCGACGGAACGGGCTTGCGAGCACGAGAGTCACCCTCATCCCTTCAGGACCACGCAGCTTTGCAGCGGCAGTGTCACGCCCACCGCGTCACCGGGCTTGAAACCGGGGCGCTCGCGCGGCGTGGCGACCGCCGTGACGGGCGTGCCGCCGACGTCGACGAAGGTTTCGATCGTGCCGCCGAGGTCGCGCACGAAGGTGACCGTTCCGGTGAACTCGCCCGCGCCGGGGGCTACGAGCTGCACGTCCTCGGGCCTGATCGAAAGCTTGCCGCCGTCCGCGCCGACCGTGAGCGCGAGGCCGGGTGCGGGGCGGCCGAGCAAGGTGCCGTCGCGCCCCAGCGGGATGAGGTTGGTCGAGCCGATGAAATCGGCGACGAAGGCGTCGGCCGGCTTGCGGTAAATCTGCACCGGCGGGGCGGCCTGCCTGATACGGCCTTCGCCCATAACCACGACCATGTCGGCCATGGTCATCGCCTCGCGCTGGTCATGCGTCACGACGATGGTGGTGACGCCGAGCTGCTGCTGCAACTGGCGCAGTTCCACCTGCATCGCCTCGCGCAGCTTTGCATCGAGGGCGGAAAGCGGCTCGTCCAGCAGGAAAAGCCTGGGCGAAAGCGCCAGCGCGCGGGCGATTGCGACGCGCTGGCGCTGGCCGCCCGATAGTCGGGACACAGGGCGGTCGCCGTAACCCTTCAGATGGATCATCGCCAGCAGCTCGTCGACCCGCCTGCGCTGCTCGGCCTTGGCGATCCCACGGATGCGCAGGGGATAGGCGATGTTGTCGCCGACGTTGAGGTGAGGGAACAGGGCGAGCGACTGGAAGACCATGCCGAAGTCGCGCTTGTGGGTGGGGATCGGCGTGATGTCGCCGCCGTCGAGCACGATTGCGCCGCCGGTCGGCTCCTCCAGCCCGGCTATCATGCGCAGCAGCGTGGTCTTGCCGCAACCGGAAGGCCCCAGCATGCACACGAACGTGCCCTGCGGGATTTTCAGCGAGACACCATCGACGGCCGTGAAATCGCCGAAGCGCTTGGTGACATCCTGTAGCTCAAGGCCGGACATTGCGTGTCCCGTCAGACAAGGGGTTTCGGCGGAAGCCCCTCCCGCAAACCGGGCGGGAGGGGGATACGAGATCGCTAGCTGGCGATCATCTCGGTCCACTTCTGGTTAAGCCAATCGGCCTTCGAGGTGTAGAGGTCGTAGCGCGGGATGATCGGATCGATATCCGACGACACGGCGCCGAATTCCTCGTCGGTCAGGTCGAGGAGATCGCGGCGCACCGTCGGCGCGGTGCCGACCTTGCGGGACATCTCGGCCTGAATGGCGGGCTGGCTCATATAGTCGATGAAGAGATGGGCTTCCTCGCCCTTCTCGGATGCCCGCGACAGCGCCCAGCAGCCCGAATCCAGAATGCCGCCTTCCTGCGGGAAGGTGGAGCGCACCGGGTTGCCATCGGCAGCCGCAAGGCCGGTCACGTCGTGGTAGTACTGGCCCATCGGGATTTCACCCGACTTCAGAGCCTGCTCGAACTGGGCCTCGTCGCGGTACCACAGCCTGACATTCGGCTTGACCTCGGCGAGCTTCTCGAATGCGGCGATCTGGCCTTCTTCGGTATCCAGCGCGTTGGTGCCGCCCATGAAGGTCTTGGCCGTGACTTCCAGCAGGAAGGAGTTGGAGACGAGCGCGAGCAGGCCGAGCTTGTCGCGGTTGGCCTCGTCCCAGAATGCCGCCCAGCTGTCGGGCGCTTCCGGGTAGGCGTCGGTGTTGGTGACGAGCGTGATGTACCACGCGACCGCCCCGATGCCGGCGACGCGGTCATCCGGGTACTTGTTGACGAACTGGTCGAGAAGGTTGCCGGCGTTTTCGAGCTTCGAAGTGTCGATCGGCGTCCACAGCTCGGTGGACTGGCCCTTGAGCATGGCGACCTGCGACATCATCGAAAGATCGGCCGGGGCCTGGCCCGCGCGGGCGGCCTGCTCGAGCTGCACCAGCCAGGCCTCGCCGGTGGGCTCGGCGATGGATTCCACCGCGATGCCGGTGGCCTCGGTGAAGCCCGGGAAGATGTGCTTGTCGAACGAATCCTTGAAGTAACCGCCATAGACGCCGACCTTGATGGACCGGTCCTGCGCGCGCAGGATCGACGGCATGGCGAGCATGCCGGCAGCGGCAATGCCCCCGCCCAGGACCGCGCGGCGGCTGGCGGTGGTGTTCAGAAGTCTCTTCATCTCGTGTTCTCCTCTTTGGCGGGGTCTGCGCCCCGTTTGATGACGACGTTTGTGGCTATTCTAGTCCGATGTTCAACGCTTTCCAGTGATGGATGGGCTGAACACCATGAGGCTCAGTATCTCGAACAGCATCTGGGCGCCCGCATGGGCCGTGTTGGTGGTGGCATCGTATTGCGGCGCGACCTCGACGACATCGCCGCCGACCAGGTTGACGCCCTTGAGGCCGCGCACGAGCTCCAGCACCTCGCGCGTGGAAGGGCCGCCGATCTCCGGCGTTCCGGTGCCGGGCGCGAAGGCCGGGTCGAGGCTGTCGATGTCGAAGGACAGGTAGGTGGGCCCATCGCCGACGACCTGCCGCGCCTTCTCGATGATGGCGGGGATACCCATAGCGGGCATCTCCTCGGCGTGGATCACGGTCATGCCCGCCTCGTAGGAAAACTCCCACAGATATTCGGCCGAGCCGCGAATGCCGATCTGGATCGTGCGGGTGGGGTCGAGCACGCCGTCCAGCACCGCGTTTCTGAACGGGCCGCCATGGTGGAACTTGGTGCCGTCAAATGCGCCCGACGTGTCGCAATGGGCGTCGATATGGATCATGCCGACGGGACGGTCCCGGCCGACCGCCTTGAGGATGGGATGACTGATGGAGTGGTCGCCGCCGACCGAGAGCGGCGCTGCGCCGGCAGCGACGATCCTGCCGATCCAGGCCTCGATGTCCTCGTGGCTCTGCTCCAGCCTGTAGCGGCTGCGGAAGGGCACATCGCCGATGTCTGCGACGGCGAGTTCATAGACGGGCGCACAGTCGAGCACATGGTTGTAGGGGCCGATACGCTCGATGGCGCGCACCGCACGCGGCCCGAAGCGCGAGCCGGGACGATTTGTGACGCCGAGGTCCATCGGCATGCCGACGATGGCGACCTGAAGGTCGGTGAAATCGGGGTTCTGCGGATCAACCTGTCGATAGGGCGCGTCGAGGAAGGTGGGCAGGCCGGCATAGGGCGCGAGACGCGTACCGCTGGCCGAGAAGATGCGGTCGGCGACGCGCCTGAAGCGCTCGTCGAAAATGTCGCCGCCGTGGCCCGCGCCGTAGCGAGCCCTAAGTGCCGCGAGTTTCTCGTCCGTCCAGTCCATGCCGGCTCCCGCAATCGTGCCTTCGCGCCGATCCCTCTTGACGGGATGCCCCATGCGCGATCCGGTGCCGATGGTGCGGCAGGTGGATTGAAAACACAATTGATATTGTTGTACGCTTGTTTGTGAGTAATCCTCACACCTGAATGTGACAGGCATGACAAGGCGCCTACCTCCTCTCAATCCGCTGCGAGCGTTCGAGGCGACCGCGCGCCACGGCTCGCTTACGCGGGCGGCGGGCGAACTGAACGTGACGCACGGCGCCATCAGCCATCAGATCAGGGCACTGGAGGCTTCGCTGGACGTGCGCCTCTTCGAGCGCATAGGCCAGAGGCTCAAGCTGACGCCGCAGGGGGCGGAGCTGCTGCCGGCGGTGTCGTCGGCGTTCGAGAACATCGCATCGGCCACGGCGCGCATGACGCGGCCGACCAGTTCGGGCGCGCTCTCGGTGTCGTGCGTGCCGGCGCTGCTGTCCTTCTGGCTCATCCCGCGGCTGGGGAGCTTCACGGCGCAGTTTCCCGAGATCAGGCTGACATTCGACGCGTCGAACGATCCGCTGGCGATCCGCTCGCCCGACATCGACGTCTCGATCCTCTATGGCGACGGGAACTGGACCGATTGCTGGCTCAAGCGCTGGTCGCATCTCGAACTGTTTCCGGTGCTGAGCCCGACGCTGATGAACAACCGGCCGCTGCGCACGATCCGCGACCTGGGCAGCCACGTGATGCTGCATGCCGACGATGGCCGGGAATGGCACCAGTGGCTTGCGGCGGCCGACGCGCTCGACCTGTCGCGCGGACCGCAGCATCATTTCTCGGATGCAAGGCTGGGGATTGAGGCCGCGATGCACGGCCACGGCGTGGCCCTTGGCGACACGATGACGGCGGCGGGGCTGCTCGCCAAGGGGCAGCTGGTCGCGCCGTTCAACCTGGCGGTGCCGGCGGCGGACGCGTTCTATGTCGCATGCAGCAACGAATTGCGCGGCGCGCCGATCGTCGGGGTGTTCATCGACTGGCTTTTCGCGCAACTGGCCGAAGACGACGCACGCGCCGAACCGCAGGCTTCGGCCAGACGCGCGATAAGGCGAAGCTCCGACGAGGCGCGCGCCAAGCGCAAGTCTGCGCCGAGGGCGCCCAAGATCACATGACGAGGACTTTCTGACATGCCCAAGGCGGCTTTCAACGCGCTGGTCGCGCGGCTTTCCCTGCCTCCCATTCCTGCCGTGCAGAGCTGGGCACGCTCCTATGACGGCGCGCACGGGCCGCTGATCGACCTGTCGCAGGCCGTGCCCGGCTATCCGCCGCATCCCGACTTGCTGGGCTGGCTGGCGGATGCGGCCGGCTCCGCCGCCTATGCGGGCTATGGCGCTATCGAGGGAGACGGCGTGTTGCGCGCCGCCTATGCGACGCATGTGAGCGAACTCTACGGGGCGCGGCTGGGAGCCGCCAACGTTCACCTGACGGCCGGTTGCAACCAGGCGTTCGTCGCTGCCGTAATGGCCGTTGCAGGACCGGGCGATGCGGTGCTGATGACAAACCCGTGCTATTTCAACCACGAGACCACGCTGCAGATGATGGGGGTCGCGCCGCGCTATTTCGAGTGCCACGCAGAAGCCGGCTTCGTGCCGCGAGTTGCCGATGTGGCGGCCGCGCTGGATGGGGTGAAGGCGCTGGCGCTGGTGTCTCCCAACAACCCGACGGGCGCGGTGTATCCGCCGGAGCTGCTGGGCGAAATCTTCGAGCTGTGCCGCGAAAGGGGCGTGTGGCTGATCCTCGACGAGACGTATCGCGACTTCATCGCAACGGGAAGCGGACGGCCGCACGGGCTGTTCGACGTTGACGGCTGGGAGGAAAACCTCATCCAGCTCTACAGCTTCTCCAAGTCGTTCTGCATTCCCGGCCACCGGTTGGGCGCGATCACGGCAGGTGCTGAGGCCGTGACGCAAATGGCGAAGGTGATGGACAACCTTCAAATCTGCGCGCCGCGCGCGCCGCAGCAGGCGGTGGCAAGAGGGCTGCCGGCGCTGGTGGAATGGCGCGAGGGCAACCGGCTGGAAATAGAGCGCAGGGCCGACGCCATGCGGGCGGCGTTCGCCTCGCTGCCGGAATGGGAGATGGAGGCTATGGGCGCCTATTTCGCCTTCGTGCGCCACCCGTTCGATGGGGTCGATGCCGCCAGCGTCGCGCAGACGATGGCGCGCGACCTCGGCGTCGTCACCATCCCCGGCAGCTATTTCGGCACGGGGCTGGAACGCCACCTGCGCATTGCCTTCGCCAATGTGGACGCCGAGCAGATCGGCGAAGTGGCGGGGCGGCTGCGGCTGATGAAATAGATGCGTCCTAGATGTGCAGGGCGTGGCCGAGCGCCTTGAGGGCGGCTTCCTGGAAGCCTTCGCTCTGGGTCGGGTGGGCGTGGATCGTGCCGGCGATGTCTTCCAGGCGCGCGCCCATCTCGATGGCGAGCGAAAAGGCGGCCGAAAGCTCCGACACGCCCGCGCCAACGGCCTGGATGCCCAGCACGAGATGGTTGTCGGCCCGCGCGACCACGCGCACGAAGCCGGCCTCGTTCTGGAGCGTCATGGCGCGACCGTTGGCGGAGAACGGAAACTGGCCGATCTTGATCTCGGCGCCCGTCGCGCGCGCTTCATCGGGTGACAGGCCGGCAGACACCACTTCGGGGTCGGTGAAGCAGACGGCGGGGATGCAGCGCTTGTCCCAGCTTCTTTTGTTGCCCGCCACGATCTCGGCGACCATCTCGCCCTGCGCCATGGCGCGGTGGGCCAGCATCGGCTCGCCGGTGACATCGCCGATGGCATAGATCCCGCGCATGGATGTGCGGCACTGGTCGTCGATGCGGATGAAGGGGCCGGTCCTGTCGAGGTCGATCTCGTCCAGGCCCCAGCCTTCGGTGGCAGGCTTGCGGCCGACGGTGACGAGAACGTGGTCGGCCGCGATCTTCTCTTCGGCGCCATCGGCGGTTTCGACCAGCAATGCGCTGCCGTCCGATGAAAGCCCCTTTGCCCTTGCGCCGGTCAGCACCGTTACGCCCAGCGCTTCCAGGCGCTTCGCAACGGGCTTGGTGAGCTCCTGATCGTAAAGGGGCAGGATGCGTGGCAGGGCTTCGACTACCGTGACCTTCGTGCCCATCTTGGCGAAAGCGGTGCCCAGTTCCAGCCCGATATAGCCGCCGCCCACGACGGCCAGTGTGTCGGGAACCTTCTTGAGCGCAAGCGCCTCGGTCGAAGAAATGACGTTACCGCTGAAGGGCAAGAATGGCAGCTCGACCGGCTTCGACCCGGTGGCGATGACGATAGCCTCGGCGCGGATCACCTGCGTGCCCGTCTCGGTCTCGACCTCGACTGTCTTGCCGTCGCGGAAGCGCGCCCAGCCCTGCACGGACTTGACCTTTGCCTTCTTGAGCAGGCCGGCAACGCCTGTGTTGAGACGGCCGACGATGCCGTCCTTCCATGCGACGGTCTTCTTCAGATCGATGGCGGGCTTGGACAGGCTGATGCCGATGGGATCCTTGCCGCCGGCCATCTCGGTGACGCGCAGATATTCGTCTGCCGCGTGGATGATGGCCTTGGAGGGAATGCAGCCGACGTTCAGGCAGGTGCCGCCGGGCTTGCCGGCCTCGACGATGACCGTATCGACGCCGAGTTGCCCGGCGCGAATGGCGCAGACATAGCCGCCCGGGCCGGAGCCGATGACGAGGAGCTTGCAGGAGATTTCTTTCATGGATCAATCCCCCACAAAAATAAGCGCCGGGGTTTCCAGCAGCGTCTTGATGCGCTGGATGAAGACGGCGGCGTCCCAGCCGTCGATGACGCGGTGGTCGAAGGAGGACGAGAGGTTCATCATCTTGCGCGGGATGAACTGCGAACCGTCCCAGACCGGGCGCATCATCATCTTGTTGACGCCGACGATGGCGACCTCGGGATGGTTGATGACCGGCGTCGTGACGACGCCACCCATCGCGCCGAGCGAGGTGATGGTGATGGTGGAGCCGGAAAGTTCCTCGCGGGTCGCCGTGCCGGCCTTGGAGACTTCCGCGAGCCGGTTGATCTCGGCTGCGCAATCCCACAGATCGCGTGCTTCGGCGTGGCGCAGCACGGGCACGACGAGGCCCGAAGGCGTCTGCGCGGCGATGCCGACATGCACGCCGCCATGCCGATGGATGATGCCCGCCTCATCGTCGTAGATGGCGTTCAACTGCGGCTGCTCGGCAATCGCCCTGACCATGGCGCGGACAAGGAAAGGCAGGAGCGTCAGCTTGGCGCGATCGGGACGCTTCTCGGCATTGAGCTTCGCTCGAAGTTCCTCAAGCGCGGTGACGTCGATTTCCTCGACATAGGTGATGTGCGGGATGCGCGACTTCGCCAGTGCCATCTTTTCGGCGATGCGGCGGCGCAGGCCTACGACCTTGACCTCCTCGACGGACGTGTCGGGGCGCAGGCCGGTGGCCACCGGCTGGCTGCCCTGCCTGAGGAAGTGGTCGATGTCCTCGTGGGTGATGCGGCCGGCCGGGCCGGTGCCGGGCACCTGCCGAAGGTCGATACCAGCCTCCTTCGCGCGCAGGCGCACGGCGGGCGATGCCAGCGGCTTTTCGCCTTCCGGTCGGGGTGCGCCGGTGGAGCCGTTGGTCGCAGTCCGCGATGGCGCTTTGGCCGGCTCCGACTTCGCGACAGGTTTGGAAGGGGCGGCGGCCTCGGACTTTTGCGTGGGCGGTGGCGGGAGCTTTTCGCCCTCGGGGGCCATGCCTTCGGCTATCGGTGCTTCGCCCTCGCCGTCGTCCATCGGCGCGCTGGTAGCGTCGCCGGCGGTCTCGATCCTGACGATGGCGGAGCCGACGGCGACGGTCTCGCCGATCTCCGCACCCAACCAGCTTACCTTGCCTTCCACGGGCGAGGGGATTTCGACCGTCGCCTTGTCGGTCATGACCGCTGCGAGAACCGCGTCCTCGCGCACCAGATCGCCGACCTTGACGTGCCATTCGACAAGTTCGGCCTCGGCCACGCCTTCGCCCACGTCGGGCATCTTGATGGTGTGCTCAGCCATGTCTCAAGCCTCCATCACTTCGAGAAGCGCTTCGCCGACGCGCCTGGGGCCGGGGAAGTAGTCCCACTCCTGCGCGTGCGGGTAGGGCGTGTCCCAGCCGGTGACGCGGGCTACGGGCGCTTCGAGATGGTAGAAGCAGTGCTCCTGCACCAGCGCGGCAAGCTCCGCGCCGAAGCCGGAGGTGAGCGTCGCCTCGTGCACGATCACGCAGCGGCCGGTCTTGGTGACGGACGCCACTATTGCGTCGAGGTCGAGCGGCAGCAGGGTACGCAGGTCGATCACCTCGGCGTCGATGCCGGTCTCCTCGGCGGCGGCCTGTGCGACATAGACCATCGTGCCATAGGCCAGCACCGTGACGGCAGACCCTTCGCGCGCCACATGCGCCTTGCCGAGCGGTACGGTGAAGTGTCCCTCAGGCGCTTCGCCCAGCGGATGCTTGGACCATGCCGTGACGGGACGATCGTGGTGACCGTCGAACGGGCCGTTGTAGAGCCGCTTGGGCTCCAGGAAGATGACCGGGTCGGGGTCCTCGATGGCCGCGATGAGCAGGCCCTTGGCGTCGTGCGGGTTGGACGGGACGACGACCTTGAGGCCCGAGACGTGCGTGAAAAGGGCTTCCGGGCTCTGGCTGTGGGTCTGTCCACCGAAGATGCCGCCGCCGGTGGGCATGCGGATCACGATGGGGCAGGTGAACTGGCCGTTGGAGCGGTAGCGCAGGCGTGCGGCCTCGGACACGATCTGGTCGTAAGCCGGGTAGACGTAGTCGGCGAACTGGACCTCGACGCAGGGGCGCAGGCCGTAGGACGCCATGCCGATGGCGGCGCCCACGATGCCCAGCTCCGAGATCGGCGCGTCGAAGCAGCGCGTCTTGCCGTATTTCTGCTGGAGGCCGGCGGTGCAGCGGAACACGCCGCCGAAATAGCCGACATCCTCGCCGAACACGACGACATTGTCGTCGCGCTCCATGGAGACATCCATGGCCGAGCGGATCGCCTCGATCATCGTCATGCGCGGCATGGCTAGACTCCCGCCTTCTGGCGCTGGCGGCGCAGGTGCGGCGGCATGGTCTCGTAGACGCCTTCGAACATGTCGCGGGTGGAAGGCTTGCCGCCGGAGTGAAGCGTACCGTGTTTTTCGGCTTCCTTCTGCGCGGCGATCACCGTGTCGAGTATTTCGGCCTCGGTCTGCTTGTGGCGGTCGTCCGACCACAGGCCGCGCTTGATGAGGTGGTTCTTGAGCCGGATGACCGGGTCGCCCAGCGGCCAGACGTCCGATTCCGTCTTGGGGCGGTAGGCGGAGGGATCGTCGGAGGTGGAATGGGCGCCGACGCGGTAGGTGACGTATTCGACCAGCGTGGGGCCGAGGTTCTTGCGCGCGCGTTCGACCGCCCATTTGGCGACAGCGTGGACGGCCAGATAGTCGTTTCCGTCGACCCGCAGCGCGGGGATGCCGAAGCCGTGGCCTCTCGCCGCAAACGTGCCCGAGCCGCCGCGGGCGATGCCCTGAAAGGTCGAGATCGCCCACTGGTTGTTGACGATGTTGAGCACCACGGGCGCGCGGTAGGTGGAGGCGAAGACGAGGGCGGCGTGAAAGTCGCTCTCCGCCGTCGAGCCGTCTCCGATCCAGCCGGCCGCGATCTTCGTGTCGTTCTTGATGGCGGACGCCATCGCCCAGCCGACCGCCTGGATGAACTGTGTGCCGAGATTGCCCGAGATCGAGAAGAAGCCATGCTCCTTGGACGAATACATGATCGGGAGCTGGCGGCCCTTCAGCGGGTCGGCCTCGTTGGAATAGATCTGGTTCATCATCTCGACCATCGGATAGCCGCCCGCGATCAGCAGGCCGGCCTGTCGATAGGTCGGGAAGTTCATGTCGCCCGGCTCGAGCGCCTTGCGGAAGGCGCAACTGACCGCCTCCTCGCCCATATGCTGCATGTAGAACGAGGTCTTGCCCTGCCGCTGCGCGGTCTGCATGCGCGCGTCGAAGGCACGCAGCGTCATCATGTGGCGCAGACCTTCCATAACCTCGTCATCGGTGAGGGTGCCCGCCCAGGGACCGACAGCCTCGCCGTCGCGGTTCAGCACGCGGATGATGGAATAGGCGAGATCGCGGATTTCGCGCGGGTCGACATCGACCGGCGGGCGCTCGACAGAGCCAGCCTTGGGAATCACGACCCTGGAAAAGTCGGGCGTGTCGCCGGGGCGCACCTCGGGCTCCGGCACGTGAAGGCTCAGCCTGTTCGCTTCGGCCATTTTCGTCTCCTCGCCAACCCAAGCTCGCAGCCAGCTAATGTAAAGCAAAGCCGCTTGTCTACAGGGGGAAAGTGGACGCAGGCGCCCCGCTTTCAAGCCGAAAAGGTGCGCGGCACGGGAAAGTTGAGGTTCGTTTCCTGGCGCGGAGTGCAGGCTTTTCTTTTGTTGCCGGCAAGCGCCGTTGCGCGAACGGATCGTGCCTTCCCGCTATTGGCGGACAGGCCAAAAAAAATCTGCGCGATTTCAGTTTCGGGCGAAGCGCGCGGCTTCGTCGGGCGTCACCACGCCCTTCTTGAGGATGATGTTGGCGTAGAGCGCCTGCTCTCCGGTTGCGACGATGAAGGCTGCCTTCGCTGCGCGCTCGTAGAATGCGAAGCGCTCCAGCGGCTCGATCGAGAACGGGCCTGCCAGCCTGTCCACGACTTCCTGAAAGGCAAGGCATATGGGAGGGACGATCTGCGGCGTATCCACCATCTCCATGCGCCACGCGGCGGCGGGGTCGAACGTGTCGAGCGGCATGTGGGTCAGCACGGCTTCCAGCAGCGGCAAAGCCGCCATGCCGTCGGCACGAACGACCTCGGGGCCGAGCGTTGCGGCGGGAAAGTTGGCGTCCACGATGGCGATCTCGTCGCCGTGGCCCATGGTGGCCAGCGCAAACAGGAGATTGGGGCCCAGCAGCGGGTGTATGTCGCGCAGCATCCTTGTCGATCCTCCCGGCAAATGCGGCCCAAGGACAGCGGAGAAAAGCAGCGAGCGCAAGCCTATCGAGGCACTATTCAAATGCTAAAAACGGCCGTATGCAGAGAAAAATATTCCATGGAGACGAGCATGCGCAAAACACTGCGCCCCGATGTTTCTGCGTTCTACGACAAGCGGACGTTCTCGATACAATATGTCGTTGCCGACCCGGCGACGAAGAAGTGCGCGATCGTAGACCCCATTCTCGATTTCGACGAAAAGTCTGGTTCGGTGAAGACGGAAAACGCCGATCGCATCCTCGACTTCATCGCCGCGCGCGGGCTGAGCGTGGAATGGATACTCGACACGCACCCGCATGCCGACCATTTCTCCGCCGCCCAGTATCTCAAGGGAAAGACCGGCGCGCCCACGGCCATCGGCGACCATGTGGTGGAGGTGCAGAAGCTGTGGAAGGACATCTACAACTGGCCCGACTTTGCCGCCGACGGCTCCCAGTGGGACAGGCTGTTTGCGGAAGGCGACATTTTCGCCATCGGCGAGCTGGAAGGGCGGGTGCTGTTTTCGCCGGGTCATACGCTGGCTTCCATCACCTATGTCGTGGGTGATGCCGCGTTTATCCACGACACGATGTTCATGCCGGACAGCGGCACGGCACGCTGCGACTTTCCCGGCGGCAGCGCGGCGCGGCTGTGGAACTCGATACAGCAAATCCTGGCGCTGCCCGACGAGATGCGGCTTTTCACCGGGCACGACTACCAGCCGGGCGGGCGCGAGCCGTTGTGGGAGGCGAGCGTCGCCGAACAGAAGACAACCAATTCGCATATGGCGAACTGCCGGACCCAGGCGGAGTTCGTCGCCGTGCGCGAGGCGCGCGACGCAACGCTGCCGATGCCGAAGCTGATCCTGCATGCGCTGCAGGTGAACATCAGGGGCGGTCGGCTTCCGGAACCGGAAGACAATGGCCGACGATACCTGAAGATACCCATTGACGCGCTGGAGGGTGCGGTCTGGGGGTAGGGCCCGCGTCCGAATTTGAGACGCCGGGGAATGACGTTATTGTCCGAGCCTGATACCTGCGAAGCAGCCCTTCGCGGCACAGGGAGGACAAGGTGCCCGACACCGCCATCATCGACACGCATCTGCATATCTGGGATCCGCGGCTGATCCGCTATCCGTGGATCGAGGGCAACGACCTGCTCGACCGCCCATATCTGCCGGGCGACCACGCGGCCGCGTTTTCGGGCGTGGATGTCGAGGCGATGGTGTTCGTGCAATGCGACGCGGAAGCTTCCGCCTATCTCGACGAGGTGGACTGGGTCGCCGCGCAGGCAGACCAAGAGCCGCGCATCAAGGCGATCGTCGCCTTTGCGCCGCTTGAAAAGGGCAGGGCGGTGGAAGCCGAACTGGCCGCTTTGAAAAAGCGGCCGCTGGTGCGCGGCGTGCGCCGCCTGCTGCAGGACGAAGACCCCGCGTTCTGCCTGCGGCCGCATTTCATCGAGGGCGTGCGCGCGCTTGCGGATTTCGGCCTTTCCTTCGACATCTGCATCAAGCATCGGCACATGGCGAACATCCTGCGCTTCGTGGAGGCGTTGCCGGAGGTTCCGATGATCCTCGATCACATCGGCAAGCCGGGCATCCGCGACGGACTGTTGCAGCCATGGGCCGCGCAGATGCGCGAGCTGGCGCAGTTTCCAAACGTGGCGTGCAAGATATCCGGTGTTGCGACCGAGGCGCGGGCGGACTGGACGGCGGACGAGCTGAAGCCTTTCATCGAGGTGGCGTTCTCCGAGTTCGGGTTCGAGCGGACCATGTATGGCGGCGATTGGCCGGTGATGCTGCTGGCGATAGAGCCGATGCGCTGGATCGAAACGCTGGACGATCTGCTGCGTCACGCCAGCCCGCAGCAGCGGCTATCCTTCTGGCGCGACAACGCGATGAGCACCTATCGACTGGACATGTGAGCAGAACGACAACCGGGGACAACTGGATGAGCGAACGATTCAAGGATCGCGTGGCGGCCATTACCGGCGGTGCGGGCGGGATAGGCCTCGAGATCGGGGCGCGGATCGTGCGCGAGGGGGGCACGGCATTCCTGCTCGATCTCGACGTGGTGCGGGCGGAAGCGGCAGCCGACCGCATCGGCGGCAAGGCATTCGGGCTGGCTGGCGACGTGTCCGACGAAAACTCGATCAACCGGGCGATGCAGGCAGCGTTCGAGAGCTTCGGGCGGATCGACATACTGGTGAACAGCGCGGGCATCACCGGGCCGAACGTCCTTATGGAGGACTATCCGGTGGATGCCTGGCGGCAGGTGATGGAGGTCAATCTGACCGGCACGTTCCTGGCCTGCAAGGCGGTGGTGCCCTTGATGCGCGGTGCCGACTACGGGCGCATCGTCAACATCGCCTCGGTGGCCGGCAAGGAAGGCAACCCGCTGGCGTCGGCCTACTCCGCCTCGAAGGCCGCCGTGATCGGACTTACCAAGTCGCTGGGCAAGGAACTGGCGAAGACCGGGATACGCGTCAACGCCGTAACGCCGGCTGCTGTGAAGACCGAGATTTTCGACCAGATGACGGAGGAGCACATCGCCTTCATGCTGTCGAAGATTCCGATCGGCCGTTTCGGGCTGGTGGAAGAAGTGGCTGCTCTGGTGTGCTGGCTGGCGTCCGAGGAATGCTCGTTCTCGACCGCCTCCGTCTTCGACGTTTCGGGCGGGCGCGCCACCTACTGACGCGCCTTGGCCTTCTGCTCTCGCATGAAGATAAACAGCCCGGCCGAGACGATGATCGCCGCGCCGGCGAGCATCGCCGTGCGCGGGATGTCGCCAAAGACCAGCCAGCCGAAAACGACTGCCCAGAACAAAAGCGTGTACTGGAAGGGTGCGACGGTCGCGGCATCGGCGAGCTTGAGTGCGCGGTTGACGCACATATGCGCCACCATCGCCACCACGCCCAAGAGGCCGAGCAGCACGAAATCGAAGCCCGACGGCGTGACCCAGCCCATTGGCGCCGTTGCGAGGCCGAGCACGCCGGCCCCGACGAGTTGCCAGAACACCAGCGTCGTATCCGGTGTGCCGCGAAGCGCGCGCCCGGACAGCATCATGAACGCGAAGCAGAACGAGCCGACGATGGAGATGAGGGCCGGCGCGGTGAGCGTGGCGGCCGAGGGTTCGAGCGCGACGACAACGCCGGCAAAGCCGATGAAGATCGCAGTCCAGCGCTTCCAGCCGACCTGTTCGCCAAGCAGGAAAGGCGAAAGGGCCGCCACATAGATCGGCGCGGCCAGCCAGTAGGTCATCACATCAGCAAGCGGCAGGGTGATGACGGCGAAGTAGAAGCAGTAGACTTCCGCCGACGACATCACCACGCGCAGGAACTGCATGCCGGGGCGCTCGACCGAGAACAGCGGCCGGAGGCCGCTTCGCCAGATGAAGGGCGCGAGGATGAGAAGGGCTGCGGCGCTGCGGATCAGCAGCACCTGCCCGACCGAGTAGGTCGCGACCAGCCACTTGCCCATCACGTCGTTAAGCGCGAACAGCATGATGCCGATGAGCATGACGATGATGCCGAGGCGGGCCGCCGAGGTCGTGCCGGGCTGTGCGGCGGTCAGAATGGTCGTCATCGCCTGCTACTTCCCGTTGCTTGTCCGCACGATAGCGTCGGCACGCCTGTCGATGTCGGGCAGCAGTTCGATGCCAAGGCCAGGCGCGTCGGTGAGGCGTATCTCGCCGTTCGACACGTCGGGCAGGGCGGTGACCAGCTCCTTGTACCACCCGGTGTAGAAGGCGCGCACCGATTCCTGGATCAGCGTGTTGCGCGCGTGCAGCGAAAACTGGCACGAGGCCATGAAGACGACCGGGCCGGTGCAGTCGTGCGGAGCCACGGGTATCTGGTGGGCCTCCGCCATGCCGGCGATCTTGCGCGCTTCCGAAAGACCGCCGCACCACGACAGGTCGAGCATCGCCACGCCTGCCACGCCTGTCGCCAGATAATCGCGGAAGGCGTGCGGATAGGCGAGCGTTTCGGACGCGCAGATCATGGCACGCGAATGCGGCGCATAGGCCCTCAACGTCTCCAGCGAATCCATGCGCACGGGATCTTCGTGCCAGTAGGTGTCGTAGTCGGCCAGTGCGCGGGCGATGCGCTGCGCGGCCGGCAGTTTCCACAGCGAGTGGAACTCGACCATGATGTCCATGCGGTCGCCGACCGCGTTGCGTATCTTCTCGAACGGCTCCAGCGCCTTGCGCAGCTCATCAGCCGAAATGTCGAGACCGTCGGTGCGCTCGGCGGCGATGTCGAACGGCCAGATCTTCATGCCGCTGATGCCCTGCTCCAGCAGGGAATGTGCCAGCTCGTCTGCACGGTGGAGGAAGCCGTCGAGGTCTTCGTAGGGGCCTTCAGCCTCGCCGACGCCCCAGTTGGCGACCGCCTGCGCGCGGGCATCGCGCACATATTTGTAGCCCGCGCAGGTGTTGTAGGTGCGCACGCTTTCGCGGCTGCGCCCGCCCAGCGCGATGGAGACTGGCACACCCAGCGCCTTGCCGAAGATGTCCCACAGCGCGATGTCGACAGCGGAATTGCCGCGCGTCTCGACGCCCGCGCCGCGCCATCCCAGGTAGCCGAGAAGATCGCGGTTGATCGCCTCGATGTGCATCGGGTCGCGTCCGATGAGCTTCGGCGCGACCGTCTCATGCAGATACGCCTCGACGGCCGCCGCGCCCATGAAGGTTTCGCCAAGACCGGTGATGCCTTCGTCCGTGTGCAGCCGCACCCAGACGAGATTGGCGAACTCGCCGAGGCGTATCGTTTCGAGCGACGTGATCTTCATGCTGTGCCTGCGGGCGATGTTCGGGAATGCAGTCGGGTCAGAAGTTGGGAGGCGCGGGCGGCGGAGAGGCCGCCCGCGCCGATGGATGTCAGTTGCCGCGAATTTCAGCCAGGGCGGCCTGGACGCGCTCGACCACTTCCGGGCCGATATCGGCCGCGTGCTTCTCGTAGACGACCTGCGCCTTCTCGACCATGCGGGCCTGCTCTTCCGCGCTCAGTTCGTTGACCTGCATTCCTGCCTCGGTCACCGCAGCCAGCGACTTCTCGGAAAGCTCGCGGCTTGCCGCACGCTGGGCGTCACGCCCGACAATGGCGCATTCCTGAAGCGCGGCCTGCTCTTCGGCCGACAGCGTGTCCCAGATGGGCTTGGAGAACAGTACGAGGAACGGCGTGTAGGCGTGACGGGTGACCGACAGGTACTCCTGCACTTCGTAGAACTTCGACGTGTCGATGGTGACGAACGGATTTTCCTGAGCGTCGATTGCCTTGGTCTCGAGCGCCGAGAACACCTCGCCGAAGGCCATCGGCGTGGCGTTCGCACCCATGTTCTGGAAGGTGTCGAGGAAGATGTTGTTTTGCATGACGCGAACCTTCATGCCTTCGAGGTCCTCCCACTTCTCGACCGGGTTGCGCGAGTTGGTGAGGTTGCGGAAGCCGTTCTCCCAGTAGGCGAGGTTGATGAGGCCCACTTCCGGCAGCATCTCGGCGATGTAGTCGCCGAACTCGCCGTCGAGCACCGCGTCGGCTTCCTCTTCGTTGGCGAACAGGAACGGCAGGTCGAACACGCCCAGCGCCGGCAGGATGCCGACCAGCGGCGACGACGAGGTGACGACCATTTCCTGCGTGCCGGAACGAAGCGCCTGCGTCGCCTGAAGGTCGCCGCCGAGCGCGCCACCCCAGAAGGCGGTGATCTTGGTCGCGCCGCCCGACTTCTCCGTCAGGCACGCTTCCATCGCCGATACGCCGTTGCCGGCCGGATGGTCCGCGTTGACGCCGTTGGAAATGCGCAGGTTGCGGTCCGTGAACTGGGCGGATGCGGGCATTGCGACGCTGAGGGCGAGCATGGCGCCGAGTGCTGCGGTGATTGCGTGTTTCATTTCAGTCTCCTCCGGTTTGGGTTCTTTGCATGCCTCGCACGTCCGTAGGCTAACCTCTCAGCCATTGCAGCGGGACGAGCACGAGTTGGGGGAACAGGATCAGCAGCAGCAGGACTGCCGCATGGGCCAGGAAGAACGGCGCGACGCCGCCGATAACCTTGCCGAGCGGAACGCGCGCGACGCCGCTGACCACGTTGAGGACGATGCCCACCGGCGGCGTTATGAGCCCGATGCAGGTGTTCATCACGAACAGTACGCCGAAATAGATCGGGTCGATGCCGGCCTGCTTGATGATGGGCATGAGAACCGGTGTCAGAATCAGGATGGTGGGCGCGAGGTCGAGCGCGGTGCCGACCACCAGCACCAGAAGCATGATGACCAGCATCAGCAGGATGGGCCTGTCGATGAGCGGCTGGATCATGCCGCCGATCTCGGCCGGGATGTTCGCGCTGGTGATAAGCCAGGCGGACACGAGCGCGGCCGCGACGAGGAAAAGCACCACCGAGGTCGTCTTGGCGGCGCTGAGCAGGACGCCGTACAGATCGGAAATCTTGAGCTCGCGGTAGATGAACATGCCTACGAACAAAGCGTAGACAGCCGCGATGACGGCCGCTTCCGTCGGCGTGAAGATGCCGAAGCGGATGCCGCCCAGGATAATGACGGGCATGAGAAGCGCCCATCCCGCGCGAACGGTTGCACGCCCGCGTTCGGCCCAGCTCTGCCGTGGCAGCGTGGCGACATCGTCCTTGCGGGCCACGATCTGCCAGGCGATGAAAAGACCCACGGCCATCAGCAGGCCGGGGAATATGCCGGCGAGGAAAAGCTGCGTGATCGACACGTTGGCCGCCACGCCGAAGATGATGAAGGCGATGGAGGGCGGAATGACAGGCGCGATGATGCCGCCGCCCGCAATGAGGCCGGCGGAACGAGGCACGTTGTAGCCGGCCCGGCGCATCATCGGGATGAGGATCGCCGCCAGTGCGGCCGTATCGGCGGCAGCAGACCCCGACAGCGAGGCCATGATGACGGCCGCGACGATGGCGACGACGCCCAGCCCGCCCTTGCGATGGCCGACGAACGAGATGGCGAAGTCGATGATGCGCTTGGACAGGCCGCCCCTGTTCATCAGCTCTCCGGCGAGCATGAAGAAGGGGATGGCCAGCAGGGTGAAGGTGTTGGCACCCTCGATCATGTTCTGGGCGACGATCTGGGTGTTGAAGATGCCCATATAGGTCATCAGCACGATGCCGCAGAACATCAGCGCAAACGCGACCGGCACGCCGATGGCCATGGCCCCGAGAAGGGAGGCGAGGAAGACGAGGATGGTCATTCTGCGCGCCCCACGTGAGCGGTTTCATCGAACTCGCCGGCGAAGGTGGCGATCTCCTCCTCGGTGACCTGGCCGGTAACAATGCGGACGATGCGCAGGAGGGCGATGAGGCCGATGCCGACGGAGGTGAAGAAGGTGATGCCGAAAATCCAGATCATCGGCATGCCGGTGACCGCCGCCTTCATCGAGGCGTTGATGGGGGCCTGCTTCCAAGTGCCCCAGAACAGCACCGCCATGCACAGGATGATGACGAGGTTTGTGGCGAGCATCAGCACCAGGCGGCCGCTGCGGCCGAACAGGCGAACGAAGCTCTCGACGCCGAGATGTGCGTTTTCGCGGAACGCGATGACCGCTCCGATAAAGGTGAGCCAGACGAAGAAATAGCGTGCGGCTTCCTCGGAGAAGGTGATTCCCGTGTTGAAGCCGTAGCGAAGCACCACGTTGGTGAAGACCATCACGGCCATCCCGCCAAGCAGGAAGACCATGAGGATTTCAATCCCCCGGATCAGCCACGCGATCCCGTTCTGCATGTGCTCTCTCCTCCCTGACGATGTTCGGCAGAACGCCGATGATGTCCTTGCGCGCCTCCTCGATGAGCGTCGTCAACGCCCGTCGCGCGCCCTCGGAATCCCCGACGATGATGGCGTCGGCAACCGCGCGATGCATGGGCAGCGAACCGCGCGCCGTCTCCAAACTGATGACAGAGAGACTGAACGACGCGCGCAGCGTGTTGGTCATCAACGGCACCAGCTGGCGCAGGAACTGGTTGTTCGCGCCAAGAATGATCGTCTCGTGAAAATCGAGGTCGGCCTCGTGGTAACTGCCGATGCCATCGACCGCCGTGCTCATGCGGGCGAAAGCGTCGTTCAGCCGATGCACTGGAAAATCGGGATTGGCAGCCGCCAGTCCAGCCGCATAGGGCTCGATGCCAAGGCGAAAACGGATGAGATCCTCGATGAACTCGCGCGTGAGGCCGCGCGTCATGCGCCAGTCCACCACCTGCGGGTCGAACAGGCTCCATGAATCGATCGGTGTCACGCGTGTGCCGTGGCGACGCCTGACCTCGACCATGCCCTTGGCAACCAGCGTGCGCATCGCCTCGCGCACCACCGTGCGGCTGACGCGCAGTTCACCGCCGATGTCCTCCTCGCGGGGCAGCACTGTACCTGCGGAGAAACGGCCGCCGACTATCCAGTTGGCAATCTGGTCCACCGCTTCCTGATGACGGGTGCGCAAGGTGCTCATCCAATCATCATACGTATGATTAATGGTCACGCAAGATGAACTTTCAGCGTGCATCAAGAGGCTGTGGAACATGAAATGGCGGGACCGCGGGCGCACGCTGCCCCAAGAATGAACCCGGCAAAGGCCCATGGCCCAAAAGCGATACGAGCCGGTAGAAAAGGATCGAGCCCTGAGTCGTCCTCCTGTCGGAGCGCCGCATGACAGACACCACGAAAGAAGCGGACCTCCGGCAGCCAGCGCCGCGCAACGGATGGATGATCTCTGCGCTGGGCGTGGTGCAGATCTGCGCTTTCGGTTCGCTGTTCTACAGCTTCCCGCTGATCGCGGAGGCGATGCGGACCGATCTCGGTTGGTCGAAGCCTGAAATCTACGGTGCTGCGACGCTTGGGCTGGCGCTGGCCGGCTTCGCTTCCTACCCGGTGGGGGCTGCGATAGACCGCGGGCTGGGACGGTACGTGATGAGCCTCGCCTCCGTCGCCGCCGGGCTGCTGCTCATCGCGTGGTCGCAACTCGACGACATCGTGCTGTTCTACATCGTCTTTGCAGCCATCGGCTGCCTGCAGGCAGCGACCCTGTACGAGGCCGCCTTCGCCGTGGTGGCGCGACGGGTGGGGGCAGGCAACGCGCGAGATGCGATAACCATGCTCACCCTGTGGGGCGGCTTCGCCTCGACGGTGTTCATCCCGCTGATCCAACTGCTGATCGAATGGTACGGATGGCGCGGCGCGCTGGTCTGGCTCGGGCTGATAAATATCGTCATCTGTGCGGGGCTGAACTATCTCTTCATCGACCCGAAGCGGGACCATCCCGTGCCGGTGCGCGAAGCCCATGAAGACCGGCCGCTCGCCGGCCGAAGGGCGGTGTCGTGGGCATTTCGCCAGCCGGTGTTCTGGGCGCTGATGATTACCATGCTGGCCTACGCGGCTGCGTTTTCAGCGCTGATCTTCCATCTCTATCCGCTGTTGCTGGAGCGTGGGCTTTCGGCGGCAGGCGTCGTCGCGGTTCTGGCGGTGATCGGGCCATCGCAGGTGGCGGGACGCGTGCTCATCTGGGTGATCGCCAAGCGGGCGTCGGTGCGAAGCGTGGGCTCTGTCATCGTCGCCGTCTTTCCGCTTGCGGTGATTGGTTTCGCGCTTGCCCCGCCCGATGTGCTCGTAATGGGCGGGATCGCCGCGCTCTACGGCGCGGCCAACGGCGTGATGACAATCGTGCGCGGGCTGGCCGTACCGGAGATGCTGTCGCGCGAGGCCTATGGCGCGATCAACGGCGCGCTGCTCGCGCCATCGCACATGGTGCAGGCGGCCGCACCGCTGGTAGCGGCGTGGCTTTGGGCGGCCAGCGGCAGCTACGACGCGGTGCTGATCGTCATATTGGCGGGCGCCCTGGTGATGGCAGCCGCATTCTGGACGGCCGCGATGCTGAGCAGGTTGGCCGCGTAATGCGCGGTGCTATTTTCCGAGATCTTCGCGCAGTGCCTGGAGCAGGGTTTCGAGTTCGCTGACCGCCTGTCTGGTCGCCTCGCCCTGAGACAAATCCTCCAGCCCCTCATCGGAGGTGACCGCGTATGCCGGCGGTGGCGCATCGTCCGCAGGGGCCGCAGTGCCTGAAACTGGCAGTGCCGGCTGGGCGGCGGCGCCTTCCTTGAGGACCAGCTCCGTGCGGGGTTTGGAGGTGCTGGGTGCGCCGCCGGACATGTAGGTCGAGCCCGCACTCATCGCCGTGAAGGTGACGCGAACCGGCAGGCCGTTGCGATAGGCGATGGCGAAGCCGTTGCCGCCCGTAACCGACCTCAGAACTTCGCTCAATGTGCCACTGAACCGGCCGGTGACCATGCCGCCCGTCATCTGCAGGTTTTCGAATGGTATGGAGAAGCGGCTGCCGATGGCGACGATGACATCCGAAGGGTCGGCCTGCGTCGCGACGACTGTTAGGCGCTGAAGGTCGCCCTCCACCGCCACTTCGGCGCGGGCATCTGCCGTCGCCGACAGGGCTGCGAGAAAGCCTGCGATCAAGGTGGGCATTGCCGAACGCGTCACGAAACACTCCAAGCGTGGATGTCGCGCAAACCTAGCCCTTTCTCCCGATGACGCATAGGACACCTTCGTCACTGACCATCGGAAAAACGGATGAAGGCGCGCGCATTGCTGCTGTCGAGCACCGCCTCGAAGGGTTCCACTCGGGTCAGGGTCCACCCGTCGCGGCTTTCGCCGCTTCGCATGCTGAACACGGAGTTGTCGGCATAGACCCGGAAGAGCGCGCTTCGCAGTCGCTCGGAGCGCACCACACCGATGAGCTGCCACTGAGGCGCCTCCTGCTGGCTTGCGACAGGCAGGACGGGCTCCTTGGGCTTTTCGGGCTCGATTACGGGTGTTTCCGCCGGTGCGAAACGCGTGGGCGGCTGCCTGTCGGGCGAAAAAAGCGGGCGTTCTCGCAGCGCCGAATAGTCGCCGGCAAGCCTCGAGCCAACAGCAAGCTCGCCCGCAGACTGCGCGGCCACGGGGGTGGCGAGCAGGCCGCAGAGGAAAAGAGGAGCAAGCCGCCTTGCCATCAGAGGTCCCTGATCCAGAACGCGGAAACGGCAAGCCGCAGATTGAGCGCCCGATCGGCCGTGGGGTCTGAGACGCCGTCGAAGCCGGGGCCTGCAGCCCTGTTGGGACGAACGGTGACCGAATCGACTATCAGCAGCGGCAGGTTGGTTTCGATGGCGTAGAGCAGGTCGGGCAGGGTCTGCTCCATCACCTCGACGCCCGCCTCGAGGCGCAGCCGTACCAGTTCCGTGCCGTCGCCGGCCGCCACGCCGGAAACCGCTTCGCCTTCGCGAATGTCCAGCGATCGCACGAGCGCGCCCGACTGTTCGACCAGATTGGTGAGGTCGCGCTGAAACTCGGCCGAAGCCAGCCCCGCCGTCTGGCCGACGATGAGGCGTCCGGCGGGCACGGCCGCCTGACCTTGCGGGTCGGACTGGCCGTTGACCAGCGCCGTCGCCCGCGCCTCAAGCATCTGAGTGCGCTCCCGCAGCAGCCTGACCTCGCGCCTTTCCTCGCGCATCGCCGCGATGGAATCGACCACGACGAAGAGTGCGGTGGCCAGCACGAGGGCGTAGACGGCAAGGCTGAGGATCCGGCTGTCCCGCCAGCGGCTGTCGTCGTTGGTCATTGCAGCGCGCCTCCCGTGCGGATCAGGGGGCGGGTCTCCAGCGTGAAGAGCGACGAACGCTCGTCCTCGCCGCGCACCGCCGGGCCGACAAGCGCGCTTTCGGCAAAGCGCCCGGACGATTCCAGCGCGGTCAGCACATCGGGCAGGTCGTAGGTGCGCCCCGCAAGACGCAGGCGGCCGTCCATCAGCGTGATCTCTGTCGCGAAGGAGTGTGCGGGAAGCGCCTCGGCAAGGTCGTCGAGCGCACCAAGCGCGCTGACCGCCTCGTTCTTTATCTGCAACGCGGCCTGCTCCGGCGCGGTGCCCGCTTCCTGCGGCGCCATGATCTCGCCGATGGTGGCCCGCGCCGTGGCAGCGCGCGCCTCGAGCTCCGTGCGCTGGGCGGCCTTGTTCATGCCGTAGACGGTTCTGGCTCCGAGAGCCACGCCGGCGGACGTGACCGCGGCGATCAAGGCAACCGCGAGCACGAGCTTTATGCGTCCCAGCGCGCCGTGCCGCCCCGTCCGCCGCGGATAAAGGCTTATCGTCGTCCCGTGCGATGTGTGGGCGATCACCTCGGTGGATCGTGCGCCAGCGGCTTCGATGATGTCGAGCGCTGCGGCCACGCGACCCTTGGGAATGAGCGCGATGTCGACGCTGACACGCGTGGCGGCCTTGTCGCGCGCGGCCACGCGATGACCATAGAGCGTATCCTGCGCCGGCAGGGGAGAGAGCGACGCGATCCGCGATGCGACGATGCCGTCGAGATGCTCGCCCGCTTCCAGGGGCAGTTCGATGCGCCGTTCTATGACCCAGGCACGAGGGGTCGACAATTCGACGTGGCGTCCATTGATGAGCGACGACAGGGCTTCGACCTGCCCTTGCTCGCGCTCGTGCTGGCCCGCCGCCATGGTCAATTCGCCGGCGCCACGCTTGCGCCCCGAACGCAGAAAGACGGCCTTGCCGCTTTCCTCCATACGCGCCTGCACGACATGGCTCGGCCGCCCTTTGCGCCAGCGCTGCGCCATCAGCGAGGCGGGGCCCTCCAGCCAGTCGTCCAGCGTGTGCCAGGCGGTGCGCAGCGACAAGTCCATCAGTGCCGCCATCCTTTGCCGATAAGTGTCGCGTCTTCGCGTTGTGCCGTCAGTTTACTTCGTCCGAGGGGCGGCGCCAGTCAAGCACGCGATATGCTGCCTCATCACCTTCTCTCACCAGCATCAACACTTCATAGGCCTCGCTATGGCCCGACGTCAGGCTGACGCTGACGGATGCCCGCCAGACGAGCGAACGTTCCGAGGTGTGCAGCCCGCTCTCTGCAAGAAGCTGGTCGAGTTGCGCGCGCGGCACGTGCCCCGCCCGCCAGCCGGCGATAGCCTGGAGCAGCGATCGAGGCAGGCCGGGGATCGCGCGCAGCAGCTCGTCGTCGACCGCGTCGAGGGGGAGGGTCTCGAGCCCCGATGAAACCGTGGCGAACCGGGCGGCCCGCAATGCGAGGGCAGGAGCCATATCGGGCACCGTCACCAGTTCGTCGATGGTCTGCAACACACCGAACGGCGAGCCATCCGCCTTCTCACGCATCTCGACGAGGTTCTGCGCAAGCCGGTCGGCCTGGTTCGGCGCCGCACCGGCGGCGATTAACGCGCCCTCGATCAATGGGGGCTCGGCCCTGTTCAAGTCCACGCGCAGAACCTCGTTTCGCAGCGAGACGTCCACCCGTCCTGCCGGCAGTTCCACGCTTTCGTCCAGCGTGTAGCCCAGCCTCTGCGGACCTTCGATCGGCGCGCCATGTATGCGGGCAGCGGCCACTGCAAGCCCGGCATCGGCGAGGGCGCTGGCGGCCGCCTTGTCCTCCGTGATGCGAACGCTCTGTGCGATGCTGCTCATGTGGACGCGCAGAGCCACCGCGAGCGCCGACAGCAGAATCGTGACCCACAGCACCCCGACGAGGATAGCCCCCCGGCGCGACCGTCTGCCCGAAACGAAGCCGGCGGTTTGCGGCATGAATGTCGTCGTCTCCGTTTCGATCGGTTGCAAGTCAGGCAACTGCGGCCCAGACCGCATCGTTTCCGTCGAAGCAGAAGCCTTTGCCGCAAACCGCGTCAAGGGGAGGGGAACGATTGATGGCTGAATCCAGTCTTAGGCTTATCGAAATCCTTGAGTGAACCAAGTCGGCCTTCATTGGAAGTATTATGATGAACCGATTGTGGGAATTGAAGAAAGTCGCGCTTGTCTCATTTGCTTATCCGGCGCTTTATTCTTTTGAGGGAATCGCGCCGGTGTATGGCAGGAAATGCCGGCCGTGCCGATTTGGGGCGCGGGTTGCGTGCGGTATGGGGCGACGTGCAGTCGCTGGTTATTGCGAGGATGTATTTTGAAGGCCAGATTGTGCGCCGATGCAGACACGATTGGTGATGCGAGACGTTAGATGAAGTCTTTCATGGTTCCTCTGCGCCGCGAAGGCGAAGCGGCGCGATGACGGCGTTCGCCTACAAAGCGGTTACGCCAGAGGGGCGCGTGGAAACCGGCGAGCTGGACGCGGCCGACGCGGATGCGGTGCTGCGCATCCTCGACCGGCGGGGCCTCATCCCCGTCAGCGTGGACCAGCGCAAGGCATCTACGCCGCGGACGGGGCGACGGCTGAACGTCGCGGCGACGCAGGTCACCAGGTTTCTTTCCGACCTCTCGATCATGATCAATGCGGGCATCCGTGTCGATGAGGCGCTGTCGATCATGGAGCGGGAGTTCGACAATGGCCGGCTGCGGCCGGTCGTCTCGCACCTGCGCGGCGAACTGGCCAACGGGCGGTCGTTCTCTCAGGCGCTGGAAGACTGGCCGGGTCTCTTCCCGCCGTTTCAGGTGGCGATGATAAGGATCGCGGAACGGTCCGGGCGGCTGCCGGTGCTGCTGGCGCGCGTGGCCGAGGAACGCCAGCGCTTCGAGACGCTTTCCGCCAAGGTTTCGGAGGCTTTGCGCTACCCGGCCTTCCTGCTCGCAGGCGTCGTCGCGGTGATGGTGTTTTTCCTCGTCGGCGTCGTACCGCAGTTCGAGCCCGTACTGGCGCAGACGGGGCAGGGCAACGAGTTCGTCCAGGTGATGTTCGGCCTGTCGCGCTGGGTGCGCAACAACAGCGACCTGATACTGGGCGGGCTTGCGGGGTTGCTGCTGGTGGGCCTGCTGGCCGGGAGACGGCCTGCATTTCGCGCCCGGCTGCGCAAGGCGGTGAGCAGACTGCCATTCCTTTCAGAAATAGCGGTGAGTTATCGCACCGCGCGTTTCGCCCGCCTGATGGGCATCATGGTGGAAGCCGGCGTGGCCGTGCCAGTCGCCGTCAAGCTGATTGGCGACGCGATCGACCCGGCAGATCCCGAGCTTCGCGCAGAGCGCGCCTCGGACGCGGTGCGGCAAGGGCGCAGGCTGGGCGAGGCGCTTGAGATCCTGCGCCTCCCTGCGCTCGCGGTGCGCATGCTGCGGCTGGGTGAAGAAAGCGGCGATCTGAGCGGGCTTGCCTATCGCGCGGCAGATTTCTATGAGGCGAGGCTGGAGCGGCAATTGTCGCGGCTGGTCGGCTTTATCGGGCCGGCCGCGGTCATCATTATAAGCGTCTTGATCGGCGGTATGATTGTGTCAATCATGTCGGCGCTGATGTCCTTCAATGACCTGGTTCGTTAGGGGTGGGAGCATGAAAAAGGTCGTCCAATCCGGCATTGCGGCGCGCAAGGCGGGCAGCCGGCGCAGACGCGCAGGGTTCACGCTGGTGGAGATGCTGGTGGTGCTGGCCATCATCGGGCTCATCTCCGCGCTGGTCGGGCCGCGTGTCCTGGGGCAGCTTACCGAATCGCGCGAGCGGGCAGCGCAGCTGCAGATCGAGGCGTTTTCCAGCGCGCTGGACATCTTCTTCATCGATGTCGGCCGGTATCCGACGCAGGCCGAGGGGCTGCGCGCGCTGATGGAGCCGCCCTCGGGAGCCACCTCCTGGAACGGGCCCTATCTGCGCGGCAGCTCGCTCCCGCGCGATCCGTGGGGGCAGGACTACATCTACTCGGCTGGCGGCGGGACCTACAACATCGTGTCCAGAGGACCCGATGGAGTCGGCGCGACCCAGTAGTGACAGCATTATGCGCACGCTGACCATGCTGCGCACGCGCAAGGCCCGGCGCGGCATAGTTCTGCTCGACGTGGTTCTGGCGCTGGCCGTCATGGCGCTTGCCGCTTATGTGCTGATGCCCGTTCCGACGGGCTCGCTTTCGCGCAACGACGTGATGGCCGAGGCGGTGCGTGTCGGCGCCGTTTTCCGGTATGGCCGGACGATGGCGATCCGCGATCGCTCTCCAACGGATGTCGTGGTCGACGTGATGACCGGCGAGATAGAAGGCCCCGGCGAGATCGTCAGCGTGCGGCAGGACATCCGCCTTGTCTGGAGCACGTCGAGCCAATGCCCGCTGGACAGGGGACGCCGCGCGCTGAGGTTCCTGCCCGATGGGCGCTCGTGCGGCGGAGTGCTGTCGCTTTCCGGCTCCGGACACGAGGCGCTGCTGCGCGTGGACTGGCTGACCGGCCGCGTCGAGATGACCGCGCGATGAGACGGGCAAGGCGAGGCTTTACGCTTGTCGAGGTGATGGCGGCCTTCGTGGTCGCCGTGCTGGTCATCCTGCCCGTAGGCGCTATCGTCTCGAGCGTTTCGGCGTCTTTCGCAGGCGTGCAGCGGTCCATGGAACGGCGGGCGGAGCTGCAGTTGGCAATTGCTGCCGCCATGGCACTTGAGCCGCTGCGCGCCGGTGAGTTCGTCATCGGCGAATACGAGATCGAAGTGCGCCCGCGCATCGACGAGGGAACGCGCGACCTCCGGCGAGCCGGCTGGGAGCTTTACACGCTGGCAGTGCGCCGCCCCTCGTCTTCCCCCGCCGTGCTTGCCGTGACGGTGCGGAGCGCGCCGCTGTGACGAAGCGCAATGCGCGCCGCCGGGGCTTCACCCTGCTCGAAGCACTGCTGGCGCTGTTGTTGGCAACGGTGCTGTTTGCCGGCATCGCACTCTACACCGGAAGCTGGGCCGGCCAGTGGCAGCGCATAACGCTTCTTGGCGCGCGGCAGGACATCGCCGCTACCGTGCTGGACCGGATGGTGGAGGAGATCGAGGCGGCGCTGCCGCTTCTTGTGGTGGACGGGGCGGATGTGCGCGGAACCTTCGAGGGTGACGCGGGGCAGGTCACTTTCGTGCGGCCCGCCCTCGGCTTCGAACCGAGGGCAGGGTTGGACAGGGTCGCGTATCTGGGCGGTGCGATCGACGGCGAACGTGCGATCATGAGGCTGAGACGGAATTACGGAGTCGAGGCGGGAAGCGGCGGCGAAGACCTGCCTCTGATGCGCGGCGATGCAGCGCTTCAGTTGTCCTATGCCGGGCCGGATGGAGCTTTCACGGAAAGCTGGAGCGGGATGAGGCGGCTGCCCTGGCTGATACGCATCGAGATATCGGGAACGACGCCGCGACCCTGGCGGCAGGTTGCCTATGCGCGGCCGCGCGCCGAGCTTCCAGCCTCATGCGCGACCGCCGAAGAGGCCGACGAATGCCTGCGTCTCATGCGTGAGACGCCGTAGCCCTGCGGAAGGGCGTCACTCGCCGAACAGGCCGTCGGGCTTCGGTTTGTCCAGAAACTCGAGCGCAAGCTTCTTTTTCATCAGAGCGATGCTGTCTTCGTCGTCCTTATGGCCCGGAAAGAAAGGCAAGCCGTCGGGGAGAATGTCCGGATTATACGGCAGGCCGTCCGCCACTGGGCCCGGCGTGAAAGGCAGACCATCAGGACGAAGCCCGGGCATGAACGGCAGGCCGTCCGCTATCGGGCCTGGGTTGAAGGGAAGCCCGTCGGGACGCGGCGATGGCACGAACGGCAGGCCGTCCGCTATCGGGCCGGGGTTGAAAGGAAGCCCGTCGGGACGCGGCGGTGGCACGAACGGCAGGCCGTCCGCTATCGGGCCAGGAAGCCCGTCGGGACGCGGCGACGGCGTGTACGGCAGGCCATCCGCTATCGGGCCTGGGTTGAAGGGAAGCCCGTCGGGACGCGGCGGTGGCACGAACGGCAGGCCGTCCGCTATCGGGCCGGGGTTGAAAGGAAGCCCGTCGGGACGCGGCGACGGCGTGTACGGCAGGCCATCCGCTATCGGGCCGGGGTTGTAGGGAAGACCGTCGGGACGCGGCGACGGGGTGAACGGCAGGCCATCCGCTATCGGACCGGGAAGAAAGGGTAGCCCGTCGGCAACCAGCTTGCCGTATTTGGCAGCTTCGAGAAGCTTCAACGCGTCGGTGAACTTTTGCTTACCAGCGGCTTCCTGATGAGGCTTTTCCTGCCCCTTGGCGGAATTGGGCGAGAACGGGTTGGTGCCGGAGATCGTCGTCATGCGTTCCTCGCGCGCTGCGTCGGGACAGCCGATCCAAAGGCGGAATCCCACGGCAAACAGGCTAGCGCATATGGCTTGCGCGGGCCTTGCCTAATAGGGCCCCCACGCCCAGACGAGGACCATTGCCGGAGCCAGAAAGGTGGCGAAGGGGATGCGGGTGATGGCGCGTAGCGGGCGCCCACGTCGAACGGCCCGGATCGATGCGAATGCCAGCCCGGCGACGCAGGCCAAAAGCACTTGCACTCCGACGCCCCAGATGCCCAACAGGATGGCAGAGGCCGCAAGCAGCTTGACATCGCCTAAGCCGAGACCGGACCGGCCGCGCAGCCGCTCGTAGACGAGGGTGACCGCAAGCAGGCACCCGCCGACAAGAAGCGCGTCGAACAGGGCGAGGCCCAAAAGCGTCCAGCCTCCCAGCCCGTATGCGATAGACGAGGCGACCAGTGCTATTGCGGCGGTGTAGCCGTCCGGAATCAGCATGCGGGCGAGATCTTCTATCGCAACGGCTGCCGCGAGGACGCAAAGCAGCATTGAAGCAGCCATCAGCCACCCCGGCTGGCCGGGCAAGGTCGGCGATATCGCAAGCAGGAGTGCGCCGGCCAGCAAGGCGGTAGCGAAGCGGCGGCGCCCGGCCGCGCCGCTCATTCGATCAGGGTCTGGGCAGGCGGCGGAAGCGGAACGTTGCGGCCGGGCGTGTTCATCAGGCGCAGCTGGGAGCGCATCTGCTCGGCAACGTTCTGCGCGTCGAGGCTGTCACGGATGATCTGCGGGCGGATCAGGACGATCAGTTCGGTGCGCGTGGCGTTGTTGGTGTTAGTGCGGAAGAGGTCGCCGATTATCGGCGCGTCGCCGAGGATCGGAATGCCTTCGCGGCCCTTGGTCTGTCGCTCGCTGATGAGGCCGCCCAGAAGCACGGTCTGGCCGCTGGCGATGGAGACGGTGGAGTTGACCTTGCGCTGCGAGATCGTCGGCGTGAGCGATGCCGAGCCGCGCGCGACGGAGCTGATCTCCTGCTCGACCAGCAGGTTGATGGTGCCGTTGGCGGTGATGCGCGGCAGCACGTTGAGGATCACGCCGGTGTTGCGGAACTCGACATTGTTGACGACCGGCGCGTCGGGGTCTGTGATCGACTGCGCCGTGCGCGTCACGATCGGCACCTCGTCGCCGACCTGTAGGCTGGCGGGCCGGTTGTCCATCACAACGACGGAGGGCGAGGACAGGATCTTCACTTCGGTCACGCCGCGCAACGCGTCGATGATGAGACGCGGGTCCGTTTCAGGACCGAGCAGGAGGTTGAAGCCGGGCAGCACGCGCGACAGCGCCGCTTCGCCGACATCGCGGAAAAGGCCGATGGACCCGTCGTCATCTCCGCCGCCCAGATCGCGCGACTTGAGGAAGAACTGCACGCCGTAGCGAAGCTCGTTGGTGAGGACGACTTCGGCGATCGTCGCCTCGATGGCGACCTGGGCCGACGGCCGGTCGAGCGCCATGATGGCCTGTTCGATGACCTGCTGCTGATCGGGCCGCGCGTAGATCAGGATCGAGTTGTTTTCCTGATTTGCCGTGATGCGAACATTCTGGAGCAGGGCGCCCTGGCCGCCGCCACCGCCCATGGAGAAGCCCTGATCCTGCCCGCCGGCGAAAGCGGAGTTCTGGGCGCCGAAACTGTTGCCGGCCCCGCCGAACGAGGGTACGTCGCCGCTTTCGCTGCCCGTTGACGCAAGTGCCGTCAGTTCCTCGCCCTGCTGCATGGTGGGGCTGGAGCCGGGCGGAAACTGCTGCGAGGGATCTTCCTGTGCCGAAGCACCGCCGACGAAGATGGCGTTGACCATGGAGGCCAGCCGGCGCGCATCGACATGCTGCACACGATAGACGCGCAGGTTCGAGCCCGCGACGTTTGTGGTGTCGAGCCGCTTGATCCAGCTTGCCGCGCGCTGGAGCTGGCTGCTGGATCGCGCCACGACCATGATGGTGTTTGTGCGGTCGATCGGCTGGAGGCTGATCGTGTTGCGGCCGCGCCCGCCCTCGCGCAGGTCGAGTACCCGCTCAAGCTCCGGGATCATGGCCTGCGGGGTCGAGTTCTCGATCGGGAAAAGGCCGACCGACTGGTCGGCCAGCCAGTCCTGATCGAAGGAGCGTGCGGCCTCGATGCCGGCGCGGCGCTCGGCGGCCGTGCCCTGGAAGATGAGCGCGTTTCCACCGGAATGCTCCCGCACCATGCCCTGACGCGTGACGAAGTTTTCCAGCAATGGCAGGATGTTGGCCGCCGAAACATGGCGGAGCGGAAGTACGGTGACGCCGTATCCCGGCTGGATGGTTACACCCTGGTCGAGCTGCGCCACGCCCATGGCATCGGCGGCGAGCATGAGCCGGAAACGGTCGCCCTCGCGCACCAGCGCCGTGTCGTTGCTGCGCAACGCGGCCTCGAACAGCGTCAGGATTTCGGCGGCCGGCGCCGGGCGCGCGGTGACGATGCTGACCTGCCCGGCAACGCGCGGGTCGATGACATAGCTGATGCGCAGGATTTCGCCCAGGATGGTGCGGGCGGCGACCGCGACCTCGGCATTGTCGAGATTGACCTCGAAGGTTTCGCCGCTGGAGATGACGCCTGACATCTGGCTAGCCTGTGCCACGATGGAGCCGCCATTGCCGGAACCGGTATAGATCTGGGCCTGGCGATTGCCCGAGCGGCCGAAGCCAAGCCCCGCCAGGAAGCCGCCGCCAGAAGGAGTGCGCGCACTGAGGTCGGCGTTGGTTGCCCGGTCGAGCGGGTCAGGCCTCATCGCCTCTTCGAGGTTGGTGCCGGAAACGCACGCCGACAACAGGAGGGCGAATGCGCCAACCGCCGCCGCGACGCGTGCCAGCCTGCTCGCGTGGATGCCCCCGCCGATTTTCACTTTACGCCCTCAACAAACGCGCAATATTTACTTAATGTTAATGACTGTATCCCAGCGCGCTTGAACTTGACAACGGGTACTACCTGTTTTCCCATCTTATCGTTTATGCGCGTTGGTTAAACACACTTCACGCATGCAGCCGACGGGGCCGGCACGACAGGAAACGTAATGAATATCCATGATTCATCGCTTGCCGGACGCGCGATGGTCGAGGCGCTGGCGCAGGCCGGACTCGCCGGGCTGACCGCAATGGAGCGGGTTCTGGGAGCGGGCGGTGTGGCGCGCGCTTCGGACCTTCACAGGCTGGTGGACGCCCAACTCGTCGATGCCGATGCGCTGGCAGCGTTCCTGTCTGGAAGGTACGGCGTTCGGTTGCTTGCAGGCGACGCGCTGGACGAACTGGATATAGCGGCATCCGACCTTTCGCCGCGTTTCCTCGTCGACAACTGGCTTCTGCCGCTGCGCGCGCCGGACGGGTCGCGCCTCGTGGGTGCGCTGCACCCCGGTGACAGCGAGCCCATCGATGCGCTGCTGTCGGTTCTGGAAGACGGTGTCGAGGTTTGCGTCATATCCGCCCCGGACATGGAGGCGAGACTGGAACGCCTGGCGGGCGGGTCCGACGCGGGCACGTCAGACGAAACCGCCTTCGCTTCGGAAGAGGCGATTGCCGACCTTCGCGACATGGCGAGCGGTGCGCCTGTCGTCATGGCGGTGGATGACATCTTCCGCCGAGCGATCGACCTTCGCGCCACCGACATCCATCTGGAACCGATGCGCGGAAGGCTGGTGCTGCGCTTCCGCATCGACGGCGTGCTGCGGGTGATGGCGCCGCCGCCGCTGGAGATGGGCGAGCCGATCGTCTCGCGCGTGAAGGTTCTGGCGGGGCTGGACATCGCAGAGCGCCGCAGACCGCAGGACGGCGGAATGCGGCTGAAGGTGCGTGACCGCGACATCGAGATGCGTGTGGCGACACTGCCATCCATCCACGGCGAAACACTTGTGTTGCGTATCCTGCAGCGCGACGGCGCGCTGGTCGATCTGGGCAGCATAGGGCTGCGCGGTCGCGATACCGAGACCCTGCATCATCTGCTCGAACACACCCATGGCATGATCGTGGTCGCCGGCCCGACCGGCAGCGGCAAGACCACCACGCTGGCCGCCGCCCTGTCGCGGCTGAACGATCCCGGCCGCAAGATCGTCACCATCGAGGACCCGGTCGAATACCAGATCCCCGGCATCGTCCAGTCGCAGGTGCAGCCGGCCATCGACCTGACGTTCTCCTCGGCGATCCGCGCTTTCGTGCGACAGGATCCAGACATCATCCTCGTCGGCGAAATCCGCGATCCCGAGACGGCGCGCGCGGCGATCCAGGCCGGTCTCACGGGTCACCTCGTCCTGACTACCGTTCACGCAAACACCGCTGCTGCCGCCTTCACCCGCCTGCGCGACCTCGGCATCGAGAACTATCTTCTCGTGGGAGCGGTGCGAGGCGTGGTCGCGCAGCGGCTGGTGCGCCGGCTTTGCGAGCACTGCAAGCGGCCCATGACGATCACGCAGGAGATGCTCGACGCCGAACCACGCTATGCTGCGGTCGGCTTTGCAGCGGGCGACAGCGCATACGAGGCCGTGGGCTGCGCGCGCTGCGCCGACGCGGGGTATCGCGGGCGCATCGCCGTGTTTGAAATCCTGACGCTGAGCGACGAGGTGGTGACCTTGGCCTCCGAGGGCAGCGACAACGCCCGGATCGAAGCGGCGGCGCTGCGCGCCGGCATGACGACAATGGCGGACGATGCCGTGAGCAAGGCGCGGGACGGGCTGACCTCGCCGGCCGAAGTCGTGCGCGTCACCGCGTTGCGATAGCCAAACTCCTCTTTGTGCGGCGGCAAGGCTTGGCATTGCCCGGCGAATGCCGATACTGGCCGATGCAAGCGAGGGAGGAGACCGCATGTATGCAGCCATGAACAATTCGGCCCACCAGTGCGCGGCGGCGGAGATAGCCGTGAAGGCGGTGCCCGACGACGAGCGGGTATGGGTGCCGCAGGCGAAGGATGTCTGGTTCAGGCCGCTGATGCTCAACACGATGCAGGGCCAGTGGTGCAACCTCCTGCGCGTGCGGCGGTCAGGCATCCTGTCGCGCCATCTCCACCCCAACCCGGTGCACGGATACGTCATCAAGGGGCGGTGGCACTATCTGGAGCACGATTGGATCGCTGAAACCGGCTCCTACGTCTTCGAGCCGCCGGGCGAAATCCACACCCTGACGGTGCCCGACGATGTCGAGGAGATGATCACCTTCTTCAACATCACCGGCTGCATGGTCTACATGGACGAGAACAACCGGCAGGTGGGCTACGAGGACGTGTTCACCAAGATCGACATGTGCCGCAAGCATTATGACGAAGTGGGCCTCGGGGCGGACTATCTGGACCAGTTCATCCGATGAGTCCTGAGAACGTTTCGAGCGACGAGGCCCACTGGGCGGCATCGCTGGTGGGCGGAAGCCGTGTTCTCGTCACGGGCGGCACATCGGGCATAGGCGCTGCGATCGCGACTGCGTTTCTGGATGCGGGCGCGTCCGTCACGATCACGGGCGTGAGCGACGGCGAGATCGACGCGGCGCTGGGCAGCCCTGAGCTTTCACGCGCCGACATAAGACGACTGGACGTGCGGGAGGCCGAAGAGGTGTCTACGCTGGTCGCATCGCTGGAACGCCTTGACGTGCTGGTGAACTGCGCCGGCATCATCCGCCGCGGCGAGGAACTGGACCCCGAGGTGTTCGCGGAGGTGGTGGATGTCAACCTCACCGGCTCGATGCGGGTCTGCGCCGCAGCACGGCCGCTCTTGGCGCGACAAGGCGGCGCGATCGTCAACCTCGCATCCATGCTGTCCTTCTTCGGCGGCGGGCTGGTTCCGGGCTACGCAGCCAGCAAGGGCGGCATAGCCCAGATGACCAAGTCGCTCGCAATCGCCTATGCGGCCGACGGCATCCGCGTGAACGCAATAGCTCCCGGCTGGATCGAGACGCCGCTGACGGCCGGACTGCGCGCCGACCCCCAGCGCAGCGCGGCCATCGTGGAACGCACGGCGCTGAAAAGGTGGGGCAAGCCGCATGAGCTTGCCGGCGGGGTGCTGTTCCTGTGTTCGCCGGCGGCCTCCTTCATCACCGGCACCGTGCTGACAATCGATGGCGGCTATTCCATCACGTGACTTGACCGAAAGGATGCAGCAATGACCGAGAAACCGCGTATCGGCTTCGTGGGTGTCGGCCTGATGGGGCACGGCATGGCGAAGAACATGGTCGAGGCGGGCTATGCCCTCACGGTGCTGGGGCATCGCAACCGCGAGCCGGTGGAAGATCTCCTCAGGCGCGGGGCGACCGAGGCGGCAGACGTGGCGACGCTGGCCGGCGCGTGCGACGTGATCTTCCTGTGCCTTCCCGGCAGCCCGCAGGTGGAGGCGGTGGTTGGCGAAATCATTTCCGCGGGCTGCGAAGGCAAGACCGTGGTCGACTGCTCGACCAGCAACCCGGTCTCCACACGCGCGCTCGAAGCGGCCCTTCGCAAGGCGGGCGGCGTTTTGGTGGATGCGCCGCTCTCGCGCACGCCCAAGGAAGCATGGGAAGGCACGCTGGACACGATGGTCGGCGCATCGCAGGACGATTTCGAGCGTCTGCGCCCGGTGATCGACTGCTGGGCGGGCAAGGCGGTGCGCGTCGGCGAGGTGGGCGCCGGCCACACGATGAAACTGCTCAACAACTTCCTCTCGCTCGGCTACGCGGCGATCTATTCGGAAGCGCTGGCGATAGGCGCGAAGAACGGCATCGATGCAGCCACCTTTCACAGCGTGATCGGGGGAGGGCGCATGGATTGCGGCTTCTACCAGACCTTCATGAAATACGTCGTCGAGCGCGACCGTGACGCCCACAAGTTCACGCTGCGCAACGCGCACAAGGACATGCGCTATCTGGTGTCGCTTGCGACGGAGAGCGGGATTGCCGGCTACGTTTCCTCCGCCGTGAAGAACGGGCTGGCGACCGCAGAGGCCATCGGCCGGGGCGACGACTACCTGCCGATGCTTTCCGACATCGTCGCCGAACTCAACGGCGTCGACCGCAAGGGTTCATGACAGGGCTTCGTCCAGGTCGCCGCGGCGGCGGTTGCGGATCGCGCTGACGAGCATCGACAGCCAGATCGCCAGCACGAAGAGGCCGAGCCCTGCGGCGATGGGCCGGTCGAAGAAGGCGATGAACGAGCCGTCGGCCTTGATCATGGTCGTCACGAAATTGCGCTCGAGGATCGGCCCGATGACGATGCCGAGAATGCACGGCGCAATGGGTATCTGGTTCTCCTCCATGAAGAAGCCCAGAACACCGAAGGCGAGCATGAGGATGATGCCGTAGGCTGCGTTGTTGGAAGCGAACGCACCGACGATGCAGAAGACGAGGATGATCGGCATCAGCACCTGGCGCGGCGTGCGCAGCAGGTGCTTGGCGAACTTGATGACGAGCCAGCCAAGCGGGATCATCAGCAGGTTCGCGAGGATGAAAATGAGGAAGACGGCGTAGATCGTCTGCGGGTTGAACAGGAACAGCGTCGGTCCGGGATTGATGCCCTTGACGTAGAGCACACCGATAACGATTGCGGTGATGGTGTCGCCGGGGATGCCGAACACCAGCGCGGGCACCCAAGCGCTCGACAGTGACGAGTTGTTGGCCGATGTGCTCTCGATGATGCCCTCGACGTGGCCGGTGCCGAATTTTTCGGGCGTTTTGGAGAACCGCCTGCTGACCGCGTAGCTGACATAGGCGGCTACGTCCGCGCCAGCGCCGGGGATCGCGCCGATAGCGGTGCCCAGTACGTTGCCACGAAGCTGCTGACGCCAGTAGGTTCGCACCATGCCGCCCCAGTTGCGGAAGATGTTGCCGACGCGGGTCTGAACCGTGTCCCAAGGCGGAGCGCCGGCGGCGATGGTGCGGAACACTTCCGAGACGGCAAACAGCCCGATCATTGCCGGTATGAAGTCGATGCCCGCCAGCATCTCGGTGGAGCCGAACGTGAAGCGCGGCACGCCGGCCGGGTTGTTAAGGCCCACGGTCGAGATGAGCAGTCCGATCAGCAAGCTCACAAGACCTCTGACCGGGGACGACGCTCCGATGAAGGCGGCGCAGGTGAGGCCCAGAAGCGCCATCCAGAAATATTCCTGCGAGGAAAATTTCAGCGCCACTTCGGCGAGCGCGGGTGCGGCGAAGATGAGCACCGCCGTGCCGAAAAGGCCGCCGATGGCGGAAAAGAGGACGCAGGCGCCAAGCACCGTTTCGGCTTCGCCCCTCTTGGTCATTGCGTAGGCTTCGTCGACATAGGCGGCGGACGCAGGCGTACCTGGAATGCGCAGCAGCGCGCCGGGAATGTCGCCGGCAAAGATCGCCATCGCCGCGCATGTCACCATCGCGCCGACGGCTGGTATCGGGTCCATGAAGAATGTGAGGGGCACCAGAAGCGCGGTGGCCATGGTGGCGGTGAGGCCTGGAACCGCGCCGACGAGCAGCCCGAAGAGTGCGGCCGATACGAGGGTGAGCATCACGTCCCAGGTGAAGACCAGTTCGAAGGCGGCGAGGATGGCGTTCATGTCGCTCTTCTCCTCACCACGGCAGGCGCGGCATCAGCCCGAAGGGCAGCGGCACCAGCAGGATCGAACGGAAGACGTAGTCGCATGCGAAGGCCGCCAGCACGGCAAGCAGCAGGCTCTGCCACCACGGCACGCGCAGCATGCGGAAAAGCACGATCAGGATGACGACCGCCATGGGGATGAACCCTACGCGCCGTGCCAGAAGAATGTAAGCGACGACGCACAGTATCGTCACCAGCACGCTGGTCAGCGCGCCCGGCTTGCGTGTCCACTCGGTGCGGGTGAAAAGCGGCCCGGAGGCGGTTCGCAGGCCGCGCACGAGCATGGCTAGCCCACAGCCTGCAAAGCCGATGGCGATGGCCGTGGGGAACGCGGCTGCCCCGTAGCGCTGGCCGGGGATATCGGGAAATGTCTGCGCGTATAAGCCGACAGCAACCCCGAAGAGCAGCAGCAGCACGCCGAACATGGTGTCGCTCAGTCGCATCGAAAACACCCGTCGCAAGCAGCAGGAAAGCGGGAGCGGAAGGGTGTCGGGTCGTCCAAGCCGCGTCCTTGCGGACGCGCGGCGATCCGTGCAATCCCTCCCGCTCCTCAGCAGGCTGCGTGGTTGCTACTGCGCCAGTCCCACGGCCTTCATCGTGTCGCCGAGCGCCGTGTTGCTCTGCGCCATGAAGTCCGCGAACTCCTGCCCTGCGGCCCAGCGAACGCCGAAGCCCTGGCCCTGCATGAAGCTGGCGTATTCCTCGCTGTTGTAGACGGCCTCCAGCGCCTCGGTGAGGCGCGTAGCGACGTCCTCCGGCAGGCCGGACGGGCCGACGATGCCGCGCCACGCGCCGATCTGCCAGTCAGAGCCCACGGCTTCTTCAAGGGTCGGAACGTCGGGGAACAGGTCGGCGCGGCTGGACGACATGATGGCCAGCGACTTGACGCGGCCTGCATCGATCAGCGCCCGCGCTTCCACCAGCGAGCAGGGCACGATGTTGACGCCGCCGGCGACCAGGTCCTGCAGGCCCGGTGCGGCCCCTTCGCTTGGCACCCACGGAACCTTTGCCGGGTCGATGCCGCGATCGTTGAGCATGCCTGCGATGGCCAGATGCCAGATGCCGCCCTGGCCAGTGCCCGATGCGCGGAACGTGGACGGTTCACCCGCCTCGATCGCATCCAGAAGAGCCTCGATCGTGTCGTATTCGGAATCGGCCGCCACCTGCACTCCGGCAGGATCCTCATTCATGAGCGCGAGCGGCGTGTAGTTCTCCCAGGTCAGGTCGGTCAGGCCCTGCCAGTGCATCATGCCGATCTCGACGGTGGCGATGCCGAGCGTGTAGCCGTCAGGCTCGGCTTCCGCGATCGCCGAGTGCCCGACGACGCCCGAACCGCCCGTGCGATTGACGACGTTGACCGGCTGGCCAAGCTCCTTTTCGAGTACCGAGCCGATGATGCGTGCAGTGGCATCCGTGCCGCCGCCAGCGCCCCAGGGAACGATGATCGTCAGCGGACGATCCGGATATTGCGCCATGGCTGGAGCGGTGAAGGGCAGGACGGCGGCAAGCGCGCCGGCGGCCGTCAGTCCGAGGACCGATCTTCTGAGCATTTCTTTCCTCCCGAAATTCTCATTTTCTAGCCCCGCCAGCATTGACCAGGATCGCCGGCAGCGCAACCATCGGCGGCAAAAGACAGACGATGGGGTATGCCCCGGTTGCGCATGGCATCACCCTCTGTCGCCTGTAGGAACGGGTCGATGGAGCGCGAAGGGATGGAGGCCGCGCGCCGGCGTATGGTCGAGGAACAGATCGTTGCGCGCGGCATCGAGAGCCCGCTGGTGCTGGACGCGTTTCGTGCCGTGCCGCGCGAGCGTTTCGTGGACGAGTGGTTGCAAGAACGCGCCTATGACGACACCCCGCTTCCCATCGGCGAAGGCCAGACGATCTCGCAACCTTTCGTCGTGGCCCTGATGATCGAGGCCGCCGGCGTCGGGCCCGGCCAGCGAGTGCTGGAGGTCGGCGCGGGCTCGGGCTATGCGGCGGCTGCCATCAGTCGCATCGCCGACAGGGTCTACGCGGTGGAACGGCATGCAGCACTTGGGCGGGCTGCCTCCGAACGCCTCGCGGTACTCGGCTACGACAATGTCGAACTTCGCATCGGCGACGGCACTGCCGGGTGGAGGGAAGCCGCACCGTTCGACGCCATCATCGTCTCGGCCGGTGGCGAGGCCGTGCCCCCGGCACTCAAGGAACAGCTAGCGCCGGGCGGCGTGCTGGTCATGCCGGTGGGACCGCAGCGGGGCGGCCAGCGTCTTCTGCGCCTGACACGCGACTCGTCGGACGGGTACGCGACGGAAGACCTGGGCGGCGTCGCGTTCGTGCCGCTTGTCGGCGGGGAGGCGTAGAGGCTCGCTACTCCTCCCGGTCCATCGTCTGTTGGGCCGACAGGAAGTTGCCGATCTGCTGGAGCCCTTCGAAATGGTCGCAGAAGACCTTGATGACCACCAGCAGAGGCACGGCGATCAGTGCGCCGATGAAGCCCCAGAGCCACGACCAGAACGCCACGGCAATCAGGATCGAGACTGCGTTGAGCTCCAGCCGGCGGCCGACTACCAACGGCGTCACGATCTGACCCTCCAGAACGTTGCAGATGATGAGGAAGGTGGGAACCAGCATCGCGTAGCCGAGGCTGTCGAAGGTGATTATGGAGATCACCGTCACCACACTCATCACCAGCAGCGCGCCGACATAGGGAAGGAAGTTCAGAAGCGCTGCCATGACGCCCCACAGGAGCGGGGTGGGCATGCCGAGGATCCAGAGACCGAAGGCGATCACGGCCCCCAGGCCTGCATTGATAATGGCAACGGTCAGCAGGTAGCGGGAGACTTCGCGCTCGACGTCGTAGACGACGCGTAGCGCACGCTTCTTCTCGCTCATTTTCGTGAAGGACTGAACGATCTTCTCGTAGAAGAGCGTACCGGAGGCCAGAAGGAAGAGCGACAGCACGAAGACGATGGCGATGGTCGTGCCGGCGCTCAGCATGTTGCCGGCAGCCTGCGAGAGGATGCCGGGCTGTTGGACGGCCACCTTCAGCACGCCTTCGTCGCGGTTGGTGTCGGCGACTTCGTCTATCTGCTGTGAAATCGCCAGCAGCCGGTTCAGCGGCGTGCGAAGTTCATGCATGCGCTCCGTGAGCGAGCGGCCGATCTGCGGTGCGTCGTTGACGAGCTGCATGACCGGACCGCTAAGGAGGTATCCGCCCACCGCGATGATGACGGCCGACGCGACGACCAGCATCGTTGCGGAAACGGGAGCGGGGATGCCGCGTTTGGAAGCGAACCTGACGATTGGCGTCAAGGTGAGCGCGAACAGGAAGGCGAGGATGACCGGCATGAAAAATTCGCGCCCGAAATAGAGCGCGTAGATCGTCATGATGATGAAGATGCCGGTGATCGCGAAGTTGCGGCGCGACGTGGAATCGGGGCCTGGAATCGGCTCGGGAAGCGCCGCATCGGTGTTTTGGTCGGCGTCGTTCACGGCCATGGGATCCCCCAGCGAATATTATGAATCAATAATGCTCGACAGGAGCGGGAGTTCCTTGGACGCGCGGCGGCGGCGTGGCAGGCGGTGGCACAGTCGTTACGCCTGTGCTGCTGGCGCATTCATGTCTAGGATAATTGACCCCGAGTCGCCCTCAAAAGGCGGCTTTCAGCTCTCGACCCAGACCCGCCGTGCCATATCCATCGTGATCGAACGCCTGCCAACCCTAGCTCCCTTCCGACACCGGACTTTCCGGTCGGTCTGGATCGCGAGTCTGGTGACGAATTTCGGCTCGCTCATCCAGACGGTCGGCGCGGCGTGGATGATGACGCTGATCTCCACCTCCGCCGATCTGGTAGCGCTGGTGCAGTCGTCGACGGCGCTGCCGATCATGCTGTTTTCGCTGATATCGGGAGCCATTGCCGACAACTTCAACCGGCGCAGGGTGATGCTGGTGGCGCAGAGCTTCATGCTGGTCGTCTCGGTGGCGCTGGCGCTGACCGCGTGGACGGGCCTGATGACGCCGTGGCTGCTTCTGACCTTCACCTTTCTCATCGGCTGCGGGGCCGCGCTCAACAATCCCTCCTGGCAGGCGTCGGTCGGCGACATGGTGCCGCGAGCCGACCTGCCGGCGGCGGTGGCGCTCAACAGCATGGGCTTCAACCTCACCCGCAGCGTCGGGCCTGCGATCGGCGGCGCCATCGTCGCGGCCTTCGGTGCGGTTGCGGCGTTCGCGATCAACGCCGTCAGCTATCTCACGCTCATCTTCGTGCTGCTGCGCTGGAAACCGCCGGCAAGCACCAGCACGCTGCCTCCCGAACCGCTGGGCCTGGCGATCATATCGGGGCTTCGCTACATGGCGATGTCTCCCAATATCGAGAAGGTGCTGCTGCGCGGCTTTGTCTTCGGCTTCGCCGTCATTTCGGTCGTCGCGCTTCTGCCGCTGGTGACGCGCGACCTGCTGGGCGGCGGCGCGCTGCTCTACGGCGTTCTGTTCGGCGCGTTCGGGGCAGGGGCTGTGGGCGGCGCGTTCGTCAGCGGCACGCTGAGGCAGCGACTGTCCACCGAGTGGATCGCGCGGCTTTCCTTCACCAGCTTTGCGCTCAGCGCGCTCATCATCGCGCTGAGCCCGTGGCCTTGGCTGACATTCACGGCGCTGATGGTCGGCGGAGCCTGCTGGGTGATCGCGCTGTCGATGTTCAACATCACCGTGCAGATGTCCACGCCGCGCTGGGTGGTCGGCCGCGCGCTGTCGCTCTACCAGATGGCAACATTCGGAGGCATGGCTCTGGGCAGCTGGATCTGGGGCCTCGCCGCGGAGGCCTACGGGCCTGATACGGCGCTGCAGCTTGCGGCGCTGGTGATGATAGGCGGAGCGTTGCTGGGTCTCGGGCGGTTCGCGCTGCCCGCCCTTGCCTCGCTCAACCTGGACCCGCTCAACCGCTGGCGCGAGCCGCATCTCGAACTCGACATCACGCCCCGAAGCGGGCCGGTGAAGATCATGATCGAATACGAGATCGACGAGAAGGACACGCGCGAGTTTTTGGAGATGATGGCCGAGCGACGCCGCATCAGGAAGCGCGACGGTGCGCGGCGCTGGAGCCTGACGCGCGATCTGGAGCATCCTCGCCACTGGATCGAGGCGTATCATCTGCCGACCTGGATGGAATATGTGCGCTACAACCTGCGCCTGACGCACGCAGACGCGATCGTGGGCGAGCAGATCAGGAAGCTGCATGCCGGCGAAAATCCGCCTATAGTGCGCCGCATGATCGAGCGGCCGACGGGGCGGCACCCGCTGGACGGCCAGCCGAAGGGCATGGCGGACCTGCACCAGCAGAGCTAGCGGGCGGCAGCGCCGATCAGGAAGCGGTCGGACAGCGGCAGGCTGGCCCCGCCTATGGCGCGCGCATGGTGGCCGACCGAGCCTTCGCGGACGGCCGGCAGCGCGACCCCTTCGGAATCGAGAAGTGCCAGCTTGTTGCGGACCGCCTCGACCATCCGCGCACGCACGTCGAGCGGCATCCACCCGTCGATGATGGCGGCTTCGAAGTCGATGATCGAGGACGCGGCGAGGATGGCGTGGGCGAGGCCCGCCGCCGCATGGTCTATCCAGCGGTCGAGTTCCTCGCCGATGTCCCACCATTCCTCGGGCAGCACCCAGAGCCGATCGGTATCCTCGCCCTTCGCCTTCAATGCCGCTTCCAGGACGGTGATCGAGGCGACGTCGATCAATTGGCGCATCGTGCCCTGCGACCCCGGAACGGGCATCGGTCCGATAGCGCCCGCATTACCGCTGGACCCGGCGTAGAGCCTGCGGTCGAGCACCACGCCGCCGCCGATGAAAGCCCCGACATAGAAGTAGAGGAAATCGCGGAAGGCAGCCTCATTGCCGAAGATCAGCTCTGCCCCGCAGGCCGATGTCGCGTCGTTCTGGAGATAGACGTCGAACGGGCAGCGTGCGGCGACCTCGGCGCGGATGTCCACCGTCTTCCAAGCATCCATTGCGCCCTTGGGTGCGCCGCTGGCGTCTTCCCAGTTCCATAGCTGAAAGGGGATGGCGATGCCCAGCCCCGCGATGCGGCCCTTCTGCTGCGGCGAGAGGCCGGCGCACAGGCGTTGGATGCCATCGGAAGCAAACTCGATGGTCGCCGACGGGGTCGGATAGGCGTAGGCGCTGTGAAGCATGGCGCGCTGGCGGCCGAGGAAATCCAGAAGCACCAGCTCCGCGCTGCGCCGCCCGACCTTGAGGCCGAGGAAGAACGCGCCGTCGGGGTTGAGCGACATCGGCACCGAGGGCTGGCCGATGCGCCCGCGCACCTTCTCGCCGCGAAGCAGCAGCCCGTCCGCTTCCAGCTCCCGCATGATGACCGAAACGGTCTGCGCCGAAAGGCCGGTCATGCGCGCGATCTCGGTCTTGGAAAGGCTGGCGTGAAAGCGCACGAGCGAAAGCACGAGACGCTCGTTGTTGTCGCGCATCCCGCTCTGGTTCGTTCCCCGATGAAAGGCGATTTCGCTTTTCAGCGCCCCTTCGGTCTTCATCATGCCCGCCACCACCTTCCTCCCTGATGGCGCATTCCTCAGCGTTTCACAATGAGGGCGGGGACCTATTTCGTCAATAAATAAATAAGAGTGATTTAGTTATTGACTCACTGGCAGCTTGGTGCAAATTTTGTCTCGGCATTGGCCGGAGGAGACGGCCGATGCGTTCGTGCCGGGGCCGCCCTGCGGCCCTGCTCAGCAACCGGGAGGACTACCGTGACCACTTGTTTCAAAACCACCGTCTTCGGCGCCGCTGCCGCCGCGATGCTGGCGCTGGCTGCCCCGGCTTCCGCGCAGGAGGTCGGCGCGTGCCTGATAACCAAGACCGACATCAACCCGTTCTTCGTCAAGATGAAGGAAGGCGCGACCGCCAAGGCGGCCGAACTGGGCGTCAACCTTTCGACCTATGCCGGACGGGTGGATGGCGACCATGAAACGCAGGTGCAGGCGATCGAGACCTGCATCGCTTCCGGCGCCAAGGGCATCCTTATTACGGCGTCCGACACCAAGGCCATCGTGCCGGTGGTGCAGCAGGCGCGCGATGCTGGCCTGCTTGTGATCGCGCTCGACACGCCGCTCGAGCCCATCGACGCCGCCGACGCAACCTTCGCCACCGACAACTTCAAGGCAGGCGAGCTGATCGGCCAGTGGGCCGCCGCGACGCTGGGCGACGAGGCTGCCAACGCCAAGATCGCGCTACTCGACCTGACGCCTAGCGCGCCCTCGGTGGACGTGCTGCGCGACCAAGGCTTCCTCAAGGGCTTCGGCGTCGATATCAAGGACGAGAACCGGATCGGCGACGAGGACGATGCGCGCATCGTCGGCCACGACGTGACCAACGGGAACGAGGAGGGTGGCCGCACGGCGATGGAAAACCTTCTCCAGAAAGATCCCGACATCAATGTCGTCTATACGATCAACGAGCCTGCAGCTGCCGGCGCATACGAGACGCTTCGCGCCTTCGGCAAGACGGATGGGGTTCTGATCGTGTCGGTCGATGGCGGCTGCCCGGGTGTCGAGAACGTCAAGGAAGGCATCATCGGCGCGACCTCGCAGCAATACCCGCTCCTGATGGCTGCATTGGGGATCGAGGCGATCGCCAAATATGCGGAGTCCGGCGAGCTGCCCAAGCCAACTGAAGGCCTCGACTTCTTCGACACAGGCGTGACGCTCATCACCGACATGCCGGTGGATGGCGTCGAGTCCATCGACTCGGCCGAAGGCTTGGAGAAGTGCTGGGGGTGAGGGGCCGGTTCGTGAGGGCGAAGGCATCGTGCCACTGGCACGATGCAATGTTCTGAGCGCCGGAGCGCTGCCGAAGGCAGCGGATCGCCGGCGGAGAAGCGGTCCCCATAGCGACAGCCAGCCGTCGTCCTACTTCCATACCCTTTCCCCCGTGACGGGGGGAGGGAGGAGCGTGGCGCGATCGGCGGACGTCACAGGGTGACATGAAGCCCTTTGAGCAACACCCTTTGACCGTGTCGTCGTTTGGGATCACTATCACCTTGCCGTTGGCTTTTCGGGAGGAAGCACAATGAGCGAAGCTGCTGGCACCAGGCCGAAGAAGCAGGACTTCGAAAATACCCTCGACATGAGCGACCGCACGGTGGCCGCCTTCGAGGGCAACGAGAAGAACGCCCTCGACCGTCTGCAACATTTCCTGCACGGCAACCCGACCATGGTGCCGGTGATCGTGCTCCTCGTCAGCGTCATCGCATTCGGCTTCGTGGCAGGCAGCAATTTCTTCAGCGCGTTCAATCTGTCGCTCATCATGCAGCAGGTCTCCATCATCGGTATTCTGGCGGCTGCGCAGAGCCTCGTCATCCTCACCGCCGGCATCGACCTGTCGGTCGGGGCGATCATGGTGCTGATGTCGGTGGTGACGGGAAACCTCGCCGTCAGCATGGGTGTGCCGGCGCCGCTGGCCGTGGGCGCGGGCATGGCGGGCGGAACGCTGGCGGGCATGATGAACGGCCTGCTCGTCACGCGCTTCAAGCTGCCGCCGTTCATCGTGACGCTGGGCACGTGGAACATCTTCTTCGCGCTGACGCTGTGGCTTTCGGGCGCACAGTCGATCCGCAGCCAGGACATCGACGCCACCGCCCCGCTGCTGAAATTCTTCGGCCAGAGCTTCCGCATCGGCGGCGCGCAGTTCACCTACGGCTCGATCCTGATGGTGCTGATCTTCGCCGTGCTCTGGTACATGCTCAACCGCACGGCATGGGGGCGGCACGTCTACGCAATCGGCGATGACAAGGAAGCGGCCGAGTTGTCGGGCATCCGCACCAACCGGACGCTGCTTTCCGTATACGCGCTGGCGGGGCTCGTCTGCGGCATCGCGGCATGGGCTTCCATCGGGCGCGTCGGCTCCGTCTCGCCGCAGAGCTTTCAGGAAGCGAACCTGCAATCCATCACCGCAGTGGTGATCGGCGGCATCTCGCTCTTCGGCGGGCGCGGTTCGATCATCGGGCCGCTGATCGGCGCGCTGATCGTCGGCGTGTTCAATTCCGGTCTAAGGCTCGCCGGCGTGGACGTGCTGTGGCAGGTCTTCGCCATCGGCTGGCTCACCATCATCGCGGTCGGCATCGACCAGTGGATCAGGAAGCTTTCGTCATGACCCAGCCCCTTCTCACCGCGCGCGGTCTGGTCAAGCGCTACGGCCGCGTCACCGCGCTAAACCAAGCCGATTTCGATCTATATCCCGGTGAAATCCTAGCCGTGATCGGCGACAACGGCGCGGGTAAATCCTCGCTCATCAAGGCGATCTCGGGAGCCATCCGCCCCGACGAAGGCGAAATCCGCCTCGATGGGCAGGTGGTGGATTTCCGATCGCCGATGGAGGCCCGGGAAGCGGGCATCGAGACGGTCTACCAGAACCTCGCGCTGTCGCCCGCGTTGTCGATCGCCGACAACATGTTCCTGGGCCGCGAAATCCGCAAACCAGGCTTCATGGGCCAGTATCTGAAACTGCTGGACAGGCAGGCGATGGAACGCATCGCGCGGGAGAAACTGTCCGAACTGGGCCTCATGACGATCCAGAACATCAGTCAGGCGGTGGAGACGCTGTCAGGCGGCCAGCGGCAGGGCGTGGCGGTGGCGCGGGCGGCGGCCTTCGGCTCCAAGCTCGTCATCATGGACGAGCCGACCGCCGCACTCGGCGTCAAGGAATCGCGGCGCGTGCTGGAACTCATCCTCGACGTGAAGTCGCGCGGCATGCCCATCGTGCTGATCTCACACAACATGCCGCACGTCTTCGAGGTGGCGGACCGCATCCACGTGCACCGGCTGGGCCGCAGGCTGTGCGTGATCGACCCCAAGCAGCACACCATGTCGGACGCGGTGGCCTTCATGACCGGCGCGAAGGCGCCGCCGCCCGAGGCGATGGCGGCTTAACCGGCCGATGCGAGCGCGCGGCTAGCGAGAACCTCGAACTCGTCGCGCGCGCCGGGCCCTGCCGCAAGTACGGGGCCGCCCTCCATGAGCAGGTCGCCGACCGGCATCGGGCCGATCCAGCCGCCCGCTTCGCGCACCATGAGCATTCCGGCCACGCAGTCCCATGCGTTCATGTGCGGCTCGTAGTAGGCGGCAAGCCGGCCCGCCGCGACATGCGCGAGCATGAGCGCGCCCGAGCCGTTGCGGATAAACATGCCGCCAAGCTGCATCAGCCCGTCGAGAAACTGCACGACCGTCTCGCGCGGGACGCGGAAGTTGGCGCCGAGCCCGGTGAGGCCGTTGCGCAGGGTTGTGTCCGCCGTGAGTTTCAGCGGCCTGCCGTCGAGCGTCGCGCCATGCCCCTTCATGCAGGAAAACAGCTCGTCGGTCGGCGGCGCATAGATTACGCCGGCTACAGCCTCGTCCCCATGGAGCAGGGACAGCGAAACGCACCACGCGGGAATGCCGAAGATGAAGGCGCTGGTGCCGTCGATGGGATCGACCACCCAGGTGAAGCCACTGGTGCCTTCCGTCAGGCCATATTCCTCGCCCAGGAAGCCGTCGTCTGGGAAGGCGTGCGAGACCGCGTCGCGCACCAGCGTCTCGACGTTCCTGTCGGCAATTGAGAACACGTCCTGCGGGTCCGCCTTGGTCTCGATGACAAGCTGGTCGCGGTCGGTGAAATAGGAAAGCGCCAATGCGCCGGCTTCGCGCGCGACGCGTTCGGCCAGTTCCTGCCTGGCCTTCGTTTCGGTGTCCTGCATGCTACTGCTTTCGTTCGTGTTCGACGATGGTGGGGGCGTCCGGCGCGATCTCGACTGCCACCCGATCCGCGACCTTGTGGGTGGGCGCGGTGGCCGGGGCGGAGACGAGCAGCGGGCCGAACGGTGTGCCGACGCGGTATTCTGTGCGCCCGCCAAGATAGGTCGCCGTCTCGATCGTGCCTTGCAACTGGCCCTCGCCGGCGCGAAGGGCGATGCGCTCCGGGCGGATCGAGAGGGTCGCCTTGCCGGGCGTCGCATCGCCGGCAAGTTGCATCGCCGCATCGTCGGCCCTGAAGATGGGGCCGCCCTGACCTGCCTCGACGGTGCCCTCGATGAGGTTGGCATCGCCGATGAAGTCAGCGACGAAGCGGGAGTTGGGCCGCTCGTAAAGGTCGGATGGCGTGCCGATCTGCGCGATGCGCCCGTTGGACATGACCACGATACGGTCGGACACGGCCAGCGCCTCCTCCTGATCGTGGGTGACGTATACGGCCGTCAGATTGAAGCGCCGCTGAAGGTCGCGGATTTCCTCGCGCACGCGGCGCCGCAGCTTTGCATCGACGTTTGAAAGCGGTTCGTCGAACAGAAGCACGTCCGGCTGCTGCACGATGGCGCGGGCCACCGCGACGCGCTGCTGCTGGCCGCCAGAAAGCTCCGACGGCAGGCGTTCTTCCAATCCCGAGAGGCCCAGCAGCGACAGGATTTCGCGGCCGCGCGCGACGGCCTCGGCCTTGTTTCCGCCGCGGATGACGGGGCCGTAGGCCACGTTGTCCATGACGCTCATATGTGGGAACAGCGCGTAGGACTGGAACACCATGCCGACGTTGCGCTCGGATGCCGGCTGTTTGGAGACGTCCTTGCCGGCGATCAGGACCTGTCCTGCCGTGGGCAGTTCGAGGCCGGCGACGAGGCGCAGCGTCGTCGTCTTGCCGCAGCCGGAGGGGCCGAGGAAGGTGACGAGCTCGCCGCGCCTGATCCCGAACGAGATGTCGTCGACCGCGGTGACAGCGCCGTAGCGCTTCTGCACTTTGGTGAACTCGATGGCGTTTTCGCTCATGGGTATTCCTATATGGCTGCGGCCGGTGCGGCCACGCCCTGAAGTTCGGTGCGGCGGCCAAGCTTGCGGCGGCCGATCACAAGGCTGATGAGCAGCACGCAGACGATCATGATAATCATCAGGACAGCCGAATAGGCGATGGCGAGCGGGTATTCGCCGTTCTCCACGCGGCCCATAATGTAGGCTGTGGCCATGTTGTGGCGCGCGCTGACCAGGAAGATGACCGCGCTGACCGCCGTCATCGCTGTGACGAAGGAGTAGATCATGGCAGTGAAGATTGCCGGCCGCACCAGCGGCAGAACAACCGTGCGCATGGATGCCATGCCGCGTGCGCCGAGGGTCTGCGAGGCTTCCTCGAGGCTGCGGTCTATCTGCGCAAGCGCTGCGATGCCGGCGCGCATGCCGACGGGCATGTTGCGGAAGACGAAGCAGATGATGAGGATCGCCGCCGTGCCGGTAATGTCGACCGGGGGCACGTTGAACGCGGCAACGTAGGAGACGCCGACGACCGTGCCGGGGATGGCGAAGGAGAGCATCGTGCCGAACTCGAAGGCGCGCTTGCCGAAAAACTCCTGCCGCGACACGAGATAGGCCGTCAGAATGCCAATGGCAGTCGTGAGCGGCGCCGCGATGGCGGCGACCCAAAGCGTCGTCTGCAGCGAGTTCCATGCCGAGCCGTATAGCCGAAGGCCGTCCATCCCGACCTCGAACGAGAACGCCGTCGACAGGTGACGGAAGGTCGGCGTCAGGTCCCATCTGCCGATATCGGTGACGAAGCCGCCGATTACGATGACCGCATAGACGCCGAGGGTAACGGCCACCCATGAGACGGCGGCGAGCGCGACCGGGATCGTCATCGCCTTGGGCAGCGGGGCGTAGAGGCCCGCGTCCGACTTGCCGGTGACGGTTACGTAGCTCTTGCGCCCGACCCAGCGCTGCTGAAGCCAGAATGCGCCAAGCGTCAGCGCGAGAAGGATCATCGCCAGCATGGCCGCGTTGCCGAGATCGTAGCGTGCGCCGACCACGGCGAAGAATATCTTGATCGACAGCACCTCGTAGCCGCCACCCAACACGATGGGATTGCCGAAATCGGCGAGGCTTTCGATGAAGGCCAGCAGGAACGCCGCCGCCAGCGCAGGCCGCAGCAGAGGCCATGTCACCGTGCGGAACGTTGCCAGAGGCCGTGCGCCGAGCGTTTTGGAGGCTTCTTCGAGCGTGGGGTTGATCGCCTCGACCGCGCCGAGCAGCACGAGGAAGGTGACCGGCGCGAACGACAGGACCTGTGCCAGCAGCACGCCGGGGAGGCCGTAAATCCAGCGCGACGGCACGATGCCGAACCAGTCGTACATCCAGCCGGTGACGAGGCCCGTACGGCCGAACAGCACGACGATGGCGACGCCCACCACGAAGGGCGGCGTGATGATCGGCAGGATGGAGACGGCGCGCAGCGTGTTCTTGAACGGGATGGAGGTGCGCGCGACCAGCAGCGCCAGCGCCAGCCCGAGCGCCGTGGAGATGACGCCCGCGAGGATGCCGAGAATGAGCGTGTTGACGACAACGCCACAGCGCGCGGACGAATAGAGGCAGGCCGTCCCCCAAAGGTCGCCGGCCATCAGGCGCTCGCCGAAGGCGGCGAAGGCCAGCGTGCCGTCGGGCCGAACCAGCGAGGCGGTTGCAAGCTTGAATATCGGGAAGAAGACGAATAGCGACAGCAGCGCCACCACGATGACGACACCGGCAGACGCGAAGCGGTCACCGCGGCAAAAACCGCGGGCGGCAAGCGCATCCGCAATCAGGCCGCAGAAGGCGAGCCCCGCCAGAAATCCGCCAAGGCCGATGCCCGTCTGCCCCAGCGAGGCGGCCGGCGCGAGCGCCGCGATCCAGTCCACGGAAGGGCCGCGCAGCCCCACGGCGAATGCTTGAAAGATCAGCAGGGCCAGGCCTGCGACAGCCAGAGGCAGGGTCGCGCCGTGGGCGCGCCACCGCTCACCAGCCACCCCGCGCATGGCGGCGAGCGCCAGCATGGCGGCGACGACAGGCAGGAGCCAGAGACGGCCGGCGAGGCCCTCTGCCAGCGCCGACCCAAGCATCGTCGTCCCGCCTTCGAGAGGAGGCGGGGCGATGCGATACCACGGCAACAGGACGACGGCCACGAGCCCCGCCAGCAGCCACAAGCCGCCGGCGCGCTCTATCGCCTCGCCCAGCCGTCTCAACGTGCCGGCCTTACTTGGGCAGCGAGCCTACCTCTGCATCCCACTTCGCCAGCAGGCGGCTGCGCTCCTCGGCCGAGCCGTACTTGGCGAAGTCGTAGTCGATGAGCTTCACCGACTCGAGATCAGGCGACTCTTCGGGCGTCGGAGCCGCCTTGTTGGAAGGCACCTGGAACGAGTTGGCCTGTGCGCCGAGCGCCTGCGCTTCTGGCGACAGAGCCCAGTCGTAGAAGATCTTCGCGTTGTCCGGGTTCGGCCCGCCTTCGATCAGGCTCATCGAGCCGACCTCGTATCCGGTGCCCTCGCAGGGAGCCACAACCGTAATCGGTGCTCCGGAGACGGCCTGCGTCACCGCGTCGTGCATGAAGACGATGCCAATGGCCGTCTCGCCGGTTGCTGCGGCGCGGACGGGAGCAGAGCCCGACTGTGTGTACTGGCTGACATTGAGGTGCAGCTTCTTCATATATTCGAAGGCCTCTTCCTCACCCATCAGCTGCACCAGCGTGGCGAGCATGGTGTAGGCGGTGCCCGACGAATTGGGGTTTGCCACCTGGACGTCGTCGCGGAAGCGCTCGTCGAGCAGATCGGCCCAGCAGCCCGGAGCTTCGCCGCCCTTCTGCGCGACCAGGTCTTTGTTATAGCCGTATCCGAGCGCGCCGGCATAGATGCCGACCGTGCGGTTGCCGGCGGTCTCGGCCTGCCGCACGGCCCAGTCCTGCAATTCCGAAAGGCGGGGGGATTCGTAGGCGGTGGTCAGGCCTTCCTCGGCCGCCTGGAGGTGCGGGTCGCCCGTGCCGCCCCACCACACGTCACCGCGCGGCTGGCCTTCCTCGGCCTTGACCTGAGCGTAGGTCTCGCCAGAAGAACGGCGCGTCATCAGGACGTTGATGCCGGTTTCGCGCTGGAATGCCTCTGACATGACGCGGCACCAGCTCTCGTCCACCGAGCAGTAGAGCACCAGTTCTCCCTGCTGGGCCGATGCCGGCGCGGCGCCAGCAAGACCCATCAGTGCAGTGGCTGCAAGCAATGCGGAATAGCGGATCATGGTCGTTCTCCCTGTCTTGATTATCGTTGTGAGCTATTGGGTGCGCATGACGCACTTATGACAAACCCCGCATCAAGGGGGGCGTCGCGCCAAGGCTGTTCGGAGCGGATTCCTCCCGCAAATCTCTCCCTCGCGTGCTGCCATCATCCTCCCGGCGGAACGCTTTGGCGAAAAACGGAACAGATGTGCCGTCAATTCTGCCGTTGGAATATTCATTCTGAAAGCCGGCTATCCGTCAAGTAAATTTACCGGAGATGACGTCGGGCGGCACCAGTTTGCCTGGATCGGGGCTTTGCGGAGAGAGCGGTGGCCTGCCATTCTGCGCAGGGATGTACAAGAATTATGCAAGTGCACACCAATGCACATATATCAGGCGATTAATCGTTCAGCACCAATGCAAGGTTTCAGTTGGCGGGGGCTTAAGATGCTGATTCTACGAGCATAGTTTCAAACGCCCCGATCTGGCACGCTTTCTGCTTTTTGTTGATGCGGTGCACAATATGAAAGGGGAAGGCGCCATGAATCACAGGTTCACACTCAAGAGCCGTCTGCTCGGAGCCGCTGCCATGGCCGCGCTGCTCGCCCAGGCGGTCACTGCGCATGCCCAGGACGACACGATCAAGGTTGGCGTGCTGCATTCGCTGTCGGGCACGATGGCGATTTCGGAGACGACCCTCAAGGACGTCATGCTCATGCTCGTCGACGAGCAGAACAAGAAGGGCGGCCTGCTCGGCAAGCAGCTCGAGGCAGTCGTCGTCGATATCGCTTCCGACTGGCCGCTGGCCGCCGAGAAGGCGCGTGAGCTGATTGAGGTCAACAATGTCGATGCCGTATTCGGCTGCTGGACCTCGGTCTGCCGCAAGTCCGTCCTGCCGGTGTTCGAGGAACTGAACTCGCTGCTGTTCTATCCCGTCCAGTATGAAGGCGAGGAAAGCCAGCGCAACGTCTTCTATACGGGCGCGTCGCCCAACCAGCAGGCCATCCCCGCCGTCGACTACCTGATGAACGAGGAAGGCGTGGAGCGCTGGGTGCTGGCCGGCACCGACTACGTCTATCCGCAGACCACCAACAAGATCCTCGAGGCCTATCTCAAGGACAAGGGCGTGGCCGCCGAAGACATCATGATCAACTACACGCCGTTCGGTCATTCCGACTGGCAGACGATCGTGTCGGACATCAAGAATTTCGGCTCTGCCGGCAAGAAGACCGCCGTGGTTTCCACCATCAACGGCGATGCCAACGTTCCCTTCTATCGCGAACTGGGCAACCAGGGCATCGCGGCCGAGGATATCCCTGTCGTGGCCTTCTCGGTCGGTGAGGAGGAACTTGCCGGTCTCGACACGACCCCACTCGTCGGCCACCTGTCGGCGTGGAACTACTTCATGTCGGTCGATACGCCGGAGAACGCTTCGTTCATCGAAACCTGGCACGCCTTCATCGGCGATGCCGAGCGCGTCACCAACGATCCGATGGAAGCGCATTATATCGGCTTCAACATGTGGGCCGCTGCCGTCGAGAAGGCCGGCTCCACCGACGCCGATGCGATCATCGACGCCATTGTGGGCGTCGAGGTGCCGAACCTGACCGGCGGTACGGCGGTCATGCTGCCAAACCACCACATCACCAAGCCGGTGCTGATCGGTGAAATCCAGGCCGACGGCCAGTACGACGTGGTGTGGGAGACGGAAGACCTCGTGCCGGGTGACGCATGGTCCGACTACCTGCCGGAATCGGCAGTGCTCGAGGCGGATTGGACCGCTCCGATCAACTGCGGCAACTACAACACCGAAACCAAGACCTGCGGCGGCTCCTGACCTCCACCGCTCGTCAATGCGAAGGCGGGGAGACCCGCCTTCGCCACTCGTTTCAAGCCAGCCGGTGGCCGATGTTTTCACTTTCCGACACCCCGCTCTGGCCTGCCGCGTTCCGCGCGGTCAGAATGTTTGTGCTTTCCCTTCTGGCGGCCCTGCTGCTGCTGGCGCCGGCCAGGGCGCAGTCCGTCGAGGACCTCGTGCGGCAACTTCCCGAGGGCAGCTTCTCGGACCGCGCAGCCGTCGTTTCCCAACTCGCCGCCACCGGCGATGCGCGGCTGGTCTCGCTGCTCGAAGCGCTGGCGGCCGGTGACCTGAACGTCGTCGAGGAAACGGGGGCAGTCGTCACGCTTTCAGGCCGGGGCGATCCGCTGGACGCCACCGACGCGCTCACCGGCGAGGGCGTCGGTGAAGTCGCCAAGGCGTCGGTCGAACGCATCCGCGTCAACAACAGCCTGCGCCGCGCAGTGCGGGCCGCGATCGGGCAACTCACGGTGATGAGCCCCAACCGCAACACGCGCCTTTCGGCCGCCGGTGCGATGTTCCAGGCGGCGGACCCCGAAAACATCCCGCTTCTCGATGAAGCCATCGCACAGGAAGACGACGACGGCGTGCGCCGCGCCATGGAGGAGGCCCGCGCAGCTTCCATGCTGCGCACAGAGGCGTCGGCGGACGACTTCGCCGCCGCCGTGGACGTCATCGCCGCGCGCGGCGGGCGCGCCTCGCTCGGCATACTCACCTCCGCGCTGCCTGCCGCTTCCGACGAAGCACGGCCGGCAATCGAGGCCGGTATCCGCGCGATCGAGAACAGGCTGGCGCTTCTGAACGTCGCACAGAACGTCTGGTACGGCATATCACTGGGCTCGGTGCTGCTGCTCGCCGCCATCGGCCTTGCCATCACCTTTGGTGTCATGGGCGTCATCAACATGGCGCATGGCGAGATGGTTATGATCGGCGCCTACACGACATTCGTGGTGCAGAACGTCATCCGCGTATCGTTTCCCGGCCTGTTCGACTGGTCGTTGGCCATTGCCTTGCCAGCCGCCTTTCTGGTCACGGGGCTTATCGGCATCGCGATCGAGCGCGGCATCATTCGCTGGCTCTATGGCCGCCCGCTCGAAACGCTGCTGGCGACATGGGGCCTTTCGCTCATCATCCAGCAGGCGGTGCGCTCGATCTTCGGCGCATCCAACCGCGAGGTCGGAAACCCTTCCTGGATGTCCGGCTCGTTCGACTTCTACGGCATCGCGATCACGTGGAACCGCTTCTGGATCGTGCTATTCGCGCTTGCGGTCTTCGCGATCCTGCTCGTCGTCATGAAGCGCACATCGCTCGGATTGCAGATGCGCGCGGTCACGCAGAACCGTCGCATGGCGTCATCCATGGGCATCCGCACGCCATGGGTCGATGCGTTGACCTTCGGGCTGGGCTCCGGCATCGCCGGGCTGGCAGGCGTAGCGCTGTCGCAGATCGACAACGTGTCGCCCAATCTCGGGCAGGGCTACATCATCGACAGCTTCATGGTCGTCGTCTTCGGCGGGGTCGGCAATCTCTGGGGCACGCTGGTGGGCGCCCTGACGCTGGGCGTGGTCAACAAGTTCCTCGAGCCTTATGCCGGCGCGGTGCTCGCGAAGATATTCGTGCTCGTCTTCATCATCCTGTTCATCCAGAAGCGCCCGCGCGGCCTGTTCGCGCTGAAGGGCAGGGCGGTGGAAGCATGATAACGCAACGCCTACTCAACGCGCTTGGTGGCAAGGTACTCTGGGTCGCCGCGATCCTGCTCGTCATTGCGGTGCTGGTGCCCGCCTCGAACCTGCTTTTGCCCGTTGGCCATCCGCTGCGCGTGCCCAACTACATGGTCGCGTTGCTGGGCAAATACCTGACCTACGCGATGCTGGCGCTCGCGCTCGACCTGGTGTGGGGCTATGTCGGCATCCTCTCGCTCGGGCACGGCGCGTTCTTCGCGCTCGGCGGCTACGCGATGGGCATGTACCTGATGCGCCAGATCGGCGATCGCGGGGTCTATGCAAACCCCAACCTTCCCGACTTCATGGTGTTCCTGAACTGGTCGGAGCTGCCGTGGTACTGGTGGGGGTTCGGCAATTTCTGGTTCGCCATGCTGATGGTGATGGTGGTGCCGGGCCTGCTCGCCTTCGTCTTCGGCTGGTTCGCCTTCCGCAGCAGAGTGACGGGCGTGTACCTGTCGATCATCACGCAGGCGATGACCTACGCGCTGATGCTGTCCTTCTTCCGCAACGACATGGGTTTCGGCGGCAATAACGGCCTGACCGATTTCAAGGACATTCTCGGTCACCCTGTACAGGCATCCGCCACCCGCGCGACGCTGTTTGCCGTCACCGCGATCGCGCTTGCCGCGGCGCTGCTGGTTTGCTCGGCCATCACGCGCTCCAAGCTCGGCAAGGTGATGGTGGCGGTACGTGACGCCGAAAGCCGGACGCGCTTCATCGGCTACCGGCCGGAATATGTGAAGCTCTTCGCCTTCGTCGTCTCGGCCATCACCGCGGGCATAGCCGGTGCGCTCTACGTGCCGCAGGTGGGCATCATCAATCCCGGCGAGTTCGCGCCGGCCAACTCGATCGAAGTGGTGGTGTGGACCGCCATCGGCGGGCGGGGCACGCTCTATGGGCCCATCATCGGCGCGGTGCTGGTCAACTACGCCAAGACCTGGTTCACGGGCGCGTATCCGGAACTATGGCTGTTTGCGCTGGGCGGCCTGTTCGTCGCGGTGACGCTTTTCCTGCCGAAGGGCATAGTGGGAACCGTCGGCGATTGGCGGACCCGCTGGCGCGATCGCAGGGCGATTTCGGCTGCGAAGATCGCGCCTTCCGGCACCGACGATTCTTCGGACCCGCCCAAGGTGGTGCGCGCCCGATCCGCCGATCCTGCTGCGCCGCTGGGCGCCAGCAAACCCCAGCCCGCGGAGTAGGACGATGCCGCGCACCGACACCATGCTCTATCTCGACGGCGTTTCGGTAGCCTTCGACGGGTTCAGGGCGATCAACAACCTCTCGCTCGTGCTCGACAAGGGCGAGATGCGCGCGATCATCGGTCCCAACGGCGCGGGCAAGACAACCATGATGGACATCATCACCGGCAAGACGCGGCCCGACACGGGCGAGGTATTCTTCGACGGCACCATCGATCTCACACGGCACGACGAAGCCGACATCGCCATGTTGGGCATCGGCCGCAAGTTCCAGAAGCCGACCGTGTTCGAGAGCCACACCGTCGAGGACAACCTGCTGCTGGCGCTCAAGGGGAAGCGGTCGATATTCCCGACACTGTTTCACCGCCGTTCGACCCTGGAAGAAGATCGCATCGGCGAAATCCTCGCCGTCATCAGGCTGGAGGAACGCCGCCACGATCTGGCGGAAAACCTTTCCCACGGGCAGAAGCAGTGGCTGGAGATCGGCATGCTGCTGGCGCAGGACCCCAAGCTGCTGTTGGTGGACGAGCCGGTGGCAGGCATGACGGACGCGGAGACGGCCGAGACCGCGCGCCTGCTGCGCGACATCGCGAAGACCCATTCGGTTATCGTGGTCGAGCACGACATGCATTTCGTGCGCGAGCTCGACGTCAAGGTGACGTGTCTGCACGAAGGCTCGGTGCTCTCCGAGGGCTCGCTGGATTTCGTCTCGGCCGATGAGCGTGTCGTCGAAGTCTATCTGGGCAGGTGAAGATGCTGACCGTTTCCGATGCCACCCTTCACTACGGAGCCGCACAGGCGCTGCGCGGCGTGTCGCTCGATGTCGAGAAGGGCAAGATCACCTGCGTGCTTGGACGCAACGGTGTCGGCAAGACGAGCCTCATGCGCGCCATCGTCGGCCATCATCACCTCAGCGGCGGCACGATTTCCTTCGAAGGGAAAACGCTCGACCGGAGCGCGGCGTACGATCGCGCCCGGTCGGGCATCGCATTCGTGCCGCAGGGACGCGAAATCTTCCCGCTGCTCACCGTGCGCGAGAACCTCGAAACCGGATACGCGCCGCTGAAGCGCGGTGAACGGACGATACCCGACCACGTTTTTTCGCTGTTTCCGGTTCTCAAGGAAATGCTGTCGCGCCGCGGCGGCGACCTTTCGGGCGGCCAGCAGCAGCAACTCGCCATTGGCAGAGGGCTGGTGACACGTCCGAAATTGCTGGTGCTGGACGAGCCGACGGAGGGCATCCAGCCGTCGATCATCAAGGATATCGGCCGGGCGATCACCTACCTTCGAGACACGTTCGGCCTGACCATACTGCTGGTGGAGCAGTATCTGGATTTCTGCCGAGAACTCGCCGACCACGTGGCGATCATGGATCGAGGGCAGGTTGTCTATGCTGGCGATCCCGCCGGTCTCGACGACCCCGAAATCCGCCGCCACCTCATGTTGTAGGTGGCCGGCCGTATGAGGGTCGGCAACCGCCGCTGAGAGGGCCAATGCGTATTGCGAGGCAGAGCGGCGGGGTGCGAGCAGGACCGCGCACAGGCGCGGTCCACTGTGAGGTCGGGTTTTTGTCAGACGGTCAGCCGCCGAAGCCGAAGCCTTCGGGCATGTCCTCGAGGGTGACGCCGAAGGGCTCGAGGCTGTTGACGATCCATGTCTGGTTGTTGCCGATGCGGCGGTTGTACTCTGCCCAGCCGGATACGAAGCTCTTGAAAACTTCGTCCGCGCTGTAGTTGATCGCAACGACCGACGGCGTGGAAAGTACCGGCGTCGGCACCATAACCTCACCCAGGTCGGGCGCACGCTTCGTCATCACGAGGCCGTTGAGCATGGTGTTGACGAGGCCGTCGGCCTTGCCGGTGGTGGCGGCGACGATCGCTTCGTCGCGGGTCTTGAACCGCAGTATGTTGGCCTTCGGGAGATATTGCTGCGTAATAAGATCCTGCGCGGACCCCATATCGACGGCGAAGGTGTATTGCGCGTCGTTGAGCTGGCTCCACGACTTGCCCTGCACATCCTCATTGGCGCTGACGATGATAAACGAGTTGAAGTAGGTCGGGTCGGAAAACGACACCGACAGGGCGCGGGCGGGCGTCGCGGTCACCGCGAAGGCCATGTCCACCTTGCCGCTCTGCACGTCGAGAATGGCGTTCTGCCAGCTCGATTCCACGACTTCGAGTTCGACGTTCAGCGTCGTGGCGATGTCCTTGGCCATGTCGATGACGAAGCCCTGCCACTCGTTGGTGCGCGGGTCCTTGTTGAAATAGGGCACTTCGTTGAGAATTCCGGGAATGCGAAGCACCCCGCGCTCCTTGATCTCGGCGATCGTGTCAGCCTGGGCGGCGCCCCCGAGAAGGCCAAGCGCCACGGTCGCGCCGGCAACGATATTCTTCCAAGTTCCCATTTTATAACCTCCGATGTTCCCCGGTGTTGTTGTTGGACGACCCGTCTTCTGGCCGCTGGAAGGCAAGCGTAACCCAGCCTGAAACCCGGACAATGCTAGAGAGAGACGGCCACTTACCTCTTTTTTTGTAGGTGGTGGCAGCTCTCAGCGCGGGTACGCGATGTCGGTGGAGGGCTCGTCGAGTTCAGTCCCGACCAGCTCCGCCAGGCATACGTCGTAGAGCATCCTGACGCCTTCGTTCTTGCGCAGGAAGTCAGCGTGGCCGAAATAGACCCTGACTTCCGGAAGGTTGGAGAGCGTCACGCTCGTCAGCCGCTCGTCGTCGTCCTCGATGCACCAGGAGGGCAGGATCGCGAAGCCCAGTCCTTCCTCCACGCAGCGCATGACCGACGAACTGCCCGATGTGGCGATGGCGGGCTGGACGGTGTTGCCGGCGCTGTTGAGAAAGTCGAATGCAAGATTTCGAAGCGTCTGCCCCGGCTCGTGCGTGATGAAGGGGCGTCCGGCCGCCCAGTGCGGTACGTCGGCAGGCTCTGGCGCACGCCCCCAATCGCTCGGATAGACGAGGCTGAGCCGGTAGGTTCCCAATAGCTTCTGCGGCACCACGGGGTCGCCGAAATACCGTTCCGATATGCAGACATCGAGGCTGCCGTTCTTGACGAGCTCGGCCAGCACCGTGTCGCGCTCGTACACGGTTATCTCCATGTCGGGATTGTCCTGCCTGAAGCGCTTCAGCACCTTGGGCAGCAGATGGAAGAAGATGGCCTGCGGCATGCCGATGCGCAGGGCGGTGCGCTGGTTCTCTATCAGCTTCGTCAGGCGTTCCAGCATCACGTCGAGTTCGGGATGCAGCAGATTGTAGAGCGCGCGGCCGCGCGGCGTCAGCGAAATGCGCTTCGCGCCCTGCTCGGATTCGATCAGCCGCTCGCGCAGGATCTGCTCCAGCCGTCGCACGTGGTTGGCCGCCGACTGGTAGCTGAGATTGAGTTCGCGCGCCGCGCCTGAGAACGAGCCGTGGGACGCGACTTCATAGAAGGTCTGGATAAGCGTGAGGCTGATCTTGGCCATGATGGTCAAGCGTTACCATGCCCGCCGCCGCCGCGCGATCACCTGGCCGCCGCATCGCCATACAAAAAATATGAGTAGCCAAGTTTGGGTTCTTGCATCGACTTGCAAGCCGGCGATTTCAACAATGTTGCCATCAAACGTATCGGGGTTCCCCTGCGATGGCAGTGACACGAAAACTCAGGGCGGCCATTGTCGGCGCCGGCATCGTCGGTGCCGCGTCCGCCTATTTCCTGTCGCGCGCCGGCTTTGCGGTGCAGATGCTGGACGCTGCCGCCCCGGCGTCGGGCGCGACCGGTTCCGCCGACGGCGCGGTCTCCGTCGCCAGCAAACGGCCGGGTCCGATGATGGAGGCGGCGATACGGGGCGTGGAAACCTATCGCGACCTTCACGGCGCGGGCATCTTCGAGGGCGTTTTCAAGGAGCGCAGCACCTTCATGCTGGCGCAGGACGCCGCGGAGGATGCCGTGCTCGAAGCCCACGCCGTGGCGCTCTCGGGCAACGGTGTCGAGCTCCGGCTTCACCGCGAGGACGCGTTGCACAGGACGGTTCAAAACCTCTCCAGGGCTATCCGCTCGGCTATCGAGGTGCGCGGCGAGGGGCACGCCATAGGCTACGAGGTCACGAGCCGGCTGATCGCCGCGTCTGGCGCAACCGTAGCGCGAGGCTGCCGTGTAAACGGGTTTCGAACGGCTAGCCGGTCGGGCTCGCTCGACGCATTGGAGACGTCCGCAGGGACGATCGAGGCGGATTTGGTGGTGCTTGCCGCGGGCGGCGGCAGCGCATCGCTGCTGGGGCTGGCATCCGCTCTGCGACCGCGCAAGGGCCAGCTTCTCGTCACGGAACGTGCGCCGGCCTTGAATGCGGGCATCCGGGGCTCGCTGATGTCGTGCCGCTATCTCATGAGCAAGGATTCGACCGAGACGCGTATGACAGGCAGCGGCCGCCGCTTCGGGTTGGTCGTCGATCCGCTGCGTACAGGGCAATTCCTGATAGGGGGTACTCGCGAGGAAACGGCAGAGCGCGGCACCGACGCGGATGCCGTCAGGCGGCTGTTGGTAGAGGCCGTCGCGCTGGTGCCGCGACTGCGCGAGGTCCGGCTTCTGAGAACATTTGCCGGCGTGCGTACGGCGACGGCCGACGGTCGTCCACTTATCGGGCGGGTGCGGGGCTTCGACAATGTGCTGGTTGCCACCGGTTTCGAAGGCGACGGCATCTGCCTTGGGCCGTTGACCGGCAAGATCGTCAGCCAGCTTGCCCGCGGCGAGCCGACGGCGATCGATCTGTCGCCCTTCGACCCGGCGCGCTTTGCGACGCAAGAGCAGGCCGCATGAGAGAGGCGCGCTTCAGGTGGAACGGTGCGGACATCCCTTTCCGGGAAGGGGAAACGCTGGCCGCCGCGATCCTGCGCGCCGGGCCGAGCGACGCGGGGCTTGGATATTTCTGCGGCATCGGCGCGTGCCAGTCCTGCGTCGTGTGGTGCGACGGTCGTCGCGTCGAAGCCTGCGTCACGCCGGCGCGAACCGGCGCATCCGTGAGCGGGTCGGAGGATTAGGCGATGCGCGATCCCGATGTCCTTGTGGTCGGCGCCGGCCCGGCCGGCATATCGGCCGCGGCGGAGCTTGCCGCGGCCGGACTGTCCGTTCTGTGGATAGATCAGCGCGACCGTCCCGGCGGCGCGATCCACCGGCAGCCATCGGCCGCTTCGACCGCGATCGCCTTTGGGCCAGCCTCGGTCCGCAATCAGTGGCGCCGCTTGCATGCGCGGTTTCAGGGGACAGGGGTTTCGCTCACCGGGGAAACGGGTTTCGCCGGCATCGACAGCGACGGCGTCGCCATTCTGGAGCAGCGCCACAGCGGGACCACGACATGTGTGCGCGCAAAGGCCATCATCCTCGCCGTGGGGGCGGTCGAGCGCGTGCTTCCCCGGCCCGGTTGGCACCTGCCGGGCGTCTGCACCGCCGGCGGCATGCAGGTGATGCTGAAGGAAACCGGAAGCCCCCCGCGCGGCAGGGTGCTTGTCGCGGGGAATGGCCCGCTTACCCTAGCGCTTGCGACCCAACTGGCCGCTGCGGGCAATCCACCGGTCGCGGTGCTCGAGGCGAGCGATCCTTTCCGCAGACCCTCACATGCACTCGCCCTCATGCGCAGCCCGCGCCTCGTCGGAGAGGCCTTGCACTATTCCACAAGGGTCGCCTTTGCCCGTATCCCGTGGAAGCGGGGCCGCCGCGTCGTGGCGATCGAGAGCCACGGAGGTGCGCTGCGCGTCCGTTCGGTGGCGAAAAACGGCTATGTCGAAACCTTCGATGTCGAGCACATCGCATTGCATGACGGCATTCGCCCCAACACGTTCGGCTTGCCGGAGGGGGAAGCGCGGCCCTTCATCATTCGCGCCGGCGATTGCCGTGAAGCGTTGGGTGCGGTTGCGGCCGAGGTCGACGGCAAGCAGGCGGCCCGGCGTGTTATCGCGCGGCTGCGCGGAGAGCCGGCCCCGAAGCCGCACCCCATGTTGAATGCCGAACGGCGTGCGCAGGACACGTTGGCTTCGCTTTTTCGGCCCCATGGCGACGCAGTGCCCGCCGATCTTCCCGACGACACCATCCTGTGCCGTTGTGAAGGAAGGACGGTCGGAGATTTGCGCACGCTGCTCGCAGCCCATCCCGGCATTTCCCCACGCGAAGTCAAGCTCAATGGCCGTTTCGCGATGGGCCTCTGCCAGGGGCGGTTTTGCGCCGACAACGTTGCCGCGCTCCTCGAACACGGCGGTGAAACCGGGCCGGTCTCCGCCGACGCGCTCACCGGCACGCGATGGCCAATCAGGCCTATCGCCATCGCTTCGCTCATCCGCGATGCGGACGATCCCAACTCCAGCACTCCACAATGAGGATGCCATGAAGACCGCACCCATCCGCCGTCACGACCCCTTCGCAGCGATCGAAGTCCTGAACCCCTACGACCAGAGCGTGGTCGGCGAGGTCGCGCCTGCCGACGCGGGCGAGATCGCGGCTGCGGTTGCGCGGGCTCGAAAGGCGCAGGCCGCGTTTCGTCATTCGCAGCCATACGAACGCCGCGCGTTGCTCGACGCGTTGGCGGCGCGCATTGCCGCCAACGCGGAAGAGCTGGCGCAGCTTCTGGCCAGCGAAGTGGGCAAGACGATTGCCGAAGCGCGCAACGAGGTGCGGCGGTCGCAGAACACGCTGAGGCTTTCGGGCGACGCGGCCACCTTCCTGGACGGCGAGGTTCTTCACTGCGGCATCGTCTCGGGAGGCGTGGATCGCCTAGCGACCATCACCTATGAACCGGTCGGCGTGGTTGGCGCGATCACACCGTTCAACTATCCGCTGAACCTGCTCTGCCACAAGCTCGGACCGGCGATAGCGGCGGGCAACGCGATGATCGCGAAGCCTTCGCCGAAGGCCCCTCTGACGGCGGGACGCCTGGGAGACCTCGCGCAGGAGGCGGGCTTTCCCGTCGGGCTCTTCCAGATCGTGCACGGCGGTTCGGAAGCGGCCGTGGCGCTTGCCCGTTCTCCAATCGACCTGCTGAGCTTTACGGGTGGGCCGGCCGCCGGGCTTGCGCTGAAGAATGCAAGCGGCCTTGTCCGCTGCCTGATGGAACTGGGCGGCAACGACCCACTCTTCGTCATGCCCGATGCCGATCTCGACAAGGCGGTGGCAACGGCCATCGGACACCGCTTCGAGATTGCGGGGCAGTCCTGCGCGGCGGTGAAAAAGCTCTATCTGCATCAAGACATCAGGGCCCGCTTCATCGAGCGGCTCGTGCCGGCGGTCCAGGCGGTCCGCTTCGGCGATCCGCTGGATGAGGCGACCGCTATGGGTCCCGTCATCGACGAGGCCGCCGCCGAAACCGTCGCCGCACGCATCGCATCCACAGTAAATCAGGGTGCGCGGCTGTTGACGGGCGGCACCCGCACGAGGACCATGATTGCGCCGACCGTCCTCGACGATGTCGAGCCGGATCATCCGGTCGTGGCCGATGAAACCTTTGGCCCGGTCATCGCAATCCGCAGCTTCAACGACACTGAAGCCGCCATCGCCGAAGTCAACGCGTCCGCCTTCGGGCTTCAGGCCGGCATCTTCACCAACGATCATGCCGTCATCCGCCGCTTCTCGCGCGAGTTGCAGGTCGGCGGCGTCATGGTCAATGAAGGTCCGGATTTCCGCGCAGAACACGTCCCCTTCGGCGGCATCAAGTCCAGCGGCCTCGGGCGTGAAGGCGTCCGCATCGCCCTGCGGGAAATGTCGGAGCCGAAAGTGGTCATCGACTGAGGGGGCGGGCCGTTGCGGATAGGCGTGGTGGGTGCTGCGGGCCGTGTCGGTTCGCGATTGGTGGAGACGATCCTGTCGTCGCCGGGTCTCGAGTTGGCTTCCTGCATCGTACCGGCCCGGTCCCGCCAAGTGGGGCAGCCGGTTTCGAGCGGCGGTATCGCGTATCGCGCCGCAGATGCCGCGATCAATGCACGCTGCGACGTGATGATCGACTTCTCCACGCCCGAGTCCACCATGGCGCTCCAGGCCCTGTCCGGCGCCAAGCCGATACCGTTCGTCATCGGTACGACCGGGCTCACCGAGCGGCAGGTCAGGATGTTGCGCGTCCACGCGCGCCATCGGCCGATGGTGATGAGCGACAACTTCGCCGCCGGATCGCATTGCGTCGAGGCTATCGCGTCCATGCTGTCCCGCTCGCTGCCCGGCGCCATGTCGAAGAAGGTAGAGCACCGCCGCCTGCGTCGCGACGGCATCCTCGAACCGCCGGCCTTGTCGATCCCGGCAGATCGGCGCACGACCGACATCACCGAGTTTCACTACGACGCGGGCGGCGTCGAGGTGACGCTGATCCACCGGGTCAACACGCTCGCCGCCTATGCGGACGGCGCTCTCGCGGCAGCGCGCTGGCTCGTGGAGACGAACCCCGCGCCGGGGCTTTACACCCTCGCTGAGGCTTTCCTCATTCATCCAACACCGGGAACGACAAACCATGACACCTTCTCCGGCCGACCGCTTTAGCGGCGTCTTCACCGCGCTCGTCACGCCGTTTCGTGACGGTGGCATCGACTTCGATGCGTTCGATGCGCTTGTCGAGCGTCAGCTTGCCGCGGGCGTAAACGGCCTAGTGCCAGTGGGTACCACTGGGGAGGCGGCGACGCTCAGCGAAGACGAGGCCGACGAGCTCATCCGACGCACGGTCCAGCTGGCACGGGGCCGTGCAATGGTCGTCGCCGGCGCCGGCTCGAACAGCACGGCCGCCGCGGTCGCCAAGGTCGAGCGCGCGCAGGCCGCGGGTGCCGATGGCCTTCTCGTCGTAACGCCGTACTATAACAAGCCAACCCAAAGGGGGCTGGTCGGCCACTACGAGAGCGTCTGCGCGGCTACCGACCTTCCGGTCATGCTGTATAGCGTGCCGGGACGTTGCGGCATCGAGATCGCGGTTTCGACTTGCGCCATCCTGCGCGAGAAATGCCCGAACGTCGTCGCCATCAAGGAAGCGGGTGGGTCGGTGGCGCGCGTCACGCAGATCCGACGCGCATGCGGCGCCGATTTTCCGATTCACAGCGGCGACGACGGGCTTACCCTTCCGTTCATGGCATCAGGCGCGGTGGGTGTTACCAGCGTCGTGTCGAATGTCGCGCCCGCGGAGATGGTCGCGATGGTTGCGGCATGGCAGCGCGGCGACTGGGCGATGGCGCTTGCCCTGCACGATGAGCTGTCGGAGCTGTTCGACGCGCTGTTCATCGAAGCGAACCCCGGACCGGCGAAGGCCGCGCTGGAATTGGCCGGCCTCGCGTCGGCGCAGCTGCGGGCACCGATGGCGCCGATGGAAACGACCAGTCTGGACCACCTGTCGGGCGTGCTGTCGCGGTTCCGTGCAAACCCGCTCTTCCAAGAAATCCGATAAGCCGGCGGGCAAGCCTGATATTGTTGCTGGCCTGCCGTGAACCGAAGATGAGATCAAGCAAAAGACACGCTTCGCCACCAGCGCCGAAGCGGCAAAGGCAAAAGGGGATCACGACAATGCAGCAGCGCCAAAACGCTCGCATACCGGAGGGAGACACCTGATGTACAGATGGAACTTCGATGCCGTCTGGCAGTATTGGGACCTTTTCATGTGGGGTCTCGGCCTCACCGTCGTCTACACCTTCGGCTCGATCCTTTTCGGCATCCTCATCGGTCTGCTCACCTGCGGCGCGCGCTTGTCTAGCTGGAAGATCCTCAATCTCATCGCACGGACCTATCAGGAGATATTTCGCTGCACGCCGCTGCTGGTGCAGTTGCTGTGGTTCTATTACGCGTTTCCGCTGCTGGTCGGCATCACCATCGACAACCGCGTGGCCGCGATGCTGACGCTGTCTCTCTACGTCGGCGCGTTCTACGCCGAGATTTTTCGGGGCGGCATCCTGTCGATCGACAAGGGGCAGCGGGAAGCGGCCGCGGCCATAGGCATGAGCCCGGCGCAGGCGGCAACGCGCATCATCATGCCTCAGGCGTTCAAGCGCATGCTGCCGTCCTTCATCAACCAGTCGGTGATCCAGTTCAAGAACACCTCGCTGGTATCTGTGATCTCGGTTGCCGACCTTGCCTACATGGCCGCGGTGGTGAACGGGCAGACCTACAGGCCGCTGGAATCCTATACGGTGATGGCAGCGCTCTACATCGTCGTGCTCTTCCCCCTCACGCAGGCCGCAGACTGGCTGGAGCGCCGACTGAGAGCGAGTGACTGACCATGAGCGATACATCAATCGACAGAGACCCGGTCATCCAGGCTATCGGACTGCGCAAATCCTACGGCACGCTGGAAGTGCTCAAGGGTATGAACCTGACGCTGGCGCGCGGTGAGGTCGTGGCGCTTATCGGCCCCTCCGGTTCCGGCAAATCGACGCTGATCCGCTGTCTCAACATGATGGAGCAGCCGACCGCCGGCACCATCCGCTTCCGGGGCAAGGAGATCGGCCGCAAGTTCCGCGACGCGGGCGACAAGATCGGCATCGGAACCCTTCGCAGGAATGTCGGCATGGTTTTCCAGCACTTCAATCTGTTCCCGCACAAGACCGTTCTGGAGAATGTGACCGAAGGCCCGATCGTGGTGTGCAAGACCCCGCGGGCGGAAGCCGAGGAACAGGCGAAGGAACTGCTGGCGCAGGTCGGCCTCCAGGACAAGCACGGCGCGTTTCCAAACCATCTTTCGGGCGGCCAGAAGCAGCGCGTTGCGATAGCGAGGGCTCTCGCGATGAAACCTGAAGTGCTTCTGCTGGACGAAGTAACAAGTGCGCTCGATCCGGAGCTCGTGGGCGAAGTGCTTACCGTCATCCGCCGGCTGGCGCAGGACGGCATGACCATGGCTATCGTGACGCACGAGATGGCCTTTGCCGCCGACGTGTCCGACCGCGTCATGTTTCTGGATCAGGGGTCGATTGCCGCCCAAGGCTCGGCGGAGGAGATCATCCGCAATCCCGACAATGAGCGACTCGCCAGCTTCGTGTCACGGTTCAACCACTGATGGCGGGGAGCAGGCTGCAGGTCGCCATCGTCGGCGCGGGCAATGTCGGGATCGCGCTGGCACGGATGCTTGTTGCGACAGGGGAATATCAGGTCCGTGTCGGCGACTGCACCGACGAGGCTTGTGCGCAAGCCATCTCGCTGGGCATCGAGGCGCGGCAGGTGGATGCAAGCAGCGCCACGCAATTGCACGCCTTCCTTGGCAGCGCGGATGTGGCCGTCGCGGCGGTGCCGGACAGGCTCGTGTCCCGCATCATGAACGTGGCATCGCAAGCAGGCGCCCACCATCTAGACTTCTCGATGCCCTCTGAAACACCCGCGAACGCCGACGGCGCGCTAAAACTGTCAGGTTGCGGAGTGTCGCCTGGGCTGGCCGATCTAATGATCGCAAGACTTTCCGCGCAGGCAGACGGGCCGATCGACGTGGAGCTGGCTGTTGGCGCCATACCGGCCCGGCGCACCAACCGGCTGGGCTATTCGCTCATATGGAACCTCGACGGTCTCTATGCGGAATACACTTCGCCCTGTGAAGCGATCGAGAATTTCGAGCTCGTCGAGATACCACCTCTCTCGCGGCCTTTGACCATTCGCCTCGGGCAAACCGACTACGAAGCATTCAGCACGGCGGGCGTGGTGGGGTCGATCGGGAATTTCGCCGGCACCAACATACGCAACCTCACATGCCGCACGATCCGCTATCCCGGCCATCTCGACTACATGCAGCTTCTGCTCGACGATTTCGGGCTTCGACACCGCAGAGACCTGTTGCGCACGATCCTTCAGAACGGTCTCGACAAGGCGGAGGGCGACATCGTCCTGCTCCACGCCCGCTCGCGCCGCGTAGACGGGGAAGCCGATCCCCGGACGATCACGATCAGGATTGAGGACGCGCCGGGGCTTGGCAACGCGCTTGCCGCAGGCAGCGCCGCGCATGCCGCCTACCTCATCGACAACATCTCAGCGGGAAGCCGGAGGCTTTCGCAAGATGATCCCGACACTTTCGCCGGGCTGGTCCAGAGCCGCTTTGCGCGGGGCATCATGAGCATCGAAGAGCTGTAGACTGCGGGGCGAAAAGACGCATCCGGGCTCGCGGACGCGGCGAAACTGCTATTAACGGCGGTACCGTGATTCTGGATGCCCGCCGCTCATGACCGCCACAGCTCTCGAAATCCTGAAGACCGTCTACGGCTACGACGCGTTCAAGGGACCCCAGCAGCGGATCATCGAGCATGTGATCGCGGGCAACAATGCCTTCGTTCTGATGCCGACGGGCGGCGGCAAGTCGCTTTGCTACCAGATTCCCGCTATCGCGAGGCCCGGCCTGGGGCTCGTCGTGTCGCCGTTGCTGGCGCTCATGGCCGATCAGGTGGCGGCGCTGCGGCAGGCCGGTGTGCGCGCGGCGGCGCTGAATTCCGACCTCTCTGCCGATGATCGCCAGACCCTTTGGCGTGACGTCCATGGCGGCACCCTCGACCTGCTCTACGTTGCCCCCGAAACGCTGATGCGCACTGATGTGCTGGAACGGCTGGGCGGCGTGAAGCTGTCGCTGATCGCCATCGATGAAGCGCACTGCCTTTCGCAATGGGGGCACGATTTCCGCCCTTCCTATCGCCAGCTGGACGCCGTGGTGGCACGTTTTGCGGATACGCCTCGCATGGCGCTGACGGCGACGGCCGACGAGCCGACGCGCGCCGAAATCCTCTCCCATCTTGCCATCGCCGAGACCGATGCCTTCATCGCAGGCTTCGACCGCCCCAACATCCGCTACGCTATCGAGGAGAAAGACAATCCGCGCGCGCAGCTGAAGGCCTTCCTCAAGCGGCACGACGGCGAGAGCGGCATTGTCTATTGCCTGTCCAAGCGCAAGACGGAGGAAACGGCCGCGTGGCTGCGCGAGCAGGGCCACGATGCGCTTTGCTATCACGCCGGCATGGACAAGGCCGCGCGCGAAAGCAACCAGATGCGCTTCCAGCACGGCGAGGCGGTCGTCATGGTCGCCACCATCGCCTTCGGCATGGGCATAGACAAGCCGGACGTGCGTTTCGTCGCGCATATCGACCTTCCGGGCAGCATCGAAGCCTATTATCAGGAAACTGGCAGGGCCGGTCGCGACGGCCTGCCGTCCGAAACGTTGATGCTCTACGGCTCCGAGGACATCGCACTGCGCGGCCGCTTCATCGAGGAATCCGATGCGCCCGACCAGCGCAAGCGCATGGAGCGCCAGAAGCTGGATGCTCTTCTGGGTCTGGCGGAGACCGCCGGCTGCCGCCGTCAGGCGCTGCTCGCCTATTTTGGCGACCGCAGCGCTCCTTGCGGCAATTGCGATACCTGCGCGGAGCCGCCCCGGCTGTTCGACGGCACGACTTCGGCGCAGAAGGCCCTGTCCTGCATCTACCGCACCGGAGAGCGTTTCGGACAGGCCTATGTCGTCGATGTGCTGCTCGGCGTCGAGAACGACCGCATCGCCCAGCTAGGCCACGATCGCGTCTCGACTTTCGGCATCGGCACCGAGCACGATAACCGTACATGGCGCGCGATACTGCGCCAGTTGATCGCGCTGCGCCTGGTCGATGTCGACCTCGCCGGCCACGGGGGACTGTCGATAGCGGCAGCCGGGCGCGATTTCCTGCGTGACAAGCCGACGCTCATGCTGCGCGTGCCGCAGCCACCGCGCGCGCGGCGCGACAAGCTTGCGCGCAGCGCAGCGCAATCGTCTCTGGCGGATAGCGACCGCGAACTGTTCCAGGCCTTGCGCGCGAAACGCATGGAGATCGCGCGCACGCAAAACGTTCCCCCTTACGTGATATTCCACGACAAGACGCTCATCGAACTGGCCGCGGCCCGTCCGGCCTCACGAGCCGAACTGGAGAACGTTCCCGGTATCGGGGAAGCCAAGCTCGACCGTTACGGCCCTGCCTTCCTGTCAGTGATCGCCGACCACGCCTGAGAAGGGCCAAATACTAAAGCTGGATCAAAAGCTTACGCAAGGATGCGTTACGAACATGAGCTTCTTGTGTATCACAGACCCTTGCGCGCGGCCTTTGAACCTAGGCGATAGCCATCGCAGCGCAATTGGCCCTGTCTTCACCCTGCTCGTCAACAATCGGTCGCAGTTGCTAAACGCTGTTGGGCTGTGATCAGGTGCAAGATTGGCAAGGGTTAAGATCGACAGGAGCGCTTTAGCGTTAAAGTTGATGTGGATAGTCTGACCCAATACTATTCATTCAGCGCGGCGGATTGCCTCGAGATTGACCCGCGCGGCCGAGAAGGCGGCTACACGACGGCTGATGAAAGAGCTTGGTTCGCCTTGAAGAAATTATTGGTAGCGGAGGAGGGATTCGAACCCCCGACACAAGGATTATGATTCCTCTGCTCTAACCTACTGAGCTACTCCGCCACGCTGCATTCGCCCGCTTCGTGCCGCCGGTCAGGTTACCCGGGGCGGCAGGGCGTCTGCCAAGGTCGCGCGGATATAAGGGGGCGGTGGCGGGGCTGTCAAGCATTCAGAACCCCGATAGGAAGGTTATGCGGCGCAACGCTTTTCGCAGGCCGCGGGGGTTGAGTTCGCACCGCCGCGCGACTATGTCTCGGCGTCGAAGTTTTCCAGCTACAGGGTTCATGAAACCGCGTATCGCCGTCCTAGGATGCGGCTATTGGGGCTCCAACCACATCCGCACTCTCAAAGCGCTTGGGGCGTTGCACGCGGTGTCCGACGCCAATGCCGCGCGCGCCGAAGGTTTCGCCAGCGAGCAGGAATGCCTCGCGCTCGATCCTGACGAGCTTTATGCGCGCGAGGATATCGATGCCATCGTCATGGCCCTGCCGCCCCAGTTTCATGCCGCAGCAGCCATCCGCGCCGTGGAGGCCGGCAAGGACGTGCTGGTCGAAAAGCCGATCGCGCTGACCGTACCAGACGCGGAAAAGGCAGTCGCGGCTGCCAGGGCCAACAAGCGCGTCTTCATGGTCGGCCATGTGCTGCGCTTCCATCCGGCCTTCGAGATGCTCAAGCAACTCATCGATGCGGGCGAGCTCGGCACGGTCAAATACATCCACTCGCACAGGCTGGGGCTCGGCAAGTTCCACACCGAGAACGACGCGCTGTGGGACCTTGCGCCACACGACCTGTCGATGATCCTGGCAATCACCGGAGCGGCGCCGACGGAAATCCGCGGTGAAGGAGCGGCTCTGCTCGATCACCTGAGCGACTTCGCGCATCTGCACATGCGGTTTCCGGGAGGATTGCGCAGCCATCTCTTCGCGTCGAGGCTCAATCCCTACCGTGAGCGCAGGCTGACCGTCGTCGGCACAAAGGCCATGGCGGTGTTCGACGATGTCGAGCCTTGGGACCGCAAGCTGGCCGTCTACCGCCACGCGGTGTGGCAGGATAGCGGCCACTGGGCGTTCACGACCAACGAGCCTTCCTATGTGCCGGTGAATGCAGGCATGCCGCTGACGCGCGAGCTGGAGCACTTCATTGAGTGCATCGGCACGCGGGCCGAGCCGCGCACCAGCGGCGAAGAGGCGATCGGGGTGCTGCGCATCCTGACGGCGGGAACCGTCACGCACGACTGATCGAAAAGCGGCTCAGAGCAACGGGCGTTCCGACGAATGCGGTTTCGTCGCTCCAGCCCAGTTTCCCAGCCGCCTTTATGCGGACTTTGGCCGATACCGTCTGACTGAAAAATACTCAGGCGCTCTGGCGAACCGGCTGGGACGCCAGCCGCGACAACATCGCCTCTGCCTCTGCCCCACGCTCGGAACGCTCGATGAAGCCGCCGCCGAAAACGCGGGCCTCGTCCCCGTCGTCCGAATAGAGGACGCAGGCCTGTCCGGGTGCGATGCCGCTTTCGCCATCGGCCAGCTCGACCCAACTCGCGCCGCCACCGTGATGCAGCACCGCGGGACGGGGCGGGCGTGTGGAGCGCACTTTGGCGAAGAGCTCCAGCCCTTCCGGCGGCAGCGCGGTAAGGTCGTTATCCCCAAGCCAGTTGAGGCCGCGCAGGAAAATCTTGCGGGTCTCAAGCGCTTCGCGCGGGCCCACGATGACACGTGCGCGCTCTGCATCAAGGTGGACCACGTAGAGCGGTTCGCCGGATGCGATGCCGATGCCGCGCCGCTGGCCGATCGTGTAGCGCAGGATGCCTTCGTGCCGGCCCATGACGCGGCCATCGATATGTACGATGTCGCCCGGGGTGGCCGCAGTCGGCTTCAGCTTGGCTATGATGTCGGAATATTTGCCCTGAGGCACGAAGCAGATGTCCTGGCTATCCTGCTTGGCAGCGACGACGAGACCCATGGCCTCGGCCTCGGCGCGGACCTGTGGCTTCGACAGGTGGCCAAGCGGGAAGCGGAGAAAGTCGATCTGCGCCTGGGTTGTGGCGAACAGGAAATAGCTCTGGTCGCGATCGGCGTCGACGGGCCGATAGAGCGCGCGGTGCGAACCGTTGGCGCGGCTGCGGATGTAGTGGCCGGTGGCCAGAGCATCGGCGCCCAGTTCCTTGGCCGTTTCGAGCAGGTCGGCGAACTTGACCGTCTGATTGCACGATACGCAGGGGATTGGTGTCTCGCCAGCGACGTAGCTTTCGGCGAAGGGATCGATCACCGTTTCCTTGAAGCGCTGCTCATAGTCGAGCACGTAGTGCGGGATGCCGAGCGTCTCGGAGACGCGGCGGGCGTCGTCGATATCCTGCCCTGCGCAGCAGGAACCGGCCCGGTGGACGGCCGCGCCGTGGTCGTAGAGCTGTAGCGTTACGCCGACGACATCGTAGCCTTCGCGCTTGAGCAGACCCGCGACGACGGAGGAGTCGACTCCGCCCGACATGGCGACGACGACGCGCGTCTCTTCCGGCCGGCCGGGGAGATCGAGGCTGTTCATGGCGCGTTTGCTTCCGCTTAGCTCTTCTTCGCGGGCTACATGCCCGCCCCGGCAATATAGGTCAAGCAGGCCTTCGGCGCCACCGTGGCCCAGGGCAAAGCCGCTTGCGCGGCATTCGACTAAAAGGCCCGCCAAAACCCTAACGCGGGATTCATATTCCTTACCTAAGCATTAGAGGGCGCTTAGGCAATTTTTAAAGCCGGCGCGTTAGTGTCGTGTCGATTGGTTCCTAGAGTTGTTGTGTAGAGAGTACGATGACCGATCTGGTTAGACCGCGGGTCAAATATGTTATTGGGCCGGATGGCAGTCCGCTGACGATCGCCGACCTGCCGCCCACCAATACGAGGCGCTGGGTCATCAGGCGCAAGGCGGAAGTGGTTGCTGCCGTTCGCGGCGGCCTGCTGAGCCTTGAGGAAGCGTGCCAGCGCTACAAGCTGACCGTCGAAGAGTTTCTTTCCTGGCAGGCCTCGATCGACGAATATGGGCTGGCCGGTCTGCGCACGACCCGCATCCAGCAATACAGGCACTAGTTTTGGCGTAACCTTCGCACAGATCTTTGGATCCTGCGACATTCAGATGAGAAGCAAATAGCCCGGCGCTTCGTCGGGCTTTTGCTCGTGGAGCCTCGGTCGTCGCCCCAACCGGCCAGTGCGCTCGTTTTCCGACAAGCAGCGCCGTCGTTCGGCTGCCCGGTTCAGGCAGATCGCGGACGGCTCGCGTACTGAACGACAAAACCCCGGCGCGATTGCGGCCAGGGTCTCAATAGGGGAAAGCTTGTAAGGCTGGCGGTCAGCCTATCATCGCACTGCGGCCGCCGGTCTCGACATCGCGGGCACGGCCTCCGTCACGCGATTCCAGCATCTCGGCCTTTGCCAGTTCCGCCTCGGCCTCGTGCATGGCGGCTTCGGCCGCCTCGCGCTGCTGCTGCAGGTCGTGTTGCGAGTTCTTCAGGTTGTCGCGGCGCAGGCGCGCCGCTTTGGCGAAGGTGGGGTAGGCGAAGTGGCTGGTGTCGGTAATGCCCGCCTTCTTTTCCTCCGCATTGATCTGCAGATCGAGTTCCGTGGCCATGCGATCGAACTCGGCGATCATCATGTCGAGCTGCAAGAGCTGCTTGCGCTTCTCGTTGACCTGAAACTGCTTCAGCCGCACCAGGTTCTCACGTGACTTCATCACTCGCTACTCCCGAACGCTTACTCTTACGCTCGCACCAAAAACACTGGCGCTCTTCCCCGGCCGCCGCAGCACATTACGGCACAACCCGGAAACAAATTCCTAAACTCCGGCGCGCTCGGTAACCATTCGTTTACGCGCATTGTTAATCATAGCGTGGAAGGGCTTAAAGGGGGGTAAAGATACTCACCACGGCCGGACCCGACAAAGTGACTCATATTGAGTCGCTTGGCGGCGTTTCTTGAACTGTCACATTAACTTTTCTGTTTTGTGATTCACGTTTAGATTCAATAGGGTGCGGCGGAAAGCTGAAAAGGATGAATATCGCTTGCCATGCGGAATCATATTTTGTTAACCATTGCATGGCAGCCTGCGATTCAGAATTTTGGCTATTCCGGCGCCGAAAGCTTGCTGAACCCGGCTTGGCGGCGGGAAAGGGGACATAATGCGCGTTCTGCTCATTGAAGACGACAGTGCTACCGCACAGAGCATCGAATTGATGCTCAAATCGGAAAGCTTCAACGTCTATACGACCGATCTCGGCGAAGAAGGCGTGGATCTGGGCAAGCTCTACGACTACGACATCATCCTTCTGGACCTGAACCTCCCCGACATGTCGGGATATGAGGTGCTGCGCACGCTGCGGCTTTCGAAGGTGAAGACGCCGATCCTGATCCTCTCCGGCATGGCCGGCATCGAGGACAAGGTGAGGGGCCTGGGCTTCGGCGCAGACGACTATATGACGAAGCCCTTCCACAAGGACGAGCTGGTTGCGCGCATCCATGCCATCGTGCGCCGCTCCAAGGGGCATGCCCAGTCGGTCATCAACACCGGCGACCTGGTGGTCAATCTCGACGCGAAGACCGTCGAAGTGGGCGGACAGCGCGTCCACCTGACCGGCAAGGAATACCAGATGCTCGAGCTGCTCTCGCTGCGCAAGGGCACGACGCTGACCAAGGAGATGTTCCTGAACCATCTCTATGGCGGCATGGACGAGCCGGAACTGAAGATCATCGACGTATTCATCTGCAAGCTGCGCAAGAAGCTGGACGCTGCGTCGGGCGGGCAGAACTACATCGAAACCGTCTGGGGTCGCGGCTATGTGCTGCGCGAGCCGGAAGAGGTTCGTGAAAGCGCCTGAGAATCGGCAGTCGGCAATAGGCTGTCGGCAGTAGAGAAGCTTGAATCGGGTTGGCCGTCGGCATTGCCGGCGGCCGACTTTTTTGCCATTGCCGAATGCCTGACTAAGCAGCCACCTGCATCTCGCGGAAGCGCTGGAGAAGCTGCGAGCGGTCGAACGGCTTGAGGATGTAGCCCATAGCGCCGGCGCGCTTGGCACGCATGATCGCGGCAACATCGAACTCCGTCATGCAGATGACGATGTTCGGCTTCTGCCGCTCGTCGATAGCTATGACCTGACGGATGAAATCTTCGGTAGTCATGTCGGGCAGGCTGGTATCGACCACGATCACGTCGGGCATATCTGCCGAGCACATCGAAAGCGCCTCGCCGCCGAGGCCCGCCTCGACCACGATCATGTCCGGCCCGCCAAGAATGCGCTTCGCGACTTTCCTGATGACGCTCGAATCGTCGACGATCATGCACCGTTTCATGGTCCACCCCTTTCGTGCCGCCCATGTGCGGACACCAAGCCTCTATAGGCAGGCAGAGTAGGGACCGACGGTAAAGATCGCCGTAAGCAGCTAGCTAAAAATTGGGTTAACGCACGAGCTTCACTCGGCCGTCAGCACGATCTCTTCTGCGGTGGCGCGGATGGAGATGGTCATGGCCGCCTCTCGCGCCAGAAGCAGCGTATAGTAAGGCTGGACGGCGTGGGCGTCGATCGGCTCGTCGGATTTGACGCCCGAATGCAACTCCAGGAAGCGGGCCGGCACGCGCACCATCGGGCCGTTGGCCGTCAGGGTAAAGCGGGGCGTGGTTTCCGTGTCGTGCAGTTCGACCGTCAGCTTGCCGCCGCGCGGGATTGCGGCGTTGGCAATGAGGATGAGATTGAGCAGCAGCTTGACCTTGTTCTTGGGCAGCAGCGCGCGCGTGCCGCGCCACTCGAAGGTGGGCTTCTCATTTGCCAGAAAGGCGGTGGCCACGGCCTCGGCATCGCCGGTGTCGATCTGCATGCCGGCCGAGCCTGCGGCGCCGAACGCGATACGCGCGAACTGAAGACGGGCCGACGCGTTGCGCGCGCTGGTGCGGATGAGGCGCATGGCGTCCTCGTCGGCACCGCCCTCGTCGAGCAGCTCCAGCCCGTTGTTGATCGCACCCACGGGCGAGATGATGTCGTGGCATACCCGGCTGCACAGCAGGGCGGCAAGATCGGTGGCGGAAAGGGTCAGAATATCGGCCATGCGTCAGGCGTCCCCATCGTGCAATTCATCAACTCGGCGCCCCGGGCCGCGCGCCGCGCGAGGCCAGCGAATCACCCCTTCAAACAGTGGACATTGGTTACACACGGAAGGCGCGGCGACAAGGAAACCCGAAGTCTGCAATGTCGCAAACCGCAGCGCGACACCGGGCGAAACAGGCATTCCGCGCACTGCGACACAAACGCCCGGGGCGCAAATGCAATGGTTAATGATTGGATAAGGTTTGCGTCATAATTTGAGACGTATTGGCGTGTCGATGCGGCCGACGGGGCCGTCCGCGCCAACGGGCGCGCAAGGGGCGGTTCGATACGGAGATTCAAGGCATGTTGAGCAGGCTGTTTCCCAGAGATGTCATCAGCATGGTTGCCGCGATGCTCTTCGCGGTCGCCGCTGCGACATCTACGGCAAATCCGGCGCGCGCCAGCGCGGGCCAGAATTTCACGGCCCAGGAAATCCTCGATTCCGGGCATCATTTCTTTGGCACCACATCGGGCGGCCTCGCCTCGGTGGTCGAGCAGATCTTCGCCTCCTACGGGATGCCCAACGGCTACATCCTCGGCGAGGAAGGCTCGGGCGCGCTGATCGGCGGACTCACCTACGGCGAAGGCATGCTCTACACCAAGAATGTCGGCGACCATTCGGTGTTTTGGCAGGGGCCTTCGCTCGGCTGGGATTTCGGCGGGCAGGGCTCGCGCACGATGATTCTGGTCTACAACCTCGACGCGGTGCCCTCGCTCTACAAGCGCTATGCCGGCGTGGCGGGCTCGGCCTACGTCGTGGCGGGTCTCGGCTTCACCGTCCTGAAGAACGGTCCGGTGATGCTCGTGCCCGTGCGCACCGGCGTCGGCGCGCGCCTCGGCCTCAATATCGGCTATCTGAAGCTGACGTCGTCGCCGACCTGGAACCCGTTCTGAGCGCATTTCGGCGGGTGCGTGCCGCAACAGGCACGCCGCCCGCGCACGGCACTGGATTCACCCTTGCCCGCCGTGTCAGATAGAGGCGGGACATTTGCCTGCGCGGCAGCCGCAGCGCGAACGGGACGTTAAACGGTGATCCAGTCTACGCTTTTCTTCATCCTCGGCTTTCTGAGCGCCGGATTTCTGGCGTTGCTGGTTGCGCCAGCGATCTGGCGGCGCGCGGTGACGCTCACCCGGCGACGCGTCGAGGCCTCCGTGCCGCTGACCATGGACGAAATACAGGCCGGAAAGGACAGCGTGCGGGCCGAACTCGCCATGACCATCCGCAAGCTGGAAATGAACCTGAAAGCGGCCAAGGAAAAGGTCGCTGCGCAGATGCTGGAAATGAACGCCCTCCGCGACGAGCAGAAGCGCGCGCTGACCGAGCGCGACGTCAAGAGCCAGTCCTATCAGCAATTGGAGGCCCGCGCGGCAAAGCTTGAGGAAGAGCTGGCCCACCGCGAGGAAGATTTTCAGGCCGTGTCGGAGCGGCTTGTGGAGCACGAGCGCAAGCTGGAGGCGCGCGACGCCGAGCTGAAAAAGCTGGGCCGGATGTATGACGAGGCGAGCCTCGATGCATCGAGCCGCCAGATCGAGGCGGTGGCGCATGAGTCGCGGCTCGACAAGCTCAAGGCCGACATCTCCATACTGCGTAACGAGCGCAAGGAGGCCGACCAGAAAGCGCGCGAGGTGACCGCTGACAACAAGGCCGCGCGCGAGGCGCTGAAGGCAGAGCACAAGAAGGTGGCCGGGCTCGAGCGCCGCGTCGAGCAACTGACCGCCTCGCTGGCAGACGCGGAGGACCGGCTGGAACGTCGCGAGCGCGAGCTTGGTCGGCTTCGCGACAAGCCGGATCAGGGCGGAGGCAAGGCCGCGCGCCGCGACGAGGCGGGAGAGGCGATGCTGCGCGAGCAAATCCACCAGTTGGCGGCCGAGGTCGTAAATCTTACGGCAAAGCTGGACGGACCCGATTCGCCGATAGGCAAGGCGCTGGCCGAAAAGACGCCCAACGGCGCGTCAGGCGGAACGACCAGCCTTGCGGACCGCATCCGCGCGCTGCAGCAGGCGGCAGGGAAGCAGTAGGGCTCAGCGTCCCCGCCAGAGCCGATGCAGCGCGATGGCCGAGGCAGCGGCGACGTTGAGGCTGTCGAATGAATCCGACATGGCGATGCGCATGGTCTTCATCCGCGCCATCAGCGTGGTCGGCAGGCCTTCGCCCTCAGTCCCGAGATAAAGCGCGGTCCGACCCGCTCGCCTGAAATCGCCGATTTCCTCCGCACCGCCCGGCGACAGGGCGATCTGCGTGAAACCGTAGCGCGCCAGCGTATCGAACAGGCTGGTCTCGTCGGGTGCCGTAGCGAAAGGCACCTTCAGCACGGCGCCGACCGAAACGCGGATCGCTTTCCGGTACAGCGGGTCGCAGGAGGAGGCGTCGAGCAGCACCGCGTCGGCCTCGAACGCGGCGGCGTTGCGAAAGATCGCGCCGACATTGTCGTGGTTGGAAATGCCGACCAGCGCCACCACCAACGCATCCTCTGGCAACGAGGCGAGCAGGGCGTCCATTCCGCCGCCGTCGCGCCTGCGGCCCAGTGCCAGTACGCCGCGATGGATGTGGAAGCCGGCGATGGCATCCATCACCTCCTGCGAGGCCACGTAGACGGGCATCTCGGCCGGTGCCAGCGCGAGCGTGGCGGCCATGCCCGACAGGCGAGATTCCAGGATAAGCGCCGATTCGACTTCGAAGCGCCGGGCGGAAAACAGGACGTTGAGCACGACCTTGCCCTCGGCGATGAAGCGACCTTCGCGCCCGACCAGGTCGCGCTCTCGGATGGCGCGGTAGGGCGCGATGCGGGGGTCTTCGGCGCTTTCGATGCGGATCACGAACGGGGCGTCTCGTTGTCTTGGGCATAGCGCGCGAGGCGCTCGTCGAGTGTGCCGGTGTGCAACTCGAACATGTGGTTGTCGTCGTCGTAGAAATAGATGGAACGGCCTTTGCCCGCCACCCTTGCGCGGCCCTCGCGCAGATCGAGACCAAGCGCCCTAACGCGGGCAAGGCATTCGTCGTAATCGGCGTCGTCGATGCTGAACGCAACTTGGTTGTAGGTGCGTGCCGCCAGCGGCTCACCCTCCATCACCGCGATCCAAAGCGCGGCGGGGGCCGTCGCCTGCGAGAAAGAACCGTTCCCTCGACAAGGAGAAGGTGTGATCGCCCGAATCGTAGACCTTTCGGGCACCCAGGAGGGTGGTGAGTATCGTCTCCATGCGGTCGAGATCGCGCACGATGAACGTCATATGGCTGAGACCGCGAATCAAGACGGAACCCCCTCTTCAGGGCAAGAGAGGTGCGCCGAAGAACTCGCCGTTTTCGTGGCTTCGTGCTCTTCGTGCCGGGAAATTATTCGGCAGCCGCCTTCGCGCCGAAAATGCCGTCGAGCGTCAGCAGCACCTCGCGCACCTTCGCCGACGAGCAGGAATAGAAGATCATCTGCCGCTCGCGACGCGTTTCCACGAGGCCCATGGTGCGCAGTTTGGCCAGATGCTGGGAGAGGGCGGACTGGCTCAGTTCCACCTTCTCCGCGATCTCGCCGACCGACATCTCGCCGCCCAGCAAATGGCACATGATCGCCAGCCGCTTTCCGTTGCCGATGGCAGACAGAAACTCGGCGACCATGTCGGCGTTGTCGACAAGTTGCTCAGAAACCATTGTATCCCCGTTGCCGCATCTTCCGTGGGTGTTATGGGGGCAATAACGCCCAACGGAAATGGCAGGTTGCAAATCAGCATCCTCGTCGCCTGCCTGCAACCTAACGTAGCGCATAGTTTCGATATCTCAAGAGTTTATGAGAAGGCTTCACAATTGCACCGGTGTCGCACCTTCACGCCTTGGCTTGGGATAGCGAGCGACGAGCTTCTATCGCCATCGCGACCAGGGTTTTGTGCATATCCTGTGCGTCGGCGAGGGGCGTTTCGAAGAAAATACGCATGATCCGGTCGCCGGCCGCGATGTCGAAACCGTCCGCGTCGATACCGGTCATCACCCATTCGGCGGGCTCCGTCGCCTTGCCGAACCATGCCGCATAGTTGGCGATGGCATCGGCATGGTCGTCGTTCATGTGCGCAACCGCGCCCTGCTCTGCTGCGGCGATGGCATCGAGGTGGGTGCCTGCCGTCAGCAGGTCCGATGCTGGCAGGGCGTACGCCTTCCCGAAACCGCCATTGAGACTGGCGGCCTGCGGCTCCAGCCTGAAAAACGAGAAGTCACCGAGCCCGGCGTAGAGCTTCGATTTCGGATTGTGGGACAAAAACCGCCACTTTATCCGCGCGTGGCGCGGGTCATCCTTCGTGATCTTTTCTGCGAGGCAGGCGAGCGTGATGCGCGCATGCGCCAGCGGGTCGCCCTTGCCCGGTTCGCCCAGCAGCAGCGAACAGCGCGGATCGGCCTCGAGGCCGCCGGTGTGGGCAGACAGTGCGGAAACGAGGATGAGCGGTGCGCCGTCATGGTCGCTCGCCACCGCGACGCGGCTTGCCATCGGCGCGCCCGATTGCAGGTTCAGCACCGCCAGTGCCCCGTAGCGCGAGGCGCGCAGCAGCGTCCGTGCAAGCCTGACAGCCTCGCCGTCGGGCTCGCGCAGGACGTCTTTTTTCTGTTCTTCCAAGGAACGGCTCCGATAAGTTGACTAAGATAGTCCTATTATCGGCCGATGACGCCCTCTCTGGCAAGCCGTTCCGTCTCGTCGGCGTCGATGCCGAACGCGCCGAGCATCGCAGACACGTCTCGCACCGGTTGCGGAGAGACGGTGCCCTGCGTGCGTGAGAAACGCGGCGCGGGTGCAGGGCGCGTCAGGCCATCAGTCGTCACATGGGTTTTGCGCGCGCGGTTGTGGGGATGCTCGGGGGCCTCACGGAGCGACAGCACGGGCGCGACGCAGGCGTCGGTCGCCTCGAAATGCGCGGCCCATTCGTCGCGCGGGCGCTGCGCAATACGCGCTGCGATAGCCTCGCGCATCTGCGGCCACAGCGTCTGGTCGTACTGCGCCTGCGTGAAACGCCCATCCAGCGGCAGCAGCCGGCAGAACTCGGCGAAGAACTGTGGTTCGAGGCAGGCGACCGCGACGTGGCGGCCATCCGCGCAGGCATAGGTGTCGTAGAAGGGGGCGCCCGAATCGAGCAGGTTCACGCCGCGACGGTCCTGCCAGATGCCGGCGGCCATGAAGGCGAAGAACGGAGCGGCCAGCATCGACGCGCCGTCGATCATGGCAGCGTCCACCACTTGGCCGTTGCCGGAGCGGCAGGCTTCCAGAAGGGCTGCCAGCACGCCCATGATGAGAAACATGGTGCCGCCGCCATAGTCGGCCACGAGATTGAGGGGCGGGACCGGCCGGCCTTCCTTTGGGCCTATGGCGTGCAGCGCTCCCGACAGCGCCAGGTAGGTAAGGTCGTGGCCGGCGCGGGGCGCAAGTGGGCCGTCCTGGCCGAAGCCTGTCATCCGGCCATAGACGAGACGCGGATTGGCAGCGAGAGCAGCGTCAGGCCCCAGACCCAGCCGCTCCATGACGCCGGGCCTGAAGCCTTCGATCAGGGCGTCCGCCCCGCCGACCAGTCGCAGCACCAACGCCTTGCCATCGGGATGCTTGAGGTCGATGCGCACGATCTCCCGGCCGTGCCGGTCTAGGTCGTATCGCGGCGGCAGGGTCAGGAAAGCCTGTTCCTTCGCCAGCCGCTCGACGCGCACGACGCGCGCGCCGAGCTCGGCCAGCATCAGGCCGGCATGCGGCACCGGGCCAAGCCCCGCCATCTCGATGATGGTGAAGCCAGCCAGCGGACCGGATTTTCGCTGTGCGCTTCCCTCCATCGCGCCGCTCGAAGCCTACTTCGGCGCCATGCGGATCGCGCCGTCGAGGCGGATCACCTCGCCGTTGAGCATCTGGTTCTCGACGATGTGGCAGGCAAGCGCGCCGTATTCCGCCGGGTCGCCGAGGCGCGAGGGGAAGGGCACCTGCTGGCCCAGCGACTTCTGGGCGTCCTCGGGCAGGCCCGCCAGCATGGGGGTGCGGAAGATGCCGGGCGCGATGGTCATCACGCGGATGCCGGAACGGGCAAGATCGCGCGCGACCGGCAGCGTCATGCCGACGACGCCGCCCTTTGAGGAGGAATAGGCCGCTTGGCCGATCTGCCCATCATAGGCAGCGACCGATGCGGTGTTGACTATGATGCCCCTCTCACCGCCCTCCAGCGGCTCGGCCTGTTCGGCGCGGGCGGCGAAAAGCCGGATCATGTTGAAAGTGCCGATGAGGTTGACCTCGATGATCTTGCGGTAGAAATCGAGCGGGTGGGGGCCGTCCTTGCCCGTGGTCTTCATGGCGATGGCGATGCCGGCGCAATTGACGAGAATGCGCGGCGTGCCGAGCTTCTCGGCGACTTCCGCGATGGCTGCTTCCGCGCCTTCCGCGCTGGAAACGTCGCACTTGACGGCGATGCCGCCAATGTCCTTCGCGACCGCTTCGGCCCGCTCCATACCGATGTCGAACAGCGCGACCTTCGCGCCCTTGGCCGCCAGTGCGCGCGCCGTGGCCTCGCCAAGCCCCGAGCCGCCGCCGGTAACGATCGCGACCTGTCCTGATGGGTTCATGGGTAGTCCTCCGCAAATATTGTTATGTGGTAAAACAATCTTGCATCATCTTAGCGGGGGTCGGCGAGCGGGCGCAAGGCGGCTGGCGCTCAGACGTTCTCCTGCACCATATGGTCGGTCGGGTGGATGCAGACGAGTTCCAGCCGGTCATTGCCGACATTTTCGAAGCGATGGGGGATGTTGGCGCTGGCCACGACGATGTCACCGGCAAAACCGCGTGTCGTCTGCCCTCCGACGGTGAACTCGGCCTCCCCCTTCCTGACGATCCACGTCTCGGAATACGAGTGCTTGTGCATTGCCGAGCCTCGACCCGGATCGGCATCGACGAGGAAGAACGAAACCTCGCTGCCGAAATCGCGGCCTTCGAAACGGACGGTGCGGCTCTGGCCCGGTTCGGGCTCGCTGTGACGGCGTACGGTGAACATCGGGTGTCTCCTGTCGAGAGCGAAATTTATCTTTGCAGGAAGATATCTAAAGCGGATATATCTTAGCGTCAAGATAAATATCTTCGCGCCGAGATATCTTGAGATCGGAAGTCGGCCGTGTAGGGTGAGCGCCGGGTGCCCCAAAGGCGATCAGGAGAAGTCGAAATGGCGGAAGAGGGCGGGCTGCAAGGCGACCATGTGGACAGGTTGCGCGGACAGTGGGCGCGTGAACTGCCTGACCTCGACACCGCGTCGATGGCTATACTGGGCCGCGCGCTGCGGGTGACGAACATGGTGAGGCCGAGCATCGAGGCGACATTCGCGGGTTTCGGGCTTGATCGCGGCGAGTTCGACGTGATTTCGACGCTGCGCCGGTCAGGACCGCCCTACCGCCTGACGCCGACGGATATGTACGCCTCGCTGATGATCTCGTCCGGCGGGCTGACGCACCGGCTCGGCCGGCTGGAAAAGGCAGGGCTGATCCGGCGTGAGAAATCGCCGAACGACGGTCGCAGCGTACAGGTGGCCCTGACGGATGAGGGCAGGGCGCTTGCCGAAAAGGCGTTCAGGGCCGATATGGAAAGCGAAATCCGGTTTCTCGATGCGCTTGATAACGCGGAGCGAGAAGCGCTTTCAGGACTGTTGCGCAAGCTGATACTCGGGATCGAGCGCCAGCTTGCCGAGGGCGACCGCCAGGGGGCTTAAGCCGCGCAGATCACGCCGCGTGGGTGCCTACCACCTGCGGCCTTCGCGGACCCGCGCCCGCTCCTTCAACCTCTAGATCGGCAAGGAACGCGGCCAGCCACGCGTGGGTGTCCTGCTGCGCGATGCGGGCAAGCAAAGCCCCGTGGCGGGCAAGACGCTCCGTCAGAGGCATGGTCAGCGCGCGGTGAATGGCCTCGGCCATCGTGTCCGTGTCGTAGGGATTGACGATCAGCGCTTCCTCGAGGTCTTCGGCCGCGCCGGCAAACTGCGAAAGTACCAGCACTCCGGGATCTTCCTCGTCCTGCGCGGCAATGAACTCCTTGGCGACAAGGTTCATGCCGTCGCGCAGCGGCGTAACGAGCCCGACGTGGCTGACGCGGAAAAGCGCGGCCAGCGTTTCCCGCGGCACGGGGCGGTGGATGTAGCGCAGCGGCGTCCAGTTGAAGTCGGAGAAGCGCCCGTTGATGGAGCCGGTCAGGCCCTCTAGTTCTGCCCTTATGTCTCCGTAGGCGTTCACATCCTCGCGCGTGGGCGGCGCGATCTGCAGGAAGGTGACCTGCTTTTCGAGTTCCGGGTGCTGTGCCAGAAGACGGCCGAACGCCTGGAAACGGTCGGGCAGGCCCTTGGAATAGTCCAGCCTGTCGACGCCGATGATCTGACGCCGGCCGAGCTGAGCGCGGCGCGACGCGTCGATGCGCACGTCTTCGGGCACCTCGCTCGCCATCTGGCTGAAGGCGTCGACGTCGATGCCGATCGGGTAACGGTCCAGCGTTATGGTGCGGCCGTTGAAACGGATGGTGCGGTCGTCAACGACCTCGCCTATGCCCCACTCTTCCAGATAGTGGCGGAAGTTGATGGTGTCGGTGGTGGTCTGGAAGCCCAGCACGTCGTAGTCGAGCAGGCATTCGACCAGAAAGCGATGGTTGGGCGAGGCGGCCAGCAGGTCCGGGGGCGGAAAGGGGATGTGCAGGAAGAAGCCCATACGTTGGCGGCTACCCAGACGACGCAGCGCGTTTGCCATCGGGATGAAGTGATAATCGTGGACCCAGATGAGGTCTTTTTCTTCCAGATAGGGCGCGACGAGACCTGCGAAATGCGCGTTGACCCGCTGGTAGGCGTCGAAATACGACGCTTTGAAATCCACGAGGTCGAGCCGGTAGTGAAACAGCGGCCACAAGACGCTGTTCGCATAGCCGACATAGTAGTCCATGTAGTCCTCGACCGTCATCGCGGCCGAGATCATGCGGACATTTCCGATCTGCTCAACGGTGGCTTCGCGCGGTTGGGTGCGCAGTGTCTCTCCGTCCCAGCCGAACCAGACGCCGCCGCGCTGGCGCAGCGCATCGGCCAGGCCGACGGCAAGACCACCCGACTGGCTGGTCTTGCGCAGGTCGGCCACGCGGTTCGAAAGGATCACCAGTCTGCTCATTTCATGCTCCCGAGATTGTGCGACGGGGCATGTTCCCCCAGCCCGCCGCGATTGCCTCCCTTGGTCTGGTGACCTCCCTGCATGTCGTTGGCATCGGCGCAGGCCCTTGCCATGCTCACAAGCCAGCGGTGGAAAGCTGCGGTGTCTGCGAAGCGGCCAGCGGCCTCGCTGTCGCCCGGGCCGATCTTGAAGGTTCGACCGCCCATGTGGTTGACGCGTTCGAACGCATCCTCGTCGGTCACGTCGTCGCCGAAGAACCAGGGCTGCCTGCCCGCGAAAGGCGGCAGCTCCATTAGATGATCGACTGCATGGGCCTTGTTGCGGTCGCCGAGGCGGAGTTCTGCGACCATCTTGCCATGCATCAGTTGGGCACCGGGCGTCGATCGCGCCATCTCGGCGGCAAACGCGCGCACGTCCGGCTCAAGAGCCGGGGCCTGCCGATAGTGGAACGCTACCGAGCCGGGCTTCGTTTCGACCAGAAGGCCCGAGCGGCCACGCTCGAAGATGCGGGCCGCCTCGATCAGCCGGTCGAGCGCAGCGTGCTCGTAGTCGTGTGTCTGGAGCCTGCCGTCGGGGCCGCGGATTTCGAGGCCGTGCACGCCGGCAAGCGGAAGCCGTAGCGGCGACAGAAAGGCGTCGAGTTCGGCGATGGGCCTGCCGGAGATGACGGCGAGGGCGCCGTCTGTCGCTTTATGCAGGCTGTTGATCGCGGAGCGTATGTCTTCGGGGATGACGACCCTGCCCGGATGATCTGCGATCTCGACGAGCGTTCCATCGAAATCGAGGAGCAGGGCGACGCTATAGGGGTCAGGTTGGTCTTCTTCGGGCATCGGCTACATCAGAACGCCCACCATGCACCGCCGCCGACAGGCGTAGGGGCTTGGGGCGCTTCCTTCTTGGCGGGGGCTGCCTGAGGCTGGGGGCTCGCCTCGACCGAGAGGGCCGAAGCATCCTCGCCTTCGCGCATCAGCGTACGGGCGACGGATTCCTGTATCTTCCGGGCCAGACGTCTGGCCGACCCGTCGCTGCCGGCAGGCAGCGAAACCTTGAGATTGACCGTGCGCGGACGCGATTTGCGCGCGCCTTTCGGAGCGAATGGATTGTCCTTGGATGGGCCGGTGCCGAGCATCGTTGCCTCCTGCTTCTGCCGAGGTGAACGTCTCGCGTCAGTGACCGTTCCCGCTATGCGCCTAAAAAGGCCAAACGCGAGATCGCAATGCAGCATAACCGTGCTGCATTGCGAAATCCACCCCTTGGTGGGATTCGTTTCTCCGGGCTGTCGGAGGCGCTATTTGCGGATCACAGATTTCAGCACGTCGCGCACGCCGATGGCGCCGACGAAGCGTGAGGAATCGTCGAACAGCGCGACCGGCGCGGTCTGCGACTGGTGCATGGCCTGCATCACCGCTTTCAGCGAGGTGCCTGGCCGCGCCCAGTAGACCTGATGCGCATCGGCCGGCAGCGCCTCGAATGGATCGCAGGAGGTCCATATGGCCGGTTCGCCGTTGCGCTCCGCGCCGACGACCAACCCGTTTTCGTCCAGCCTGAAACGCGTGGTGCGCCGCCGATCAAGCCACAGCCAGCCCTCGCCGGCATGTTCGAGATCGCGACGGTCGCGCATTACGTTCCAAGCGGTCAGCACCGACAGCGGATTCACATTTGCGATGAAGTCGCGCACGTAGTCGTTGGCCGGGCTGAGCACGATTTCCTCCGGCGCGCCGGTCTGGACGATGTGCCCGCCTTCCATGATCGTGATGCGGTTGCCGATCTTGAGGGCTTCCTCCAGATCGTGGCTGACGAAGATGATCGTCTTGCGCAGCCGCGCCTGAAGCTCCAGCAGTTCGTCCTGCAGCTTGGTGCGGATCAGCGGGTCAAGCGCGGAGAAAGGCTCGTCCATCAGCAGGATCGGCGCTTCGGTGGCAAAGGCGCGCGCGAGGCCCACGCGCTGCTGCATGCCGCCAGAAAGCTCATGGGCGTATTTCTTTGCCCACTGCGACAACACGACGAGCTCAAGCTGACTGGCCACACGGTTGCGGCGCTCGGCGGCAGGCACGCCCGCAAGCTCAAGCCCGAAGCCGACATTTTCCTCCACCGTACGCCACGGCAACAAGGCGAACTGCTGGAACACCATGGCGACGCACTCGCGGCGTATGCGGCGCAGATCGGCCGGCGAGCAGGAGACGACATCGGCCGACCAGTCGTCGTCATGGACGACCACCTCGCCGCGCGTGACCTGGTTGAGCCCGTTGACGGCACGCAGGAGCGTGGACTTGCCGGAGCCGGACAGTCCCATCAGCACCGAAATCTCGCCCTGCTCGACGGTGAGGCTCGCGCCCGCGCAGCCTAGCACAGCGCCGGTCTTTTCAAGGATTTCGGCGCGGGTCGCGCCGGCGTCGATCATGCGGATGGCAGCCGCCTGTTCCTTGCCAAATACGATATCGACGTTCCTGAACTCGACGGCGGCGCTCATTTGCGCTGCTCCCCGCCTATGCGCGCCATGCGGTCGAGGATGATGGCCAGCACGACGATGGCGAGGCCCGCCTCGAGGCCGAGCGGGATGTTGACAGAGTTGAGCGCGCGCACCACCGGCCGGCCAAGGCCGTTCGCACCGATGAGCGCTGCGATCACCACCATCGACAGCGACAGCATGATGCACTGGGTCAGCCCCGCCATGATGGTGGGCATGGCAGACGGCAGCTCGACCTTCCACAGGAGCTGACGCTTCGTCGCGCCGAAGGCCTCGCCGGCCTCCAGCATCGGCTTGGGCACCGATGTGATGCCGAGATAGGTGAGCCGGATCGGGGCGGGGGACGCGAAGATGACAGTGACGATCAGCCCCGGCGCCACGCCCAGTCCGAACAAGATCAGCACCGGGATGAGATAGACGAAGGTGGGCAGCGTCTGCATGAGGTCGAGGATGGGCTGCAGCACGCGATAGACGCGCTCGTTGTGCGCGGCCCAGATGCCGACCGGCACACCGATAGCCATCGAGCAGGTGGCGGCCGCCACGACGAGAACCAGCGTCTCGACCGTCTCCTTCCAAAGGCCCTGATTGATGATGAACAGGAAGCCGATCACCACGCCGACGGCAAGGGTCCACGAGCGCTTGAGCGCATAGGCGAGCGCTGCGACGAGCAGCACGACCACGATGGGCGGCATCCACAGCAAAGCGTCTGTGAGCCCGCCGAGGATGGCCGAAATGCCGTTCGCGATCGAATCGAAGAACCACGCGAAGTTGAACGTCAGGAAGTCGAAAAACTCACGTCCCCATCGACCGATCGGGATCTTCCATCCGGCGATCCATTGCGAAATCGGGTCCATAGCTTCCTACATGTTTGGGTCGCCGGCGCCGACGCGCCGATACGTTGCGGCAGGCTTTCCTCTCCCCGACCTTCGCGGGGAGAGGGTGATCGTCAGGCTGGAGCGGGCAGCTTAAGCCTATAGAGGCTCTCAAAGCCCAAGGCTTGCCTTCACCGCTTCCGCAGCGTCCTCGCCGTCGAAGGTGGTGACACCGTCCAGCCATGGGTCGAGCGCATCCGGGTTCGCCTTGATCCACTCGGTGGCCGCCGCGTTCGGCTCGTCGCCGTCGTTCAGGATCGAGCCCATGATCTCGTTTTCCATCTGCAGCGAGAAGACCAGGTTGGTCAGGAACTTGCCGAGGTTCGGGCATTCTTCGGTGAAGCCCTTTCGCACGTTGGTGTGCACAGTCGCGCCGCCATAGTCGGGGCCGAACACGTCATCGCCGCCGGCCAGATATTCCATCTCGATGTTGGCGTTCATCGGATGGGGCTCCCAGCCGAGGAAGACCATGTGCTGCTCGGACCGCGCGCCGCGCATGACGGCCGACAGCATGCCGGCTTCCGAGCTTTCCACCAGCTCGAATCCGCCGAGGCCGAACTGGTCGCCCTCGATCATGTCGAGGATGAGCCGGTTGCCGTCGTTGCCCGGTTCGATGCCGTAGATCTGGTTGCCGAGCTGATCCTTGAACTTCGCGATGTCCTCGAAGGTCTTGAGGCCGGCGTCGAAGGTGTATTTCGGCACCGCCAGCGTGTACTTGGCGCCTTCCAGATTGGTCACGATCGTCTCAACCGAGCCGTCTTCGCGGTAGGGCGCGATGTCGGCTTCCATGGTCGGCATCCAGTTGCCGAGGAAGACGTCCACGTCGCCGTTCTTGAGCGATGCATAGGTGACCGGGACGGAAAGAACCTGCACGTCCGGCTGGTAGCCCAGCGCCTCCAAGATGACCGAGGCGGTCGCGGTGGTCGACGTGATGTCGGTCCAGCCGACGTCGGAGAAGGTGACGGACCGGCAACTCTCAGGCTCGGCGGCGAAAGCGCTTCCCGCGCCCAGCGCCGTCGAAAGCGCGAGTGAAATCAGAACAGTCCTGCCGTGCGACATATAACGTCTCCCATTTGGTGGCCGGTGGCGAATTCGCCATCCTTTAGATGATTGTCATGAGCCAAACATCATTTGGCACCGGATTCAAGCGCTGCGCCCCGACGGTGCGCGGCGGGGCCTTGCCTGTCAGCGACGCAAGCGCTTTTCGGTGGAGGGCGGCAGCGGGTATCTCCCATCGCTTGCCGTCTTGCGCTTAATAGGCCGATGGCAAAGCTCTATTTCAGCTATTCGGCGATGAACGCCGGCAAGTCGACCCTGTTGCTGCAGGCGTCCTACAACTATCGCGAACGCGGCATGGCGACCATGCTCTTCACCGCGGCGCTGGACGACCGGGCCGGCAAGGGGCGCATCGCGTCGCGCATCGGGCTTTCTGCCGAATCCGAGATGTTCAAGGCCGAGGACGACCTCTACCAGCGGGTGCGCGACAGGCTGGAAGCGGGATTGTTGCATTGCGTGTTCGTGGACGAGGCGCAGTTCCTGACGGAAGAGCAGGTATGGCAGCTTGCGCGGGTGGCCGACCGACTGGGCGTGCCGGTGATGTGCTACGGGCTGCGTACCGATTTTCAGGGCAAGCTGTTTCCGGGCTCGGAGGCGCTGCTGGCGCTGGCCGACGACCTGCGCGAGATTCGCACGCTATGCCGATGTGGGCGCAAGGCGTCGATGGTCGTGCGGCTGGGGGCCGACGGGAAGGTGGTGCGCCAGGGCGCGCAGGTGGAGATCGGCGGGGAAGACAAATACGTGTCGCTCTGCCGCCGGCATTGGGAGGAAGAAATGGGCCGCCTTCCGCCTGAAGACATGATAGGCTTCGCGGGCGAATAGGGTCGGCCGCCGCGACATTGTGCACAGGAGCGCTGTTTTCGGCCCCGACGCACTTGAGCCCGGCCCGGCCCGATGCCTATAAGCGTCGATGAACGCACCGCTCGCGCACGCTCCCGTCGATCCCGACATCCGCCGCTGGACCAAAGTGCTGGCCGCATATCGCACGCCGCATCGCGGCCGCAGCGCCTTCGAGCTGGCGGTCACCATTGTCCCGTTCGCAGCGCTGTGGGCGCTGTCATGGGCTTCGGTGCATTACGGGTTCTGGCCGGGGCTGCTTCTGACCATCCCCGCCGCCGGCTTCCTTGTGCGGCTGTTCATGATCCAGCACGATTGCGGACACGGATCGTTCTTCGCGCATCGTACCAGCGATGACTGGACGGGGCGCATAATCGGCGTGCTGACGCTGACGCCCTACGGCTACTGGCGGCGCGCGCATGCCACGCATCACGCGACGGCCGGAAATCTGGACGAGCGCGGCGTGGGCGACATCACGACGCTGACGGTGGCCGAATATGGCGCGCTCTCACGATGGGGCAGGCTCGGCTACAGGCTCTACCGTCACCCGCTGGTGCTGTTCGGTATCGGGCCTATCTGGGTGTTCGGCGTCACGCAGCGGCTGCCGCTGGGCATGATGAAGGCCGGCAGGGATCCGTGGATTTCGACGATGGCGACCAATGTGGGGATCGCGGCTCTAGTGGCGGCTCTCGTCTATATGGTGGGGCTGGTGCCCTTCCTTCTGGTGCATCTCCCGATCGTCATTCTGGCTGGAGCCGCCGGCATCTGGCTCTTCTATGTGCAGCACCAGTTCGAGGAGACCCACTGGTCGAGCGGCCCGGAATGGGATTTCCGCAAGGCCGCTCTGCACGGGTCGTCGTATTACGACCTGCCCGGAGCGCTGAACTGGCTGACGGGCAATATCGGCATCCACCATGTCCACCATCTGTCGAGCAAGGTGCCCTGCTACAGGCTTCCCGAGGTGCTGCGCGATTTTCCTGAACTGCGCGAGATTGGACGGATAACCATCGCCCAGAGCCTGGGCTGCGTGAAGCTTGCGCTCTGGGACGAGGACCAGCGCAGGCTGGTGTCGTTTCGCGAGGCGCGCGCGCTGGCGTAGCTGCGGGCTCAACCCAACGGCGCGGTTTGATGCGCGCGATGCGTGCGGCGTCTTTTAATCGCTATCCGCCCCACATATATTCCGCAAAGTCATTTCACGGGGTTGGAGAGAACGCATGGCGACGCTGCAGAATTTCGATGCCGAAATTGCCAAGACCAAGCAAGTTGTCGAAGACATGCGATCCAGGATAGAGCAGTCCGGCGTGGTGCTGGACAAGTTCGCCCAGACCGACCAGAAGATCGGCGCGGCGGATTTCGACATAGAGAATGCGCGCATCCAGGACGTGCTTAATCAGCAGAAGGTGATGGAGGGCAACATCGCCGACCTCATCATCGGGCTGGAAGACGCCACCAACGTGTTCGGTGCCGAGTTCGAGAGCATGAAGAGCTATACGGGCTGGGAGAACTTCGTCGGTGTCTTCTCCGCGCAGCGCAAGCAGCGCATGCGGACCGAGCGCGTTCGCAACATGTCGCTGGCGGGGAACCTGCAGGAGCTGCTGGCCAAGTCCGACACCATCGTGGGTATCCTGACCGAGCAGAAGAACATCCTCGACGCACGCTACAAGACCTCCGAGACAAGCCTCGCGCAGGTGATCGAGCGCCGCAAGGGCACCATCGAAGCGCTGACCGCCACGCAGAAGCGCATCGAGGAACTGAACCCGATGCTGCTGGACATCGAGAACCGCATCGCGTCTTCCACCAGCCAGACCCAGCGCACCGAGCTCGAAGGCGAACGCTCGAAGCTCGCGACCGAGTACAACCAGGCGCAGGCGAAGGAACAGGAACTGCTCGCCGAGAGCCAGACGCTGGAGCGCTACACCTCCATGTTCCAGACCTTCGTGGACTCGCTCAACAACCAGATCGCGGCGCAGAACACGCTCATCAACAAGCTGACCATCGATACCGAGCAGCGCATCGTCCTCTACAAGGCGCTGGAAGACTCGCTGAAGACGGCCGCCCAGCAGGAAGTCGCGCACCGCATCAACACGCTGGGCAGCCAAGTGGACAACACCGCCGAAGAGACGATGGCCGGTATAGGTGCTGCGGCGCAGCGCCACATCGGCGACCTGCTTGAACTGCACGAGAAGAACATGGTGACGACCGCCGATATCCAGCGCCGCAAGAAGCTGGCAGACGACGCGTTCGCCCGTCGCTTCGACGACGTTCTCAAGAAGCACAATGCGGCGGACTATGTGAGGCAATAGGCGTTCCGTCGGGAGCTTTGAGCCCTATGTCCCCCCCCTCTTCCCTGCCGGACATCTCCCCCGCACGGGGGGAGATTGGCTATCGCGGCCAACCGCACCAATCGTCGTATTTGCTGCTGGAACGTTGCGCATGAGCTCCGCCAACGACCCTGTCTCGCGCTATTTCGGCGCGATCTCCGCGGCGCTTGGCGGCCTCGACATCTTCCTGCGCGACGAGCGTTCGCCGTTCTACCGGCACGACCTCGTAGCCAAGGTGATGTCGGAATATATCGTGCGGCTGGAAAACTCATTTGCCTGCTGGCGCAACCGGCTTGGGTTCATGGACAGTTTCCGCATCGGGCGGGCGGAAAGCGGCTACCCGGTCTTCCAGAACGTGCTGGAGCTCGACAACGACCAGCGCAGCGCCGAAAAGAGGCTGGCCGCGATCCCCGAACCAGCCGTGCTGCGCGCGGAGATGGCGGATTTCATCCTGCGCCATCGCGCCATGCCCGACGCGCTGCGCAAATCGATGGCCGAGCGGCTGTATCTTGAGGAAGTGTCGCGGGGGCTGGTCTTCGCGCCGTTCGTGCTGCCCAAGACCGTGAGGGTTTCGGTTAACCCCAAGACAGGGCGGCCGATCTATGTCGTGCATTGGGGGGCGTTCGACGGCACGGCAAACCTGCCGCTCGTCTACATGGCGACGATCGAGGATTCGTCCGACAACGTCGTGCGGCAGCTTGTGGGCCGCGACGGCAAGTTCAACGAGGACGTGAAGATTCCCCTGCCGGTGGACGGACTGCTGAACCCCGAACTGGCGCATCGCTTCGACGATTTCGCGGGCAAGAACTCGTCCTATTCGCTGTCGCCCGCCACCATCGCAGGAAATCTCGACAAGGACTTCGATACGCTGCATCCCAAGCAACTGCGCCGTGTCGTGCTGGGGCCGTTCTATTCGGCGGGCATCACCGAGCACAACTCGACAGTCGCCGACGTGCTTTCAAAGGTGCGGCGGGTGGACAACGCCTGGCTGCTGACGTGGACGGTGCAGGAGGTGTTCTCCAAGGCGGAGCAGCCGGCGCGCAAGGGGCTTTTTTCCAGCCAGCCGGCGCGCGAGGAATTTCACATCAACACCGACGACCTCGAAGCCGCGCGCATGGGCGTTTCGGCCTATGAGCGCCACGCGCTGATTCCGCACGAGGCCTATCAGGCGCTTTACGCGGCAGGCGAGGCGCAGAAGATTTTCGCCGGCTACCAGGTGCACATCATCTCCAACGGGCAGGTGATAAGCGATGTGTAGGGGAGAAGCCTGATGGACACCGGCCTGACCGCGATTTCCGAAGCCGATATCGAGAAGCATCGCGCCATGGCGCAAAGCTTCATCACACGTGTCGTGGTGCTGGAGGATACGTCCGGGCGCTCCCAGACGGAGCTGGCAGGCACCGGGCGGCGGTTCGTCTCGACCGTGTCGACCGGCTCCGTGCGACGCACACGGGAGGTGGAACTGTCGAAGACCGTACAGGCCGTGCGGCCGGACGACCAGTTGCTATCGATCCCGCAGCACACGCTGCTCTATAGGGCAAGGCGCGGGCTCGCCATCGCCATGGCCGTCGCCGACACTTTCGCGAAATCGACGGCGCTGGAGGATTTGCAGGCGAAGAACGCGCGCTCGCCGCTGGAGGGCGACGACGTTGCCCACTACAAGCGTCTGCTTTCGGCTGCCTCCTATGTCGCCGCTTTCACATTCGCATCCTATCTGCTCCAGACGGTGGAAAGCGATACGGAAGCGCCTGGCGACGTGGCCGAGCCCGAGTACGCGTTCGATACCCAGCAAGACGCGCTCAAGGCGCTGATCGCGGGGCTGGATGCTGCGCTTGCAGGAGCCAAGGACGACATCGACCTGCCTGCGCGCACGCGTGCCTTCGCCACGGTCGCCATCGAGGGGCTCCTGTCGCGCAAAGGCCGCTTCGACGCCCTCGGGGCGTTCGAGAACGCGCATATCCGTATCGAGCGCGACGATTTCACCATCGACGGATTCGACGTCGCGCCGGGCCGCAAGGCGAAGCCGCTGGTGATGCAGTTCCGAAAGCCGGAAGAGGTGGTCGGCAACCACATCGCCAAATACCAGTCGCTCAAGCTCGCCAAGATGCTGATGGCGTACGACCTCGACCGGCAGCTCAACCCGTTCGTGGAGCTGGGCGGCTTCCTGTTCACCTTCATCGGCGACGGCGCGCCTGGCACCGGCAAGACGACGCTGATCCAGATGATCGCGGGCATCGTCAACGACTATGCGCAGGTTGCGGGCGTGCCGTTCCACTACGAGAATTTCGGCGTCGACCAGATTTCGTCCTATCAGGGCAAGTCGGGCCAGAACTGCCGCCAGTTCATCAACAACATCCTCAACCCACGTGCGATCGGCTTTGGCACCATCGACGACATCGACCAGGTGGCGGCCAAGCGTTCCGACGACCGTGCATCTGCCGGCCAGCAGGAAATCACAGGCGTGCTGATGGATGCGTTCGCGGGTGCGGGCACCGTCGTGCGCGGCAACTGCTCTTTCGGGATGTTCTCCAACTATCCAGAGAATGTCGATGATGCCCTGCGCCAACGTGCGGGCGCGCGTTGGCTGGTGGACGGGCCGCAGACGCGCGAGGACTACATCGACATCTTCGTGCTGCTGGCCGGCAAGAACCACAAGATACCGCTGGGCGAGCACGCGCTCTTCGAAGCACAGGAAATCCAGCGTGCGGTCGAGACCGCCTATGAGGAGCATGCGAAGCCGCGGGAAGAAGGGCTAAAGCGGGTCTACGACCGCTTCCTCGATGAGCGAGGCGAGCCGAAGTCGCTTGCCGACGTGGGCGACTATCTCCACCGCATCAAGGAGGCCGAACCGCGCTTCACCGGCCGCGCGATCAAGAACGTCACCGACGCGATCAAGATGCGCGCCATGGACATCGAGCTGCCGGACGAGTGGTTCGAGACGCGCGAGGCATTCATGGGCAAGAGCTACGACGACAAGAAGGCGATGATCGAGGAACTGCGCCGGCCGTTCACGATGGACATGGTTATGCAGGAGATCAACCGCTACGCCGACTCCGAATTCCGCTACTCCGACAAGTCCGACGACTCGGCCGTAAAGAAGCTGATCCGCGACGCGAGGCTGCGCGAAAGGGCTGTCGGCGAAATCGAGGCGATGAAGGCGCGGGGAGCGTGGAGCGCCTGATGGACCTGCTGCGCGACAACGAGCTGATCTATGGCAGGCTGTTGACCGTCGACGAGCCGCATCTGATAGAGCGCTACAACAAGGCGCTGAAGGCGTTCGGGCTGAAGCCGACGAAGCGCGACACGATCGAGATCGACCGCACCGGTTTCTCGCCGCAGGTGGCCGAGGACCTGGGCGACACAAGCTATCTCGACCCCAACCAGATCAACCGCCGCTTCATCATCCTGACCCCGCAGCAGATCGACCTGCCGGTTGTTCACACGGCGTTCTCCAACACTTCGCAGCTCCTCTACGAATTTCTCTCCGCCAACGCCCGCGTCATCAATGCGCTGACGATCAAGGACGTTCTGTATGGCGAGATCGAGGATTCGGTCGCCAAGGTCGAGGATATCGAGGATCTTCTGTCTATCAATCAGGTCGAATTCAGGGTGCTGTCTGCCGAGGACGTGACGGGCAAGGCCGCCGAACTGGCGACGCTGGTGGATCGGCTGAAGCAGGAGCCCGAAGCGTGGCGCGACACCGCCATGATGGAGCACATGGTGGAACTGGCGAAGGTGACGGGCGACATCCGCCAGAACGCGCTGGTGCCCGATCAGGTGATCTTCCGCCACAACGCCTACTGGACGAGCCATTTCGGCGGGCTTTACGTCTTCGTCGATCCGGACATGACGACGGTCATCAGCGACCCGTCTGCTCCCGGCTTTCGCCGGTCGCGGCCGTGGCAGGTGAGCTATCTGTCGCTGCACGACGCCGAGCGCGTGTTCGACTTCCTCGTTTCGACCGGCCGGGTTGAGCTGCCGCGCGCATCGTGGATCGAGCAGTCAAACTATCTGGAGCATCGCGCCGAGATGGTCGTTCGCATGCTGATCCATCAGGGCGACCCGAAGCGCGACCTTGCCAATGCCGACCGGGTCTGGCTGCAGAGCTGGATTCACAGCCATGCCGACCTCATCAATCGCGAAGGCACCTTTCCCTTCCTCAATGCGGCCAAGCGAGAACTGGCGCAGCTCGGCCAGATGAAGATGGATGACGTGCGGCCCGACCGTCGCTTCCTGCTGGTGCGGGCAAAGCCCGAGCATCCCGACGCGTGGCTGACCAACCGGTTGATCTCGGATTTCGTACCGTTCGATTTCGTGTCGCGCTATATCTTCAACAAGCAGGGCTTCTACGCCGACTACGAGGGTTTCAATGCAGTCTGGCGCAAGCATGTTGTGGACACGCTGAAAGATACGTATCTGAAGGACAAGGCGGGTTTCCGCGCGCGGCTCTATGGCCTGAAAGACTGAGGGCGAACCAATGCTTGATCCGATCGTCAGCTTCTTCACCCGCGTCTTCCAGGCCATTGGCCGGGGCATCGGCGTGGTCATCGGCGTGCTGCTGATGCCGTTCATATGGGCGGGGCGCTGGTATGCGAAGCGCGGCTGGATATTGCGAAGCGTGGTCGGGCTCATTCTGGCGGGGATCGTGATCCTCTACGCATATTTCTTCTACGTCACCCAGTTCTGGACAAACTTCGATCCGGACTATCCCAGCCAGATCGTACAGACGGGCGGCACGACGGCTGCCGGCGAGCCTGTAGGCACCACCACGGGACAGCAGGCCGCGCAGAGCTGCAAGCCATCGGCGATTACTATTGTGGCCGCCGACCTGGTGGATTTCAACGTGAACCAGAATGCGTGGATTTCCTCGATGCTGGTGTCGAAAGCTGGACTTTTCGGCATCGACTGGCGCTACACGCCGTTCTTCGACAACAAAGCGGCCTTCCAGCTGGGCATCAACCAGGTTCTGCGCCGCACCACGACCGAACTGGTCGATACTCTGGGACGCGTGCGCGGCACCTCGCAGATCGACCAGAACCTGCAGGACGCTCGCACGGCCATGGCGTGGAGCGAAACCGCCTGGTACATCGGCTGGCGGGGCCCGACGCGCCCGTCGCCGAGCGTGTTCCGAGAGGGCAGGGAAAAGCTGCTGGCCTTCAACGCCAGTCTCGAAAGCTGCCAGGCGACGTTCGACGCGCGCGCCGACAATCTGATGCAGTTTCTCGACCGCATCGCGGGCGATATCGGCTCGACCTCGGATATCCTGCGCCAGCGCATCGAGCAGTCGGACGCAGGCTGGTTCGATCTCCGCGCCGACGACCGGTTCTGGTTCGCCTACGGCCAGCTCTACGCCTATCACGGCATCCTGACGGCTGCGCGGTCCGACTTCGCGGCCGTGATCGCCGAGCGTAACCTCACGGCGCTGTGGACGCGCATGGAGCAACAGCTTCGCAGGTCGCTCGACGTGCAGCCGTGGATCATCTCGAACGGCAACGAGTCGAGCGCGTTCTTCCCGTCTCATCTGGCGACGATGGGCTTCAACCTGCTCCAGGTTCGGTCCAATCTGGTTGAGCTCCGGCAGGTGCTGGACCGTTAGCGCAGGCAGCGGCAGGCGCGGGGCCTGTCGCATTTCGCGCATTGCGCGGCTGTTTTGAGACGGCGACATGCGCCCCTGTCGGGCTTCTATGCGCGCAACGACGGCGCTTTCGCCGCGTCGCAAACAAGCCGACCTTCGGGGGAGACACATGGCCGAATTCAAGACCGACATCGAGATCGCGCGCGCCGCAAAAAAGAAGCCGATCATGGAGATCGGGGCGAAGCTAGGTATCCCTCATGAGCACCTGCTGCCTTACGGCCACGACAAGGCGAAGGTGTCTGCCGAGTACATCAAGTCGGTAAAGGGCAACAAGGACGGCAAGCTGATCCTCGTCACCGCGATCAACCCGACACCTGCGGGCGAGGGCAAGACGACAACGACGGTCGGCCTCGGCGACGGGCTCAACCGCATCGGCAAGAAGGCGGTGGTCTGCATCCGCGAGGCTTCGCTGGGGCCGAATTTCGGCATCAAGGGGGGCGCTGCCGGCGGCGGCTATGCGCAGGTCGTGCCGATGGAGGACATGAACCTCCACTTCACCGGCGACTTCCACGCCATCACCACGGCGCACAACCTGCTCTCCGCTCTGATCGACAACCACATCTACTGGGGCAACGAACAGCAGATCGACGTGCGCCGCGTGGCGTGGCGCCGCGTTATGGACATGAACGACCGGGCGCTGCGCGAGATCATCTGCTCGCTCGGGGGCGTGGCCAACGGCTTCCCGCGCGAGGCCGGCTTCGACATCACGGTGGCGTCCGAAGTCATGGCGATCCTCTGCCTTTCGAACGACCTGAAGGATCTCGAGAAGCGCCTCGGCGACATCATCATCGGCTATCGCCGGGACAAGACCGCCGTCTACGCCCGCGACATCAAGGCCGACGGCGCAATGACGGTGCTGCTGAAGGACGCGATGCAGCCGAACCTGGTGCAGACGCTGGAGAACAATCCGGCCTTCGTCCATGGCGGGCCGTTCGCAAACATCGCGCATGGCTGCAACTCCGTCGTCGCCACCACCACGGCGCTGAAGCTGGGCGACTACGTCGTCACCGAAGCGGGCTTCGGCGCGGACCTTGGTGCCGAGAAGTTCTTCGACATCAAGTGCCGCAAGGCCGGGCTCAAGCCGGCCGCCGCTGTCATCGTCGCCACGGTGCGTGCGATGAAGATGAATGGCGGCGTCAAGAAGGACGACCTCGGTACCGAAAACGTCGAGGCGGTGAAGAAAGGCTGCGCCAATCTCGGCCGCCATATCGAGAACGTGCGCCAGTTCGGCGTGCCGGCCGTGGTCGCCATCAACCATTTCTATTCCGACACCGACGCCGAAATCCAGGCGATGAAAGACTATGTCGCCTCGATGGGCGAGGAGGCGATCCTGTGCAAGCATTGGGCGCAGGGCTCGGCCGGCATCGAGGAACTTGCCAACAAGGTGGTGGAACTCGCCGAAAGCGGTTCGTCGCAGTTCGCGCCGCTCTATCCCGACGACATGCCGCTGTTCGACAAGATCAACACGATCGTCAAGCGCATCTATCGCGGCTCCCACGCCATCGCCGACAAGTCGGTGCGCGACCAGCTTCACCAGTGGGAGCAGGCGGGCTACGGCAATCTGCCGGTTTGCATGGCCAAGACGCAGTATTCGTTCTCGACTGACCCCAACCTGCGCGGCGCGCCTAACGACCATGTCGTGCCGGTGCGCGAAGTGCGGCTGTCGGCCGGCGCGGGCTTCGTCGTGGCCGTCTGCGGTGAGATCATGACCATGCCGGGCCTGCCCAAGACGCCGTCGTCGGAGAAGATATTCCTCAACGAGCACGGCCAGATCGAAGGGCTTTTCTGACGCTCACCATCGGTGGCGTCTCGGGGCTTGCGGGCGCGCTTCCACACGAAGCGCGCCCGCTTTCGTTGTTGCTCGGCCGATGGCCGGAACCAAATTTCGTCGGGATTATTTCTTAGCCAAGATGAGAGGGCATCAGTTGCAAGTCATTCATGCACCGCAGCGGCAGTCAGGGGGCGGTAGGCCATGACCGCGATCGGCGAACTCGTGCGCGGCATGCGCGACACCCGATCCGCACTTCTTCCTGTCGCGCTGATGGCACTTCTGGGAGCGGCGGTCTTCGCGTTCCTGCAACTGGCCGATGAGGTGGGCGAGGATGAACTGGGCGCGATCGATGAGGCGCTGCTGCTGCTCTTCCGCGATCCGTCGGACCGCTCTCAGGTGATCGGCCCGCCTTGGCTCGAGGAAACGATGGTCGAGATCACCGCACTGGGTGGTTATCCGATCCTCGTCGTAATGGTAGCCGTCGTCGTCGGATACCTCTTCATGATGCGAATGGCCGGACCGGCGCTGTTCGTGCTGGCATCCATCGTGACGGGCACGATAGCGGGCCACGTGCTCAAGCTGGTCTATGATCGGCCGCGCCCCGATATTGTCGATCACCTGGTTGCCATTCACACGCCCAGCTTTCCGAGCGGCCATGCCACGATGAGCGCCGTCGTCTATCTCACGCTCGCTTCGCTCATCATGCGGCTGGTCGATTCCACGCTTGTGCGCGGCTACGTGCTGTCGGTAGCGGTCTTGCTGACGCTCGCAGTCGGCATCAGCCGCGTCTATCTCGGCGTGCACTGGCCGAGCGATGTGGCCGCAGGCTGGGCGCTGGGTGTCGCCTGGGCCAGCCTTTCGTGGCTCGTCGTCGCCGCGTTGCGTGTGTATCGCGAGCGCGCTCGGGAAAAGGCGCGATGAAAATCGCACGCGCCGCCCAGGTCGATCCCACCTGGATAAAGCCCGTCGCGCGGCTCGGCTATGCCGCTCGCGGTGTCGTCTATCTAGTGATTGCTCTCTTTGCCCTTTCCGCCGCGATCCGGGGCGGTGAGACGGAAGATACGCGCGGCGCGCTGGAGTTCATGTCCAGCAGCGCTTTCGGCGATGTCGTCGTTCTGGTGCTGATAGCTGGTCTCGCGGGTTATGCGATCTGGCGCTTCATACAGGCCATCTTCGATCCGGATCACCACGGCTTCGACCCGAAGGGCCTCGGCGTCAGGGCGGGGCTGCTCGCGTCCGGGTTCAGCTACTCCGTGCTGACCATCTTCACGTTTTCGCTCTGGCGAGGCGCCGACGACGGTGCGGGAGAGGGCAATGGCGGCGCATTTGCCGAGTTCCTGTCGGGCCTCGTCGGCGCGCGGCCTGCTGCCTGGTTGCTGGCCGGTGTATTTCTCGTCGTGGCCGGTGCGCATTTCGTCAAGGCGATACGCAAGCGCTATCGCGATCATATCAAGGTGCCGCCGCGCTTCGATGAATGGCTCGACCCGGTGGCGATCACTGGGCTGTGCGCGCGTGGACTGGTGTTCGCGGTGATCGCGATCCTGTTCATTACCCGTGGCGTTAGAGGGTCGGGCGACGGTGCCGATACGCCGGGGCTTGGCGACGCGCTGGATTTCATTATCGGCCTGCCTATGGGATGGGTGCTGCTGGCGATGATGGGCGCCGGCCTGCTGGCGTTCTCGCTCTATTCCGTCACGCAGGCGCTTTGGCGGCGGGTGAATGTTGAAGATGCGTCGCTGCGGCTCGGTGCCGGCAGATGATCTACTGGAAGCGCGACATGGCAGTTGCGCCGGACCGCCAAGATCGCTAATGAATTTGCGATGATCGCGCGTTCGAACAAGACCCTTTGGTGGTGGGCCAGCTAGCTAGCGGCCAGCGAACGCGTGCGCGTGAAATGTGGTGGCCGCAACGGATTTCCGGGCGGCCATTTTGTTTTCAAGCTGATCCGGAAACCTCGATGGAGACGGATGAATGACGGTGGAACTGCTTGAAAACGGCGCGGAGCGCTTCGTGACGGCCGGGGGCGTCGCGATCACCCGCCAGCGCCACGACACGCCCTATGAAGGTGCGATCGAGACCTATATCGACGCGCTGGATTCGCGGCGCGGCTGCGTTTTTTCCTCCAATTACGAATATCCGGGTCGCTACACGCGCTGGGACACCGCGATGATCGACCCACCGCTGGTTGTCAGCGCCAAGGGCAGGGCGGTGCGCATCGAAGCGCTGAACGCGCGTGGCGAGGTGCTGCTGCCGCTGATCGCAAGGACGGTGGGTGCTTCGCCGGACGTGACGATCAGTGAACAGACCGGCAAGCTGGTCGCTATCCAGGTGGCCGAACCCGGCCGTGTCTTCGCCGAGGAGGAGCGCAGCAAGGCACCCACCGTCTTTACCCTGTTGCGGGCGCTGGTAGATCTTTTCCGCTCGCCGGAAGACAGCAATCTCGGGCTTTATGGCGCATTCGGCTACGATCTCGCTTTCCAGTTCGACCGTGTCGAGGAGAAGCTGAAGCGCGGCGAAAGCCAGCGCGATCTGGTGCTGTTCCTGCCCGATGAAATCCTCGTGGTCGATCACCATCAGGCAAAGGCCTGGCACGATCGCTACGACTATGCGGGCGAGGGCTTTTCCACCGAGGGCCTGCCGCGCGACAGCGTGGAAGAGCCGTTCCGCGCGTCGGACCGCATCCCGCCGCGCTGCGACCACGAGCCTGGCGAATATGCGCGGTTGGTGGACAAGGCCAAGGAGAGCTTCCGCCGGGGCGACCTGTTCGAGGTGGTGCCGGGGCAGATGTTCTTCGAGCGCTGCGAATCCAAGCCCTCGGACATCACCCGGCGGCTCAAGAAGATCAATCCGTCGCCCTATTCCTTCTTCATCAATCTCGGCGAAGGCGAATATCTGATCGGCGCGTCGCCGGAGATGTTCGTTCGGGTCAACGGGCGGCGGGTCGAGACCTGTCCGATTTCAGGCACCATCAAGCGCGGCGACGATGCGATTTCCGACAGCGAGCAGATACTCAAGCTGCTCAACTCCAAGAAGGACGAGAGCGAGCTGACCATGTGCTCGGACGTCGATCGCAACGACAAGAGCCGCGTCTGTGAGCCGGGCTCGGTGCGCGTCATCGGCCGTCGCCAGATCGAGATGTATTCGCGACTCATCCATACGGTCGACCATATCGAGGGCCGCCTGCGTGAGGGCATGGACGCATTCGACGCCTTCCTGTCGCACGCATGGGCTGTCACCGTGACGGGCGCCCCGAAGCTGTGGGCGATGCGCTTTATCGAGAACCACGAGAAGAGCCCGCGCGGCTGGTATGGCGGCGCGATCGGCATGGTGCATTTCAACGGCGACATGAACACCGGGCTGACGCTGCGGACCATCCGCATCAAGGATGGCATTGCCGAGGTACGCGCCGGCGCGACACTGCTCTACGATTCCGACCCGGCCGAGGAAGAGGCCGAAACGGAGTTGAAGGCATCGGCGATGCTGGCCGCCATACGCGAGGCGTCGGCCGGCAATGCGTCTGCGGCAGAGCGCGAGAGCGCAAAGGTGGGCGAGGGCGTGTCGATCCTGCTGGTCGACCACGAGGACAGTTTCGTGCACACGCTGGCGAACTATTTCCGCCAGACAGGGGCGACGGTTTCGACCGTGCGCACGCCGGTTGCCGAAGAAGTGTTCGACCGCATCAATCCCGATCTCGTCGTGCTGTCGCCCGGACCGGGCAGCCCGAAAGATTTTGACACGAAAGCGACTATCGAGAAAGCGCGCAAACGTGACTTGCCGATCTTCGGCGTGTGCCTCGGGTTGCAGGCGCTGGCGGAAGCCTATGGCGGCGAACTGCGCCAGCTTGCAGTTCCCATGCACGGCAAGCCTTCGCGCATCCGCGTCAACAAGCCGGGTACGATCTTCTCCGGCCTGCCGAAGGAGGTGACGGTCGGGCGCTACCATTCGATCTTCGCCGATCCGGTTCGCCTGCCGGACGAGTTCCTCGTAACGGCGGAGACCGAGGACGGCGTCGTGATGGCATTCGAGCACAGGAGCGAACCTGTCGCGGCGGTGCAGTTCCACCCGGAATCGATCATGACCCTTGGCCAGAATGCGGGGATGCGCATGATCGAGAACGTTGTGGCGCATCTGCCGCGCAAGGCGAAGGTGAAGGCTGCCTAGGGACGATGACCACCAAGCAGCGCATACGACGCCTCGCGGCGTGGTCCATCGTCGTCGCGTTCGGCGTGATGGGCCTCAAGTTCGTCGCGTGGTGGGTGACGGGCTCGGTGGCGCTCTATTCGGACGCGCTGGAATCCATCGTCAACGTGATCGCTGGCTTCGCCGCCTTCTGGGCGATCTCGGTCAGCCACAAGCCGGCCGATCGTGATCACCAGTACGGCCACCACAAGGCGGAGTATTTCTCCGCGGTGCTGGAAGGCGTGCTGATCGTCGTCGCGGCGTTGCTCATCATGGGTGCGGTATGGCGAAGCTGGCAGGATCTCTCGCCAATGGAGCAGCCCTGGGAGGGGCTTGCCATCAACGGGGTTGCCGCCGCCATCAACTGTTTCTGGGCGCTGCTGCTCATCCGCGTCGGGCGGCGCGACAAGTCTCCGGCGCTCGAAGCCGATGGCCACCACGTCATGACCGACGTGGTCACATCGGTGGGCGTCATCATCGGCCTCGTTGCCGCGGTGCTGACAGGATGGCATTTCCTCGACCCGTTGCTGGCGCTGTTGGTGGCGCTGAACATCCTGTGGCAGGGCTGGAAGGTCATCACCTCGTCGCTCGACGGGCTTATGGATCGCGCCGTCCCGATCGACGAGAACATGCGCATCCGCGACATCATCTCGACCAATTCGGCCGGCGCGCTGGAGGTGCATGACCTGAAGACGCGCATTGCGGGGCGTGCGACCTTCATCGAGTTTCACATGGTGGTAGACGCGGCAATGAGCGTGGGCGAAAGCCATGCCATCTGCGACAGGATAGAGGCGGCGCTGGGCGACGAAATACCGTCGGTTCGCGTTGTTATCCATGTCGAGCCAGACGACGAGGCCAAGCTGCCGCTTGGCACGGCCGCGGTGCCGTTTGCCTGAGGAGGCGGGAATGGGAGGAGAGCCGTTCGTCGCTGCGGTGGACTGGGGAACCTCGTCGTTCCGCCTGTGGCTGCTTTCGCGCGATGGCGCCGTGCTCGGCGAGGCGCGCAGCGACGAAGGCATGATGAAGGCTATGGAGACAGGCTTTGCCGCCGTGCTCGAGCGTCATCTGGCCGAACTCGGCGCGCCCGAGGGCCTGCCCGCGGTTGCATGCGGCATGGTCGGCGCGCGGCAGGGATGGAAGGAAGCGGCCTACATCGACACGCCGGCTTCCCTCGACGATGCGGCTGCGCGTGCGGTGAAGGTGGAGCATTCCCGAGACATGCGCATTCTGCCGGGCGTCGCGCAGCGCGACCCGCACTGGCCGGACGTGATGCGCGGCGAGGAAACGCAGCTTCTGGGCGTGATCGCCAGCGGCATGAGAGCGGGTCTCGTCTGCATGCCTGGCACGCATTCCAAATGGGTGGCGCTGGAAGACGGCGCGGTCGCACGCTTCGCCACCTTCATGACCGGCGAGACCTATGCGGTACTCGCCTCGCACTCGATCCTGCGGCTGGCCATCGACGAAGGGCAGCAGGTGGCGGCCGACGACCCGGTCTTCGTCCGCGCGGTGCGCGAGGCAGTGGACGAGCCGAACCTGGCGATCGGAAGGCTGTTTTCCATCCGCTCAGGCCCGCTGCTAGGCTTGCGCGACGGTGCGGAAGGCGGGGCGCGGCTTTCAGGCCTGCTCATCGGGCTGGAGATAGCCGGCGCGCGGGCGCGCTTTGGCAGCGGCGATACCGCGCTCGTCGCCTCCGGGCGGCTGGGCACGCTTTATGCGGCCGCTCTGGACGCGGTAGGTGCGCGGGTGCAGGCCATCGATGCGGACAAGGCGGTGCGCGCCGGCCTGCTGCGCGCGGCAAACACGATATGGGGAGACGGAACATGACCGCATGGCCGCAGCTCAGGCGTTCGCTCGTCGCGATCCTTCGCGGCGTAGGGCCGGACGAGATCGAGCCTATCGCTGCGGCGCTGATCGAGGAAGGGTTCGAGGCGCTGGAAATCCCGCTCAACTCGCCGGAGCCGTTCGTCTCCATCGGCAAGGCGGTGCGGCTTGCGCCGCAGGGCTGCCTCGTCGGCGCTGGCACGGTGCTGGAAGTCGCCGACGTGGACCGGCTGGCTGATGTCGGCGGCCGGCTGATGATAAGCCCGAACGTCGAGCCAGCCGTCATCGCGCGGGCCGGCGAGAAGGGCTTGGTGTCGATGCCGGGCGTATTCACGGCCACCGAGGCGCTGCTTGCCGTGCGATCCGGCGCGTCGGCGCTGAAGTTCTTCCCGGCCAGCGTTCTTGGGCCCGCAGGCATCAAGGCCGTGCGCGCGGTGCTGCCGCCTGAACTCGAGATCGGAGCGGTGGGCGGTGTGTCGGAAGCCGACTTCGAGAACTACGCCGCCGCCGGTATCCGCACATTCGGCCTCGGCACCAGCCTTTACCGGCCAGGCATGAGCGCGGATGAGGTGCGTGCCCGTGCCCGTGCCTCGATCGCCGCCTACGACGCCGCGTTTCAGTAGGTACGGTGGCCGTTTACCAGCAGGTAGACGGAGTAGAGCGAGGTGGTGCCGGTGATGAAAAGCCGGTTGAGCTTGGCGCCGCCGAACACGCAGTTCGACACCACCTCAGGGATCAGCACCTTCCCGATCAGCGTACCGTCGGTGTCGTAGCAGTGAATGCCATCGGCCGCGCTCGTCCAGATGCGTCCTTCCGTGTCGAAACGGAAACCATCGAAGAAGCCAGCCGTGCAGTCGGCGAAGACCGTGCCGCCGGACACCTTGCCTTCTGCCGATACGTCGTAGACGCGCATGTTGGCCGGGTTCTCCGGACCGTGCGAGCGGCCGGTATCGACGACGTATAGCTTCGTCTCGTCGGGTGAAAAGGCCAGCCCGTTCGGCTTGACCATGTCCGTGACGACCGCGTCGACCGTGCCGGTTACCGGGTCGACGCGGTAGACGTAGGACGCGCCGATTTCGCTTTCGGCCTTGTCGCCCTCGTAGTCGCTGTCGATGCCGTAGGTCGGGTCCGTGAACCAGATCGTGCCGTCTGAGCGCACGACCACGTCGTTGGGCGAGTTGAAGCGCTTGCCCTTCCAGCGGTCGGCGATAGTGATGACGCGGCCGTCATATTCGGTGCGGCTGATGCGCCGGCCGCCATGCTCGCAACTCACCAGACGACCACGTCGGTCGACCGTGTTGCCGTTGGTGTTGCCTGCGGGCTCACGGAAGACCGAGACGCTGCCGTCGGTCTCGTCCCAGCGCATCATCCGGTTGTTGGGAATGTCGGACCAGACGACGTAGCGTCCGGCCGCGAACCACGCCGGCCCCTCAGCCCAGCGGCAGCCGGTGTAGAGCCGTTCCACCTTTGCCGTGCCGTTGACGAGGCGCGCAAAGCGTGGGTCGATAATCTCGTAGGGGCCTTCCGACATGCCTTCTCCTCCCGAAGCTCCGGTTTCCCGTAAAGACTATTTTTCGCGTGAGCGTATGTACGACGAAGCCTCGCTCACAAGGTTTTCGATCAGCCGCGTCGCGTCAAGCGCCAGCGCCGCTTCGTCGCCGGACGGGGGCTCCAGGTCGGCGAACTGGCTCTCGACCAGGCTGGTCGGCATGAAGTGGCCCTTTCGCATGCCGACGCGGCGAAACGCCGTCTCGCGATCGAGCGCTAGATGGACGAACACAAGCGACGGGTTCTGCGCGCGCAGCCGGTCGCGGTATTTGCGTTTCAACGCCGAGCAGGTGGCGACGACCGGCGCGCCTCTTGCCGTTCGTGCCGCGATCTCGCCGGCGACCGTGTCTAGCCAGCCGGCGCGGTTATCGTCGGTGAGCGGCGTGCCGGCTGCCATAAGCGCAACGTTTTCGGGCGGATGGAAGCTATCACCCTCGATGAAATCCGCACCGAGCGCGCGGGCGAGCGCGGCCCCAACGGCCGACTTGCCGCAGCCCGCGACGCCCATCACCACCACGGGCGGCAAGGTTGAAGCTTCGCCCATCGTTTCAGCCAAGCTCATGCCGCCATGGAGGGTTCGCGCCGGGACGCGAGACGGTGACAGCGGCGGCCCCCATGGCGAAATCCAGCGCAGCGCGCAGGTCTGTTTCCGACAGTACTGCCAGTTCTTCCTTGTGCAGGAGGCCGGCCTCGTCGAGCGATGCGAGGATGCCGGCGTTGAAGGTGTCGCCGGCGCCCACGGTATCGGCGACTGTCACCGGGCGTGCCGGAACGTCTACCCGCGCATCCTTCGTGTAGCCGACAGCGCCCTTGCCGCCGCGTGTGATGACGACCACCTTCGGCCCTGCGTGCAGCCAGCGGCCGGCGATCTCGTCATGACTGCCGGTCTCGCCGAACCAGGCGAGGTCTTCGTCGGACAGCTTGACGATGTCGGCCATGGCGATCATACGCCGCATGCGCAGCAGATGCCGGTCCTTGTCGGGAATGAAGCCGGCGCGGATGTTGGGGTCGAGCATCGTGACGCGGTGCTCGTGCTCACGGCGCATCAGCGCTTCATAGGTCGAGCCGCAGGGTTCCGGAATCAGACTGATGCAGGAAAAGTGCAGCGCCTTTATCTCATCATCAAGCGCCGGAAGATCAGCCTCTTCAAGCATCCGGCCGGCCGTATTCTCGTCATAGAAGGTGTATGTGGCGTGGCCGTCGGTCAGATGGACGAAAGCCATCGTCGTCGGCTTGTCGGAGAAGCGCACGTGGCGCAGGTCCACCTTGCTGGCGGTGAGTGCGTCGCTGAGGCGGCGGCCGAAAAGGTCGTTGGAAATGCCTGAAAAGAAAGCCGTCTGGGCACCGAGCCTTCCCAGCGCGATGGCGGTATTGAACACCGCTCCGCCCACATACGGCGCAAAGGCCGGCTCTCCCTCGCTCGTGCTGCGCGGCAGCATGTCGATCAGCGCTTCGCCGCAGCACAGGATCATCGGCACCTCCGTTTGGATGTGGTTGCTTTAATCGATTGAAAGCGGCTCTTCAATCCGATAGCATTTCAATTCGGGAGGAAGTCTGGATAATCGCTCATGCGCGGTCGCAATCGGCCGGGCATATCGGGGGCATGATGACTTTGACCAGATCTTCCGCATCCGCCAATCCGGCAGCCAAGAAGGCGGATGTTTTGAAACTCGCAGCCGAAATTATCGAATGCCTGAAGTACCGCGTCGGCAAGGAGCCGTCGGTCGCGACGCGGCACGACTGGCTGACTGCGTCCATCAAGGTGGTGCGCGACCGAGTCGTCGATCGGTGGATCGAATCGACCCGTCGCGCCTACGAGCGGGGCGACAAGCGCGTCTACTACCTGTCGATGGAGTTTCTCATCGGCCGGCTGATGCGCGATGCGTTTTCCAATCTCGGGCTGATGGACCAGATGCGCGAGGCGCTGGCGATCCACGGCGTGGAAATCGACATCATCGCAGGGCTGGAGCCCGATGCAGCACTGGGCAATGGCGGTCTTGGACGGCTCGCCGCATGCTTCATGGAGTCCATGGCCAGCGTGGACATTCCGGCCCATGGCTACGGCATTCGCTACGTCCACGGTCTCTTCCGGCAGGAAATTCACGACGGATGGCAGGTTGAACTGCCGGAAACGTGGCTGGAGCATGGCAATCCGTGGGAGTTCGAGCGGCGCGAAGGCGCATACGAGGTCGGCTTCGGCGGTTCGGTAACCTCCGTCACGTCGAAGGACGGGCGACTGGAGCGCCATGTGTGGAAGCCGACGGAGCGCTTTCTCGCCGTCGCGTTCGACACGCCGGTCGTTGGCTGGCGCGGCAAGCGCGTGAATACGCTGCGGCTGTGGTCGGCGATGCCGATCGACCCGATCCTGCTCGATGCCTTCAATGCGGGCGACCACATCGGGGCGCTGCGCGAGAGCAACAAGGCCGAGGCGCTCACGCGCGTGCTCTATCCCGCCGACAGCCATCAGGCCGGGCAGGAACTGCGGCTGCGGCAGGAATATTTCTTCTCGGCCGCGTCCATACAGGACATCGTACGGCGGCACCTGTCACAATATCCGGACCTCACCTCGTTGCCCGAAAAGGCGTCGATCCATCTCAATGACACGCACCCGGCCATCGCGGTGGCCGAGCTGATGCGTCTCCTGATGGACGTTCACGGCCACGACTTTGACGTTGCGTGGGACATCACGTGCCGCACCTTCGCCTACACCAATCACACGCTTTTGCCCGAGGCGCTGGAGAGCTGGCCAGTGCCGCTGTTCGAGCGGTTGTTGCCGCGCCACATGCAGATCATCTACGCGATCAATGCCGAGGTGCTGCTCAAGGTGCGCTCGACGGGTGATTTTTCCGACGAGCAGGTGCGGGCGATCTCGCTCATCCACGAAGACGGCGAGCGACGCGTGCGCATGGGCAATCTGGCCTTTGTCGCGGCATTTTCGGTCAACGGCGTGTCGGCCCTGCACACCGACCTGATGAAAGAGACTGTGTTCGCCGACCTTCACAGGCTCTATCCCGCACGCATCAACAACAAGACCAACGGCATCACCCCGCGTCGCTGGCTGATGCAGTGCAACCCCGGCCTCACCGATCTTATCCGCGACGCCATCGGCGAGCGGTTCCTCGACGACATCGACGCGCTGAAGGAGCTCGATGCCTTCGCGGGAGACAGCGCGTTTCAGGAGCGGTTCGCCGGCGTCAAGCGCGCCAACAAGGAAAAGCTGGTCGGTCTGGTGGCCGATCGCATGGGACTGCGGCTCGATCCGTCCGCCCTGTTCGACATCCAGATCAAGCGCATCCACGAATACAAGCGCCAGCTGCTCAACATCATCGAGGCGGTGGCGCTCTACGACCAGATACGCTCGCATCCCGAGAAAGACTGGCTTCCCCGCGTCAAATTCTTCGGCGGCAAGGCCGCGCCCAGCTACCACAATGCCAAGCTCATCATAAAGCTTGCCAACGATGTCGCGCGCGTCATCAACAGCGACCCGTCGGTTCGCGGCCTGCTGAAGGTCGCGTTCGTGCCCAACTACAACGTCTCGACCGCCGAGGTGATGATCCCGGCCGCCGACCTGTCGGAGCAGATATCGACGGCGGGGCTGGAAGCTTCGGGCACCGGGAACATGAAGTTCGCGCTCAACGGCGCGCTGACCATCGGTACGCTCGACGGTGCGAATGTCGAAATCCGCGAATGCGTGGGCGAAGAGAACATCGTCATCTTCGGCCTCACCGCGCAGGAAGTGGCCGAGCGCAGGGCCGGCGGCTACCAGCCCCGCGCGGTGATCGAGGGTTCGCCCGAGCTGAGACAGGCGCTTGAGGCGATTTCGTCCGGCGTGTTTTCGCCAGACGATCCCGACCGCTACAAGGAGCTGATCGGCGGGCTCTACGACCACGACTGGTTCATGGTCGCGGCGGATTTCGACGCCTACGCCGACGCGCAGCGCCATGTCGACGAGTTGTGGCGCGACAGCCCGCGCTGGCTTGCCATGGCGATCCGCAATACGGCGCGCGTCGGCTGGTTCTCGTCCGACCGCACGATCCGGCAATATGCGCGGGAGATCTGGAAAGTGCCCGCGTGACGGAGGGCATAGTTCGTGCGTAGAGTGAGTTGTGTGGAGGAGAAGGCCGCGTCTCGATGACCCCAGCCGGGAGGACCAGGGCCAGCAAGCAGGTTCCTGAAATCACGCCTCGCGGCGATATCGACGCTATTGTGTCAGGTTCGCATGGCGATCCTTTCGCCGTCCTGGGCGTGCATCAATCCGGCAAGGGTTTCATCGCCCGCTGCTTCATTCCCCACGCCGAAAGTGTTGAAGCCTTCACACTGGCCGGCAAGGAAGCCGGCGAGCTGACCCGGCGCCACGATGGCGGCTTCTTCGACGGCAAGCTTTCCATCCGCAAACGCCAGCCCCTGAAATACCGTGCTCGCAACGCGGCCGGCGAGTGGTGGGTGACCGACGCCTACTCCTTCGGGCCGGTGCTTGGGCCGATGGACGACTACTATATCGGCGAGGGGTCGCATCTGCGGCTGTTCGACAAGCTGGGCGCGCACATCATCGACCACGAGGGAGCGAGCGGCGTGCACTTCGCCGTATGGGCGCCCAACGCCCGGCGGGTATCCGTCGTCGGCGACTTCAACGACTGGGACGGTCGCCGCCATGCGATGCGCAAGCGGCTGGATACCGGCATATGGGAGGTCTTCGTGCCGGATATCGGCGCGGGCCGCATCTACAAATACGAGATCGTCGGCGCGAAGGGGTCGCGCGTGCCACTCAAGGCCGACCCGTTCGCCTTCCGCGCCGAACTGCGCCCCGCGACGGGCTCGATCACCGATCATCCGCCCGCGCATCATTGGGGCGACGGGGCACACCGCGACTTCTGGCGCAGCGCCGACCATCGCCGCCAGCCGGTCTCGATCTACGAGGTACACGCCGGCTCCTGGCAGAGGGGCGAGGGTGATGCGTTCCTTTCATGGGACGAGCTGGCCGAACGGCTGATCCCCTACGTCGTCGATATGGGCTTCACCCACATCGAGTTCATGCCGATCACCGAACATCCCTACGACCCATCCTGGGGCTACCAGACAACCGGGCTCTATGCGCCTTCGGCGCGGTTCGGCGAGCCGGAGGGCTTTGCGCGCTTCATCGACGGGGCGCACAGGGCGGGCATCGGCGTGATCCTCGACTGGGTGCCGGCGCACTTCCCCACGGATGCGCATGGGCTCGCCATGTTCGACGGCACCGCGCTCTACGAACATGCCGACCCGCGCAAAGGCTTCCATCCCGACTGGAACACCGCGATCTACAATTTCGGCCGGCGGGAGGTGATGTCCTACCTCGTCAATAACGCTCTGTTCTGGGCCGAGAAATACCATCTCGACGGACTGAGGGTCGATGCGGTCGCCTCGATGCTCTACCTCGACTATTCGCGCAAGGCGGGCGAGTGGATACCCAACGAGCATGGCGGGCGCGAGAATCTAGAAGCTGTTTCCTTTCTTCAGGAGATGAACGCTGCCGTCTACGGCGCGCATCCCGGCGTCATGACGATCGCCGAGGAATCCACGTCGTGGCCGAAGGTCTCGCATCCGGTGCACGAAGGCGGGCTTGGCTTCGGCTTCAAGTGGAACATGGGGTTCATGCACGACACGCTGCAGTATATGGCGCGCGAGCCCATCCACCGGAAGCATCACCACAACGACATCACCTTCGGACTGCTCTACGCCTTCTCGGAAAACTTCGTACTGCCGCTTTCCCACGACGAGGTCGTGCACGGCAAAGGCACGCTCCTGTCGAAGATGTCGGGCGACGACTGGCAGAAGTTCGCGACGCTGCGCGCCTATTACGCCTTCATGTGGGGTTATCCTGGCAAGAAGCTGCTTTTCATGGGGCAGGAATTTGCGCAGCGGCGCGAGTGGAGCGAGGCCCGCGCGCTCGATTGGGGCCTGCTCGGAGCGCCGGCGCATGAAGGCGTGCGCAGGCTCCTTCGCGATCTGAACCGCGCCTATCGCGACAAGCCAGCACTGCACGCACGCGACTGCGAGCCGGAGGGCTTCCGGTGGCTCATCGCCGACGACGCGCAGAACTCCGTGTTCGCATGGCTGCGCAGCGCGCCTGATGCGCCACTGGTGGCTGTCATCTCCAATTTCACACCCGTCATCCGCGAGAGCTATGCCGTGCCGCTGCCTGCCGACGGCACGTGGCGCGAGATCGTCAACACCGATGCCGAAGACTACGGCGGTGGCGGCAAGGGCAATGGGGGGCAGGTCGAGGCGTCGGGAGGGCTGGCGCGCATGACGCTGCCGCCGCTGGCGACGATCATGCTGGAATACGTACCGTAAAAGGTCGGGAGGAGGAGGGAACGATGGAGCAGAAACGACCACAGCCGCTGGCTCGCGACGCGATGGCCTATGTGCTGGCAGGCGGGCGCGGAAGCAGGCTCGCCGAGCTTACCGATGTACGCGCCAAACCCGCCGTCTATTTCGGCGGCAAGACGCGGATCATCGACTTCGCGCTGTCCAACGCGCTCAACTCGGGCATCCGCCGTATCGGGGTCGCGACGCAATACAAGGCCCATTCGCTGATCCGCCATCTCCAGCGCGGCTGGAACTTCTTCCGGCCGGAGCGCAACGAAAGCTTCGACATCCTGCCTGCCAGCCAGCGCGTCTCCGAAACGCAATGGTACGAGGGTACCGCCGATGCGGTGTTCCAGAATGCCGATATCATCGAGGATTACGGCGTCGAGTACATGGTCATCCTTGCCGGAGACCACATCTACAAGATGGACTACGAACTGATGCTGCGCCAGCATGTCGATGAGGGTGCGGACGTGACCATTGGCTGCCTGGAGGTGCCGCGCATGGAGGCGACCGGCTTCGGCGTCATGCACGTGGACGAAAAGGACCGGATCATCGCCTTCGTGGAAAAGCCGGCCGATCCACCCGCCATTCCCGACAAGCCGGATTACGCGCTGGCATCTATGGGCATCTACGTCTTCCGCACCGCGTTCCTGATGGACCAGTTGCGCCGCGACGCATCCGACCCTCAGTCGAGCCGCGATTTCGGCAAGGACATCATCCCCTACATCGTCAAGAACGGTAAGGCGGTGGCGCATCGCTTCGCCAAATCGTGCGTGCGTTCCAGCTTCGAGCGCGAGGCCTACTGGCGCGACGTGGGCACGGTGGACGCCTATTGGGAAGCGAATATCGACCTCACCGACATCACGCCGGAACTCGACATCTACGATCGAGACTGGCCGATCTGGACCTATGCGGAGATCAAACCGCCGGCAAAGTTCGTGCATGACGAAGAAGGCCGGCGCGGCTCTGCCATCTCGTCTCTGGTCGCGGGCGACTGCATCATCTCGGGCGCTGCTCTGCGGCGTAGCCTCATCTTCACCGGCGCGCGGGTCAACTCATTCTCCTCGTTGGACGAGGCGGTGGTGCTGCCCAACTGCCATGTGGGCCGCAACGCGCAGTTGACCCGCGTCGTCATCGACCGGGGCGTGAAGATCCCCGAAGGATTGGTCGTTGGCGAGGACCCCAAGCTCGACGCACAGCGCTTCCGCCGAACGGAAAAGGGCGTGTGTCTTATCACCCAGACTATGATCGACAGGCTGGACTGAATTTGGGATCGCTACAGTTGAACCGCATTACTGATAACGGTTCCGGAGGCCACGCGTGAAAATCCTCTCCGTCGCCTCCGAGGTTTTTCCGCTCATCAAGACCGGCGGGCTGGCCGATGTGACCGGTGCACTTCCCGGCGCGCTCGCTGGGCTCGGCGTTTCCACGCGAACGATGCTGCCGGGCTACCCTTCCGTCGTCGCACGCCTGCCGAAGAGGGCGAGGGCGCTGCATAGCTATCCGGATCTGTTCGGCGGCAAGGCGAAGGTGCTGGGCGTCGAGATCGACGGGCTCGACCTTCTGGTGCTGGATGCGCCGCATCTCTTCGACCGCCCCGGCGGCGCGTATGGCGATGCGGGCGGCGTCGACTGGCCCGACAACTGGAAGCGGTTCGCCGCCTTCTCCCGCGCTGCCGCAGACGTTGCGGGGGGCGCGATTGCGGGATGGCGGCCAGATATCGTGCATGCGCACGACTGGCAGGCGGCCCTCACGCTAGCCTATCTGCGCTATGGGGATGCTTCCGCGCCACCCTCGGTGATTACCGTGCACAACCTGGCATTCCAGGGGCAGTTTCCGGCCTCGATATTTGCCGAACTGGGCCTGCCTGCCCATGCCATGGGGTTGGACGGCGTCGAATATTTCGGCGGCGTCGGGTTCCTCAAGGCGGGGCTGCAGGCAGCAAGCGCCATCACCACCGTCAGCCCCACCTATGCCAGTGAAATCCGCACGCCGGCATTCGGCATGGGCCTCGACGGGCTGCTAAACCTGCGCGCCGGCCAGCTTCACGGCATCCTCAACGGTATCGACACCGGCCAGTGGAACCCTGAGACGGACACCCATCTGGCCTCGCGCTACACGGTGCGTACGCTTAAGCACCGCAGTGCCAACCGCCATGCGATTGAGACGCGCTTCGGCCTCGACCATGACGCCGGGCCGCTGCTCTGTGTCGTCAGCCGGCTGACGTGGCAGAAGGGCATGGACATCCTTGCCGCCGAGCTGGACCGCATCGTCGCCGCAGGCGCGCGCCTTGCCATACTCGGCGCTGGCGACCAGGGCCTTGAAGGGGTGCTTCTTGCGGGTGCGGCCCGCCATCGTGGCCGTGTCGGCGTGGTCGTCGGCTATGACGAAGGGCTGTCGCATTTGCTGCAGGGCGGGGCTGACGCGATCCTCATCCCGTCGCGCTTCGAGCCTTGCGGCCTGACGCAACTTTATGGCCTGCGTTACGGTTGTGTGCCGGTGGTGGCGCGCACGGGCGGTCTTGCCGACACGATCGTGGACGCGAACCATGCAGCACTCGCGGCCGGGGTGGCCACCGGCTTCCAGTTCGCGCCCGAGTCCGGCGAAGCGCTGGTCGATGCCGTGTGGCGTCTTGTCGGCGTGTTTGGGGACGACGGGGCTTGGCCGGCGATGCAAAAACAGGGCATGAAAGCGGATGTATCCTGGCAAGCGAGCGCGAAGGATTATGTCAAGCTGTACCGCTCGATTGCCGCATAAACAGGAGAGACACAGCCGATGATCTCGATCGTCGAGACCACGCCGTATCAGGACCAGAAGCCCGGCACGTCAGGCCTTCGCAAGAAGGTGCCGGTGTTCCAGCAGAAGAACTACGTCGAGAACTTCATCCAGTCTATCTTCGATTCGGTTGCGGGCTATCGAGGCGAGACGCTGGTGATCGGGGGCGACGGCCGCTTCTTCAACCGGGAGACGATCCAGACGGCGATCAAGATGGCGTCCGCCAACGGTTTCGGCCGGGTGATCGTCGGCAAGGGTGGCATTCTGTCCACGCCCGCAGCCTCGCACCTCATCCGCAAGAACGACGCGTTTGGCGGCATCGTGCTTTCGGCAAGTCACAACCCCGGCGGGCCGGACGAGGATTTCGGCATCAAGTACAATGTGGGCAATGGGGGCCCCGCGCCGGAGAAGATCACCGAGGCGATCTATGCGCGCACACGCGAGATCGATCGCTACGCCATCGCCGACCTGCCGGACATAGATCTGGACGAAACCGGCGTGTTTTCGGCCGGAGACATGGCGGTGGAGGTGGTCGACCCCGTCACCGACTATGCCGAACTGATGGAAATCCTGTTCGACTTCGACGCCATCCGCGCGCTGTTTTCGTCTGGCTTCCGCATGGTGTTCGACGCCATGCACGCGGTGACCGGGCCCTATGCGGTGGAAATCCTGGAAAGGCGGCTTGGCGCGGAGCCGGGCACTGCGCGCAATGCGGTGCCGCTTGAGGATTTCGGCGGCCATCACCCGGACCCGAATCTCGTCCATGCGCGCGATCTCTACGACCTGATGATGTCGCAGAACGCGCCGGATTTCGGCGCGGCTTCTGATGGCGACGGCGACCGCAATCTCATCATCGGCAAGGGCATCTTCGTCACGCCGTCGGACTCGCTGGCGCTGCTGGCGGCCAATGCGCATCTCGCCCCCGGCTACAGCGCCGGTCTCAAGGGCATCGCGCGCTCGATGCCGACGAGTGCCGCGGCCGACCGCGTTGCCGAGAAGCTGGGCATCGGCCTCTACGAAACACCGACGGGCTGGAAGTTCTTCGGCAATCTGCTCGACGCCGGGCTGGCGACGATCTGCGGTGAGGAAAGTGCGGGCACGGGCTCCGACCACGTGCGCGAGAAGGACGGGCTTTGGGCCGTGCTGCTGTGGCTCAACATTCTGGCCGTGCGCAGGCAGAGCTTGAGGCAGATCGTCACCGAGCACTGGGCAACCTACGGCCGCAACTATTATTCGCGCCACGACTACGAGGGCGTGGACACCGACGACGCCAACGCGCTGATGGAGGCGCTGCGCGGCAAGCTGGCGACCTTGCCCGGATCGAGTGTCGAGGGGCTGACGGTCGCCACGGCCGACGACTTTGCCTATCTCGATCCCGTGGACGGCTCCGTCAGCGCAAACCAGGGCGTGCGCGTGCTGTTTGAGGGCGGCTCGCGTGTGGTGTTCCGGCTGTCAGGCACCGGCACGTCCGGCGCGACGCTTCGCGTCTATATCGAGCGCTTCGAGCCGGAGCCCTCAAGGCACGACATGGAAACGCAGGCAGCGCTTGCCGACCTCATCGCGGCGGCCGACAGGATCGCAGGGATCCGCAAGCATACCGGCCGCCCGAGCCCGAGCGTCATCACCTGAAGATGCGGGAAGCACGGCTCGGCGCCCATGTGCAGGCAGATGGTGTGCGCTTCTCCGTCTGGTCGGGCGCGGCCGAACGGGCGTGGCTTTCGTTGTTCGACGATCAGGACCGCGAATCTGCGCGCATGGAAATGACACAGGACGAGGGCGGTGTGTACTCGGTGTTCGTGCCGGGCCTGAAGGTGGGCGCGCGATACGGCTTTCGCGCCGACGGACCCTACGAGCCGCAAAGCGGTCTATGGTTCGATCCGGACAAGCTGCTCGTCGATCCATATGCGCTGGAGATCGACCGGCCCTATCGCTACGACGCGCGCCTTGCCGCGCCGCGCGGGGAGGGTGGCGATACCGCCCCGCTGATGCCCAAGACAGTGGTCTGCAAACTTCCCGATCTGCCGCTTCGCCCGCCGCTTTTCGAGCCGGGCGGGCTGATCTACGAGATCAACGTGCGCGCTTTCACCATGCGCCACCCGGAGGTGCCTGAGGCACAGCGGGGCACGCTTTGTGCGCTCGCGCATCCGGCCATCATCGACCATCTGCGGGCCTTGCGCGTTTCGGCCGTCGAGCTCATGCCGATCACCGCGTGGATGGACGAGCGGCACCTGCCGTCGCTGGGCTTGCAGAATGCGTGGGGCTACAACCCCATCTCGTTCATGGCGCTCGACCCGCGCCTTGCCCCGGGGGGCTGGCAGGAGTTGCGCGAGACGGTGGCGGCGCTGCACGAGGCGGGAATAGGCGTCATCCTCGACCTCGTCTTCAACCACACGGCCGAAAGCGACGTGCTCGGCCCGACATTGTCGCTGCGCGGGCTCGACGCGCGGGCCTACTATCGCCACGATGGTCAGGGACGGCTCGTCAACGATACCGGCACGGGCAACACGGTCGCCTGCGACCATCCGATGGTGCATGAAATCGTGCTGGATACCCTGCGCGCCTTCATCCGCTATGCCGGGGTGGACGGGTTCCGCTTCGACCTCGCGCCGATCCTCGGGCGCGATGCCTCCGGCTTCCGCCCTGCTGCGCCCCTGCTGCGGGCTATGGTCGAGGATGCGGAAATCGGTAGTCGGGTGCTGATCGCCGAGCCGTGGGACATCGGCCCCGGCGGCTATCAGCTTGGCAATTTCCCCGCACCGTTCCTCGAATGGAACGACATGTTCCGCGACGATGTGCGCCGGTTCCAACGCGGCGATCCCGGCATGATCGGGCGGCTGGCGACACGGCTTGCGGGCTCTTCCGACATCTTCACCGGCGAGCGGTCGCGCAGCGTCAATTTCCTCGCCGCCCATGACGGCATGACGCTGGCTGACCTCGTCGCCTACGAACACAAGCACAACCATGCCAATGGCGAGGATAACCGCGACGGCCACAGTGAAAACCTCTCGTGGAACCACGGCGTCGAAGGGCCGAGCGGCGATACCAGTGTCGTCGCCCTGCGCAGGCGCGACCTGAAGGCCCTGCTGGCGCTGCTGTTTGCCTCGCGCGGGGCGATCATGCTGACGGCGGGCGACGAGTTCGGCCGCACGCAGGGCGGCAACAACAACGCCTACGCACAGGACAACGAAATCACCTGGCTGGACTGGGCCGGGCGCGACCGCGACCTGGAAGCATTCGTTCGAGAACTGGGCGAACTGCGCTCGCGCCATGCCGTCTTGCGCGATACCACGCTTCTGGGCGAGGGCGACGTGCGGTGGCTGCGCGAGGACGGCGAACCCATGACGGTCGCCGACTGGGGAGACCCCGCCCGGCGGTCGCTGGTTATGGTTCTGAGTGACGTGCGGGTCACGATCGGGCCTGACGACGTGACGATAGCAGGAAAGGAAACGGCCGGTGGTTGACGCGGATTGGTGGCGGGGCTGCACGATCTACCAGATTTATCCGCGGTCGTACCAGGACACGACGGGCGACGGGCTGGGCGATCTGCGGGGCGTGGCGCAGCGCCTTCACCATGCCGCCTCGCTGGGCGTCGATGCTGTGTGGCTGTCGCCGTTCTTCACCTCGCCCATGGCCGACATGGGCTACGACGTGTCGGATTATTGCGACGTCGATCCGCTTTTCGGCACGCTGGCTGATTTCGACGCGGTGGTGAAGGAAGCGCACCGGCTGGGGCTCAGGGTCATCATCGATCAGGTGCTGTCGCATTCCTCCGACCGGCATCCGTGGTTCGAGGAAAGCAGGACGAGCCGCACGAACCCAAAGGCAGACTGGTATGTCTGGGCAGACCCGAAGCCCGACGGCATCGCTCCGAACAACTGGCTCTCGATATTCGGCGGGCCGGCGTGGGAGTGGGATTCCGTGCGCCGTCAGTATTACATGCACAACTTCCTCACCTCGCAGCCCGACCTCAACTTTCACAATCCGCAGGTGCAGGATGCGCTGCTGGATACGGTGCGTTTCTGGCTGGAGCGCGGCGTCGACGGGTTCAGGCTCGACACCGTCAACATGTATTTCCACGACAAGCTTCTGCGCGACAACCCGGCGCTCCGGCCGGGCGCGGCTCACGATGTGCCCGACACCAATCCCTACGGTTATCAGGAACATCTCTACGACAAGACGCAGCCGGAAAATCTCGCTTTTCTGGCTCGGTTTCGGGCACTGCTCGACGAGTATGGAGCGCGTGCCTCGGTGGGGGAGGTGGGCGATGCCGACCGCTCGCTGCGCACGGTCGCGGCCTACACATCAGGCGGCGACAAGCTGCACATGTGCTACACGTTCGACCTGCTCAGCCCCGATTTCTCCGTCGCGCATCTGCGCCGATGCGTGGAGGATTTCGAGGCGGCCGCACCCGACGGCTGGATATGCTGGGCGTTTTCCAACCACGACGTGATCCGCCACGTCTCGCGTTTCACACCACCTGGCGGCGACACGGATGCCGTCGCACGGTTCGCCATAGCTTTGCTTTGCTGCCTGCGCGGGTCGATCTGCCTCTATCAGGGCGAGGAACTCGGCCTGACCGAAGCCGAACTCGCCTTCGAGGATCTGCGTGACCCATACGGCATCCGCTTCTGGCCGGGCTTCAAGGGCAGGGACGGTTGCCGCACGCCGATGGTGTGGGAGGCAGGAGCACCCAGCGGCGGCTTTTCGAGTGGCAAGCCTTGGCTGCCTGTTCCAGCAGCGCACGCCGGCAAGGCGGTAGAGATTCAGGAGAATGATGCGGGCTCGGTGCTGCACCACTATCGCAGGATGCTGGCCATGAGAAAGGCAAGCCCGGCGCTGACGCGCGGCAGCATCACCATTCTAGACGGCCACGGCGACGACGTGCTCGCCTTCGTGCGCGAGGCCGACGGCGAACGGCTTCTGTGCATGTTCAATTTTGGCGCCGAGCAGACGGTCGTCGCGGAAACGGCGCTGCCGCCGCTAGGCTGGGCGATCGTCGCTGCCTAGACGGAGCCTGCTCCCACCTACTGCACTAGCACCGCGCGGCCGCAGCTTGCGCCATGCACACGCACGTCCGCCTGCCCGAGCGAAAGGCCGAGCGTGGAAAGAACCTGTGCGAGGGCGGCGTCCAGCGAGGGTGCGGCCGCTCCCACCGTTTGGCCGAGCAGTCCCGTCAGGTTCGACGGCAGGCCGAGGCCAAGTCCAATCACGTTCACGTCGAGCGACAGGCTGGAGAACAGCGATTTCGTCAGCGAGGACGTTATCTCCTGCGTCGATACTTGCCTTGGCGTACGCGCCCTGATGTCGGCAGCGGTGAAATTCAGCGTCCGATAGCCCGTCTCGGCGATCTCGGCGTGGGCTTGTGCGGTCACGTTCACGAGTGGCATCTGTATGAGCCGTGCCGGCGAGCGCGCCATCGGGTTGGCGAAGCCCGCCAGCTTGGTGCGATCCACTTCGGCGAGGTAGAGGTTGGCAATGCCGGGGCGTGCATCGACCGCTACGCGAACGCTGTCGGCCCGGCCCGACGGGCAGGTAACGCTGGCAAGCCGCGCCTCGGCGAAGGCCAGTTCCAGATAGAGCGGGATGCGGATGCGTGTGCCCAAAAGCCCGCCAAGCCCGCCGATTTCCGCCGTCAGCGCCAGCCGCGTCTGCGCCGTGCGCACCACCTCGCCGCCGGAGCCGATGCGGAACCAAGGTGCATGCTGGGGCGGCTCGCCGATGGCGAGTTCGACCGTCGTGGCGAGCAGGCCGGGAACGCTCGCGCCGAGGTTCAGTGCCACCTGCCGGCCGTGTCCCGCGACGATGGCGCTGGTGGTCAGCAGTTCCAGCACGTTAACCTGCGCACCGACCTGCTCGATGGCGGTGGACAGCAGGTTACCGCTACCGCCGCCGACCTCGATGAGCCGCGAGAGCCGGAGCGTTCGTGCCAGATTGCCGCTTGCTTGCGCGGCGAGGTGGGCGGCCGCGGAGCGCACGTCGCCGGGAAGGCCCGGCGTCTTCGACAATGCGCGTGCGATCTGGCCGATGGTCGCGTCGGCGCCGAGCACCTCGTTGTAGCTTGCCGCGGTGAGATCCAGTTCCACGGCCAGCGCTCCGAGAAAGGCAAGCAGGCTCACATCTGCGTTCAGCAGCGCGTTGTAGTCCATCACCGAGAGCGAGATGCTGGAGCCGGTGAGCCCGCCCAGCAGCGCGTTGACGACGCCACCGTCGAGAGCCGCAAGCCGCGAGCCGATGGAGAAAGCGGCGTCTGCCGAAGTGGCAGCGACGGCCGAGACGCCAATCGGTGGTGGCGGGATGATCGCGCCGGCAAAGTAGCGCGCGCCGGTGGTCCGATATTCCACCTTCACCGCGTTGACAGGCATTCCGCCGGCGACGAAGCGGTTTCCGACCGGTGCGACCGGGTCGTAGTGCCCTGTGGTGGCGACGAGGCTGTCGCCCGGCGCGTCGCCTGCGCCGTTGTCTTGCAGCGTAGTGCGCGCAGCCAGTTGCGCCCTGTCGATGTTGGCAGCGGCCGTGATGGCGGCAAGGTCGGCCAGCGCTTGCGCCTGCCGCTTCTCCACGTAAAGCGAGCCGGCGTCGACCGCGAACGCCGCCAGCGTGATCGCGACGGGCGTCATGATTGCCGTCATCAGCGCGAACTGGCCGGAGCCGTCGTGCAGCAACCGGCGGATGGCTCGCGCCTTCGGGCGAAGTGAAGACGTCATATGCCTCCGATGCGGATGGTGGATCGACGCTCGATGGTCTGGCCGGGCATTGCGATTCCGTCGAAGAGCGCCCAGATCGGCAGGTGTCGCGCGTCATAGCTCAGCAGAATGTCGAACTGGCCGGGGTCAGTCGTGCTGTCGCCGACGGTGACGGCCAGCATGGCCGGGTCGATGAAGGCGTAGCCATTGCCGTTTCGCTGGATGAAGCCGGCGGCCAGTGTGCTGCGTTCGGTCGCGTTTGCGCCGGCAATTGCGGCCCGCGCTGCGTCGGCCGAGAGCTGCTGCACGGAATGGCTTGCGCCGAAATAGATGCCGTAGGCGCTCATCCCCAGAAGAAGGAACAGGTAGAGCGGGCATAGCAGCGCGAATTCGACTGCAGCTGTACCCGCCCGTTGAGAGCGGAGCCCGTCGATCAATCGCCTCGATAAGAAATGCTTGCCCATGCGGCAATTGAAGCAGGCGGACCTCTGCGAAGTGTAGATCAGCGATGCACTCGAAAGTTGTATAAGATTGCACTAAAAGATTGCATCCACAGGTGAGCAAGTTGAGCCGAGCGAGGTGTCACGGAGTGTGATCCATATTGTGGATCATAAGAGGCAATCACTTATTGCGCTGCTATCGATTCTGTGTAACCAAAGGCTGGAAACTATGTATCGATGGTCCATATTGTGGATCACTTGATCGGTGCAATGGAAAAGACAGGCGAACCGGCGGGAGGGCCGGCCCTTCGACGGGTCGGAAGCCGGTGTTTCGCCTGCCATGGCATCCGGCGGCCCCGCCCGGATGGCCTACGGGAGGAGACATAGCGATGGCGTCTGCCAACGAGGAAGCGCTGACTATCGAAACGCAGGCGGAGGTCGTCGGTGCGCGGCCGGGCTCGGCGCTGATGCGGCCGGTGGAAGTCGTTGCGGCCGCGCTGCTGCTTGTGATCGTCAGCCTGCTGCTGACAGGCGTGGTGGCGCGCTACGTGCTGCACACACCCATCGTCTGGGTGGACGAGGCAGCCTCGATTTCCTTCCTCTGGCTGGCCATGCTCGGCGCCGCCATTGCCGTCGACCGCAACGAGCATCTGCGGCTGACAGTCTTCCTGTCGCTGTTTCCGGAGCGCTTGCGCGGCTTTGTCGACACGCTGGCGCTAGTGATCGCCATCACCGTTCTTGCCGCGTTGATCCTGCCGGCCGTCGAATATGTGCGCGAGGAATCCTATGTCACCTCCGCCGCGCTCAAAATCCCGGTCAGCTATCGCGTTTCGGCCATCGTGCTTGGTCTCGCACTCATGTTGCTGGTCGCGATCAAGCATCTGCTGGCGAGTTCCAGCATGGCAGACATCGCCAAATCGGTTGCGGTCGTAGCCGCGCTCGGCGTGGTCGGATGGCTGCTTTCGCCTGTCTTTCTCGGCCTTGGCCACAGCAACATCCTCATTTTCCTCGTCGGCGTGGCGGCGTTCTGCCTCGTGCTCGGCGTGCCCATCGCGTTCTGCTTCGGCATGGGCACCATCGCCTTCCTCACCTTCTCCACCCACGTTCCGATGATCGTGATGATCGGCCGCATGGACGAGGGCATGTCGAGCCTCATCCTGCTGTCCGTGCCGATCTTCGTGCTGCTCGGCTGCATTCTCGACGCCACCGGCATGGGCAAGGCCATCGTCGAATTCATGGCGTCGCTGCTGGGGCATGTGAAGGCCGGCATGTCCTACGTTCTGCTCGGCTCGCTGTTCCTCGTTTCGGGCATTTCGGGCTCCAAGGTCTCCGACATGGCGACCGTCGCGCCGGCGCTGTTTCCCGAGATGAAGCGGCGCGGCCACAAGCCCAAGGAGATGATCGCGCTGCTGGCGACTGGCGCCGCCATGGCTGACACGGTGCCGCCCTCCATCGTGCTTATCGTCTTGGGGTCGGTGGCGGGCGTCTCCATCGCGGCGCTGTTCACATCCGGCTTCGTCATCGCCATGGTGCTGCTGCTCGCGCTGGCGGTACTGGCCCGCTGGAAGGCGCGCGGCGAAAGCATGGAAGGCGTGCAGCGCGCCTCGTTCAAGGTCATCCGCACAGCATTGCTGATCGCCGCTCCAGCGCTTCTCCTGCCCTTCATCATCCGAGGCGCCGTGGGTGGCGGCATAGCCACTGCCACCGAGGTTTCCACCATCGCCGTGCTCTACGCCTTCATCATCGGCATCGTGCTCTATGGCGGCATCCGGCCTGCCAAGATGTACAGCATGCTGGTCGAGACGGCCGCCCTGTCGGGCGCGATCCTGCTGATCCTCGGAACGGCGTCGGCCATGGCATGGGCGCTGACCCAGACCGGTTTCGCGCATCAGCTTGCAGGCTACATGCGTGATCTGCCGGGCGGCTGGTTCACCTACATGCTGGTCACCATCGTCGTCTTCATCGTGCTGGGCTGCGTGCTCGAAGGCCTGCCGGCAATCGTGCTGATGGCGCCGCTGATGTTCCCCATCGCCAAGCAGATGGGCATCCACGATGTGCACTACGCGATGGTTGTGGTCACCGCGATGAACATCGGCCTGATGGCCCCGCCCATCGGCATCGGCTTCTACATCGCCTGCAAGATCGGGCAGGTCTCGCCCGACGAGGCCATGGGAGCGATCTGGCCGTATCTCGGCGCGCTCGTCGTAGGCCTGCTCATCATCGCAGCCGTGCCGGCCCTGTCGATCGCCTATCTCTGACAGTCAACACACATGCAACCAAGGAGGAAACCTGCATGAAACTGAACCGCAGAACACTGATGCTCGGGGCGGCGGCCGTGCCGCTGGTCAGCACGATCCGATACGCCGGCGCACAGGCGGCCGAGTTCAACTACAAATACGCCAACAACCTGCCGCTGACGCACCCGATGAACGTGCGCGCGCAGGAGGCGATGGACAAGATCCGCGAGGAGACGGGCGGGCGCGTCGCGATCCAGATCTTCCCGAACAACCAGCTCGGCGCAGACACCGACATGCTCAGCCAGGTGCGGTCGGGCGGCGTCGAGTTCTTCACGCTGTCGCCGCTGATCCTGTCCACGCTCGTCGCCAACGCCTCGATCAGTGGCATTGGCTTCGCCTTCCCGAGCTACGACGAAGTGTGGCCCGCAATGGATGGCGAACTGGGCGCCTATGTGCGCGGCGAGATCGAGAAGTCGAACCTCGTCGTCATGGAGAAGATCTGGGACAACGGCTTCCGCCAGATCACCTCGTCGGTCGGCCCGATCGCCACGGCGGACGATCTCAAGGGCTTCAAGATCCGCGTGCCGGTAAGCCCGCTGTGGACCTCAATGTTCGCCGCGTTCGAATCCGCACCCGCCAGCATCAACTTCGCCGAGGTCTATTCGGCGCTGCAGACCGGTATCGTCGATGGCCAGGAAAATCCGCTCGCCATTATCTCGACGGCCAAGCTGTTCGAGGTGCAGAAGTACCTCTCGCTCACCAACCACATGTGGGACGGCTTCTGGTTCCTCGCCAACAAGCGCGCATGGGAGCGCATGCCCGAGGACGTGCGCGAGATCGTGGCGCGCAACATCGACGAGGCGGCGCTGAACGAGCGCGCCGACGTGGCCGAGCTGAACGCAGGCCTGCGCGGTGAACTGGAATCGAACGGCATGGCCATCAACGAGGCGGATGCCGCGTCCTTCCGCGAGAAGCTAACTGATGCGGGCTTCTACGCGGAGTGGAAGTCCACCTATGGCGAAGACGCCTGGGCGATCCTCGAAAAGGCAGTCGGCGCCGATCTCGGCTGACCGGAACCTGCGTCGGCCTGAAGGCGCAAACCCGCTTTCAGGCCGATGGCAGCGTCATCGCACTATTTGGAGCATGGATTGAAAGGTCGTCTTCAGGGAAAATCCGCCATCGTGTTCGGCGCTGGTTCGTCCGGTCCCGGTTGGGGCAACGGCAAGGCTGCAGCCGTCGCGTTCGCGCGCGAGGGTGCGCGGGTGGCCTGCGTGGACCTCGTAGCGGAGGCGGCTGAGGAAACGGCGGCGATCATCCGCGACGAAGGTTTCGAGGCGATCGCCATCGCCGCCGACGTGACGGATCTCGCTTCCATTGAGGCTGCCGCTACGAAGACGGCTGAGGCTTTCGGCGGCATCGGCATCCTGCACAACAATGTCGGCGTCACCCATATGGGCGGGCCGGTGGAACTGGACGAAAAGAAATTTCAGGCCGCGCTCGACCTCAATATCGGCCCGGTCTACCGCACGGCGAAGGCGGTGCTGCCGCACATGCTGAAGGCGGGCGGCGGGGCCATCGTCAACATCTCGTCGCTGGCTGCCATCCGCTATGTCGGCTACCCCTATTTCGCCTATTACGCCACCAAGGCGGCGGTGAACCAGGCGACGGTGGCGCTGGCCATGCAGTACGCGCGACAGGGCATCCGCGCCAACTGCATCATGCCCGGCCTCATCGACACGCCGCTGATCTACAAGCAGATTTCCGGCCAGTACGGCTCGGTGGACGAGATGGTTGCCGCGCGCAACGCCATGGTGCCGCTGGGCAAGATGGGCACGGCGTGGGACGTGGCGGCCGCTGCCGTGTTCCTCGCATCCGACGATGCGCGCTTCATCACCGGCGTCTGTTTGCCTGTCGATGGCGGGCAGAGCTGCGCGGTCGCGGAGTTCGCCTGACCATGTCATCCCTACGCGCGACTGACAGGGACGCCACCGGCTCGCAAAGCGTGGATCGCGCGCTTGGCCTGCTCTCGATGGTCGGCCGGCACGCCGACCGGGGCGTGTCGCTGTCCGATCTCGTCGAGGAAAGCGGGCTCAACAAGCCTACCTGCCGGCGGCTGCTTCTGGCACTGATGCGCGCAGGCATGGTCGATCAGGACCCGGAGAGCCGACGCTACTATCTGGGCGAGGAGGCCTATGTGATCGGCAGCCTCGCCTCGCGGCGGTTCGGGCTGCTTCAGATAACGATGGAGAGCCTGCTGCGGCTGTCCAAGAAGACCGAGGATTCCAGCTTTCTCTCGGTGCGGCGCGACATGTGGTCGGTCTGCCTCTACCGCGAGGAAGGCACCTATCCCGTGCGCACCCATGCCTTGCAGGCGGGTTTCGAACACCCGCTGGGGGTAGGCGCCGGCTCTCTTGCCATGCTAGCAGCGCTGCCAGACGACGAGGTGGATGCCGCGCTTGCCGCCAATGCCGAGGTGCTTCTAGAAAAGTATCCGATGCTCCCGGCCGAGCGAATCCGGCAGGATGTCGAGACCACGCGACGCAAGGGCTACGCGCTCAATCCGGGGCTGATCTTTGCAAATTCGTGGGGCGTCGGCGTGGTGCTGAAAACGCCGGAGAACCGTATCGCAGGCGCGCTCAGCATCGCGGCCATCGACAGCCGCATGCAAGAGGCGCGACAGGGCGAGCTGGCCGGCTACCTGCTGCAGGAAGCGCGCCTCGTCGAGGGCAAGCTGGCGCAGATGTTCGCATCGAGACATTCCGCGCGCGACAATGGTGCCGCGCGGCCCGCTGAAAGGAGACTGTCGAAATGAGCGCAGCAGGCGGCGTCGCACCCAGTACGACGCGGGTAATGAACCTGTCGCATTTCCTCACGCAGGCCGCGCGGCGCGATCCCGACGGCATCGGCTTCGTCTGGGGCGAGAAGACGTGGAGCTGGGCGCGCATGGAGGCGCGCGTCAACGCCATGGCGCATGCGCTGGCGACCGAGTTCGGCGTGTCGAAGGGCGACCGTATCCTCGTGCAGTCGGCCAACTGCAACCAGATGTTCGAATCCATGTTTGCCTGCTTCCGCGTCGGCGCGGTGTGGGTGCCGACCAATTTCCGCCAAACGCCCGACGAGGTCGCCTGGCTGGCCCAGGCCAGCGGTGCGCGCGGCATGATCTGCTCGGCCGCGTTCCCCGAACACGCGAGGACATGCAAGGAGGCTTCGCCCGCACTCGACTTCGTCATCGCCATCGGCGAAGCGCCCTTCGGCGAGGGCTACGACGAAATCGTCGCGCGCCATGAGGGCAGGGCGGTAAAGACTGCGGCGGTCGATCGCGACGATCCCTGCTGGTTCTTCTTCACCTCGGGCACGACCGGGCGGCCGAAGGCCGCCGTGCTCACCCACGGCCAGATGGGCTTCGTCGTGACCAACCATCTTTGCGACCTCATGCCGGGCACCGGTCCGGGTGACGCATCCATCGTTGTGGCGCCCCTGTCGCACGGTGCCGGCGTCCACCAGCTGGTGCAGGTTGCGCATGGCGTCAAGACGATCCTGTCGGCGTCCGACAAGTTCGAAGCCGGCGCGATCTGGTCGCTGATCGAGCGCTGGCGTGTCACGAACCTCTTCACCGTGCCGACAATTCTCAAGATGCTGGTGGAGGACCCGGCCGTCGCCCGCGTCGATCATTCCTCCCTGCGCTATGTGATCTATGCCGGCGCGCCGATGTACCGTGCCGATCAGAAGCGCGCGCTAGAGGCGCTGGGGACGGTGCTGGTGCAGTATTTCGGGCTGGGCGAGGTGACGGGCAACATAACCGTCCTGCCGCCGGCGCTGCATTCGCTGGAAGACGGGCCGCATACCCGTATCGGCACCTGCGGCTTCGAGCGCACCGGCATGCAGGTCGAAATCCAGGACGATAAGGGCGAGGAGGTCGCGGCCGGCGAGACCGGCGAGATTTGCGTCGTCGGCCCTGCCGTTTTTGCCGGCTACTACGACAACCCTGAAGCCAACGCGAAGGCCTTCCGAAACGGCTGGTTCCGCACCGGCGACCTTGGGCACATGGACGAGAACGGTTTCGTCTACATCACCGGCCGCGCGTCCGACATGTACATATCGGGCGGCTCGAACATCTATCCGCGCGAGATCGAGGAGAAGATCCTGCTGCATCCCGGTATCAGCGAGGTGGCCGTGCTTGGCGTCCCAGATCCTGTCTGGGGCGAAGTGGGTGTTGCCGTGTGCGTGCCGCGTGACGGGTTCTTACCCGCCGACATCGACCTGCGACCATGGCTGGAAGAACGCATCGCCCGATACAAGATGCCGAAGCGGTTCGTGTTCTGGAGCGAGATGCCCAAATCCGCCTATGGCAAGATAGCCAAGAAGCTGATCCGCGAGGAACTGGCCAAACGGGGCGAACTGGAGCCGGCGGCTTGAGCGGCGCCGTCATCATCACCGGCGGCGCGTCCGGCATCGGGCTCGAAACCGCCCGCGTTCTCCAAGAGCGTGGCTGGACCCCGCATCTGTTCGACCTCAAACGGGAAGCGCTGGATGAGGCTTGCGACGCCCTTGGCATCGCGCGGACGCGGGGCCATGCGCTGAGCGTCACCGACGAGGGTGCGGTCGAAGCCGCGGTGGCCGTCGTCGCGGGCGAGGAGACGCTTGCCGGCGTTGTCAACTGCGCCGGCATCGGCATGGACTGCCCGGCCGTCGAGACGAGCGTGGAAGATTTTCGCCGCATCGTCGATGTCAATCTCACCGGTACCTTCATCGTCGCGCGCGCTGCCGCACGGCTGTGGCTGCGCGACGGGAAGGAAGGCGGCATCGTCAACATCACCTCCGTTTCCGGACTTACGGGCAACAAGGGCCGCGCCGCATACGGCGCGTCGAAGGGCGGGCAGAACCTGCTGACGCTGGTTCTCGCCAACGAACTGGGGCCGAGCGGAATCCGTGTGAATGCCATCGCGCCTGGGCCGATCGATACGCCGCTGGCACGCTCGGTACACACCGACGACGTACGCCGCCAGTGGCGCGCGCGCGTGCCGCAGCGCCGCTACGGCGAGCCGCGCGAGATCGCGACCGCCGTCGCCTTCCTGCTGTCGCCGGATGCGAGCTACGTCAACGGCCAGGTGCTGGCCGTGGATGGTGGCTTCATTCACGCCGGGCTCGCAAACTAGCATGCGGTCGCTGCGCCACCCGGGGCCGGTTTCACCTGAACGGGAGAAAGTCGCAGCCTGCCGCGCGCATCCGCTGACCTTGCAACTCGAGGCCGGGCAAAGCGTCAACGCCGCAGTCACTGGCGCGCTGGCCGAGGCCGGTTTCGCGTCCGGCTATGTGCATCTGGAAGACGTGCGCGTTGCGCCGATGCGCTACGTGATCCCAGCGCCGGCCCCCGACGCCGCCCACGTGGCGTGGTATAGCGACACGCGCGCGCCCGACGGTGTGGTGACGATCGTGCAGGCTGGCGTGATTGCCGGCGAGCGCGACGGCGAGCCGTTCATCCACTGCCACGGCATATGGCGGCAGGCCGACGGGACCGAGCGGGCCGGGCACCTCCTGCCGCACGAGGCTTTCTTGGCGCAGCATGTCGAGGTGCAGAGCTGGGGGCTCGATGGCGCGGCCTATATCGCCCGCGACGATGCCGAGACCAACTTCAAACTGTTCGCAGCCGAGGCCACCGCGCCAGGCAAAACCGGCGGCGGCGCACAACGCGCGCTGGCCTGCACGGTGAAGCCCAACGGCGACATTTCGTCCGCCATTGAAACCGTCTGCAGGGAGCATGGCTTTGCTGCTGCAACGGTGCACGGAGTCGGCAGTCTCGTCGGTGTCGATTTCACGGATGGCCGCCACGTGCCGTCCTACGCCACCGAGGTCTTCTTCACGAATGGGACGGTTACCAGTGTCGATGGTGAACCGCGCTGCACACTGGATGTCGCCCTCGTCGGGCTGGACGGCGCTATCCATCAAGGCAGGCTTCAGCGCGGCAGCAATCCCGTTTGCGTGACCTTCGAGCTGCTTATCGTCGAAACATAAAAAAAGCGGCCGGCAATGCCGGCCGCTTTTCCTCGATTTTGCCGTTGTCAGAGCCCCGGCGTGTGCTTGTTGATGAGCTCCTGCGCTTCCGCCACGAGGGCGGCAGCGTCGAGGCCCTTGCCGCTCATCTCCGCGATCCAGGCGTCGATCAGCGGCGTGGCGGTGTCCTTCCAGCGCTGCGTCTCGGCCTCGTCGAGCGTGATGATGTTGTTGTTCAGGTCTTCAGCGATCTTGAGGCCGCCCTTGTCGCCCTCGTCCATCACGCGGCCGAACTGCGCAGCCGTCTCGATGCCGGAATTGGCATCGATGATCGCCTTGAGGTCGTCGGGCAGGCGGTCGTAAGAGGCCTGGTTCATCGCGAACACGAAGGTCTGCGTGTAGAGACCGTGCGCACCCGAGAAGCCGGTGTGGTTCTTGACCAGTTCCGAGACACGCAGCGACGGCGTCACTTCCCACGGTATCGTGGTGGCATCGATGACGCCCTTCGATAGGCCTTCCGAAACAGCCGGCACCGGCATCCCGACCGGCGTGGCGCCGAGGGCCTCGAGCATCTGGTTGATGACGCGCGAGCCGCCGCGGATTTTCAGGCCCCTCATGTCTTCAAGCGTGTTGACCGGGTTCTTGGAGTGGATGAGGCCGGGGCCGTGGGCGTGCCAGGCGATGACCTTCATGCCCGAGAACTCGTCGGCGCAGTGCTTTTCGCAATATTCGTGGAACGCCTTGGAGGTGGCCTCGCCGGTCGTCATGAAGAACGGCAGCTCGAAGGTTTCCGTCGTCGGGTAGCGGCCGGGCGTATAGCCGATGACCGTCCAGATCAGATCGACGACGCCGTCGGTGACCTGGTCGACGAGCTGCGGCGGCGTGCCGCCCAGCGACATGGCATCGAACTGGTCGATCTGGATGCGTCCGCCAGAGTCGGCCATCACCTTCTCGCGCCACGGGGTCAAAGCCTTGGCGGGGATGGTGGCCTGCGGCGGCAGCATCTGGTGAAGGCGCAGGGTCACTTCCTGCGCGTAGGACATGGCCGTCATCGCGCCAAGCGCAACGGCGGTGAGAAGCATGGTCTTGATCTTGTGCATTTCGGTATCCTCCCAAGCAAGTGACGATTGTTATACGATAGAACGTTTGTCGGGGAAAGCCCGACCTTCGTTGGTGGCTGCAACGGCCTGCGCGGCCGGCGGCCCGCCTTCATCCGGTGACGAGCATAAGCCCCGGCACGCGTTCGATCAGTGTGCGGTCCTTCATGACGAAGTCGAGGTTGAGCCGGGCGAGACGCGCATGCTCGCGCGTCACCGATTCAGCGCGAGATCCTTCGCGCATCTCGATCGCCAGCGCAATCGCGCGATGCTGCGCCTGCCCGACCCCCAGCGATGCGCGAAACGCAGGCACGTCGGTCTGCGCCTTAAGAAAAGCGCTGGGGCCGGCAAACGGCAGGTTCATCACCCGCTCGATCTCGCGCTGGACGATGCGGCTGCCAGAAAGCGTGCCGAGCATTTCGTGAAATTCGGCGTTCAGGGCGATGTAGTCGTCAAGGTCCATCGTCTCCGGCGGCACCTCGACCACCTCGTCCAGCCTCGCCACCAGCGCCTTGAAGGCGGTGAGGCGCGCCGACGTCACACCGCGTTCGGCAGCCAGCCGCGCGGCCGTGCCTTCCAACACCCCGCGCAGCTCGATCGCGTCGATCACATCGGCTTCCGTGAACAGGCGCACCGAATAGCCGCCCGAGGGAATCGCTTCCAGAATACCTTCCTGCTCAAGCCGGGCGAGGGCGGCGCGCACGGGCGTGCGAGACAGGCCGAGCTTCTCGCTGACACTCACCTCCGACAGTCGCTCGCCGGGCGGTATCGAGCCGGAAAACACCAGGTCGCGCACCCCCAGCACCGCCTTGAGCGTCTGTGAGGAGCCCTTTTCGTGGCGGGCCTCCTGAGCCATGGTCGCGTCCTTTCGTCGGGGACGGCGTGGTCTCCGCCGCACGTCGTACCGCAAATACATTCAGTACACAAAGCACTGTCAAGAGGATGGCGCCGGCGCACCTGGCGTGTTAGCGGGCGGCCACACGACGCCTAAGCGAGAGGAAACGCCATGACCGCTGCAACCGAACCGAAGGCAGGCATAGCCCGGCCGCCTTACCGCGCCGACCATGTGGGTAGCCTGCTGCGGCCGCAATCGGTGAAGGATGCGCGCAAGCGTTTCTACGAGGACAAAGCGATCGACGCTGAGGAACTTGCCGCCGTCGAGGACGAGGCGATCCGTGCTGTGGTGAAGGCACAGGAGAATGCCGGCCTGCCGGTCGTCACCGATGGTGAAATCCGCCGCTCGTTCTGGCACTACGATTTCATGGGCGAACTCTCCGGCTTCGACCTGGAGGAGCGCGACGAGGGCGTGCAGTTCCACGGCGTCAAGCTGCGCCCCATCTACCCGACCATCAAGGAAAAGCTCGACTTCCCGTCGGACCATCCGATGCTGGAGCACTACCGCTTCGTCGCCTCGGCGACGAACGTGATGCCCAAGATCTCGATCCCCGGGCCGAGCTGCTGCCATTTCCGCGTCGCCAAGGCCGACATCCATCCGAAGGAATATCGCGACGACGTCGAGGTGCTATTTGCCGATCTGGCGACGACCTACGCCAAGGCGGTGAAGGCGTTCTACGACGCCGGTTGCCGCTATCTCCAGATGGACGACATTTTCTTCGCCTATCTCTGCGATCCCAAGCACCGCGCAGCCAAGCAGGCTGAAGGCGACGATCCGGACTGGCTGATCGACCGCTATGCCTGGATGATGCACGAGGCCATCAAGGATCGCCCGTCCGACATGGTCATTGGCATGCACATGTGCCGGGGCAATTTCGCCTCCACCCACGCCGCCGAGGGTGCGTACGACCCCGCCGCCGATGCGATCTTCAACAAGACCGGCGTGGATGTCTTCTTCATGGAGTACGACACCGAGCGCGCTGGCGGACTGGAGCCCCTGCGGCTTCTGGCCAAGGGCAAGCAGCGCGTAATGCCGGGCTTCATCACCACCAAGACGGGCGATCTTGAAGACCTCGACGACCTGAAGCGCAAGTTCGACGAGGCATCGAAGTTCGCCGACATCGACCAACTCGGTATCGCCCCGCAATGCGGCTTCGCCTCCACCGAGGAAGGCAACAAGGTCACCGAGGATGACCAGAAGCGGAAACTCGACCTCGTCGTTCGCACTGCCGAAGCTGTCTGGGGTGGGGTGGACAAGTAGACGCCGCCGGCGTCCGGGCCGGTCGATCGCAGCGCCATCGTGCGCTTGCGATCGATCGACGTAGCGGTGATGCCGGACGCAGGAATCAATTGCGCTCGAAATTGGCCGGGAGTATTCTTCGGCAGTCGAGCGATTGCGGGATATCTCCGCATTTCTGGTCGTCCGCGACGATCGACGCAGTAAATCTCAGGTAGGGGCGGCAGAGCTTCTTTCACCGGCGCCGGGCGTCGGAGGAGGGATGTGCCATGTGCGTCGGACCGGCTTTCATCAACCATCCGACTTGTCTGACCCGCGCGTCCACGCCGTATGCTCCACACGGGGTGCGGCAGGCGCCGCGGGCGCGACGAAGCGTGTCTGCCGCGACTGGTGGCCGGGAGGCAATCCACAGGAGGAAACTATGCAGGATGCGCTTGCAGAAACCTTTGCCTCGACGATGCGTGGACCCGTGATCGGTCGAAGGCACCCAGACTACGACGAAGTGCGAAGCCTATACAACGGCATGATCGACAAGCACCCGCGCCTGATCGCCCGGTGCGCCGACGTGGCCGATGTCGTCGCCGCGGTGAAGTTCGCCCGAGAGAACGGCCTGCGCGTGGCCATCCGCGGTGGTGGCCACAACGGGCCGGGTCTGGGCAGTGTCGAGGACGGGCTGGTCATCGACATGGGCATGATGAAGGGCGTACGCGTCGATCCCGACAAACGTACCGTTCGCGTCGGCCCGGGCTGTACGCAGGGCGACGTCGATCACGCGACGCATGTCTATGGGCTCGCCGTGCCGGCGGGCATCGTTTCGACGACGGGCATCGCCGGGCTGACACTGGGAGGCGGAACCGGCTACCTCACCCGCAAGTGGGGCCTGACGATCGACAACCTGCTCGAGGCGGATGTCGTGTTGGCGGACGGCCGCATGGTCATCGCCAACTCCAAGGAAAATACGGACCTTTACTGGGGTTTGCGTGGCGGCGGCGGCAATTTCGGTATCGTAACAAGCTTCCTTTTCCAGGCGCACCCCGTCAGCATGGTCTATGGCGGGCCGATCTTCTGGGACCTCGACGACGCCGTCCAGGTCATGCGGGCCTATCGCGACTTTCTTCCGTCGGCGCCGGAAGAGCTCGGCTCGTTCGTCGGCCTGAAGACCGTTCCCCCGGTCGATCCGTTTCCAGCCGAACATCAGGGCAAGCGGGTCTGCGCGGTCATCTCCTGCTATAACGGTCCCGAGGACGAGGCCAGGAGGGTGATGGGCGGGCTGCTCGGGAAATTGCCCCAGCCGCTCTTCAACTGGATGGGCATGATGCCGTTCCCGGCATTGCAATCGATGTTCGACCCGCTGATGCCAAAGGGCCTGCAATGGTACTGGCGCGGCGATTTCGTCAGGGAACTGACCGACGAGGCGATCGACGTGCACATCGAGCATGCGAAGAAACTGCCGAGCACGCTCTCGCTCATGCATCTCTATCCCATCGACGGCGCGGTAAGGCGTGCCGGCAGAAACGATACCGCCTGGAACACGCGCGACGCGACGTGGTCGATGGTCATCGCCGGCATCGATGCCAACCCGCAGAAGGCCGGCGAGATCACGCGATGGACCAAGGGCTACTGGAACGCCATCCATCCCTATTCGGACGGAGGCGGCTACGTGAACTTCATGATGGATGACGAGGACAGCGATCGTCTCAAGGCGACCTATGGCGACAATTTCGAACGCCTCGTTTCGCTGAAGGGTAAATACGATCCCACCAACTTCTTCAACGTGAACCAGAACATCCGTCCGCACTGAGGCGGCGTCTCGCATGACCGGCTCCAAGCGATCCGGTCATGCGCCGGCCTCCCGGCTTGCCACCCGCCCACTCTTCGGCTATCACCCGCCCATGACCAAGCGCAGCGCCTCCTTTTCCGTCCGTCCGTCCGCCTTCGCGGGCGAGACCGTGCGCGCGCTTTTCTCCACGCTTCTTCTTCTCGGCCTTAGCGGCGATCGCCGGGCTCGCTGAAGGAGCGCCCGGCGGTCGACGTGCCGCCGCCGGCGCACCTGCTCCTTGCCAGAACCAGAGCCAGAAAATCATGGAAGCGCGCCTCGCGCCGTGGCATTGACGCCCGGCCGGCGCCGGAGAGACGACGATGAACGAACAGTCCCGCATTGCAGCGAACGCCAAGCCCAGGGGCATGGCCGACGCGGCCGAAAAGTATCAGCCCTATCCGCAGATCGACCTCAAGGATCGCACCTGGCCGGGCAAGCGCATCGAGAAGGCGCCCATCTGGTGCTCCGTCGATTTGCGCGACGGCAACCAAGCGCTCATCGATCCGATGGGGCACGACCGCAAGGCGCGCATGTTCCAGTTGCTGCTCGATATGGGTTTCAGGGAGATCGAGATCGGTTTTCCCTCCGCCTCGCAGACCGATTTCGACTTCGCCCGCTGGTGCATCGAGGAAGGCAACGTGCCCGACGATGTCGACCTGCAGGTGCTCGTCCAGTGCCGGCCGGAACTGATTACGCGCACTTTCGAGGCGCTGGAGGGCGCGAAGACGCCGATCGTCCACTTCTACAACTCCACCAGCGAGCTGCAGCGCCGCGTCGTCTTCGCCAAGGACGTGGCCGGTATCAAGCAGATCGCGACCGACGCGGCCAAGATGATAACCGACATGGCGGCGAAGGCCGGCGGCGGCTTCCGCTTCGAGTATTCGCCGGAAAGCTTCACCGGTACCGAGTTGGAGGTGGCGCTCGAGATCTGCAATGCGGTGACCGAGATCGTGCAGCCGACGCCCGAGAACAGGTTGATTCTCAACCTGCCGGCAACGGTGGAGATGTCGACCCCCAACATCCATGCCGACCAGATCGAGTGGATGCACCGCAATCTCGACCGGCGCGATTCGATCATCCTGTCGCTGCACCCCCACAACGACCGTGGCACCGGCATCGCTGCGACCGAGCTGGGCCTGATGGCGGGCGCCGACCGCGTGGAAGGCACCCTGTTCGGCAATGGCGAGCGCACCGGCAACGTCGATCTCGTGACGCTGGCGCTCAACATGTACACGCAGGGCGTCGATCCGGAGCTCGACTGCACCGACATCAACCGCATGAAGGACGTATTCGAATATTCGAACCAGATGAAGGTGCCCGAGCGCCATCCGTATGTCGGCGAACTGGTCTACACCGCGTTCTCCGGCTCGCATCAGGATGCGATCAACAAGGGCATGAAGGCGATAAAGACCGCCAACAAGCCGCTCTGGGAAGTGCCGTATCTCCCGATCGACCCACAGGATGTGGGCCGCAGCTACGAGGCGATCATCCGAATCAACTCGCAATCGGGCAAGGGCGGCATCGCCTATGTGCTCCAGGCCGACTACGGGCTCAACCTGCCGCGCAGCCTGCAGGTGGAGTTCAGCCAGGACATCCAGCAGATCACCGACACGGAAGGCAAGGAAGTGCCTGCGAAGCGCATCTACGAGCGCTTCCTTGAGGTCTATGTCGATCAGCCCGGCGCGCGGCTCAAATTCGTCGATCACAACACCTACCCGGACACAGCGAAAAAGGGCCAACGCGTGGTGGAGGCGGTGATTCTCGACGGCGGCAAGGAAGTGACGATCTCGGGAACGGGCACCGGCCCGATCGACGGTTTCGTCGATGCTCTGTCGCGGCATTTGGGCATCGCGCTCTCCGTGCTCGACTATTCCGAGCATTCCATGCAGCGCGGCTCCAACGCAGCGGCCATCTCCTACATGGAGGTGGAGCATCCGGGCGGGCGAATCTTCGGCGCGGGAATCAACACCAACATCGTCGCCGCATCGCTCGAAGCCGTCGTCTCGGCGGCCAACCGCATCTCACGCTGAGGTCGCCGGCGCGGTTCTCAAAATATTTTCCGTCGGCGCGACAACGGGTTGTGCCGACGGATGCCGTTATCAACCGTTCGGCGGTTTGTGCGGCGCCCCATCGCAGGTATTATATGGGCTCCTTACCTTTGCTCCCGGGAAGGGTCGATACTTGCGGCGTTCCATGCCCCCCGCCGATCAGGTTCGTGAAGCGCTTGACCGAATTGTCGCAAGCGAAGTCTTTGCGCGCTCTGAACGCGCGCGCGACCTCCTGCGCTACATCGTCTGCCAGGACTTGTCGGGTCACGCCGACCGGCTTAAGGGCTTTTCCATCGGCATCGACGTGTTCGGCAAGGATGAGCGCTTCGATCCCGCCACCGATACCGTGGTGCGGGTGCAGGCGGGCCGGCTGCGAGACCTTCTGGAGCATTATTATGCCGGGGAGGGGGCCGGCGATGCGCTGCGCATCGCCATTCCGCGCGGCAGCTACGTGCCCGAATACCACACGATGGATACGGATCCCGCGGCCCATGGGTCAATGGTGGACGATCCGGCTGCTGCCGCGCACATCGGCGAAACCGCGGGCAAACCGGCGGCCAGCATGAGGCCGGCGCGGCCATTGGGCATGATCGCTGCTGGGCTCGTGCTGGCTGTCCTGTTGAGCAGCGCGATGTTCTATCGCTCGCTTTCGCCTTCCTCGCCGGCTCTTGGGGAGAGCATTCAGGCTGGCTCGACGACGCCTTTCGCTGCGCTGGAGGCGACAGGCTCAGTTTCGCAGGTGATGCTGCCGTCGGTGTTCATCAGGATCGAGGAAGGAAACGCCGAGGTCGAGCGGGTTGCTGCAGCGCTGCGCCGTGGCCTCGTAGCGTTCGACACCGTCAATTTCATCGCGCGCGCCAGTGGTGGTCAGATGGACGGGCCACGCCGCCGCACCGACTTCCTCTTCGTGGTCGAGCAGGCGGGTGGAGAGGTGCATCTGGAATTGCAGAACATGGCTTCGGGCAAGGTTCTGCTTGCGCGCAACCTCGCCACCGAGGGCAGTGACCAGGCGGAACTGGACGACGACATCGCCGATCTCCTGACCTCGGTCGCGCCGGTTTCCGGCGTCATCTATGCCGATCTGGCGGAAAGCGGCGCCGAGACGGTGCTGATCCGCTGCCTCGCGCTCAATGAGATGTTCTATCGCAACCAGAACGCGGCGGCGCATCGGGCGGCCTATGAATGCCTTGAGGAACTGGCTGAAACCGAGATGAAGTCGCCGCTCGTCTATGCGGAGCTCGCCTCGCTGCACATTCAGGCCATCGTCAACCGCTACCGCTATCCGGCGCAGCCGTCGGCGCGCGAAGCACTCGAATATGCGCGGGTGGCGGTGCAGATGGCTCCCAACAGCCCTTACGCGCACCGCTCCATGGGTTATGTGCTGTCGCGCACCGCAAGCCCGGCAGAATCCCTGCGCTGGACGCGTAAGGCGTACGAACTGAACCTTTTCGATCTCGGCATGGCGGCAGCCTATGGCTATGCGCGCATCTTCGCCGGCGACTACGACCAGGGCACGCCCATTCTGCAACGCGCGGTGGCCGCGGCCAGCTCGCATCCGACCTGGTGGGACTACGGGCTCTTCCTCGGCCATTTCATGCGAGGAGACCTGGATGCGGCGTCCAACGCGGTCAGTGCTCTGGGTTCCAGCAGTCGCGCTCATTACATCGCAGCCCGACTGGTGACGGCGCATGAATTGGGGCAGACGGAGGAAGCCACGCGACTGCTCGCCGACCTGCAGAACGGCCGGTCTTTGCTGGCCGCCGACCCCGAAACATTCTTTCGCAACGGCAACTACCCCGAAGATTTGTCCGCGAGGTTCGTTGCCGCTCTGCGCAGCGCCGGGCTCATGGGCGCGAGCTGAGTGCTGCCCGGCAGCGCTTGATCCAAATCTTCTGACCGTGCCGGGTCCCACCCCGCAGCTTTACCCCACGCCGCGTTCGTGAAAACGTCCGCCTTCGTTGAATGCGATTCTGGAGGTGAGCGATGTCGCTTTTCGTGCGGGAGGTCGGCGATGATGGGCCGATCGTCGTGCTGCTGCACGGCTTCGGCGGCAGCCATGCCGTCTGGGCACCGATCCAGAATACGCTTGCGACGCAAGCGAGGACGCTTGCCTATGACCTACCCGGCCACGCCGGTTCTTTAGGCTATCCCGATGCCGGTTCCGCCAAGGTGGCCGCTCAGGCCATTCTGGGCGAACTGGCCTCGCGCGGGATCGAGAAGGCGCATGTCGCCGGCCATTCGATGGGCGGCGCGGTAGCCGCTCTGATGGCGATCCTCGACCCGGCCCGTGTGGCGTCCCTGACGCTGCTGTCGCCGGGCGGGTTCGGGCCGGAGATCAACCATCGGCTGCTCACGCGATACGCCGCGGCGCGCGATGAGGCGTCGCTTCGTCCCTGTCTGGAAGCGATGTTCGGCTGGATGTCGCCGGTACCGGAAGAGACTGTCGCACACGCATTGACCGCGCGCGCAGGCGAGGGGCGTTCGGAAAAGCTGATGTCCATGGCGCAGGGGCTCGCGCGCGACGGCAAGCAGGGGCAACTCCCGCGCGAGCGGCTGGAGGCATTGGCCATGCCCGTCACCGTCGCCTGGGGCGAGCTCGACAACGTTCTGCCCTCCAGACAGGCACGCGCTCTGCCGTGGCGCTTCGGCGTCCACCTGTTCGCTGACCTCGGCCACATGCTGCCCGACGAAGCGCCCGACGAGATGGCGGCTCTCATCGCCCGTACCGCCGGCCTCGGCGGCTGACGCGATAACCGGTGTGCAAGCGCCGGCGCGCCGTGATTTCGCCCGCCGTCTGTGTTAACCAAGGCTTAACCAAGCATTGGAGGCGGGCATGAGTGAGCCAGTCGAAAACCGCAATGAGCCGCCAAAGGCGGTTGGACGCCTTGCCGAGGCGATCCGCGAGGTGAAGAACGCGGTCGCCGACCGCGACGACGTGGTCGTGGACATCCGCGAAGCGCAGCGAACGCGGCTGGAACTGCTGGCCGAGGATCTCCAGCCGGTGTTTGACGAAGTTCCCGAAGATGACGACCGCTTCGACTTCGCCATCTCTGCGGGCGCACAGCCGCGACTATGGATCGATTCCGTCGCCCATGTGACCATGGGGCGCGACCGTCGTACCTACCGCTTCCTGCGCGACACGCGGATGGGACGCGTGGTTCTGGCCGAATCGGCCGACATGAAGCCAGTCGCCAGTCAGGTCACGCGCTACATTGCCGAGCGCGTGCTGGAACGCCGCCGCATTCTGGAAGGCGATGTAGAGACCGTCGACCCGCGCACGGCCAACATGCCGGAAAGGGCCGACGAAACGACCGGCAAGGGCAAATCCTTCATGCGCGGTGTGGGCGTCGTGCTTCTGGGCGGCCTCGTCGGCGCAGTCATCATCCTTCTCCTGTCATGGGACAGGATCACGGCGGGGCTGAGATTCTGAACCGGTGCGCCGGCACTCAGCCCGCCAGCTTTTCCTCGCCTATCGTGTGAACTTCGCCGTTCGTGTCCGAGAGGCCGCGCCGCGTCAGCGCGATGCGCCACGCATTCTGCTCGCCGCCGATCTCGATCAGGTTGTACTGGCCGGGAGGGCGTCTGCCGCCGGGGCCTTGTCCGGCCGCCGCTACGCCGACGACCGGTATGTCGCTGTCGCGCCCGCCGATCCAGTGCGTCGTCGGCTTGTGTGTGTGGCCGTGCAGAATGAGTTCGGCGCCGTGGGCGCGCATCACGTCTTGAAACCGGCCAATGCCCAGCAGGCGCTTGTGTGCCGGATCGGCGCCACGCACCGGCGGATGGTGGATGATGATGACGCGGCACAGCCCGTTGCTGCGCGCCTCGTCCAGCATGTGGCCCAGCCTTTCGGCCTGGCTTTCGCCGAAGAAGCCGCTGGCCATGAAGGGCGCGGTAGCGCGTGCCGACGACACGCCGATCAGCGCCATCGGCCCGCGTACCCGCATATAGGGGAAAGATCCGCGTCTGGCAGGCTCCTTCATGCCGTCGCCATGCATCCAGCGCGCCCACGCGGCGCATGCCTTGTCGAGCGCGCGCGGCACATAGGCGTCGTGGTTGCCCGGTACAACCGATACATCGTTCGGCTTGCCCAGCGTTTCCAGCCACAGCGTGGACAGTGCCACCTCGCCGTCGAGCGCGAGGTTCATCAGGTCGCCCGAAACTGCGATATGATCGACCTTCGACGCATGGATGTCATCGACGATGGCGTCGATGATGCCCTCATGCAGGTTGGTGCGCCGGTTTCGCCGCCAGTTGATGTATCCCGTTATCCGCTTCGAAACGAGATCGCGGTAAGCGAGGTCGGGCAGCGGGCCAAGATGGATGTCGGAGAGATGGGCGAGCCTGAACATCCCTCACCTTTAGAGCATGTTGGCAAAGGGTGGGAACCGCCGAAGGCCACATTTCATGCCGGTTACGGCGTGATGTCGCGGCTGAAGCACGCTGGAAGGGCCATTTACCCATGAGCGACGACGAACCGACTTTCATGCGGGAACGCCTGTGGGCGCGCGTGCGCGGGCGGCTGTTCCACACGTGGTTCCTACTGCGCAGGCCGATGACGCTGGGCGTGCGGGGCGTCGTGTACGACGAGGCCGCGAATACGGTCTTCCTCATTCGCCACACTTACGTTCCGGGCTGGCAGTTTCCCGGCGGAGGCGTGGAAACGGGCGAAACGGCGCTCGAGGCGTTACAGCGCGAACTGGCGGAGGAAGGCAATATCGAGCTCCCCTCTGCGCCGCCTCTGCGCTCGATCCACTTCAACCGGCGTTCGAGCCGCCGCGACCACGTCGCCGTCTATCTCATCACCGACTATCGCCAGTCCGCTCCGAAGCAGCCGGACATGGAGATCGCGGAGGCCGGCTTCTTCCCGCTCGACGCGCTGCCGGAGCATACCAGCCCCGCCACCCGGCGGCGGATAGCCGAGATTTTCGGCGGCGACGAGCCCGCCGCGGAGTGGTGAGGCCTAGGCCGCCTTCCTAAACCGGTTGCGGTCGTGCGGGGCGAGGAAGTCGAGCTCCGGGCCCTTGGGCACGATGCGTGTCGGATTCACCGTCTCGTGGCTGGCGTAGTAGTGCGCCTTGATGTGCAGGATGTCGACCGTCTCGGCCACGCCCGGTATCTGATAGAGATCGCGCAGGTAGTTCGACAGGTTCGGATAGTCGTCGATCTGGCGCAAATTGCACTTGAAGTGGCCGAAATAGACCGCGTCGAAGCGCACCAGCGTCGTGAACAGGCGCCAGTCGGCCTCGGTCATCCGGTCGCCAACGAGGTAGCGCTGGCGGCCCAGCCGCTCCTCCATCTCGTCCAGCCCGTCGAAGAGATCGTCGAACGCCTCCTCATAGGCTTCCTGCGTGGTGGCGAAGCCGGCGCGGTAGACGCCGTTGTTGATCGCCGGATAGACGCGTTCGTTGACCGCGTCGATTTGCCCCCGCAGCGACAGCGGCGAGAGATCAAGCGATGCGTCGCCCCACTCGTCGAAGGCCGAGTTCAGCATGCGGATGATCTCCGCCGACTCGTTGGATACGATGGTCTGCTCTTTCTTGTCCCACAGGACGGGCACGGTCACGCGGCCGGAATAGGAGGGGTCGGCCTTCGTATAGATTTGGTGCAGGAATTCGCTGCCGTACAGAGTGTCGCCGGTGGCCCCGTCTTCCTTGACGAAGGTCCAGCCGTTCTTGCCCATGAAGTGGTGGACGACATCGACGGAGATCACATCCTCCAGCTTCTTGAGCTTGCGGAAGATGAGCGTGCGGTGCGCCCACGGGCAGGCATAGGAAACGAAGAGATGGTAGCGACCGGGCTCGGCCTTGAAGCCGCGCTCGCGGCCTTCGGCCGGCTTGCCGTCCTTGGTGATCCAGTCGCGGAATTGCGATTCCGAACGCTTGAACTTGCCGTCCTTGCCGGTGTCGTACCACTCGTTCTTCCAGATGCCGTCGACCAGAAGGCCCATCGTTCAACTCCGTCGCTGTTTCCATCTATTTAGGTGCATGGCCATGAGGGGGAAACGTGCGCGGCGCTGAACAGTTCGTCACCGCATGCGCCAATCTTCGATTGCGGCGCGCGGAATTTGATGATAGCGGGATTTTGGTCCGCGATATGCGGGCGGAGGAAACTTCCGTGACGACTATCCGTTTCGAGCGACGACGAATGGGCTGAAGCGCCGCAAGGCGCCTGCGGCAATGGCCGCGCCGTTCGTTCCCCTGCTTGAAAACCGGATACCGACCATGAGCCTCGACGTCGCCTACGCGCAGGAACTTGCCGCGCACGATACCGAAATCGAAGACATCAACGCCGAAGCGTTCGGGCCGGGGCGTTTTGCGCGCGCGGCCTACAAGATCCGGGAGGGCGGGCCGCACCGGCGCGACCTTTCCTTCGTGGCGCTTGTCGAAGGTCAGGTGGTCGCATCGGTCCGGATGACGCCGATCGCGGCGGGCAAGGGCAGGGCGCTGCTGCTCGGCCCGCTGGCGGTGAGGCCGGCCTACAAGAACCTCGGCATCGGCAAGAAGCTGGTCGCCATCGCGCTGGAAGCCGCCCGCAAGGATGGCTGGACACTCGTGATCCTGGTCGGCGATGCGCCGTATTATGCGCCGCTCGGCTTTTCGAAAGTGGTGCCCGCCGGCCAGCTCACCATGCCCCGCCCGGTCGATCCCAGGCGGCTGCTGGCCGCCGAACTTGAAGCGGGCGCGCTCGATGGCTTCGCGGGCGCGGTAGAGCATGCGGGGTTGGCTGCGGGAGCGGCGGAAGATTTGCGCGCTGCGGCGGAGTAAGTCGCCTACCGCCCCTCGCGATACCACATCGAGCCGAGCGCCATCAGCAGCAGGGCCAGTCCAAAGAAGCCGGCAAAGAGCGGCACCCGGCTGACAGAGCGCAGCACGCTGTCATTGGTGGTGCGCAGGCCGATCCAGTCGCGGCCGGAGGCTTCGCCGCCAGCGCGAACTGGCACGACGTTCGGCACGGCTATGCCGCCGGTCAGCGTCGTACCCAGCCGTCTCACGCTGCCGCCGGAAGCGTCAGCCGCCGGTTGCAGAACCTCTGTCGTCGATACCGTATCCTGAAATTCCGGCGCGTTGACGGGGCCGACATGGGCCAGCGTCGTCAGGTCGCCATTGCCGATCTGGTAAAGGCCTATTTCGTCGGTCTCGACCGAACCCGCAAACAGGCCGGGCGAAGACGGCTCCAGCGCTACCTCCATCGACTGGCCGGAGGGCGAGATCACGGTTGCGCGGCCGGGGTCTTCGCTCATCGTCTGACGGGCTATGTCCAGCGTCATGCCGCGACCGGCGGCCGTCAGCCGTTCCTCCTCAAGCTCGGGCTCCTTCATCAGCCAGTGCGCCATGCGGCGATAGAGCGAGACGTGCGGCCCGCCACCTTCGAAGCCACGCGCCCACAGCCAGCCCTGGTCCGACAGGAGCATGCCGACGCGGCCTTCGCCACGACGGTTGAGCACCAGCAGCGGGCGGTCTTCCGCCCCTTGCATGACGACCTCACCGTCCGGCTGCTGGATGTCGATAAGGCGGAACCAGCGGCTCCATTGAGGCGGCTCGGCGGCCGAACCTTCGAGGCCGCGCGTCACGGGATGGCGCTCGCCGGTTTCGGTCAGGCGCGGGTAGAACCCCTGTTCGACGACATTGCCCGTCGGCATGGCAGGCAGGGCCGCCATCAGCGGCGTGCGCGAGATCGACTGGTTGCCGGCATATTCAGGGCCTGCCGCGATCAGCAGTGCGCCGCCATTCTCCACATATTCGGCGATGTAGTCGTAATAGAGGATCGGCAGCACGTCGCGATGCTGGTAGCGGTCGAAGATGATGAGGTCGAAATCGTTGATCCGCTCCACGAAAAGCTCGCGGGTGGGGAAGGCGATCAGCGACAGCTCGTTGATGGGCGTTCCGTCCTGCTTTTCCGGCGGGCGCAGGATCGTGAAGTGGATGAGATCGACCGAGGCATCCGACTTCAGGAGGTTGCGCCATGTGCGCTCACCGGCATGCGGCTCGCCGGAGACCAGCAGCACGCGCAGGTTCTCGCGGATGCCGTCGATCATCGCGATGGCGCGGTTGTTGGTGTCGGTCAGCTCGCCCGGCGCGGTGTCGATCGCAAGCTCGACGATGTTCTTGCCGGCATTGGGGATCACCAGTTCCAGCGGCGTTTCCTGCCCGATGATGGCCTGCTCGACCGATACCTGCTCGCCATTGACTAGCACGCGCACGGAAACCGGGCCGCGCTCGTCGCCCGTGGTGATGACTCGATAAGTCAGATCGACCGGGCGACCGACGATGCCGAAGCGCGGCGCGCGCTCGAAGCGGATGCGGCGGTCGAACTCGTCTTCGTCGCCGGTCACCAGCACGTGCAAAGGCGCGCCGCCGGCTTCCGCCTGCGCGGGTGCATCGTGCACCTGTCCATCGGTGACCATGATCGAGCCCGCGACCCGCGAGGGTGGCACGTCGCGGAAGGCGCTGTCGAGCGCACCGAACAACCGCGTCTGCGTGCGGTCGTCGGCCGAATCCGCACGTCCGGCCTCCACCACCCGCACGTCGAATTGCGGGAAGCGGGCCAGCCGCGCCTGCAGTTCCTCCACAGCGCGGTCGGTGGTTTCCGCGCGGTCGCCGATATCCTGGCTCTGGCTGCGGTCGACCACCAGGGCTACGACGCTTTGCAGCGGCTCGCGCTGTTCGTCCAGCAGCACCGGGTTCAGCAGCGCGACGGCGAGTGCGGCGAGCGCCGCCAGACGAAGCCACGATCCGCGCTGGCGCAGGAACAGCCCGGCTGCAACGAGCGCTGCCACCGGCAGCAGGATTGCAGCGGTCCAACCCCAGGACAGAAGCGGCTCGAGCGACAGCGACCAGTTCATCTTCTACTGCCCCAGCCGTTCGAGCAGGATAGGCACATGCACCTGGTCGGATTTGTAGTTGCCGGTCAGCATGTACATCATGATGTTGACGCCTGCGCGGTAGGCGTAGATCCGCTGCATCGGGTCCGACGGTACGGTCGGCAGCATCGGCGCGCCGCTGGCGTCGATGGCCCAGGCTCCCGCAAAATCGTTGGCGGTAATCATGATCGGCGTCACGCCGTCGCCGGTGCGCACGGGGCGGTTGTCGGGGTTGGCGGCATCCATGGAGGCTTCCACCCATAGCGGGCTGCCGCTGAAGCGGCCGGGGAAGTCGGGCATGATGAAGAAGGTTTTGGTCAGCACATGGTCCTGCGGCACCGGCTCCAGCGGCGGCACGTTCATGGACGCAAGGATGTCGCGCAGCCGGCGCGTGGACGGGCTGGTGGAGCCGGCGTCGAAGCCGGTCGAATACTGGTCGCGCGTGTCGAAGAGCACCGTGCCGCCTTCGCGCATATAGGCGTCCACGCGTGCGAGCGCGGCTTCCGAAGGCATGGTCGCCGCCTCGTCGATCGGCCAGTAGATCAGCGGGTAGAAGGCCAACTCGTCGGTCTCGATGTCCACGCCGGCCGGGTCACCCGGCTCCAGCGCGGTCTTGTCGATGAGATAGCGCGACAGGCCCTGAAGCCCGGCGCGGCTGACGGAATCGATGGAGCCGTTTCCGGTGACGACATAGGCGATGCGCGTCTGCGAGATGGCGGCGATTGCCTCCTCGTCGCCGGGCTGGATGTCCTGCGCCCAAACGGGCGAGGCATGGAGCAGAGCAAGTCCGCCTGCAAGTGCGACGACCAGCGCGCCGGCGGCGGCCGACGGAGCTGCCTTTCGTGCCGGCCGGCGCGCGAATGCCCCGCCCATCCACAGCACCGCAAGCGTGTCGAGCACCATCAGCGCGATTGCGGCTGCGATCAGCGGCCCTTTCAGGTCTACCGCCTCGTCGAAGGCGTAGGCCGCTCGTGTCACGGGCAGCGTTGTCTGGGGCTGGGCGATTGGTGTGAATGTAGCGTCAGGCTGCAGCAGGTTGTGGGCAACCACGCCTTCCTCCGTGCCGTAGAAGCCGGGCGGGTTCTCGATTTCGACGGCGGGCGTCGCGCCTTGCGCCAGCGGTCGGGCTTCGGGGCCGGGGGGTACGAGCTGGCCGTCGGCGGCGATCATGCGGTAGGGTGCGAGCGCTCCCGCGCTGCCGTCGCCCGCCGCGTCGATGCGGCCCTGGTTGCGTGAAAGCTGGACGATGCGGCGCAGCATCTCCACGAACGAGCCGGAGATCGGCAGGCTCGACCAAGTCGCCTCCGGCGTCACATGGAACAGCACCAGCGTTCCGTCGCCGCGCCGCGCACCTGTCACCAGCGGCGTGCCGTCGGCCAGGTTGGCCCATGTGCGCTCCACGATGTCGGAGGTCGGCTCCGCCAGAACCTGCCGCGACACCGTCACTTCGGATGGAGGGGCAAGGTCGGCGAACGGTCCGCTTGCCGGAAATTCCGTCACCGGCTGCGGCTCGGTCCAGGACAGTGCGCCGCCAAGCGCGCGCTCGCCCGTTCGCAGCCGTACAGGCAGCAATTCCTCGTCGTCGCCGGCCGCCGCCATTCTGGATCCGGCGAAGCGTACCAGCGTCCCGCCTTGGTTCATCCATTCCACCAGCCGCTCGCGCGCGGTGTCGGGCAGGGTTCCCACATCGGCCATCACGATCATGGCGGGCCGCTGTTCTAGGATTTGCGGGATCGCCTCGGCGAGATCGGTGCTCGACGCCTCGACCAGATCGGAGAATGGTTCCAGCGCCCGTCGTATGTAGTAGAGCGGCGACAGCAGCGGCTGGGCGGCATCGGCCTCCGACTGCGAGATGAGGCCCACGCGGCGGCGGCGGGAATTTTCATCCAGCAGGCGTACGGACGCCGCCTGGTTCTCGCCGTCCACGGCGATGGAGACGAAATCGTTGCGCAGCTCGAAGGGCACGGCGAAGCGGCCCTCCGCCTCGGTCTCGCCCGCGCTGAAGGTCAGGTTCGCCTCGGCGATGCGCCTGCCGCGATCGTCGAAAGCGGCAGCAACGGCCTGCCTCGGCAGCGCGTCGGTGTCCGGCCTAATGGCGGTGAACGTGAAGGCTTCGGCGAGGTTTTCGCTGTCCGCGATGCCCACCATCGCCAGATCACCGGGCGTCACCCAGACGAGGCGCGAGGCACCGTTGCCCAGAAGCGTGGTGAAGGCGGTCTCGTCGCCTTCCGCCGCAAGCCCGTCGGAAAGGACAGCGACGCTGGCGCCCGGCATGCTTTCCAGCGCCTGCGCGACGCGGGCGTAGATCGCCTGCCTGTCGGTCGGCACGGGACGCGGCTCGGCGGCGTTCAACCGTTCGCGCGCGGTGGCCGCGTCGAAGGGGCCGATTTCCTCGTTGGCGCGCTCGGCGGTGAATGCCAGAACAACGGGCTGGCCTGCATCGTTGGCGTCTGCGATCAGCCGCTCGGCGGTGGCGACGCGCACCTCCCAGTCATTGGCGCTGGCCCAGCCATTGTCGATCACGATTGCCGTTGCGCTGCCGCTCGCGGGCGTCGCCTCGCGCGCGTTGAACACGGGTTCGGCCAGTGCGAAGATGATCAGCGCAGCCATCAGCAGCCGCAGCAGCGTCAGCCACCACGGGCTCTGGTGCGGTGTTTCCTCCTTCCTCACCACGTGGGCGAGGATGCGCAGCGGCGGGAAGGTTTCCGTCTGCGGCTTGGGCGGCGTGAGACGCAGAAGCCACCAGATGACGGGCAGGGCCAGCAGGCCGACGAGGATGGCTGGAAAGCCGAAGGAGAGCGGCAGCCAGCCCATCAGCGTGTCCCGTATCCGACGTCGGCGGTCATCGCCATGTGCACCTTGACCAGCGCTTCGGAGGCCAGTCTGTCGGTGTGGTTGACCGTGTAGCTCCAGCCCAGCTTGCCGCACCATGCCGCGAGCGACTGGCGGCGCGCGGTGTAGAGGCGGCGGTAGTCTTCCGACAGAAGCTCGGCGCGGCCCGCCGTCAGCTTCTGCCCGGTCTCGGGGTCGCTGAACTCGGTGCGGCCGGTATAGGGAAACGTCTCCTCCGCCGGGTCGGAAATCTCGATCAGGTGCGCGCGTACGCCGCGCCGCGCCAGCGGGTCTAGCCACGCCTGCGTCTCATCCACCGGGTCGAGAAAATCGCTGACGACGACGATATCGCTGAACCGGCGCAGCGGCAGCAATTCGGGTCGCGCTGGCAGTTCGCCGGCATGGATCAGATGCGAGGCCAGCCGCTCCGCGCCGTTGCGCGCGGTGAACGGGTCGGTCAGGCCGGGCCATGCGATGCGCTCGCCGCTGCGAGAAAGCAGTTCGGCCAGCGCCAGTGTCAGCACCAGCGCGCGCGATTCCTTGGATACGGTGGCGGTCTGCGACTTGTAGAGCATGGATGGCGATGGGTCGGCCCAAAGCCAGACCGTGTGGGCGGCTTCCCACTCCTTGTCGCGCACGTAGATATGGTCGTCGCGGGCCGAGCGCCGCCAGTCGATCCGCGACATGGTCTCGCCTTCGACATAGGGCCGGAACTGCCAGAAATTCTCGCCGATGCCGCGCTTGCGGCGACCGTGCCAGCCGGCGATCACCGTGTTGACGACGCGGCGGGCCTCGACCAGCAGGTCGGGAACAAGCGATGCGCGAAGGCGAGCGCGGGCGAGGGCGTCGCGTGCTGCGACCGGTGCTGCCGCCTCGCCTATGCGCGCCATCAGCCGGCCGCTTTCGCCAGCCTGCCGACCACGTCGCGCACGCTCATGCCTTCGGCGCGCGCCGCGAATGTCAGCGCCATGCGGTGCTGCAACACCGGCTCGGCCAGTGCGCGCACATCGTCGATGGAAGGCGCCAGCCGCCCGTCGAACAGCGCGCGGGCGCGGGCGCACAGCGTCAGCGCCTGGCTGGCGCGCGGGCCGGGGCCCCAGGCCACATGCTTGTCGGTCTCGGCATTGCCCTGTCCGGGACGCGCGGAACGAACCAGCGAGAGGATTGCTTCGACCACGCTTTCCGGCACGGGCATGCGCCGGATAAGCGCCTGGATCTCCCGTAGCCGCTCGGCAGTCAGCACGTTGTGTGGCTTCGCGTCGTCCACGCCGGTCGTTTCCAGCAGGATGCGCCGTTCGGCGGCAAGGTCGGGATAGAGGATGTCCACCTGCATCAGGAAGCGGTCTAGCTGTGCCTCGGGCAGCGGGTACGTGCCCTCTTGCTCCAGCGGGTTCTGGGTTGCCAGCACGTGGAACGGGGCGGGCAGGTCGTGGCGCTGGCCCGCGACGGTGACGTGATATTCCTGCATCGATTGCAGCAGGGCCGACTGGGTGCGCGGCGAGGCGCGGTTGATCTCATCGGCCATCAACAACTGCGCGAAGATCGGCCCGCGGATGAAGCGGAAGGAGCGCGTGCCCTTTTCGTCCTGCTCCATCACTTCGGACCCCAGAATGTCCGAAGGCATGAGGTCGGGGGTGAACTGGATGCGCCGCCCGTCCAGGCCCAGCACCACGCCCAGCGTTTCCACCAGCTTGGTCTTGGCAAGTCCCGGCACGCCCACCAGAAGCGCGTGACCGCCTGCCAGAAGCGCCACCAGCGTGCGCTCCACGACGCTCTCCTGTCCGAAAATCACGGTGCCGACCGCGTCGCGCACTCTGGAGATGTCGGCCAAAGCGCTCTCCGCCTCGGCGACCATCTGCGATTCGCTGAGGGCGGGTTCCTTGATGATTACGCTCATGAGCGTCGGGTTCCTCGTCTGTTGCGACTCGGGCATCGCCCTTGGCGTTGCGCGTCCGCTGAACTTAAAACACGCAACAAGGCTGACAAGCGGAACAACAGTGACTATTTCGTGACGATGACCATACGCACAGATAATAGCGCCCGAGATAGCGAAGGCAGCTTGAGCGGGGCTTCCAACACCGCCGGGCTGGAGGCGCTGATCGGCCGTGCGGCGCGCGCCGGAAAGGGCCTTCCGCCAGTGGAGCGCTGGAACCCGGACTTCTGCGGCGATCTCGACATGGAGATCAAGCGCGATGGCACCTGGTTCTATCTCGGTACGCCCATCGGCCGCATGCCGCTGGTGCAGCTTTTCTCCACCGTGCTGCGCAAGGACGAGGACGGCAGGACCTATCTCGTCACGCCCGTCGAGAAGGTGGGCATCCGTGTCGAGGACGCGCATTTCGTCGCCGTCGAGGTCAACGCGAGCGGTGAGGGCGACGCGCAGGTTCTCACCTTCCGCACGAATGTCGGGGACGTGGTGGAGGCGGGGCCGGAAAATCCGGTCCGTTTCGTAGACGAGGAAGATACCGATGGGCTCAAGCCCTACCTGCTGGTGCGGGGCAGACTTGAGGCGCTGGTCGCGCGGCCGGTGATGTACGAGCTTGCCGAACTCGGCGAGGAGATCGACATCGACGGCGTGCTGATGTTCGCCGTCCGCTCGAAGGGTGCCGTGTTCCCGATCATGCCGGTCGACAAGCTCAAGAGGCTCAGCGCCTGAATGCACGCTCCCGCGCTTGGCCAGTTCACCGCCGACGATTTCCGCCGCCGCGCCGCGGCCGAGCAGGCTCCGCACGGCGAGACGGACTATGGCGACCACAGCCTCAACCCCGACCTGAAGGCGCTTTTCGCCAACGCCCGGCTGCGGGATGCGGCGGTGCTCATCCCCGTGGTGGATCGCGGCGACGAGGCGAGCGTGATCCTCACCAAGCGCACGGAAAAGCTGCGCAGCCATTCCGGGCAGGTGGCCTTTCCCGGCGGGCGCATCGACCCGACCGACCCCACGCCCGAGTTCGCCGCCCTGCGCGAGACCGAGGAAGAGATCGGCCTGTCTCAGGACTTTATCGAGGTCGTCGGCCGCATGCCCGACTACGTTTCCGGCTCCGGCTTCCGCATCTCGCCGGTGCTGTCGGTGGTGAAGCCCGGCTTCATGCTGACCATCAACGAGGACGAGGTGGACGACGCCTTCGAGGTGCCGTTATCGTTTCTGATGGACCCGGCCAACCACACCAAGTCGAGCCGCGTCTGGCAGGAGCAGGAGCGTTTCTTCTACACCATGCCGTTCGGCGAGCGTTACATCTGGGGCGTGACGGCGGGCATCATCCGCACCCTCTACGAAAGGCTCTACGCGTGAGCGCATCATCTATCGCCGGTCGCGCGGACTGGCTGAACGACGCCGGCCTCCAGAAGCTGCTGGCGGCCCTGTCAATCGATGGCGAGGAAGCGCGGATAGCGGGCGGCGCGGTGCGCAACGCGCTGCTAGGCCAGCCGGTCACCGACATCGACATCGCCACCACCAACCTGCCCGACGAGACCGAGCGGCGGGCGAAGGCCGCCGGCTTCAAGACCATACCCACCGGCAAGGACCACGGCACCATCACCGTGATCGCCGACGGCGGTACCTATGAGGTGACCACTCTGCGCGATGATGTCGAGACCGACGGGCGGCGTGCGCGCGTCGCCTTCGGCCGTGACTGGAAGCGCGACGCCGAGCGGCGCGACTTTACCATCAATGCGCTTTACGCGACCGTGGACGGCGAGGTCATCGATCTGGTGGGTGGGCTGGCCGACCTTCAATCGCGAACGCTGCGGTTCATCGGCGATGCCGAGGCGCGCATCCGCGAAGACTACCTGCGCATCCTGCGCTTCTTCCGCTTCTTCGCGTGGTACGGGGCCGGGCGGCCCGACGCTGACGGCATCCGCGCCAGCGCGCGGCTGAAGGATGGGCTCTCGCTTCTATCCGCGGAGCGCGTCTGGGCGGAGTTGAAGAAGCTGCTCAGCGCCCCCGACCCCTCCCGCGCGCTCCTGTGGATGCGGCAGGCCGGCGTGCTCACCGCCATCCTGCCCGAGAGCGAGAAATGGGGCATCGACGCCATCCACGGTCTTGTGGCGGCCGAGCGGGATCTGGGATGGACGCCCGACCCGCTGCTGCGGCTCGCATCCATCGTTGTACCTGATGAGGTCCGCATGGAAGCGCTGGCGAAGCGGCTCAGGATGTCGAACGCGGAGGGTGAGCGCCTGGCTGCCTGGGCTCGTTCGGCGCCTCTGCAGCATCAGGCAAGCGAGATGGCGCTGGCAAAGGCGGCCTATCGCGGTGACGCCGGTGGCATCGGCGACCGGCTGCGTCTATCTCTTGCCGCCTCGCGCGCACGCGCTGCGCAGTCCGCACAGGACGATGGCGCGCTGATTGAAGCCGGCGGCTATGCACGCCTCCTGCGCGCGCTCGACAACTGGACGAAGCCAACCTTCCCTCTCAAGGGCAGCGACCTCGTCGCGCTCGGCGCAAAACAGGAGAAGAGTCTGGGCCACACGCTCCGAAAGCTCGAGGACACGTGGGTGGATAGCGGGTTTCAGCTTGATCGCGACGCGCTGCTCAAGCGCGCCGCGGGTTTTCTCAAGGCGAACTAGGCGGCGTCGCGCTTGGTCTCGATGCGCGACCGGATTGCTTCGACCATCGTTTCGCGGATGGTGGACTCGCCGTGGGTTTCACGCATGTGCTCTACCGCGCGGCGCATCACTTCAGCTTCTTCCGGGTGCCTGGTGTGCCAGTCGCAGCCGGGGACGAGCGAGCCGCAATGAAACTCTTTCATCGTTCTTCTCCTTCTTGTCCGTCTGGTCACGGGCAAAAAGGATAACACGGCAGGCTCGGATTCGGTTGCCGAAATGTTCGCCTATTTTGCAGGGCTGCCCAGCCATTCGGCAGCGATGCGGGCGTCTTCCTCGCCGATCCCGTGGCCCGAACGGATGACGCGCGCTTCCACGCTCGCCCCGCATCCGCGCAGCATCGTCTCCAGCTTGGGCGCGAAGGGGTAGTAAAGCTTGTCGTTTTCGCCAGCGATGGTCAGGAAGCGCGAATCCGACAGGTCCACTTGCTGCGCTTCGGCAAGCACTGGCATCGGGCGCAACAGCACCGCCTTGCGCACGACGCCGGGATGCAGTTGCGAGAGCGCCGCGATCAGATTGGCGCCGTTCGAATAGCCAAGAAACGTCACCTTCGAGAGATCGAGATCCTGTTCCTTCGCCATCGTGGTCAGAAACGACACGAAGGCATCGGCCTCTGCGCGAACGTCCTGCTGGTCGAACTCGGTGGGCGTGATGCGCTTGTACCAGCGCTTGACGCCGTTCTGCACGACGCGGCCGCGGATGCCGATGAGCGTCGCGTCCGGCGCGATGCTGGCGGCCAGCGCCGCCAGGGTGGTCTCGTCGCCGCCCGAGCCGTGCATCATGATGATGGTGCGGTCGCTCGGCTTTTCCGGGCGATAGAGCCGATGCACGAAGCCGCTTTCCCGCGTCACCACGTCGGTCGAGACCGAAGCCTGCTGCAGCATCGCAGTCGTGACCGGCGGTTCGACAGCCAGTGAAGGCGTCGCCGCTGCCGCGAGCGCGAGAAACGATGATAGGAAGAGGGTCCGTCTGGTCGCCATGGCGCGATCCTGATGGTTAAAGTTTTACTGAAACCTTACCGTCGGCGAAGATGTGATCGACCTCCGCGCCGACGTAGGTTCCCCGAGAGGCGGCCGCCCTCAAACGGCCGCCTCTCCCCAAGCCGGCGCGGTGTCTACTGCCATTGTTTCGGTCTGTCACGTGGCGTGATCGCGTTTTTCGTTCACGGATTTGTGCACTGCGTCATCGCTATGGAAACCTGCGTGGTTTACCTGTCGGAAAGCTGAGCATATGCAAAGGGTTGGGCGCGCTGTTGCCGCGTTGCATCAGTGCCTGATTTTCGTTTTCGCTACAGATCGACAGGGCGGTTTGCAGGGAAGTCGCGGGCGAGTTCCGCCTTGATCCAGCGCTTGAAGCGGGTCACCTTGGCAGGCTCCCGGCGGGTGGCGGAACTGACGAGGTAATAGCCCAGCCCGGTGCTTGCTCGCTGCGGGAAGGGAGCAACCAGTTGCCCGACCGAAAGCGCATAGTGAGCCAGCGTCTGCCATGCCAGCATGACGCCCTGTCCGGCGATCGCCGCGTCGAGGCACAAGGCGGCGTCGGTGAATGAATGTCCGTCGCCGAGCTGGCTTTCATCCATGCCGAAACGTTCCAGCCAGACATTCCAGCTCAGCGTCGAATTGGCGTCGCGCACGATGGGTGCGTTCATCAGGTCGCGGGGCACGCGCAACCGCCCCGCCAGCGCCGGCGAGCAGACGGGAAACACCTCCTGCGGCAGCAGAAAGTCCGTTTTCACGCCCGGCCATTTTCCGTCGCCGACGCGGATGGCTATGTCCACATCCGATGTATCGGGGTCGATCAGCGTGACAGAGGCGTCGAGGCGCACGATGATGTCGGGTTCCGCCCGCGAATAGGCCGACAGACGCGGGACCAGCCATTTGGACGCAAAGACGGGCGCGACCGAGACGGTAAGGATCGAATCGGCATGGGTGCGCGACGAGGCGACCGCATCGTCGAGCGCCTGGAAACCGTTGGTCAGCCGCGCGAGGAACGCCGCCCCGAACCCGGTCGCCGTCAGCCCGCGTCCCGACCTGTCGAATACGGCGCGGCCAAGCTGCGCCTCCGACTTCAGCACCTGCTGGCTCACCGCACCCACTGACACGCCAAGCTCATCGGCCGCCTTCTGCAGAGAGCCGAGCCGGCCCACTGCTTCCAGCGCGCGCAGGCCATTGAGATGGACGCGGTTCAGCTCCTTCATATAGTTTTTCTATATGAAGCGGCAGCCAAACTCCATAGTGACGAAGCCATATCGGTGCAATGTTATCGGCATGACATCAGAGATGGAGGTTGTCATGCTCCAGTTTATCTTGAATATCACAAGCCGCCTGCTCGAGCCGCGCGCATACACTGAGGGCGAGCATTGGCGCAGCGATCCCCTGTCGCATCCGGCTCTGCGAGCCATGAGCCAGGCCGAACTCGGCGATCTGCCGATCGGCCATCCGCATGCGCGAACCGCGGAGTGCGGCTGCTGACTATGGCCACTTCACCTCGGGCGGCAGGCTCGAAAGGATCGAATCGACATTGCCGCCGGTCTTCAGCCCGAAGATCGTGCCGCGATCGTAGAGCAGGTTGAACTCGACATAGCGCCCGCGCCGGATCAGCTGTTCCTCGCGGTCGGCCTCGGTCCAGTTTTCGTTGAAGTTCTTGCGCACGATGTGGTTGTAGACGATCTGGAAGGTGCGGCCCACATCCTGCGTGAAGCGGAAATCGGCGTCCCAGCCGCCATTTTCCTCCGGCGTCTTCAGCCAGTCATAGAAGATGCCGCCCACGCCGCGCGGCTCTTTGCGGTGCGGCAGGAAGAAATACTCGTCGCACCAGCTCTTGAACTTGTCGTGGCTGGCGACGGCCGGGTGCTTGTCGCACACGAACTTCATCGACTTGTGGAAAGCTACGGTGTCCGGGTCTTCCTGGGTGCGCCGGCGTTCCAGCACGGGCGTCAGGTCAGCGCCGCCGCCAAACCACTGGCGGGTGGTGACCACCATGCGCGTGTTCATATGCACGGCCGGTACGTTCGGGTTCTGCGGATGCGCGATCAGCGAAATGCCCGACGCCCAGAAGCGCGGGTCTTCCTCCGCACCCGGTATCTGGCTGCGGAACTCGGGCGAGAACTCACCATGGACGGTTGAGCAGTGGACCCCGACCTTCTCGAAGACGCGGCCATACATCATCGACATGACGCCACCGCCGCCCTTGCCGCCGTCGCGTTCCCACGGCGTGCGCTCGAAGCGGCCGGGCGACCAGCCGGCCTGCGGACCGGACAGGTCGTCCTCGATCTTCTCGAACGTGTCGCAGATGCGGTCGCGCAGTTCCTCGAACCAGGCCTTGGCCGCCGCCTTCTTATCCTCGATCCCTTCCGGCAATCCTGCCGGCAGTTCCGGACGCTGCATTCATGTCTCCATTCGGTCCCCGCTTTGCGGGCAAATCCGCGCGCACGCAAAAGGACTCGTCAAGTCTGGCTGCGATCCCTAATCTGTTGCCTGTGAGGGTCAAGGACTTTCCGGGGGAGTTTCAGGTGCGCGTTCCCGCACGACCGCCGCTCGACAGTCTCAAGCGCAGCCTCGAAAGGCGCCGCGCGGACACCGGCCGCAAGGTGCGCGACGGATTCATTCGCGAGACTTTCATGCTGCCCCGCAATGCCGCGCGCGAGAAGGCGCGTGAGTGGTTCGACCGCTGGCCGAAACAGGCCTACTGGACCGAGATCGAAAGCTGGTGCGAGCGGCCGGACGATGTCATCGAGTTCACTATCCGCCGCCTGCCTACGGCGGATTGACGCGTCTACACCTTCCATCTTATCGGCTCTTGACCTCAACTTTTGTTGAGGTTGTATCAAGGCGTCCTTCGAAACGAGAGAAGGATGCCTCATGGCCGACAAATCATACTTTCCCGCGCAATCACCGGGTCGTCTGGCGGATCGCCTCGCCGGCCGCCATCGCAGCCGACAGCGCCAGGTTGAGGCTGCGCGCACCGGGCTGCATCCTTATCGTCACGCGCGCGTCCGCGGCTTCGTGCACGCTGTCAGGCACACCTGCCGATTCGCGGCCGAACAGAAGCACGTCGCCATCGGCAAATCTGAAACCCGTGTAGGGATCGCTCGCTCGCGTGCTGAACAGGATCAGCCTTCGCCGCTCGCCAGCCCGCCACTCCTGAAACGCCTCCCAGGAGACATGGCGCGTCAGCGCGGCCATCTCCAGATAGTCCATGCCGGCACGTTTCAGCGCGCGGTCGGTCATGTCGAAGCCGGCAGGTTCGATGATGTCTACGCCGAGCCCGAGGCAGGCCGCCATACGCAGGATGGCGCCGGCGTTGCCGGGAATGTCAGGCTGGTAGAGCGCGATGCGCAGGTCGTGCGGGGCAGGAGAGGGCAAGATCATCGTCTTCTAAAGAGTAACCGGAATGCAACAGTCGGTGCCGCGTGGCTCCGTAACGTCAGCTTTCACCTAGCCAGACGCGCGGAACAGGTCTATAGGGCTGCCATCGTCAACTCGAACCGAAGGGGAAGCAATGATGGATTGCAAAATGACCATTGACGCCATTCGCCCCTTCCGTGGGCTTTTCGCCTGACGGCGGAGTCGGTTCGACGCTTCTTCCCTGACTGATCAGCATCGACGCGGCATCCGCCGGATCGCAAGTTCCGATCCTCGAGGATTTTCGCCATGCGTTATCACCACCAGCGCCCCCGCTCGGGGCCGCATTCGCTGCACGACGCGCGCCAGTATGCCTGGTCGCTTCTGGTCTTCGGGCCGGGTGCGCCGGCGCCCCGGCAGCGGCCGCATCGCGGCCAGTTGTCCGATCTGCCCGATGTGTGGGTAGCCACGCGCCCGTTATTCATCACGCGGCTGATCGCCCTGTTCACAGGCGCGGAGAAAGACGAACCGTCATCCGACGATGACGGTTCGTGCGGCTTCTGGCGGCCCAGGCCGCAGCCGGCCTCAAAACATCAGAACGACAAGAACAGGCTGGCGGCCTGAGCGCCGCTGCCGTCCCTGATCGAAAGGAACCGCACCATGCCGACAAACAAGCAGATCGAAACGTTGCCCGTAACGGTCGGCCAGCCTGCATCTGCTGCTGACGCGCCGCTGTCAGCAGCTTTCCGGCTGGCGCTTGGCGGGAAGGCTGGAGAACCCCATCTTCCGGCTTCTCCGCTCAAGCGGGGTCAGGAGATCGCCAGACTGGCAAAGACCGACAATCCCGGCGCATCCCTCAAGGGATCGCCCCGCAAAGCCCATATTGGTCCGCGCAGCGGGCACAAGTAAAACGCAGAGAAGATTTCATCATGTATCGCTGGTTCGAATCCCTCCTGAACCCGTTTCCGCCCGAAGAACCGGTGGAGCCGCCGAAGACGCTCGTCGCCTTCTGCATGCACTACACGAAGGGCTCGTGGGCGCTCATCACGGTTTCCGCCATCCTCACCTCGCTGATCGCGCTCACCGAAGTGTGGATGTTTGGCTTCCTTGGCAACATCGTCGACTGGCTTTCCGCGCAGAACCGCGAAACCTTCCTCCAGACCGAAGGCTGGAAGCTCGCGGGCATGGCCTTCGTCGTGCTGTTCGCGCTGCCGGGCATCGTGCTGTTCAATTCCTGGCTCAACCACCAGTCGCTGTTCGGCAATTTCCCGATGCGCATCCGCTGGCAGGTGCATCGCTACCTGCTGAAACAGTCGATGACGTTCTATCAGGACGAGTTCGCCGGCCGCATCGCCACCAAGCTGATGCAGACGGCGCTGGCGGTGCGCGAATGCGTCATCAAGCTCATCGACGTGTTGAACTACGTGGTGGTCTACTTCCTCGGCGTGCTGTTTCTGGTCGGCTCGGCCGACTGGAGGCTGGCTGCGCCGCTGGCCGTCTGGCTCGTCGCCTATGTCGCGCTTCTCTACTACTACATCCCGCGGCTGGGTAAGGTTTCCGAGCAGCAGGCCGACGCGCGCGCGGTGATGACCGGCCGCGTGGTGGACAGCTACGCCAACATCCAGACGGTCAAGCTCTTCAGCCACGCGCAGCGGGAAGCCACCTTCGCGAAAGAAGGCATGAGTGACTTCCTCGTCACCGTGCACGGCATGATGCGGCTGGTGACGGGTCTCTACGGCACGCTTTATTTCCTCAATTCCATGCTGCTTGCCTCGGTTGCGGCCATCGCGATCTGGCTGTGGCTGGGTGCCGCCGTATCCATCGGTGCGGTCGCCGTTGCGCTCGGTCTCGTGCTGCGGCTCTGGGGCATGTCGCAGTGGATCATGTGGGAGGTGTCCGGCCTGTTCGAGAACATCGGCACGGTGCAGGACGGCATCCGCTCGATCTCTCTGCCGCGTCTCGTGGAGGACAAGCCGAACGCAAAGGAGATCGTCGTCTCGAAGGGCGAGATCGCGTTCGACCACGTGCGCTTCCACTACGGCAAGCAGAAGGGCGTGATCGAGGACTTGTCGCTGACCATCAGGCCGGGCGAGAAGGTCGGCATCGTCGGCCGCTCGGGCGCCGGCAAGTCGACGCTGGTCAATATTCTGCTGCGCTTCTACGACATCGAGGGCGGCCGCGTGACGATCGACGGGCAGGACATCGCCGCGGTCGGGCAGGACAGCCTGCGCGCCAATATCGGCGTCGTCACGCAGGACACCTCGCTGTTGCATCGCTCCGTTCGCGACAACATCCTCTATGGCCGTCCGGAAGCGAGCGAGGAGATGGTCGTGGAGGCGGCGCGCCGTGCCGAAGCGCTCGACTTCATCGGAAGCCTGACGGACCCGAAGGGCCGTAAGGGACTGGACGCCCATGTCGGCGAGCGCGGCGTGAAGCTTTCCGGTGGCCAACGCCAGCGCATCGCCATCGCGCGTGTGATGCTCAAGGATGCTCCGATCCTGATCCTCGACGAGGCGACCTCGGCGCTCGACTCAGAGGTGGAAGAGGCGATCCAGCAGAACCTCTACCGGCTGATGGAAGGCAAGACGGTCATCGCGATCGCGCACCGGCTGTCCACCATCGCCGCGATGGACCGGCTGGTCGTGATGGACAGGGGCCGGGTGCTGGAGCAGGGCACCCATGACGAGCTCATTGCCAAGGGCGGCCTTTATGCCCAGTTATGGCAGAGACAGTCCGGCGGCTTCCTGCTGCACGACGACCCCGCGCCCGAACCGGAAAAGGAAATCGCGGCCGAATGAGCGAAGTCGACGAACGCAAGGATGATGGCTTTGCCGAGCGCATCTGGCGCAAGGCCGAAGGTGTCATCGAGCCATTCGCCGACACCGAACGGGACGTGCTGCCGCGCGATGCGTGGCAGTTCATCCTGTTCTTCGCCCGCCAGGCCAAGGGGCCGTTCATCCTGCTTCTGATTGTGGGCGGGCTATCAGGCGCCGTCGATGCCGCGCTCTACTGGTCGCTCGGCTGGCTGATCGACCTGCTGGAATCGTCGTCGCCTACGCAGCTTCTCACCGACCACTGGATGGAGCTTGCCGCATTTCTCGTGCTCGTGCTTGTCATCCGTGCGGCCATCATGGTCGCCAACGCGGTGGTCGAACAGCAGATCATCGTGCCGTCCTTCTACCAGCTCGTTCGCTGGCAGTCGTTCCGACGCGTGATCGAGCAGCCCTATTCCTTCTACCAGAACGATTTCGCCGGCCGCATCGCCACCAAGATACTGCAGGGCGGTGAAGCTACCGGTGACTTCATCGTCTCGTCGCTGCAGACGATGTGGAGCTTCCTGTCCTTCCTCGTCCTGGCGGCAACCATCCTGATCCTGCTCGACCCGATGATGGGGCTCGTGCTGGCGGTGTGGCTCGCCGCCTATGTCGGGACGGCCTGGATGCTCCTGCCGCCCCTGCGCGCGGCGGGGCGCAGAACCGCCGACGAACGCTCCATCCTCAACGGCCGGCTGGTCGATGCCTTCACCAACATCATGGCGGTGAAGCTGTTCGACAGCGGCCACCGCGAAAACGACTATGTGCGTGACGGCATGGAGCGCTATCTCGGCGCGGTGAAGGGCCTGACGCGGGCGATCACCAGCGTGCGTTCGGCGGTGGCGATCCTCAACGGCTTCATGATGGCCGCTGTCTTCTGGCTCGCCGTGCGCGGTTGGATGGCAGGCTCGGCCACCACTGGCGAGATCGCTGCCGCGATGGGCCTCGTCTTCCGGCTCAACCAGATGTCCGGCTACATGATGTTCAACATCAACGGCCTCATCCGCTCGTTCGCGACCGTGCAGGACGCCACCGGAACCATCTCGGTCAGGCCCGAGCTGCGCGATGCGCCTGCGGCGAAAACGATGCCGCGCGTAAAGGGCGACCTCAATTTCGAGAACGTCACCTTCCACTACGGCAAGGGCGAAGGCGTGATCGAGGGGCTAAACCTGCATATCAGACCGGGCGAGCGGGTCGCGCTGGTCGGACCTTCAGGAGCCGGCAAGACGACCGTAGTCAACCTCGCCCTGCGGCTCTTCGATGTCGAGGGCGGCCGCATTCTGCTGGACGGAACCGACATCCGCGACGTCACGCAGGCGTCGCTTCGCGCGCAGTTCGGCGTCGTCGCGCAGGACCCGCTGCTCATGCACCGCTCGATCCGCGACAACATCGCCTACGGCAAGCCCGGCGCGTCGGACGAGGAGATCGTCGAGGCGGCAAGGCGTGCCGCTGCGCACGAATTCATCGTCGGCGTCAGCGATCCCAAGGGCAGGCGCGGCTACGAGGCCCATGTGGGCGAGCGCGGCGTCAAGCTTTCCGGTGGGCAGCGCCAGCGCATCGCCATCGCGCGCATGATGCTCAAGAACGCGCCTATCCTCGTGCTGGACGAGGCGACGTCGGCGCTCGATTCGGAGATCGAGGCGGCGATCCAGGAAAACCTCTATCGTCTCATGGAAGGCAAGACGGTCGTCGCCGTCGCCCACCGGCTCTCCACTATCGCGGCCCTCGACCGCCTCGTCGTCATCGACGAAGGGCGCATCGTGGAGGAGGGCACCCATGACGAGCTGATCGCGCGCGACGGGCTCTACGCCCAGCTTTGGAAGCGCCAGTCCGGCGGGTTCCTGGCATCGAGCCTTGCAGCCGAGTAGCTGCCATGTCGCTGCGCCCGCCCTCGAGGTATTCCGGTGACGCTCTTGCCGGTCGCTCGTCATCCGGCGGCCTCAATCCGCTCGACCACGAGATCGCCGGCGAAAAGGCTGCCTCCCTTGGCCGCGCGGGCGCGCGCGTCGAAAGGGCGTTGAGGCGGCTCGGCGAGGCGGGGAAAGAATCGCCGCAGCGCCCGGCACTGCTCAGGGACGCCGCCGATGCGGTCTATGTCTATTTCATCCAGCGCGAGCTTTGCGGTATGCGCCGCCACAACGACGCCATCCGCGACTACGCCATCCCGGCAGAGGTGCTCGCAAGGCTCGGGTCGATGTGATAGCGGCCTCCGGCCGTCATGCGCTGCGTTGCGACGTGGCGTCGTCGTCGCCATAAACGCTGAGCGCGAGCGACCTTCCGCTCGCTTTCGCCCTGTACATCGCGCTGTCTGCCGCTCCAAGCAATCCTTCACGGGTGGTTGCGTGGCGGGGATGGAACGCCAGTCCGGCGGAGGCGCCGATGCGGCCCTTGGGGATGCCCCTGTTGGCTACCGTCAACGCATCGCCGATCAGCGATGATGTGCGATCGATCGCGGTTTCATCGTCGCTTGCCGGTATGATGATGACGAATTCATCGCCGCCCATCCGCGCCGCGAACTCGTCGTCGTGCAGACTGGCGGACAGGGTTCTCCCCAGAAGTCTCAAACAGGCGTCGCCGGAAGCATGTCCATGCTGGTCGTTGAGTGTTTTGAAGCCGTTGAGATCCACGAAAGCCAATGCGAACTCGGTCTCGTCGAAGAGGCGATCCGCGAGATGCTCCATCAGGGCGCGACGATTCGGCAGGCCTGTCAGGTCGTCCTGATCGGAACGCCGCTCCCTGTCCAGGGTCCGCTGCTTTTCCTCGGTCACGTCGATCGTGATGCCGAAGATGGTCGGTGCTCCCTCTCCGGCGGAAGCCACGCGATGGGCTATGTCGCGAAACCACCGTATCTCGCCGTTGTCGAGGCGATACCGATATTCGACCAGATATGATTCCTGACCTTCCCTGCAAGCGGCTTCGATGGACCGGTAAAGGTCCCGATCATCCGGGTGGAGGTGGCGGTGAAAATCTTCGCTCATCGCGATGTGATAGTCGAGCGTGGAGCCCGGCGTCTGGAAGATATCTTCCATCCAGTGCCACCGGTCCTCCTCGATGTTCCATTGCCAGATGCCCGCGCCGGCTATGCGCAGCGCATCGTGATACCATGTCGTCTGCTGCTCGAGCATCGCTATCCGGGCCGCCAGCCGTCTCTGGCGCAGCAGCACGAGGCCGATGGAGGCGCAGCCGGCGACGAAAGCGATCAGCACTGTGAAGAGTACTTCCATCCCCACACGGAAACATACCGCGCCTTAAGGCAAGGTTTAGCAGACAGGCCGCGCGTGCGTCCTTCGCGGCGGCCTAAGCTGCGGGGGCGCGACAATCTGCCCCCACGGTCTCGTGATACTGGACAATCGATGACCGCGCGCATAGAAACCATCGCCAAATGCAGGGGGAATCCGCCAGCCGTCGCCAGCCGCCAACGCATCGGACGCAGGGTGGTGAGCAGGACGGTTTACAAGGTCATGCGGGTTCCTTCCGGCGACAATGAGGCGAAAGGACCCTGTGCCCGTGAGCGCGAACGAATCGACCGAGCATAACCGCCGCGATTTTCTCTACATCGCCACCGCGATGACCGGCGTCGTCGGCGCCGGCGCCGTCGTATGGCCCTTCATAGACCAGATGCGCCCGGATGCCTCCACGCTGGCGCTCGCTACCGTCGAGGTCGACGTTTCGGCGATCGAGCCGGGCATGTCGGTGACGGCCAAGTGGCGCGGCAAGCCGATCTTCATCCGCAACCGCACCGACGCCGAGATCGAGGAAGCCAAGTCGGTTTCGGTCGACCAACTGCCCGACCAGCTTGCCCGCAACGAGAACCTGGGTGCCGACGCCCCCGCCAGCGACCTCGAGCGCTCGGCCGGCGAAGGCAAGGAAAACTGGATCGTCATGATCGGTTCGTGCACGCATCTGGGCTGCGTCCCGCTCGGCCAGGCCGGCGATTTCGGCGGCTGGTTCTGCCCCTGCCACGGCTCGCACTACGACACGGCCGGCCGCATCCGCAGCGGTCCGGCGCCCGAGAACCTGCACATTCCGAACTACGAATTCATATCCGATACGGTCATCAGGATCGGTTGAGGGAAAGAGAGAGCATTAGACCATGAGCGGTGGACACTCGACCTATTCGCCCAAGACCGGCATCGGACGCTGGTTCGACGCACGCCTGCCGCTGCCGCGGCTGGTGCACGACTCGTTCGTCTCCTATCCGGTTCCGCGCAACCTGAACTACGCCTACACTTTCGGCGGCATTCTTTCGCTGATGCTGGTGGTTCAGATCGTCACCGGCATCGTGCTGGCCATGCACTACGCAGCCTCGACGGAGCTCGCCTTCGATTCGGTCGAGAAGATCATGCGCGACGTGAATTCCGGCTGGCTCATTCGCTATCTGCATGCCAACGGCGCGTCGATGTTCTTCATCGCCGTCTACATCCACATCTTCCGCGGTCTCTACTACGGCTCCTACAAAGCGCCGCGTGAGCTGCTGTGGATTCTGGGCGTCATCATCTACCTGCTGATGATGGCTACCGCATTCATGGGCTACGTGCTGCCGTGGGGCCAGATGAGCTTCTGGGGCGCCACCGTCATCACCGGCTTCTTCACAGCCATTCCGCTGGTAGGAGAGTGGATCCAGACGCTGCTGCTGGGCGGCTTCGCGGTCGACAACCCGACGCTGAACCGCTTCTTCTCGCTGCACTACCTGCTGCCCTTCATGATCGCGGGCGTCGTGGTGCTGCACGTCTGGGCGCTGCACGTCACCGGCCAGACCAACCCGACCGGCATCGAGGTGAAGTCGAAGACCGACACCGTGGCCTTCACGCCCTACGCGACGATCAAGGACGGCTTCGCCATGATCGTCTTCCTGGCCATGTTCGCCTACTTCGTCTTCTACATCCCGAACTATCTGGGCCACGCCGACAACTACATCCCGGCCGACCCGCTGAAGACGCCGGCGCATATCGTTCCCGAATGGTACTTCCTGCCGTTCTACGCGATCCTGCGTGCCATCACCTTCAACATCGGCCCGATCGACTCCAAGCTCGGCGGCGTGCTGGCCATGTTCGGCGCCATCGCGGTCCTGTTCTTCGTGCCGTGGCTCGACACGTCGAAGGTTCGCTCGGCTGTCTATCGCCCGTGGTACAAGCTGTTCTTCTGGCTGTTCCTCGTGAACGCCGTCTTCCTCGGATGGCTCGGTTCGCGTCCGGCCGAAGGCTGGTACATCCCGGCGATGCAGGTTTCGACGCTGTTCTACTTCGCGTTCTTCCTGGTCGTGATGCCCATCCTCGGGCTGATCGAGACGCCGCGCCGCCTGCCCAACTCGATCACGGAGGCGGTGCTCGAGAAGAACAAGGGCAGCGGCACCGCACATCCGACCGGTGCGACGGCTTCCCCGGAAACCAAAGGCTGAGCGGCTCAAGGCAGACAAGGACTTGATTATGAATTCTTTCATCAAGGGTTTCGCCGCGCTCGGCATCGCACTCGGCGCCGCACATGCGGTGCAGGCCGCGGAATATCCGCTGGTCAAGCCGGTGGAGCAGGACTGGTCTTTCGCAGGGCCTTTCGGCACCTACGAAAGGAGCCAGCTCCAGCGCGGCCTCAAGGTCTATCGCGAAGGCTGCGCGGCCTGCCATGGGCTGGAGCGCGTATCATTCCGCACGCTCGAGGCGCTCGGCTATTCCGAAGCGCAGGTTAGGGCTCTGGCCGCCGAATACGAGGTCGAGGACGGCCCCGATTCCAGCGGCGAGATGTTCACCCGCCCGGCGATACCGTCAGACCACTTCCCGTCGCCGTTCCCCAACGCCGCAGCGGCGGCCGCCGCCAACAACGGCGCGGCCCCGCCCGACCTGTCGCTCATCGCCAAGGCACGTGCGGTCGAGCGCGGCTTTCCGACCTTCGTCTTCGACATATTCACCCAGTATGCCGAGAGCGGGCCGGACTACATCTACTCGCTGCTGACCGGCTATCAGGATGCGCCGGAAGGCTACAACCAGCAGCCGGGCACCTACTACAACCCGCACTTCATCGCCGGCACCTCGCTGTCGATGCCGGACCCGATTTCCGACGGCCAGATCACCTACGACGACGGTGCGCCCGAGACGCAGGACCAGTATGCCCACGACGTGGCTGCGTTCCTCATGTGGACCGCGGAGCCTCATTTGGAGGCGCGCAAGCGCATGGGCTTCAACGTCATGATCTTCCTCGTCCTGTTCGGCGGGCTGGTCTACCTCACCAAGCGCAAGGTCTGGGGCGGCGTCGATCACTGATCGCGCTTCGCCACAAAAGATCGGGGGCGGCTTAGGCCGCCCTTTTCTTTTGGGCCGTTGCCGGTCATGAATGGCGGGCAACAGGGACACTACAGTGAAATCGACGCTCGAAGAAACGCTTCTTTCCGCCATCCGCACGATCCCCGACTATCCGAAGCCGGGCATCCTGTTTCGCGACATCACCACGATGCTGGGCGATGCGCGCGCCTTTCGCCGTGCGGTGGACGAGCTGGTGCACCCCTGGGCAGGCTCCAAGATCGACAAGATCGCCGGCATCGAGGCGCGCGGCTTCATTCTCGGTGGCGCGATCGCGCATCAGATGTCGGCCGGCTTCGTGCCCATCCGCAAGAAGGGTAAGCTGCCCCACGAGACGGTGCGCGTCGCCTACTCGCTCGAATACGGGCTCGACGAGATGGAGATGCACAAGGACGCCATCGCGCCCGGCCAGCGCGTCATCCTCGTGGACGACCTGATCGCCACCGGCGGCACGGCCGAGGCTGCCGTCAAGCTGCTCACCCAGATGGGCGCGCAGATCGAGGCGGCCTGCTTCGTCATCGATCTGCCCGACCTGGGCGGCCGCGCGAAGCTGGAAGCGCTGGGCGTCTCCGTTCGCACGCTGGTTTCGTTCGATGGGCATTGAACGCGCGGCGCGATAGCCGCCAGGACAGAGGAGGCATTTGCAAAGGCTATGGTGCGATCCTCCACACACCGGGAAAGCCATCTGGTCGAACGCGTAGGTTGGCTGCGTGCGGCCGTGCTCGGCGCCAATGATGGCATCCTCTCGACCGCCAGCGTCGTCGTCGGCGTAGCGGCCGCATCGAGCGACAGCAGCGCGATACTCGTTGCCGGCACGGCTGCGCTTGTGGCGGGCGCGATGTCCATGGCCGCCGGCGAGTACGTCTCGGTCAGTTCGCAGTCCGACACCGAAAACGCCGATCTCGCCCGCGAGCGGGCCGAGTTGCGGGATATGCCGGACATGGAACTGGAGGAACTGGCGCAGATCTACAAGGCGAGGGGCGTGGAATATAACCTTGCCCGAGAAGTCGCCAAGCAGATGATGGCGCACGATGCCTTGGGCGCTCATGCCCGTGACGAACTGGGCATCACGGAAGTTTCGACCGCCCGGCCCGTGCAGGCTGCCATGACATCGGCCGCCACTTTTGCCGCCGGCGCCGTGCTGCCCTTGATGGCCGCCGTCGTGAGCCCACCTGAAAACGTGGTCATCGTGGTGTCGGCCATATCCCTCCTGTCGCTGGCGTTGCTGGGCGCGATCGGCGCGCGGGCGGGCGGGGCTCCCATGTTGCGCCCGGTTCTGCGCGTCACCTTCTGGGGAGCGGCAGCGATGGCGCTGACCGGCTTCGTTGGGGCGGTCTTCGGCGCGGCGTGACAGGCCGAGCCTGACGACTAACTGTCCTTCACGCTGAGCGCCATGCTGACGCTCACAACGTCGCCTGCCGTCACGCTGCACCTGCGTCTCACGGCGTCTTTCAAAGGCAGCAGGTAGGTCTGGTCCTTAGGAAACAGCGAAGTCGTGAAGTGCACGTCGCCGATCGTCGCCTCGACCGGGATCACGCCCCAACCGTAGCTCACGAGCTTCGACAGGCGTCGAATCTCGTCTGCATGCTGAGCAGGCAGCGGCACGAAGAAGTATGGGGACGGTCCCCGCCAGTGGATAGCCTCGGCCTCGAATTCGAACCGCACCATGTGGCTGCCTCGCAGTCTGTGGGTTTGCGATTGTATTTCATGATCCGTGCTTCACCAGTAGAGCATTGCGCGCGACCGCGGTCCTGGCCCCCGAATTTTTTCTGCGGAATTTCGTCCACCCCCGTTTGGTGCGCCTTTATCCTGCATGCGCTCTTACCCGGAGGGCTTGGGTGGCCACCGGGCTGACCAAAGGGGAAGAGCGGCGTGCGGGATTGGCCTCGTCCGGTCGACGGGG